>NZ_JBBOZH010000004.1:0-9241 GCF_038008505.1 Paenibacillus sp. FSL H7-0735 | reverse complement strand
AGCTCGACGCATTGAAAGCGGGGGGATGCGAACGGATCTTTCAAGAGAAGGAAAGCGGACGGAATGACGACCGTGAGGAGCTAGCTGCTTGCCTCGACTATCTCCGTCCCGGTGATACGCTTGTCGTCTATAAATTGGATCGGCTGGGACGATCAACAGCCAAGCTCGTCAACCTTGTCGACGACCTCAATAAACGCGAGATAATGTTCTCTAGCGTCACAGATAAGATAGACACGTCCTCAGCAATGGGAAAGGCTATGCTGACGATCCTCAGCGCGTTCGCCCAGCTAGAGGCTGACCTGATAAAAGAACGGACGAGAGACGGACTGGAAGCCGCTAGAGCGCGCGGACGCGTCGGAGGCAGACCATCACAGGACAGCGACAAGCTCGCTCAGGCGCTAAAGCTTCACGCCTCCAAGCAGTACACAATCAACGAGATCCGGGAAATGACCGGAGTCAGCAAGTCTGTTCTATATCGCGCCTTACATGCTCAGTCCTAGCGGCTGAGCTTTTTCGTTCACCTCAGCGCCAACGCCCACAGGGGGGATCCCCTATTACATCCTCCATACCAACTGTACTCTCCGTCTCCACAAAAAAAATCAAAATCCGGGATGACATTTCCGGACATATGAAAATACCCTCAACCGCGAACTTTACCACCTGCATCTATGATATTTTCAAAAGCTAAACCTATCAAAAGTAAGCACATAGCGTAAAATTCCATTTGCTCGTCGCACTAACTTGCGTTAAACTTGCGTTAATAAGTGTTTTACTTTATAAAACACCACCAAAATGAAAAACGAGCCGAACGTTGGTAGCGTCGACTCGTTTCAGGTACAAGGCCGCAGGGACTATCCTCGCGGTGAACTGGAAACCTTACCTCCTACACGCGCTCAAACGTTGGGGTAAGGTTTTTTGCTATTTAATTTTAAGTATGAAATCCAATAATTGAAAAATAAAAGTGCTTATTCCGAACACGATCAAAGTCACTAAAGTAGCTAACTGTATAGTCTTATTACTCATCGCATTACCTCCTCCTCATATTTAGCGAGGAAGTATCTAACAGCCTTGTACTTAAAACTGTATCATATTGAAAGCGCTGTGCCCAATTTTTCTTCTTTTTTTATTACACTGGTTGAAATTTTTTTATTATGTTATAGTAGGATGTTTAACTATCGTATTTATCAGGATTCTGGAGCTTCACGATCTAATGACTCACCTCGAATATACTGAAGCGTATCTCTAGAGATAACTTGTGAAAAAAAACTCAGTTAGGGCATATATAGGAAGTGTGGAAAACTGTGCAGGACATATTTCTTCCACAACAATGATGTTATATAACCACAGATAGTGAATAAACCCCCGAGAAGTGCCCCGGGCGGGTGCTAGAAGCTTTACAAACACTGGTTTGTTCTGTATAATTCTATGCGTACGTGGAATATTAGTAGGTAATATCTAGTTAAAATTTAGCTTTTACTAAGTAAAAATAAAAAAAGAACCTCCTCCTGTCGCAACACAGGAATCGGTTCAAAATGAGAAATCAAATTATATATTATTGCCCAAAAAAACATGAAGTCGTACAGCGTAGGGTTTTACCCTAGAGTGGCGCATTGTCTTGACGATGATTTGTAAGAAAAAGTGTTGCAACCACTTTTTCCAAACGAATCTCACAATGTTGATCAAAACGATGAAAAGGGGAATCAACCAGTACCATTTTATACCGAGGTATAAAATAAGGCTGTTTCCAAAAACATCAGATGCCCAACATCCCAAGAACAAGCCAATTAGTTGATCTCTAACCCAATTAGGCATGTTCGTCATCTCCTTTCCAATTATTTTATTTTCAATGAACAAAGCAATTTATATGAACGAGCCTCCGATCACCGCAACGAGCCGGAGAAGCTCGGGAAGCACCAAATAAGCACACAAAACAAACCCAATGAAGGGTTATTTTTTTTGCCGATACGAAAAAAAGCCGCAGATATATGATTCAAAAAAATCATATACACGGGTATCAAATAGCACTTATTATGTAGTGGTAAAAATTAGGCAAACTCCTACTATATGAACTATACACACTCGTCCGTCAAATGTCAAATATGTATAGAATCCCTTATGTTTCCTGTGTTTTTACACTTTATCCCATACAACTACCGTTATCCCCTCCTATTATATTGTCAGAAAATCCGAAAAAACCTTCTTCTTCATACCTACAAACCTAATATAGATCGAGGAGAACGAAATACAGCCCTAACGTCCGATGCATCAGTATTACCTGGAGAAATCGGATATTACCTAATCATGCTAGAATTTTTAAAAAAATCCTCTTCATCTCAGCTGAGAACTCCCTCATTATCTATCATTTGCGCCACCCGAACAGACCACGCCGCTGCTTGCCGTATGTCTCCATTCGAGAAGCAATCTCCCCGAGCTGAGCATTCGCTCGCTCCTGGCCTTGCTGAATGTCTGAGATCCGTTCAGTGAGCTGCTCCGTCGTCGTAGCCACATCCTTATGTACGGTAACGAATTGCTCACGAATCGTTTTCATATCCTCGTTCATGGCAGCACGATCTTTCTCTCCAGACTTCAACCGTTCATCCACGTTCATAAGCATGGACGCGATAGCATTCATCTTAATATCAAGCGCAGCAAGGGATTCTACCACATTTACATTCATGGATTCACCAGATTCATTCACGGTTATGATCGTCGGTTTCCCTAGCTGCAGGAGCGCAGCCTCAACCTCGTCAATCTGCTTTCCCTCAGCGTATAGCTGCCGAATCTGAACAAACACGGGGATGCAGCTCTCCGCGATCTGATAGGATTTATGCCCCTTTTTAGCCTGTAAGTGTAGCGAGTGCCTCGTTATGTATCTCCGTACGGTCTCTGGAGGGATATCCACCCTCTGAGCAACGTCCGTGACTGTTAGCCAGCTCATATAATCAGCTCCGTTCATGCATACATTCATCACGCGTTCATTCACGTTAATCCCTTATAAATAAAGGTTTCATGTCGTGAACGAAAGTGAATATATTCATGATTAGTTCGACGTACGTTCACGAATCTCCTCTCAGATCAATTTTTTGTTGGAGTCGACCACTAGGTCACTTCGATTGATCTGAGACGGTCTGAGGAGTTCGGCGCTGCGAATAACACGACTTGCAAAGATTCCGCCAGCTTCGTTCACTGACCGCTACTAAATAACCCTTACCGCACGTCTTACAATAACTCCGAACACGAGCTAATGACCATTCGAGACTAGCTTGATTGAACTCGTATTTGTTGTCCTTATCCGACGGATCTGGATTATCCTGCTTCGCTGCTTCAACGACACACCCACCGCAGAACTGCTGCCCGTTATACGTCCGGAGCTTAATAATTCCACCAAATCCCCAATCAATCCCCTCGACCTTATTGCAGCTGTTGCATACCTTTCCAGCGTGAATCAGATCAATACGCTCCTGCGCCCTCTGACATGCCTCCTTATCAACTGAATCATAATATCCAACCGCTGGCATAAGATGACCGCAGCTATAACAATTTAAATCCCGGATCGGCGACGGTGGGATATCAAATATATAGTCACCGCCTCCCTTCCTATCGCTCACCCAGCGAGCTATTCCATCAATACTCACCTTGTTAGGGAACTGGCAGCTCAGACAGACATGAGTCTGGGTAATCTCCCGACACTCCGAACAATTACATGGACTATTGAAATCATGGTTTGCCATTATAAACTTCCTTTCTATGAATTTATTATCACGTTGTCTCAGCCTCTATGCGCCATTATGAGACGTTCAACCCCGTCGGGCATATTTAAATTCGAATAATCAGACAGAGGGGGTAGAGAACGCCCATTTCGTTCGTCTAGCGCTATGCTTGACTTAGAATTATACTCTTAAAACCTATTCGAGTTAAGAGATCATTCCCTGCCTCCATTTCTATGTTGAACAGATCGAGCTGCTACGGCACAAGGGGATCCTACCCCCCATCCGGCACCGCTCCGTATTCATTCATTCTTTTTTTTAGATGTTTACACTTACGTATTTAGTTACAAAGTACGTTAAACTGCTTTAAAATCTCTTGACTTTAAGGGTTAAATCGACACGCTGATATGGTTTGGCTTAGGCTCAGGAGACACAGAACACCCACCCGAGTCCACAGATAAATAAACTATGGACACGAGTGAGTGGTTGTTATGTACGCCGTGTAAGGTAGGATGAGTATCCGTCGCCCCATATCCAAACAAGAGACGTATTACCGCCTCACGCTGCCTTTTGCTACATGAAGCCAATCCCATGTAATTGACAGCGCCCTCCCCATCTTACGATGGCTTGGCTACCTCCAGACCGATTTACGGCGTCCTCCCGTTAGTCTAACGAGCAGCGTGGATATGGTTACGCCTTTACGCTCGTTACGCTGCCTTACCGCATCGGCGCAGCTCACCGTATGCCAAGTGTTTACCGTCGTTGCTAGTGCTTTCCGACGTTCGGCGCTGTTTACTAGATTGCTTAAAAGGCAATAAGAAAGTAAGCCCACGGCATCCCATTTAAAAAAAGGATCCGGAGCGCGTCGATTATTCAATTAGATATGTAAACGGCTCAGCCGCTGACAACAAATCAAAAAGCCCCCGATCCTCCGTAAATTGGAGAATCAGGGGCTACCTCGTCCGATTATATTAAGCTTTCATTATACCTTGATTTAACTACTATCTGGAGGGTATAATGGGGCTAAATAAGCTCATTGTTGAGTGCGTGCCTGTTCACCGATTTACTAGATCGGACTGAGCAGCTGAGGGATGGGGATCCCGAGCCGCCGAACAAATGGGCTTTTATTTTGTTTTGTCTTTAGAATTTATTAGTTATGCGAGTCTCTTAATTGACTATAGCATAACTACTGTTTAGATTGGAAGAGTAGTTTTTCAAAAAATCCACATCTGGCGCGGCTTTGATAAGGCTACATCATATGGTAATACCCAAAATTCATCATGACCTTCCTTATAAATAAACGTCTTACGATTGTCTTACATATATGTAAGACAACCGACGATCCAGATTAAAAATTATTTATGTCATATTAAATGGCAGAATTGTTGAACTCAATTCCTCGCTATTTGAGGATTCACTACTATTACCTAATTTATTTGCTTGGAACAATATAAAAAATCGGCTTCTGTTCGCATCTGTTGCGACAAGGCCAATTTTTTTCTCCGGATTTCTCCAAGTGTGTTCCAAGGAGCCTTAGACATGCGACATGCGACATGCGCACAAAATCAGGTGTTTTGTACATATGTCCTCTCTTTTCTTTGTATCTATTCCACTCAACATGTATATACTACGTAGATACAAAGTCGAGGATGTGATATCATTGAGCTATATAAAACTGAGAGGACTGAAATTTATGACTACTGCAACCATTAGAAAATGGGGAAACAGTCTTGCACTTCGTCTTCCATCGGAAGTAGCAAACCATGTGAATTTTAAGGAAGGTAGCGAAATCGAAATGTTGGTTTCAGAGAATAATGAAGTTGTGCTTCGCCCCTTATTTCCGAATCCTGATAATCAGGAAGCGTTACGCGCTCATTTTCTCGCGTTACGTGATCGGTGCAAACCAGGCATGATTGCTCATGAAGAACAATTCCAAGAACCGATGGGGGATGAAATGATTTAATGGTTACTGGAAACGTAGCACGCGGGAGCATTGTTTGGCTAAGATTGAGTCCACAAGCTGGTAACGAACAAGCTGGTTACCGCCCCGCAATTGTACTTTCTGATGGATTAATTGATCCGAATAATTCCTTTTTCGCACTAATTGTCCCTATAACAAATACGACAAGACATTATCCCTTTGAAGTTCCCGTTCCTGCTGATATTCAGATTTCCGGGACAAATGTTACTCAACAACATCTCAGTGGTGTTGTACTAACCGATCAAGTCAAGTCTCTCGATCTCAGTGCAAGAAATGCAGAAGTTATTGGACAACTTGATCTCGAATCTGCTTTCTTTTTGAATATTATTACGAACGTTCGATCTATTCTAGCCTAACATTAGCTACTTAGGAATTATAACAAAAAAGCCCGGACCAGAGTCCAGGCTTTTCGTTATACATTCTATGAGCGGCAATGTTCTGACACTATAGATCCACTACGGGGATGCGCTGGAATCCAACGTCTACCTCTATAGTGCCCCTTTACTGAGTGAGCGCAGCGTGAATGTTCAATCACATGCGTTCTCTTGGGGAAACTGCAATACAGTCTAACCATTTAGGGTTCCTCCTTTAACCAAAGTAGGCTAAAGAAGGTCAAGCAATATAATCCAGCATATGTATTATCGCTACAATACTTAGCGGTCCAGTTCGACTCAAACTACGGAACATTTTTAAATTTTTGTGTATTACCAAAAAGTTACTGTTGCGTTTTGTCTACAATGTTTGATAGAATTAGGATCGTTAGCACTTGGAAAGTAACGTTACATATAAGATCAAAGTCAGACTGCCAGGTCATGACCAAGATTACTAGAGATTAAAGCTTGAACCACTTCTTTAACCCCACTGTTTATTATGGGGCTTATTCCTGTTTTTTGCAACCCTTTTTTTTATAAAATTCCACAACATTTAGCGTCCGATTTTTTCGAAACACAATATGTTGTATCTATGGTACATATATTGCTTACCTAAAAAACATCTCAAAATAACATGTTTTTTTAAGGTTTTCGTTGTTTTATAGGAACTGCTATTATCTCTATATCTAGTAATTGCTCTTTTTCTGAATTATCAAAAAAATCTAAAGGCAGCCTCTGAATTTCTCAGGGCTGCTTTTTTTATCCCGAATCGCTACCAGTTAGATTTTAACCTTTTATGATCCTCAATCCACTTCTGGCACTCGGTTCAATACCTCTACCTATAATTCTTCCAAAGCGGTTGATATGTTGCTTCGTCTTCTTTCCCAGTACAGCAAAAATAGAGTTGATAAGACTCATACTTAGGAGTATAAAAAAATCTATATGCATCAAGGCTTTAACATTTTACGTACGTATGAGTATACTCCTCAATGATTAGTTAGGAGTATATTCATACGTACGTAAATCCAACAAAAAAACCTTGTATAACGCGGCTTTGCCGCGTTTTTGTAACACTGGAGGAGTATGAACATACATCCTCCCTTATCCTGCCTTCCTTAATTACTCCATAATTAAGTTGGATTTATCTGCACAGTTCGCGCTGCACTGGCCAAATTAAAGTTCCTAGTAAATGCGTGACTGGGAAAGAGTAAGAAGGTAGAGATTGAGAACCATGAAAAAAGGAGGCACCATCAGGGCGTGTGGTGAGGATCTAAATCTGTATAGCGTATAATCATAAGGAAAGGAGGGCGATTTTATGTCGTGGGAAGAAATCAGTATAGAAAACCAAGAAAAAAATGAATTTATTAGATCATATATTTTTACTTACTTCGGTGAATCTATTGGAGATGAAATATTAGTTATGTCAGATGCATTAAAAGCTTTTTGTATACTCAAAGGTCTTCACTTTGGGTCTGAAGAGGAAACGTTCATCCTACCAGATAATCATATTTCAACAGATTGACACCGCTCAAAATTTCCGCGACGATCAGCTGCTCAGGGCTGAGTCTATCGTCGTCTCCGTATTGCTTAATCATCATTTTCATGAGTCTCTCCTCCGGTTCTTTCTCTCTAAGTGCTGATTAAAATCAATGAGCGTTCCAAGCAGCGACAATATGCGTCTGTCGCTAAGACAGCTGAGCAGATCGAGGCAGCTCGCAAGGTAGCCGCCGCTAATCCGACAGCTGCCAACCTAACCGCATATGCAACAATGAAACGACAGGCCAGGGAATGATCCTCAGTCTCTTTTTTTGTTTCACTATATTAAGAGTTGGCTAACATCTGCCACAAAATAAAGTAGAGTTCGATATTTAATCCAGGAGAATGACTGATAGGTTCAAAAATAGGTGAATCTCGAGGCCGTTTGGGGTCATTTTCCTAATTTCTATGACCTTTCACCTCTCTTTTAGATATAATTAAGAGATATCAAAAGATGGTCGTTCGCTTCGCTTACTTATAATTATATTCGACATTATTTCATGAAGTGGTGTATCTTTCAAAAGAAAATTTACGGAGGTTAGAATGAGTGAAACGTTAGCAAAAAAAAAGAAAAGATTGGGAAGAACTCCACGGAGAAAGACAGAGATTCAACAGCGTCAACAGGAGAAGCATGAGCGCCTTGAACGGATAAAAAATAAAGATCAAGCAGAAAAGATAAAGAAAGTAGAACGCGAATTTAACAGGTTATCCTACACTTTGGACAAGCAACAATTAAAAGATAGTAAGGACAACCTTTTAACATATCCGGTAGTAGTTAATCTAATTAACGGTTATGCAACTCGTTGGGGAAAGCGTTATAAAAACAATCGATTAACACGGGAAGATTTTCTAAGTGCGTTTTATGAGATAGCTTGGACTATAGTAATGGATTACTCTTGGCTGGATCCATACTATCTGTACGAACAATTAAAAAAAGGCATACAAAGTCGAGGCAAAGACATATTGCGATCGAGTAAATATGATAAGCGTCGTGCCTTTCACGATTCATTGTCATTAAAAGAAGGGTTTGAGGATTTCTATCCTGACAACTATCAGTTAGAGGATATGGTTATGCTTAAACTCTATAAAGAGGAGCTTAATAGTCTCGAACAAGACGTCTTTAATATCATTAACGATGGCGGTTCACAAAGAGAAGCTGCAAAGGAACTTAGAAAAGATCGAAGAACAATCAGAAAAACTGTGAATAGAGTTCAAGAAAAGTACGACTCCTATCGTTCAGTTTCATAAAGCGTGTAAAGGTACATCAACAGCCGCAGAGAGCGCCAGATACGTCGCTGTTTTGAAAACTCCCCTTCCAATCCCTGACAGGGACAGCTCAAAGCCGTGATATATTGGATAGGTTCGTACTCTGTACGACGTTTCGCCTTACACTAGCCCCCGACTCGTCCTCGGGGGCTTTTTACCGTTCCCTTTAACGGTGATTTCCGGGAACCGTCCCAATGATCCCAGAGGAGCGCCAAAAACAGCCCTTTTACGTTCCCTAAAACCGTCCCTTTTTCTTATTCCCTAAACTTGATTTTTTGAATGTTTTAGGGAATAATAGCATTATACATATCGGGAGGGATTCACAATGGCGAAAATCGGCTATGCTCGTGTATCAACGAAAGAACAGAACCTCGATCTGC
>NZ_JBBOZH010000003.1:0-57197 GCF_038008505.1 Paenibacillus sp. FSL H7-0735 | reverse complement strand
TGTTACTCACGCTCTCCTGGATGCGGTCCAGCGCCCAGGACCAAATACCGCCGGCGAATCAATCCGGAGTCTTCAGCTGCTTACCTAATTGTCTACAGGTTCCGGATGAGCATTGCCCTGGCTAAATGCTACCGCTCACCGCTGGATCCCCTGCAGCAGCAGCTCACGCTCTCCTGGTTGCGGTCCAGCGCCCAGGACCAGCTACCGCCGGCGAATCGATCAGCAGCTCACTTATGTGTCTGCAGGTTCCGGATGAGCATTACCCTGGCTAAATGCTGCAGCTTACCGCTGGATCCCCTGCAGCTGTTACTCACGCTCTCCTGGATGCGGTCCAGCGCCCAGGACCAAATACCGCCGGCGAATCAATCCGGAGTCTTCAGCTGCTTACCTAATTGTCTACAGGTTCCGGATGAGCATTGCCCTGGCTAAATGCTACCGCTCACCGCTGGATCCCCTGCAGCAGCAGCTCACGCTCTCCTGGTTGCGGTCCAGCGCCCAGGACCAGCTACCGCCGGCGAATCGATCAGCAGCTCACTTATGTGTCTGCAGGTTCCGGATGAGCATTACCCTGGCTAAATGCTGCAGCTTACCGCTGGATCCCCTGCAGCTGTTACTCACGCTCTCCTGGATGCGGTCCAGCGCCCAGGACCAAATACCGCCGGCGAATCAATCCGGAGTCTTCAGCTGCTTACCTAATTGTCTACAGGTTCCGGATGAGCATTGCCCTGGCTAAATGCTACCGCTCACCGCTGGATCCCCTGCAGCTGCTACTCACGCTCTCCTGGATGCGGTCCAGCGCCCAGGACCAAATACCGCCGGCGAATCGATCCGGAGTCTTCAGCTGCTTACCTAATTGTCTACAGGTTCCGGATGAGCATTGCCCTGGCTAAATGCTACCGCTCACCGCTGGATCCCCTGCAGCAGCAGCTCACGCTCTCCTGGTTGCGGTCCAGCGCCCAGGACCAGCTACCGCCGGCGAATCGATCAGCAGCTCACTTATGTGTCTGCAGGTTCCGGATGAGCATTACCCTGGCTAAATGCTGCAGCTTACCGCTGGATCCCCTGCAGCAGCAGCTCACGCTCTCCTGGATGCGGTCCAGCGCCCAGGACCAAATACCGCCGGCGAATCGATCAGCAGCTCACTTATGTGTCTGCAGGTTCCGGATGAGCATTACCCTGGCTAAATGCTGCAGCTTACCGCTGGATCCCCTGCAGCTGCTACTCACGCTCTCCTGGATGCGGTCCAGCGCCCAGGACCAGCTACCGCCGGCGAATCAATCCGGAGTCTTCAGCAGCTCACTTAAGTGTCTGCAGGTTCCGGATGAGCATTGCCCTGGCTAAATGCTACCGCTCACCGCTGGATCCCCTGCAGCTGTTACTCACGCTCTCCTGGATGCGGTCCAGCGCCCAGGACCAGCTACCGCCGGCGAATCGATCCGGAGTCTTCAGCAGCTCACCTAATTGTCTACAGGAACCGGATCTGAGCATTGCCCTGGCTAAATGCTGCAGCTTACCGCTGGATCCCCTGCAGCAGCAGCTCACGCTCTCCTGGTTGCGGAATCGGAATTTACCTGATTGATTATGACGAGGTACGGTTTATTTCTCTTGCTATACAATCTAGAGCTCACATATAATACAAACAAATGTTCTTATTTTAGAGAGGTGTTAAACATGTTAGAAGATACTCCGCGCAAGTTATTGTTGATCATTAATCATTACTCACGACATTTTGGATGTCTGCCATCATTGCCTGAGTTGGAGCGATTAAGTGGTCGTATGCCCGTCGATATCAGAAACGGATTAGAAGAATTAGCGAAAGAAAACTATATTGAGTGGAACCCACATACACCGCCTGAAAGGGCATGCATTATATCAGGTTGGGAAAGAGATAATCCATCCCACCGAGATCCAGATGAGGTACAAAAGGTTAAGAATATACCGAGTAGTGCGGATTATTGGTTGTTATATTAGTGGGGGATTTATGCATAAAAAAATTAAAAGGTTAGGTAAGGAGATGCAAAAAAAAGCCCGATTTAAATCCCAGGCTTTGGTATGAATTTTCATAAATCGGGCGTAAATCCATAACAGCAGCAGCTCATACTCTCCTGGATGCTGCAAGCGCCCAGGATCAAACACCACCGGCGCACCGATCCGGAATCTTCTTCAGTTGCAAACCTGTATATCTGCAGGAACCGGATCTGAGTGTTGCCCTGGCTCATTAGAACACTTTACATGTGGACTTCATGATTAGCTTTTATGAATTAGTCCGTATCATAATTTTTGTTTAAGTAATCTGAAATTAGTTCTTGGGTTTTGTCAACACCCACAATATTTTCATAGTTAATTATTGCGGCATCAAGTTTCTTCTTAGCTAATAGTTTAGGTAAAGCTACTCCTTGATCTAATTGGATTATTCTTTGAACTACTAAACGCATTATTGAGGTTCTTGTTATCCCAGGATCAAGAGAACTTAAAATATCATCAATTACTGAATAGGCTGTTTCACTAATACTAATTCGTATTGGTTCTACTTGTTCAGGTGTCTTTCTCAAAAAACTTATATCCTCGTCAGTGATAGAGGATGGTGTGAAGTCGGAGCTTAAAATAAACTGTTCGATTACATAATTAAGATTTCTTGATTTAGTCCATTTTTTTAAAAATTCATGAGTACCTTTTTCCAGATAAAAGGTATTTGGTTTTCTTTCTGATGGAGAAGTGAAAAGGTCCCTTTTGTCTTTATAGAAAATGTTGAAATTGGATATAACATCTCTCATCACAGATGAACGGTTTGCCGAAACGCCTTTATTTTTAAGATTAGTAACTAAGTCATCTATAATAGTTATTGCTTCGATACTTAGAGCCATATTCGTGGCAATTGAATTCTCGCTGTTTTTTTTTGCTGGTCTGCCTCTTCCCCGTTTTTTATCTATCTCATTATCTTCATCATCAAGGGAGTTGGAATTTGAAGGAGAAAATTTATAGTCATTCAATATGAATGATTCTAAGCTTTTTCGTCTTATTTTTTCTGGGACTAACTTTCTAAATTCATCTAATTGAACACTATCTAACGCGAGTCCATATTTTTTAATCAATTATAAACAACCTTTCTATATATAAGAATCCAGATTATCTATTTCATAGGTATTAAAATGGAATCCTTCTTTAATATTTTGCAGCAACATTAATACCATAGAAAAATTATTTTTATCTAGCTTATTTATTAAATCATAAATTGAAATCATTTGCTTATGACTATATAGTTCTGCAGATAGTTTAATCAAAATTGTTAGTTCTTCAATATCGTCATTTGAATTTAACAGATTACTCCAGTCAATTTCTCCTTCATTCCAATTTATAAAGTGAGTTACCTTGTTTCTAAATTCTTCATTTCCTGCCATCAGGTAAACTACCGGAAGTAGATTGCAATCATTTCGTTTTCCTGCGGGTAGTTGTGCTTTTATTAATCTGTATTGGTTTTTATGTGAATAATCAGTGAATTTCTCCATTAGTATTCAACCTCCATTTTTTAATTTATCCGAATAATATTTTAGAGTAAAAGCCACCGGCTATAAAGCCGATAGCTTTTACAGCTTTATAATAAACCAGAGGATTTAAAAGAATAATAGCCTTCTTGCCACCCTACTATTAAATGGTCTAAAAGTTCAATGCCCATTATTTCACCGCACTCTGCTACACGTTGTGTTAACTTTATATCTTCTTCAGATGGGGTTACAATGCCGCTAGGGTGGTTGTGAGCTATGATTATACTTGCAGCATTATTTAAGATTGCAGCCTTGAATATTTCTCTTGGATGAGCGATTGATGCGCTTAAGGATCCCATATGACAACGATGGATAGCAATAATTTGGTTTTTAGTGTCAAGAACCATAATTAGAAGAACCTCTCTATCTTCGTCAACTATGTATTTGTTTGTGATCTCAACTGCATCAATAGGTGAGCAAACACGTATGAGTGGTAAGTTTGTTTTATCAATTTGTTGAGTAATTCTTGTGATTTCGATAATGCATTCCATTTTATATCCCCTTTTCTAATTGTTTCTTGATTTAATTATACCATCAAGACATTAAAAATCAAGTGTTTAATTACATAGTAAATTAAAATCATTGTATCGATCCGGAGTCTTCAGCTGCTCACCTAACTTTCTGCAGATTCTGGATTTTAGCGTTGGCTGGCTAAATGCTACCGCTCACCGCTGGATCTCCTGCAGCTGCTACTCACGCTCTCCTGGATGCGGTCCAGCGCCCAGGACCAGCTACCGCCGGCGCATCGATCAGCAGCTCACTTATGTGTCTGCAGGTTCCGGATCTGAGCATTGCCCTGCCTAATTGCTAACGCTTACAATAAGATCCCTTGCAGCTGCTACTCACGCTCTCCTGGATGCGGTCCAGCGCCCAGGACCAGCTACCGCCGGCGCATCGATCAGCAGCTCACTTAAGTGTCTGCAGGTTCCGGATGAGCATTGCCCTGGCTAAGTGCCACCGCTCACCGCTGGATCTCTTGCAGCTGCTACTCATGCTCTCCTGGATGCGATCCAGCGCACAGGACCAGGTATCGCCGGCGCATCGATCAGCAGCTCACTTAAGTGTCTACAGGATCCGGATCTGAGCATTGCCCTGGCTAAGTGCCACCGCTCACCGCTGGATCTCTTGCAGCTGCTACTCATGCTCTCCTGGATGCGATCCAGCGCACAGGACCAGGTATCGCCGGCGCATCGATCAGCAGCTCACTTATGTGTCTACAGGATCCGGATCTGAGCATTGCCCTGGCTAAATGCTGCAGCTTAACGCTGGATCCCCTGCAGCTCACGCTCTCCTGGATGCTACTAGCTACCGCCGGCGAATCGATCCGGAATCTACAGCAGCTCACACTCTCTTAGATCGGGTGTATGGTTCAAATAGCTACACTCTATTACGCAGCAAAAAAACACTATATGAGGTATCGACTAAATCTCTTATCTGATATCTCATATAGTGTTTTTGAGTGGGTTCTGTAATGAACCCCAATGGCTATTAATGTTTTAACGCTGAAGATACAATGATTTTTTTCTTAAGTAAAAAATTGTCGGATATAATAAATTCTCCGTTTTCATCAACAAAATGATTATTTCCATTCTCGCTTAGTATGAATTTTGAAAGTTTCTCGAAGGTTCCATAATTGATTATGTAAGAAGCTCCTTTGTTAAAGTACATTATTTGTCCACCTCCATTTAACTGGAAATTACTATATAACTGATAGTTCTTGTGCAATTCTAATTAGTGATGTTTTTTTAATCTCATAATATTTTTGTCTTCCAAACCCTAAAACACTCATTAATTGATCATCTTTTGGTTCGCGTCTAACTAAATATTTCGCACTTACCAAAGAAAGCTGTGGCTCAGTTAACTCACTAAGAGCATGAGCCATATCATATAAACGATCTTCAACATTCATTAATTCTTCCTTGATTTTTTCAGCTCTAGAAAATGGTCTCATTACTGCATCTTCAATTGGAGAAGATACTCCCCCCCTTGCTGAAACGCCACTGATATTTCCATATGTAGCAGTCATTTTAGGTAAATCAAGAACATAAAAGGCACCTAAAATGTCGGTCAGCTGCTGTTCAAGATTATGTTTTCTTTGTGTTAATCGATAATGCTCACGTAAACGATTTTCTATAATAGGGACATATTGAGATCGTGAGGCAGTTGGAATTTCCAATTCCATTTGATCAGCATCTGATTTATTAGTTATTCCAAAAATCGCAGCGTAGCCATTCAAATCAAAGTACTCTCTAATTAGATCTAATTCATCAGAGTGAGTTTCTCCCTCTGATTTCAAACAACTTTTTTGAAGTCTTTGATAGCGTATATAAATCCAGTCAAGTGGTAACGAACTGATGTTAGTTTTAGTAATCTGCACGCTTCGCATTAATTTCTCCTTCCGTGATAGACAGATTTAATATGGATATCAAAAATACATATCTCAAACTTATCTAAATAAGTAAGTGTGATAATAAATATTACTAAAAATAGTAAGTTACCTATATAACAGTGTTCCATTATTACTTTTTTTGAGAAGATATGTATTACAAATAACTAAAATTCGTATTCTCAGCTTATTTTGTAGGAGGATCTCTATTGCAATACATAGGTGAACGATTAAGAGCAATTCGTAAAAATAGAAATCTCACACAACAAAAAATATTTGAGCGTTCAGGAATATCAGTTGGAACTTTATCGGATTGGGAAAATAATAAGCGTGCTCCAACAACATCAGCTTTGCAACGTTGGGCAGATGCCGTGGGTATTGATTTTTGGGACATATTTTTTTCTGATTTGACCCCTACAGCAGCTGAGATTAACATGCTGACTTTATTTAGACAGTTGACTCCAACTGATCAAGAACATTTGTTATCACTTATGAAACTTATGTCAAAGAAAAAATAGTTTAACCTTTAGCTTCGATTCTCCGAATAATTCCCATTAATCCGTCAAATGAAATTAAATTTTTGTCAATCTCTTCTTCCGACTGATCTTCTATTATTTTTCCAGTGAATCTAGAAGGTGAGAAACTGCAAACTGTCTCACTTTCTTCGATTTTCCCATCTGTTTTTGAACACCAGTTCCAATGGCTACAATTTCCGCAATTCATCATAAAAAAAACCTCCTAAGTATTAATTTCGATTTAACACTGATGTTAGCAAGTGGGCGATTGTCCCAGCATTCATTTGTAATTGGTCACTTTTTTTTATTTCTAAATATCCTGCTACCCGAGCTTTGTAATTTTCCTGATTAATACAGTGTGTTACAGAGATTAAATCAGTCCCTCTTTTTAAATTCTCGACTAGTGATATACCAGTCATAACAAGGTGTATTAATTTTCGATTTCCAATCGCTTCGTTAATCAGAGACAAGTGATATTCATTAACTGCTTTTGTGTCACCTGAGATGTAATCAATATAGTTTTTAGGGATTGTGATAGAACTTGAATCTCCGATGCCTTTTAGTTTTGTGTGATCCATTATTTCCCTCCATATTTAATGTTGTAAGATAAAACTGGCTTGATAAATACCTTAATAGATGAACTTAGATAGGCTTAGATGAAACTTCAATAGTTATATTGCCATATAAAACCAATGATAGCAATGGAAAACTTACTAAAAATAATAATAAATTATGACGAATGTTATCTTTAAAAGTAATATAAGGGGTGGTTTAACTCTGTTTGTAGGTATAAAGTTCCTTTTTTGAGAGGGGAATTATGCAATATGAAAATAAGTGCGACTATATTTTTTGTAGTCTATTAGTGGTAAAAACTTATAAAAGTAATACGAATAAATGAATTCATATTGAATTATAAATGAAGAATATTTAACAGAATAGCTAATTTTAATTATATTCATCTCAATATTGAACTCAAATTGAATTGAAAATGAATTTAAAATACTTGCTTACTTTTAAGATTTGGTATATATTTGTAAAGAAGAATCATTTTCGTGTTCAAATTAAATTCAAATACAATTCATTTTGAATTGAAAGGATTTAAAAATTAAAAATGAGGTGATTGTGAAATGGTTGCTAATATTAAAAATGATTTTGGAAACTCTACTAACAAGATGTATTACAATGGTAAAAAACTGGTACAGCCATCTACGATAAAACGGCTTACTGAACAACCAGCTATTGCAGAAGGTAATCTTGAAAAACATATGGCTAATCTATTTGATGAATTAACCGTGAATATTACAAGTCCTGCATTAAAGAGATCGGGATTTTTTAGTGTAGGTAAACGTGCGAATCTAAATATTGCTAAAACCGAAAATATGAATATACGAATTGGTGAAAAGCATAAGCATGACATACCAGTAATTATGAATCTCTCAATGACAGCAGCCGCAGCAATTACTGAATACTACGAAGAACATGCCAAATTGCCCGTAACCTTATCAATTGAAGCAAAAATGACAGGAGCAATCCCTGCCTCTGAATGGAAACCAGCAACTGCTTCAATGATGGAAAAAAGATTTACTAATAACGGAGACGGAAAGTCTTCGCATGTAGTGATTGTATATATTGGAACCTCTTTAGTAACTGTTACAATTAACTATATTTCCGTTAAAATAACTCAAGAGGGCGTACCTGCAATATATGCATTGAGGGAAGCACCGACCCCCAAGGAAAATAAAGTCCCTGGAATACTGGATAAATTAGTAAAGGAGTATAAAGGGAAAAAGGGCAGAGAACATATTGCGAACTTAACTCAAGTTGAAATTGCACAGAAAAAAGGCTTATTAACTGACATAGGTTCTGGAACAACGGAATTAATTCATCTTCATGGTGCTAATCCTGTTATAGATAACTGTACCGGTGTACAGCGTGGGGTGGGTCATGCAGCAGAAGAGGCAGCTAAAGCGCTATCAAGTAATCTCGGAGGTCATCTACAAATTAATAGACAGCGATTTGATGATTTGTTGTTAAATACTGATGATAATTTACATGATTCTGCTATAGCATTTATGGATGATGCTAAGTATGTAGAGGCGCAGAATATTTTAGAGATTATTAAAGAACGTTACATAGTAATAGGTGGGGACATTGAGTACTTTATGGTGCTTGGAGGCGGTAGTATAACATTTGAATCGGAACTTTATTCCGATCTAGTCGCTTTCGCAGAGGAAGTGCATTGCTTTGTACTTTGGATTCCTGCAGAGTATGCGGTAGATATGAATCTTGAAGGTTTATCAATACTTCATGATAGAGTGTTTTTTCCTTCGGAGGTTGTTAAGTCGTGAACGAGGATAATAAAGAGGTCAGTAAACGAGATCTTGTGTCCTGGCGTATTAATAAACTCAATGATTTCCAGTCTCTAAATAAATGGGTTAATGCACAAGGAAACATTCAAATTTCACTCACAACGTTGGTTAGACATATGATTGATCGCTTTGGATATAGAGATATTACGGATATTGACATTCAAAAAACAATGTTTTTAGAGCCATATTCCAAAGATTTTGAAAATATCATTGCTGTTATGGATGAATTGAAAAATAAATTATCGATTTCAAATTCTTCTACAGAGTTAAGCGTAGATCCAGAAATTAGTGATGAAAAGAACCAAGATACAAGTTCTGCTGTGACTAGCATTGAAGCAAAAAAGGACGTAAACTCAGAGAAAGATAACTTTTACTCAACTATAGATCCCTCACGACTTTAAACAAGTGGAAACCTAATTATTTGGCCTCAAAAGCCACTTAATTAGGTTTTTTTTTTTTGGAAGAGCGTAAGAAAACAAAAATCCGGAACCTGCAGATACATAAGTGAGCTGCTGATCGATGCGCCGGCGGTATTTGGTCCTGGGCGCTGGACCGCATCCAGGAGAGCGTGAGTAGCAGCTGCAAGGGATCTTATTGTAAGCGTTAGCAATTAGGCAGGGCAATGCTCAGATCCGGAACCTGCAGACACATAAGTGAGCTGCTGATCGATGCGCCGGCGGTAGCTGGTCCTGGGCGCTGGACCGCATCCAGGAGAGCGTGAGTAGCAGCTGCAGGAGATCTAACGGTGAGCGGTGGCACTTAGCCAGGAACAATGCTCAGATCCGGAACCTGCAGACACATAAGTGAGCTGCTGATCGATGCGCCGGCGGTAGCTGGTCCTGTGCGCTGGATCGCATCCAGGAGAGCGTGAGTAGCAGCTGCAGGAGATCTAACGGTGAGCGGTGGCACTTAGCCAGGAACAATGCTCAGATCCGGAACCTGCAGACACATAAGTGAGCTGCTGATCGATGCGCCGGCGGTAGCTGGTCCTGTGCGCTGGATCGCATCCAGGAGAGCGTGAGTAGCAGCTGCAGGAGATCTAACGGTGAGCGGTGGCACTTAGCCAGGGCAATGCTCATCCGGAACCTGCAGACACATAAGTGAGCTGCTGATCGATGCGCCGGCGGTAGCTGGTCCTGGGCGCTGGACCGCATCCAGGAGAGCGTGAGTAGCCGCTACAGGGGATCCAGCGGTGAGCGGTAGCAATTAGCCAGGGCAATGCTCAGGTCCGGTTCCTGCAGAAGAAAAAATTGATAGTAATAGATCAATATGCTATTATAAATAATATTTTTGAGGCATATGCCTCAAAAAAAGGAGGAGCCTATGTTTGATATAAAATCCTTAACATTAAGTGATATAACGAAAGAGCTTCATCACGTATTTGAATTGTTTAATAAAACTTATTTTGATGGGATATTACCTACACCAGCTATAACTATACAATCAAACGGGCATCAAAGGCTTTCTATGGGATGGTGTTCAGTAGTACCCGTTTGGGGCACACAAGATGGGACATTGCAAATGTATGAATTAAATCTATCAGCTGAGTTTATGGATCAGGACTTTTATGAAACGATGGATACTGTTTTGCA
Source organism: Paenibacillus sp. FSL H7-0735 (assembly GCF_038008505.1). Classification (NCBI taxonomy): domain Bacteria; kingdom Bacillati; phylum Bacillota; class Bacilli; order Caryophanales; family Paenibacillaceae; genus Paenibacillus; species Paenibacillus sp. FSL H7-0735. The sequence continues at coordinate 46,793 of NZ_JBBOZH010000003.1, read as the reverse complement.
TGAAATGGTCCATCTCTACCACCTTCACGCAGGTATACAGGATACCAGTCGTAAAGGTACATATCATAATAAACGCTTTAAACAAAAGGTTTTAGAGCTAGGATTTGAATACAAGGAGGATAAACCAGATCCTAAACATGGATGGACTTATGCGAGACTTGGAGATGAGGCAAAACGAAAAATAGGAGAAATGCCGATTAGAAAAGAAATATTCGTAATCGCACGACATGGATATAGTTATTTCAAAGCTTTAGCAGAGGGGGGGAGAACGGATGAAATAGCCAGTTCTAGCAGTACTAATATGGGTTATGAGTCAGGCTCAAAATCTATTAAATGGACCTGTCCATCATGTGGGATTTCAGTAAGATCATATAAAAAAGACTTAAACATTTTATGTGGTGATTGTAATCAAAATTTTGAAACAGAATAAGTCGATATTTCTAGGTCACTATGATAAACAACTGAGTATGAGCAGCTAAATTCTAGTAGTTGGAGCATGTACATAAGTACCAGCAGACAGTACAATCCAGAGCCATAAATATAACCTTAAAAAGCTTTGTATGTATGATTTATTAAATACAAAGCTTTTTTTTATTTTTTATACCTAAAACCATTTACAAAAGATGTTTTGATGGTATAATAAAATAAGAAAGGAGGTGATTACATGGTCGAGGCTTCACTTGAATCACTTTACGATCAATTTGAGGCACTTCAATCTGAAATGTATGAACTAAGTAATCTTTATGCGTTAAATTCTTATGTAGTCGTATCTAAGTCACAGCAATTAGATCAGGTACACAATCTTATTAATAAAACAAAAAAGCCGAATGCGTAGGAGCAATCGACTTGTAAGAGGCGTGAAACTTTGCCGGTACCACGCCTCTCCAGAATAACATACAAAGGGAGAGAGTAGAATGGAAATTTTGACAACACCAGTTTTAGGTTGGGTATTTTTAGTAGAATCAGGGCTTGCGTTTTTATGGTGCATGTTTAGAAAAAATAAGCAAAATTCCGACAAAATATAGGTGTGGAGCAAGGCTGTGAACAACTTTTCTCTTCTTTTTTATAACCTTATGTGCTAAAATGTGGATAACTTAAATTGTTCTTTTGACAAAGAAATAGCCATTGAAAAAGCTTCTAGTAGAAGAGTTGGAGCTCTGATACTAGGTGCCGAATCAACCGATCTGGACATCGGTGAATCAGTGCTTTAACAATGACCTGGGGTATTTCTTAATACCTTATTTATGGTATTGATATATATTAATTTACCATAGTGTCATCTATTTTTCAAGTGTTTACAAGCCCTCGATTTGTCTTTGTACAGGCAGATCGTGGGCTTTTTCTGTATTCATAAACAATTAAAATCCATCTATTAATGGGGTAATTCATCTAAACCATGAAAAGGATCCTTTTTTCCATGGTGTGCGTTAGAAGTAGATTTATAGGACTACGTATGAATGCGCTGGCTTAAGATCGTTGCTATTTACAATTTCACACTATATGAAAAATTCATAATAGGAACGACTGCAATCCCTTTGCCACTACCAGAACACATATACAATCGATCTCATAGCAATTTAAAGAGGAAGCTCTTTCTGTCACATTTTACATAATCAGGAGGTAATTATGCAAAATCCAATGAAACTAAAACGGGTCGTTATTAAAGAGGAACTGGTAGCTTTAACCGGCGATTACGTGTCAGCATTAATACTAAATCAATTTATTTATTGGTCTGAAAGAGTCAAAGATGCAGATAAGTTAATTCAAGAAGAAACTGAGCGTATGTCTACCAATGGACTGCAGCCAAATCTAAAACGTGATCATGGTTGGTTTTATAAAAAAGCAGAAGAATTGTCTGAGGAATTAATGCTTAAGGCAAGTATTCAAACCATAAGAAGAAAAATAAAAAATTTGATTGACGGTGGATGGATCTACGAGAGAAGAAATCCTAATTATTCTTGGGATAAAACATTTCAATACAGAGTAGATTTAATACAAATTATGACTGATCTAAGTATAAAAGGTTATCACTTAGAGGGATACGAATCATTACAACGAACGCTAAATATAACAAACTTTCAAATGACATACCCGAAGTTCCAAAATGGAAGTTCGGAAGACCATTTTGGAGATAGCAAGTTCCAAAATGGAAGTTCGGAGGTCCAAATTGGAGATTCGAATCACCATACAGGAATTTCGAACGGTCAATCTGGATACTCGAACTTCCAGAATCGAACTCCGAACCTCCCTGCTGGAACAGCAATACCAGAGATTACTTCAAAGACTACTTCAGATTCAATATTGAATGATAGATTGAATGGGTCGGCTATCGCCGCCTCTATGAATCTTCCATTGAATAACATTGATGATAATTTAAATAGAATATACGAAGTGCTCTGTACTAATGTGCCTAAATATTGCTACGTAGCAGATAATATACCAATGAATGATAGTTATATAGAATCTATCTTTCTAATGTTAAGCAGCCATCATAAAGATATTCTCTTACCAGAAATAGTTATTAAAGCGTGTGAACTCTACTTCGAGAAATCTTGTAATCTTGATTTGGTTTCTGGTGGTGTATCTATGCATTTGAAAATAAACAATCCAACTGGATATTTTTCTACATGTTATGAAGAAGCTTATAAACTTTACAAGGTAAAACAAGGTTTATTAAATAGATAATTACGAAATCTACTAATTGAGCCAAAGTTAATTTTTACAGTGCTTATTTTAGTGCTCATTGCTTTACAAGAGATTGAGTAACTAGAACTCACCGGTAGATCCCTGCAGTAACAGCTCACTTAGTGTCTGCAGGAATCAAATTCGGGCATTGGTCTGGCTAATTGCCACCGCTCACCACTGGATCCCCTGCAGCGGCTACTCACGCTCTCCTGGATGCGGTCCAGCGCACAGGACCAGCTATCGCCGGCGCATCGATCAGCAGCTCACTTATGTGTCTGTAGGAACCGGATCTGAGCATTGCCCTGGCTAAATGCTACCGCTCACCGCTGGATCTCCTGCAGCGGCTACTCACGCTCTCCTGGATGCGGTCCAGCGCACAGGACCAGCTATCGCCGGCGCATCGATCAGCAGCTCACTTATGTGTCTGCAGGTTCCGGATCTGAGCATTGTTCCTGGCTAATTGCTACCGCTCACCACTGGATCCCCTGCAGCGGCTACTCACGCTCTCCTGGATGCGGTCCAGCGCACAGGACCAGCTACCGCCGGCGCATCGATCAGCAGCTCACTTATGTGTCTGCAGGTTCCGGATCTGAGCATTGTTCCTGGCTAAGTGCCACCGCTCACCGTTAGATCTCCTGCAGCTGCTACTCACGCTCTCCTGGATGCGATCCAGCGCACAGGACCAGCTACCGCCGGCGCATCGATCAGCAGCTCACTTATGTGTCTGCAGGTTCCGGATCTGAGCATTGTTCCTGGCTAAGTGCCACCGCTCACCGCTGGATCTCCTGCAGCGGCTACTCACGCTCTCCTGGATGCGGTCCAGCGCACAGGACCAAGTATCGCCGGCGAATCGATCAGCAGCTCACTTATGTGTCTGCAGGTTCCGGATCTGAGCATTGTTCCTGGCTAATTGTCACCGCTCACCGTTGGATCTCCTGCAGCTGCTACTCACGCTCTCCTGGATGCTGCTACAGCTAAATATTTCAAATCATACTTGTATCATACTTTTTAGGTACGTTACAGGCTGAAATACGTGATATTCTTATAACATGATAATTTTTGACACCAGGCAGTTACACGAGGGACATTGAGTTAAGAAGTGATACTTCTTTCGAAAATCATATTAAGCGTGAAGGTGCCGATAGTAGGCGCTTTTTTTGTTTAAAGAGGGGGGTAACATGGGAATCTGGTCTTTTAAAGAGGCGGCAGAAGTTTTAGAACTTGCTGAAAGCTCTGCGAGGCGCTGGGTTTACAGTTTAGAGAATGCTGGGTATCAATTCGGGCGTAAAGAGAAACGAAGAAAATTGACTGATGAAGATATGATTGCGCTACTAAAACTGAAACTGCTGAGTCAGAGAATGAATCTTGAAGAGGCATGTGCCGTTGTTTCAGATGAAAATATAAATCCAGAGCGAGTAGTTATGATCGATAGTGATTACGAAGTAGCTGAAAAAGAATTTGAAGAAGAGTTATTCAAATTAGATTCATCTATTTTTTGGGAAGGTGGAATTCAATCAATAGAAAGAGTTAAAGAAATGTGGACGATATTAAAACAAAAGGAACAGCACAGTTAATAGTGCTGTTCCTTTTGTTTTAATGATGTTAAAGGCGAGAGAAGGAGGAAATAAAATTGCTAGAGGCTACCAAATTAATTAATGATGCTTTGGAGATCGTAAAGTTGGGAACACAAAAATTTAAGGTGAGTGGCGGTTATATTATGCCGCGCGGATACGCATTTAAACATCCTAAATTGGGGTATCTGGCTTTTTGTCATAGCCCAAATTGCCCGTATAATCCGATAGGTGGTCAAAATGCTCTCAAAGAGATTTTAGATGCTGGAGGGTTTACAGGATTTGAAGATATCGTTTGGTTACAGGATATGATATAAGGCTACTGAAGTAAGCTATATAAAATAGGATTATAGAAAGGAAAAATGAAAGATATGTCGGAAATTAAAACGGATAGTAGAACACTGATGATTGCAAATCCTGGTGGTGGTGATACTATCGGATATTTGCAAAAGACAATTGGACAACTTCCAAAAAATAAAAAAAGTATCATTGTTGAATTTCCATGTCTTGGTATTCCACGCATAGCTTATGCGCTAGGAGAAGAAGCGGTCAAGATTGATAAGGAAAAGTCCATGGATCAGTTACTCTTGGACTATGACCGCAATGCACCAGCTGAAATGAGTGAATATATTTACACGAAGAATGATAGCAGTGATTATATATTGATGAATCCACGATCTAACCCTGAAAATCCTGTTACTAGAAGAATTAACAGCAACAGTTCATTGATCGAATTACCGCTTTATTTAAAGAATAAACTTTCCAGTATGTATGATTATATTTTTTTCGTTAGTCAAGGAACAATGATTCATCCAGCAACTTTGTATGGAATGAAAGTTGCAGATATCATTGTTTTCTATAGTTTGAGTGAAATTGAATTCGTGAATAATTATACTTTTTCTAAAAAAAGTAATGAAGTGTTTGGTATAGAGAAAGAAAGGCTGATTTTATTTTCTGCCACTAATCATTTGCAATCTAATAATATCGCAATTTATACCAAACACAGCGAACTAGCCAAAAAAATTTCGGAAATTGAGCCTAATGTAATTCAATGGAGTCCGCGAAATAGCCTCAAAACAGGAAATGAAAATATTGGGCTGATTGATCCAATGGATCATTTAACTCTTAAATATCATTTAAGAGAAGCAAAGACAGAACTTTCGGACTTGGAAATGAAGAACATAACATCTATTACTGAAAGAATAAGAGGACAACTCGCTGAGGGGCATTTAGATGATTATGTGAGTTCACTGACAAACGAAGATAAAAGACAAAAAATTAAATATTTGATTGCTGATATGGTGAGAAGTATCACGGATTTTGTTTTTACGATGCCAATCACTGATGTTATTGAAATGGTGCAAAAAGAAATTACAGAGCTTGGTGTAATCCAGGAAATTTTAGATGATCCTACCATTAGTTCAATCGAAATCAACGGTCCTGATCAGGTCATTGCAGAAATTAATGGTAAAGATGTCCATATGGAGCATATAAAATTTCAGGGTACGGAGCATTTAATACAGACCATTGACAAAATGCTGATGCCGATAGGAAAGCCATTGTCGAGTAATGAACCAATTATTGATGCTAACTATCGAGGCTTTAGAATTTGTGCTGTTGCAGATAATAAACATTACTCAGGGGTGAGTGGTGGTCACTCTCTTATTTCAATAAGAAAATTTCCTCCTAACGTATACACAGACGAAGAATGTATAAACTATGGAAATATAAGCCTGGAAGGAACCGAGTTTCTTCAATTCGCCATAAAAATGGGGGCGAATACTCTGGTTGCTGGTGGAACAAACAGTGGTAAAACTGCTAAATTGCTTATGTTCCCTCAATATGTTCCAAAGATTACTAGAATCATTTCAATTGAGGACTCTGAGGAGTTGATGTATGCAAGCAAATTGCAATATAAAGATTATCCCAATTTACCATCTTTGTTAGTTAAAAATATTGAAGATAAAGACAAAAGTTATGGTATTGGAAAATTAGTTAAGGCTACTCTTCGGTTAAAGCCTTCTGTGTTGGCTATTGGCGAAATAAGAGATGAAGAGGCGGCTTCTGAAGCTTTAATTGCCATGAATACAGGTCATGTTATTTGGACAACCATTCATGCCAATAGCGCAGCAGAAGCAGCTGTACGGTTATTGCAACTTAACGGGAATACTAATGCAGCTGCAGCGCAAGTGGCTGGTTCCTTGGATCTTATATTATTTCAGAAAAGATCGAAGAAAACTGGTGTGAGAGTTTTGATGGAAATAAGTGAACTGATTAGTTACAAAGGAACAGAGGAGCCTGTTTTAAATACAATTTTCAAGTATAACCCCATGACTCAGGTTTTAGAGTTTAAAAATAAGATTAAATCAACAAGCTTTTTGGAAAAAATTCAATCAGAAGAACCTGATGAAAAAGAATATCATCGCTGGTGTGAGGTGGAGGGTATATGAGTTTTGCACTTATTGCATTTGCAGTTATTGTTATAACTTATGGTATATCCAGCTTATTACCTAAGAAAAAAAGTGAAGTGAGGAGTAACCGGCTACGAAATGCTTTTGGTTTTGATAGTGTAAAGGATCAAGCCACTGATCTAGGCTTAAAGTTTCAGCTAAAGCACTATATTATTCTTATGATAATTTCAATGGTGGTAGGAATTTCAATCGCGTTTATAACCGATAACCTAATGTTCGCAGTAGTCGGAACAGTTATCGGTTTTTTTGTGCCGCGATTAGTCTTTTCAAAATTAAAATATTCTAGAAGAAAGGCTATGCTTTTTAATCTGCCCACAAATGTAAGACTTTTAGTATCCATGATGAGGGATTGCAAATCTCTTCAAAAGTCTTTGGAAATGTCTTTGCCAGTAATGTCTGGTGTCACTAAACCACTTTTTGAAAATCTGTATAATTCTCTTTTACTTGGGGTAGATCCACGAACTGCTCTAAAACAAATGAGTGCTAAAGTTCAGTTTCGGAAGTTCGATGATCTATGTGAAAAGATAATAATGGGGAATATTGATGGGTTCCATACGAAGTCCATTAAAAGTATTAAGGAGTCAAATGATGATATTAAGAGTGACATCGCCTTGCTCCAAACTATTGATGTTGAGAACAGGACTAAACGAAATAAGTTTTTCGTTATTTTTCCTGCAGGATGGGCAATAATTTTTTTATTCGCTTATCTTGAAAAAAATATGGAGAGTATTGGTTCGTCATTAACCTTATTGACTACACCAGGCAAAATATTGGTTGGAACCTTATTGTTGACTACTTTTTTCGCATATTTGGGCAGGGATAAGTATTTAAGATTAAATTTAGACAACTTGTAATGAACATTATTTATAAATTAATTAAAGGAGGTGAAAAAAAACGAATCTTTCATTTTTGTTTTCAATTGTGATACTAATCATGTCTCTACCAGTGCTGTCTATTATCTTGCCTGGATTTGATAGGCAAAAAAAAATAACAAAAATGGCTGTTTTTCTTAATATGGACGAGAAAGAAATCCGGAGAATGGAACAAAATTCTTTTCTTGTTCTTTTTTCGGACCGGATTGAAAAATGGAAATGGTTAGATCAAATATTTGGAGAAGCTACAAGGGCAAAATATATGACTCTGAATAAAAAGGATAGCTACCCATATTTCATTTCCAAAACGATATTAAAATCATTACTGTTTGTTCCAATAATGGTGTTGTTACCAGTAGTGACGCATATGCCAATACTTTATACACTAGTCCCACTTTCAGTGGGGCTTTTAATTTGGAACGATATTAATGATATTTCAAAACAGCACAAAAAAAGGCAGAATTTATTGATTAGGGATCTTCCAAATCTCATTAGCAAAATGATAAATGCGCTAGAGGTCGGTAAGCCCTTAAAAGGTATATTCGAAGCAGCCAGTAATCAAGGTAGCGAACTTCTTGGGCAAATGCTCAAGCGTTTAATCGCTAATAGCGACAGGATGTTAATGAAAGACGCACTGAAGATCTTTGCAGAAGATATTGATCTTCCAGTAATGTACGATTTTGTATCTGTAGTCAATGTTATTTTGGAGAAAGGATTCCACGAAGGGGAAGATGATTTAAACTCAATAAAAAATGATTTAAGGGATTTACGTAGACTTTCACTGATAGAGCTCACCAAAGGAAATCCCGAAAAAATGAATTTATTCTATGGGATTCTAATCTTTCATGACATGATTTTTATGGGTTTGATGGCATTTAAACTTTTTGCAGGTCTAGCTGCACTTTAAAAAAATTAAAATATGGAGGAGATATTATATGTCTAGTATCATCGGAAAAGCTAAAAATAATTTTAAAAATGTAGGTGCAAAACTTTATTCTAAAAGTATGTCCCTTATCAATGGAGATAAAGGCGATGGCGTGAATTGGGTTGTAGTTACATTAGTAACTATTATATTGATTGTTGTTGTTTTTGTAATGTTTAAAGATACACTGATTCCGTTGATTTTCGGTAAAATTTCCAGCAAAGTCAATGAAATTAGCTGATTTTATGAGAAGAGAAATGAAGAATTTGATAAAAAGAGAGGATGGGGACAGTCATGTCTCTATCCTTTTTTATTCTCTAATAGTTACTTTTTTTGTCATGTTCGGATTGTCAATATGGCAGTACACAGAGGCCAAAGGCATTATTAACAGTGCTGCTAATGAAGTTTTGCAAGTAATGAAAGTGCAAAATGGCGCTAACGCACAAACTAGACAACAATTTAATGATTTATTGGTAAGGGCTGGTATGGATCCTTCGAAGGTAACTTTCCAAGCTACTTCACAGACTGTACAGAGAGGGGACGTATTAGAGATAAAGGCATCTAGGACAGTAGATATTTATGCTGCCAAAATTTTAGGATTAACCTTTAGCTTGCCCATTAACGTTAAGGTTACAGGTCTTGCCCATAAGCTGATCAGAGAAGGAGGGTAACTAAATGTGGATGAAATTATGGGGGGCTATTCTAATAGGGACATTCTTTTTCATTTTCTCCTTTGACACATATTCAGTTAGCTATCTATACGCTAAGTCAGGACGGGCTTTCGAGCATTCAATTGATGCTGGGATAATTGAGTCAGGAATTGTAACGGATGCTCAACAAGGTACGGTAACACTTGATGAAGATATGTTGAGGAGTGCAGTGAAGCGTGAATTTATTCGCTATATGAACCTTGATCCATTGATGGAGAATGCATACATGAGCGGAAGTCAGTTAGATTTAAAGATCTCTTATGATTCAGATGGAATCCCTTGGATTCAGGTTGAGTTCAAAACAAGGATTTCATACTCAATAAAAGAAATAAGTTATCCTCTTTCATTAAGTCGAAGAATAGCGTATGAGAGTATTTATATATAACAGAGAAAAAAGGAACACATTAACGAGGAGGCGTAATCTTTTGAAACGATTTTGGAACAAATATACACGGGCTCTTTCATTTATTGTTATTGGGCTTGTAATATTAATCGGAGTTAACACCGTTCAAAATAGAAATATATCTCAACAGGTAGAAACGCAAAGGGTTGTTGTAGCCAAACAGGACATTGCACCATTTACCGAAATAACAAAAGACAAGTTGCAATATCGCGAAATAGTTCTGAGTGAAATTCCAACAGATGCGGTTCTTGATGCTGAAGATCTCAAATTCGGTGATCTTTATGCAGGGGAGTATGGTATTAGAAATAACGAACCGGTTAGGACAACTTATAATACGACATCCTTGAATTCAGAAGTTGGCAGTAGTATTGGTCTTAAAGAGGGAATGACTGAAATCGGGATAGCCACTGATTTAGTCCGATCTGCAGGGGACGATGCTAAACCTGGTGTCTATGTCAATGTTATCGCTTATGTAAGGGATGAGGCTACAAATCTTAGCAAAAAAGTTGTAGATCCAAAGTTAACTAATATTAAGGTCTTAAAGCGCCTGAATTCAGAAGGAACAGCACCTGATGCAGCATCAGGTAATAGTCTCATTCCAGTAGTAGTTGTGCTTGAAGTGACCGTTGAGCAAGCCGCTGCTATCATGGAATACCAGGAGAGTGGAAAGGTGTACTTACTTCCGGTAGGTATAAAATCTTAATAGTCTGAAAATTATCTTTACTTTATGTCAGACAAAAATTATAATTAGGTATGACATAAAATAAGGTGATATGATGAGGGAGAAAGAAACGCCTTTAAACCAAGTGAAAAAAAGGAACAGAGGGCGACCTCCAGCAGAGAATCCAAAGGTCAAACGAACAGGATTGAGGCTGGATGATGAATCAGCTAAGATACTACAAAATTACTGTGAAATAAACAACGTAGATAGCTCAGAAGCGATACGAACAGCAATAAAGCTTTTAGGTGCGAAAGTGAATGATTTTGGTGGTACTGAATGGAAAGAAAAGGTGCAGCAAAGTCAACAAATATTTAATGAAGCAACAACTTCAATTAATAAATTATTGAAAAATCTTTATGAAGTAGTACCGTATGAAAATAAGGGAAAGGGTGATAAAAATGAAAACGAATAAAAGTATGAAGTTGATAATTTCTCTCCTCATGCTCTTTAATATTGTTGGTATTGCTGGTGTTTCTGCTGCCCAAGTTCAGGGAGTCACGGTAAAGGTGAATAATAAAAACGTCACATTTCCAGATGCAAAACCCTATACAGAAGGTGATAGGGTGATGATTCCTATTCGATTTGTGTCTGAAGCATTGGGCGCAAATGTGGGATATAGCAAAGAAAGAGTAGTTACAGTTCAACAAGGTGATAAAAAGATTACAATGAAGGTAAACAGTACTTCTGTAGTGGTGGATACTGTTATAAAAAAACTTGATGTTCCGGCACGTTTACAACAATCCCGTGTCTTTGTTCCACTGCGATTTGTGTCAGAGGCTTTAGGAGCTCAAGTCGGATGGGATCAGAAACAAAGAATTGTGAGTATTACAACTGATACAAAGAAACCAGTTGATAATGGATCACAGCAGCCTAATAAGGATTTCGGTTGGAATCAAGAAAACAAAGACCTTGGAAAAGTTTTGTTTGTGGATAATATAAGCCTTACAAACGGCGTGGTTACTTTTACGCTTCCGAAAGATGTGAAGGGAACATATTATAATCCTGGCGGTGGTAGTTTGCTAACACCAGGGAATAAATATACTTTTGCTGTTGGACAAGGAAAGGGATTTGTTGCTTTCTCGATGGTAGATCCTACAAATGCATTTTGGGAAAACTTTTCAGTTATTTTTGATGTTCAAGATTCAAACCTTGTAAGGGATTTTTCCGAACATAAGAAAGATGCAGTAGTTAAAAATGGAGATAATGAGAGCCTTTTGTCTGAAGTAATTAAAGCAGCCCAATCTTTAAAGTAATCTGCTTTTATGAGTCGAATAAAAATCATAATCTTAGCAAAAAGACCCCTTTAAAAATGAGGGGTCTTTTTGCTAAGAGAAAAGAGGAGGGTTACGTTTGAAAAGGAAAATAATGCTAATTATCTCATGTTTCTTTGTTATATTCGGTGCAGTGTCTAGCGCTGCGTCAGCTGATCCAATGGTGAAAAAATATGTGCCTCTCTGGAACTATGACTATGAAGGGACTGCGCTTAATGGTTATATTCCAGCCATTGATAAAGATGTTAACGGGAACGTGTGGAAGTTAACGGGCTGGAAAAGTGTTTTTAATTTTCCAAATAATAAATCAAGCATTATTAATAATTATGATGTTTTCAATGTGAAGAATAGTCCAGGGGAAGATTTTGATAAAGAGAATGGGTTTGGTTTGGTGTATAAAAGTGCATCAAGCTTTGGTACATTATTTGATGCAATTAATTCCAATAATCTAACTGTAAGTACTAAACAACTAAAGTATTATCGTGATAATTTCATGTTAAGTGCTGATGATGCGATTTTTAAAGAAGGGCATCCCTTTTTTTATAAATTGGAAAACTATTACCCTCTCATTCGTACATCGGGAATAGTACAGCGATTGGGAATAAAATTTGTGAAAACTGAAAAAACATCTGAAACTGAGAGAACCGCTTATTACAGTGTTTCACCTTGGCCTGAATTGAACGTTGTCCAGGGTAATAATTTGACAATAAGTTTTACTGCTTCAGGTTATAGTGAACGTAATATTCGTGTAGTTGCAGCGCCTAAAGGAGCTTTTCCGGATCTAAGTAACGTTGTCTCCTTAACAGATGGGAAATTGATAAATACTACTGAAGATACCTTAAGTAAAACTCTCAATTTCGAAGCTAAGAAGATTGTTAAAGTTCTAGGGAAAGACGTTGATATTATTGTAGAGGATGGTTATGGCAGAACCGCTATTAAGAGTTTGACACTGGCTGACAATACACCTATGGACTATAAACCAACTGAATTAACGCTTACAGAAGGTGGTCAGTTATGGGCTAAAGTTCGTTATGATGGAGAAGATTTTATCACTTCTGATTCAGTTAACGTAGCTGGAATCCCTAATACTGCAGAAATGAAAATCGGTGGTGCAGTGACTGGTGAGTTCACTATGTACAGTAACCAGACGGCGCTGCCTCAAACTATAACCAATGGTACAACATTATCCTTTTTTCTAGGTAAAATCGATGTTGGGAAAAAGCCTGGTAAATATTATATTAAAGCGAAAGCAACGATCAACAATCCAAATCATCAGAATCGTGCGCTGGAGTCACCAGCTGCAGCATATCTTAACAATGAAATTAGTGGTGAATGGTTAATCGAAGTGGCTGAACCATTAACTGACTTGGTTGCCCAATCAGTGACGGCAGCCCCTTCAACGTTAGTAGTTGGAGATTCATCTATAATTTCTGCTAAAGTTAAAAATATCGGTGATAATGGTAAATCTAATGTGCGTATTCGTTTCTATGATAATGGAAACCAAATTCATGAGCTAAGAAAAGATCTATTGGCTAATCAAACGGCTACTGTCGGCGGGTTTACTTGGTCTGGTGGTGAGGGAGTACACAATATCACAGTTCATGTAGATCCACTAAATGAGGTTGAAGATAAGGACCGTTCAAACAATATTGCATCTACTGGATGCACAATAAATGGGCGTTCTGGATCGAGTGACGGAAATTGTTCACCTAAGCTAGAAGGGGATTGGAAAGTAACATATAGTCTTATAACGGGATATCACACTAAGACTAGTTATTACACCTGGAAAGATATTAATGGGAAAGAGTACTATAGTTCATATAGTTACACTGACTATAGTGATCCCATTTGGGAAAACAGAAGTGTCTCGTATCAAGAAGAGTTGAAAGTAACCTCAACAGTTACTACAAAGCAAGGGATTGCAACGGACCTCAAGAAACCTAAAGAATCTGATCGGGAAAGTAGAGGATCATGGGAAATCATACCTTATGCAAATAAATCTTCTAAAGATCCTAATAGGATTACTCGGGCAGGATACGGTTTTGAGGTTAAGGTGAATACTGACTATAGCAATGATTGGGAAACAAAAGTACCAACGGGGTTGAATAATACTGCAGAACCGATAGGTGGAAGCTTTAAAGGTCCGGACGCAATGTATGCGATGGTTTATGATACGAGAGGTACTTTGGTTAAAACTATTAAAATGGAAAAAACCTCGGGTAATAACAATACAGCAACTTGGGAGCTGCCAATACAAAGCGTAAAATCGGATTCAGGGAAAGTATATAATGATAGGAAATTTTTCACTGCTGTTAACTCACCTAATGGATCCTACACAATAAAAGTATACTCATCTGAATCAGGTATGACTGGATTGAAAGTATGTTTTGAAAAGAAGGTTGAAATATGGGGTTCAATGTATGATGATGTTCAAAATTTAAAGAGTAATTAATTCTGTTAACAGTAGCCATATCCTCGGATATGGCTATTGTTATTTTGATTTGGAGGTGAATATTATACTGCTGCTTATTGCTCTAATTTTAATCTGTATGATATTTAGCTATACGGATATCAGGACAAGAAGAATTCCAAACAAAATCATTCATCCTTTGCTTATATTGATCTTCGTAATCAGAATGTTTGATATCCAGTTTTATTTCGGGCTCATACCAGCTTTAATATTCACAATTCTTTTTTTTGTTAACTCAAACGCGATTGGTGCTGGCGATATTAAGCTAATTGCATTGATTGGACTGGTTCTTGGTTTGGAAAACACACTCTTTGTGATAATGGGGATGAGCATCTCTGCGATGCTATATCTTATCTTCCGACTCTTAAAAGATAGAGTAAATGTTAAGTCAATCCCATTAGCTCCATTCTTGACGTTTGGGGTTTTTTGTAGCGTTATTTTACTTTATTGATTTAGAACTAGACCTATTTTTGAAAGGAAGAATGAACATGGAGAATAGTATTATTAATTCAAAAATCGTTGAACTTGCCGTGAGAAATATCCGTGCTTCCAATGTGAATGTTGAAGAAGCTTATTCATTGGCATTACGTGAGGCTAGTCAATATTTTCAAACAAATCTTGATATGCCCATTTCACTCTCTGTGAAACGTCTCATTGAAATGAAAATCTGACACATTATGTTGGATGAAAGGTGTTGTTGAAATGAAAAAAACTTGGATATACATATTTATTATCTTTTTTCTGACTGTTGGAGGATTTCTTAATATCGGTTCAATAACAGAGGTGCTTGCCGATAATGTAGAAGAAAATCATGTGAGTTCAGATGAACAGATGAATGTGGAGATGAGTGTCCTAGATGATGTTTATAAAGTTGAGAAAGATACTGTAATAACTGAAGTGTACTCTTCTCAATTACTGAAGGTTGTTCCTTCAATAGATTCTCCCAGTATTGATATGTCTGGAGTAACACTTTCGAAAACTCTTACCGTGGAGATTGGGAATTCATCAGAAAGTGGGTGGCAATACGATATATCAATGCAGGATTTTATTGTGACTAGATCTTACTCGGATAATCGTCACGTAACCGCAAGTTTCCCGTCAAGTTATGTTGCTTTCACGGTTACTGATTTAGAGGCTAGTGAGGGGAATCCAGAGGGGATATTCTTAGGTTCTGGATTTTTCTCGGACTCGCAGACTGTTCTTCAGGCTTCAGAGGGATCTGGTAGAGGTACATTTAAGGCTGCTATTAATCTAAATATCAGCGTACCGGCTTTACTTGATATTAAGAACGCCCAGGGGATGTCAATACCTGAGGGAAGAATAGGCATGTTAACCGGAAGTTATTCATCAACAATGACTTGCACATTGGTTTCAGGAATTTAAGAAGTTAGAGAGGAAAGAAAAAATGAAGAAAATAAGGACCGGTTATTTCAAAATCATTTCATCCGTTTTGATGATCTGGTGTGTATTTTTGGTGGGGATGGCAAACGCAGAAAGCTCATTCGTACTTTCACCAACTAAAGAAGTGGAAGAAGGTCGAGGTTACTATAAAGACCAGATCAAGCCTGGTGACACTCGGGAATATACTTTTTTCATTCGAAATGCAAAAGACAATCCTGTAAAGATTAAAATGTATCCAGCAGATGCTCTACCAGCTCAGAATGGGGGGAGGAGCTTTTCGGAAAAGGATCAAGAACTTAAGCTCGTGGGAAAATGGATGGAGCCGCAAGGAGTGAATGAATTCACTCTGAAGCCTAAAGAAGAACGCAGTTTTACTTATAAATTGACTGTACCAGCGGATATTACTCCAGGTCAGTATGTCGGCGTTATTGCTGCTGAAGAGCTGATCAAGGCAGCAGAACAAAATCCTAACATTCAAGGGCAGCAAGCATCATTAGCCATTGATGTGGTTAACCGAAGTGGCGTGCAGATGGTTCTGGAATACAAAGCAGATCAGGCGAAGCATAATATGAGCATTGATAGTTTTAAACATGATTATGTTAGTTCGGGATATTCCAGGCTGACGGTAGAGCTCAGTAATTCAGGAACTATACTTGAAAAACCTAAAGGTAAAATTCGTATAAATGATAGTAAAGGTCAAATAATCTATAAACAGGATTACGCTGCAGAGTCAATCTATGGTGGGACAACAGCAGATATGGTTTATATCGTGAATGAGACTCTTTTGTTACCAGACACATACGAGGCGTATTATGAAGCGACTTTTTCCGGAAAAACAATAAGTCGTACTTTTTCGTTTTCTATTAGTCCTGAGCAATCCAACGTATCTAAAGAGGCTTTAATACAAAACGGAAAAATAGAAGTAACTCAAACATTTTGGGATTGGTTAGAGCTTCATCTTTGGGTAGTTATTTTAGTAATCATAATTATTGTTATCTTTTTCTTTTTGTTTTTTTGGTTGTTGTTACTGCTTTGGAAACGGAAAAAGGAAAAGGAAGAAGAGAAAGAGTCTGATCCGGAGGCTATTAAACCCGTAGATAAGCAATTAGAAAACTAAGAAGGAATTATTAAGAACGGACTCTATATTTTTTAGGGTTCGTTTTTTGTTGTTTTATTGTCTTGAAAGGAGGTGGTGATGTTCGCAGTGTAAGCTGATTTATAACAAAGATAAATTTTCGAGGAGGAGAATCATGAAAAAAGTATTATTAAGTATTTTAATGCTGGTAGCCTTAGCAGTTCCAATGTCTGCTTATGCCGCAGATACAGGTGAATCAGAAGTTGTGGTAACTGGTGCGGGGCTTCAAATAACTCAAACGAAACCAACCTTTACGGATGTAACGCTTGATTTGAAGCAGAACCAGAGTTCAGCTGCTAACAGTAATTTGTATGTACTAGATGCGCGTGGTACTGCAGCTGGTTGGGGTGTTGTACTCAGAGCTTCCGATTTTAAACTGACAAAAATGGTAGGTGGAAAGGCAGTTGAATTTGTTATTCCTGCATCGGCTGTATCGTTCTCAACCTTGTACAAAAGTGCTATTGTCGGGACACCAATTGATTTCCAAGGAGCCAAGGGAGAGTTAGCAAATCAACAGGTGCTCTCCTCAGCAGACAGTCGTATTGTAGCTGTGATTCCCTCTGAAGGGGCGGGAACTCATCAATTTTTAGTTAATTACACCTTGAATGTTCCTAAGCTGATTATGGGTAGTAACGGTCAACAGGTAGGTTTGCTACAAGGTACCTATACCTCAACATTTAGTTACACTGCAACAGCAGGAATATAAATTCGAATACTGGAGGAAAACAATGAGGAAACAACGGACTCACACTGCGTATAAGAAGACTAAGAGTGGATTTATATTTTTCTTAGTTCTGATGTTATTAGTTCCGGCATTAACCTTTTCTGGAATGGCACCTAAGGCACAGGGGGCGTCTTTCAAATCTGTAGTTGATGTAACTACTACCTATGCCCTGGATAATGATGTGTATTTTAGAGTTACGTTTTCAGATGAGTCAAAAGCTTATTTCCACAATAACACATTGGAGTATCCTTATGATGCTAATATTCTAGATCGTGTACCTGGATATTACAGGGATAGAGACGGCTACATTTGGAACAGTAGCACAAATACAAAAATTAGTTCTTTAACGTATACATCTTTAGTTTCTTACAAGCTTAATATGAGTGGTGTTGTAGCTCCCAGTTATTTCGCCCTGACAACTGATGGAAAAGTACACGCATGGGGCGAAGGGATAAAAGGTCAGTTAGGTACAGGAAGTGTTGCAGATAGAACTACACCTGGTTTTGTTAAGAATGGATTAGATAGTACTGATCTCACTGGAGTTAAAAAGATATTGGTATATTCTGATATGGGTGTTTTCTTCGTAAAAGACACACAAGTATTCTTTGTTGGTTATAATGTCCTGGGCTTGAATGCAAATCTTGGAGTATCTATGCCCCAAACTGGAATACCTGCCTTTACGAATGGATCATTTGACTTAAAGTTTGTGAATAATGTAATGCTAACTTCGGATGGATCTCTCAAAAAAGAGACAGATGGTAGTTATAATTTTTCATATAATCATTACGACAAGTCAAGAAGATATTTTATTATAAACGGTCAGACATACACATACACTAGTTTTTATAGCCCTGATGGTGGAGTAGATGGTGCGAATTCTACTACTAAAGCGTTAGTACCCTTCAATGAAGATCCTAATGGGGTACTGAAAACGCATGTTTCGCTTCAAGTAGGTTATTTTGAGTTGTATACCTCATTAGAGGGATCAAATCTCTATAGATGGGGTCAATCTAGTATGGCTAAGTGGTATCCAGACACCACAGGAGGAATTAACTTCTCTTCTAAAGAGCTTATGACTACGGGAGTTAAGAAAACAACATCTACGAACTTCACAAGCTTAAATCTTATCCTAAAAGAAGACGGCACTACTTTTGTGTATGGTGAGAATAATAGCGGTTATGCGGGGTTTTCAGGTAGCGCATATCCTTCACCTAAGAGAGTTTACGGTCCTAATGATGAGCTAACAGATGTCGCAGATATTGGTTACGCTGGTCTACAAGGCGCTACTTTTAAAACAATGGGAATGGGAGCTTTTTATGCACTAGTGCCCTCTAGAGGGGCAGGTAATGACCTAGTTTACTGGAAGGGTACTACATTCAAGACAACTGGTGTAGCTGGAGAGGCATTTGCTGGTTTTATTGAGCCAAGAGCTGGAACAGGCGACTCTGTTTTATTAGGTATAACTAAAGCAGGTAATGTATACAGTCTTAGCCCTACAACGGGTGTAGGTTCGAAGATACCTGGATTGACAAATATAGCACCAGAGGGATATGTTCCCACTACACCTGAACAGCCTACCATAACTTCACAAACTCTAGATAGTTATAATAGAAACACACTAACAGTGGATTATGGTACAAGTTCAGTTAAGGAATATTCACTGGATAATGGAACGACATGGACTCCATATACTGCACCTATTGTAATTACACAGTCGGGTTCTATAACATTTAAAGCCAGAGCAGGCGATGGATCGACCTACAGTACAATACTCACGACAACTTTTACAAATGCTCCTATAGTTATCCCAACAGGATATCCAAAGATATTAATTAGCGATGATATTGTAACTATAGATATAGGGTCTACTCCCACAAGTACCACAAAAGTCTTCGTATCTATTGATGGGGTGGAGTCACTTTACACTGCACCTGTAAAAATTTCTGAAGGGAATCACGTAGTAAAGGCGACAATTAAGAATAAAACTACAGATGCTGTATTGGGGGAAGCTACCGAAACCGTAACTTCTGTTCCTGTAGCTACACCAACGCCAACACCAACACCAACGCCAACGCCAACAGTGACACCAACGCCAACAGCGACACCAACGCCAACAGCGACACCAACGCCAACAGCGACACCAACGCCAACAGCGACACCAACGCCAACAGCGACACCAGCACCAACAGCGACACCAACGCCAACAGCGACACCAGCACCAACAGTGACACCAACGCCAACAGTGACACCAACGCCAACAGTGACACCAGCACCAACGCTGGACCCAAGTTGGGGGAATCCAATTGGTTCTGAAGATGTAACATTTAATGTTCTTTCAGGAGGATTTTCCTCTCAATTTAATGGATTACTGCTGGACACAGTAACCATTAGTACTACAAATCAATATCAGGTTCTTAATAGTGTGACAAATTCAATTATTGAAGATTCACGGGGGACAGGAGCCGGCTGGAATTACTCATTAAAGGTAACAGATTTCATTTCTGATCCAGTAATCGACAATAGCTTGGGCGAGAATAACTTGGTAGTTAAAATGCCTTCAAATTCTTTAAGTGTAGATGTTTCTAATTCCAAAGTAATGGCAGGTCAAGATACTAATTTGAGCTTAAACGGTACTTATGTGTTCAATGCTGAACCAGTAGTATTAGCAAAAGCAGAGGAGTTCCAAGGAATGGGACAATATCAAATTCCAATGTCCTATATGTTGAGAGTTCCAGATAAAGTTGAGGTGGTTTCAACTGGAAGTGGAAGTAATTATCAAGTTGGAGCAAAAACGGGGTTGCGAGTAGGGACATACCGGTCACAGTTTACTTTCACCCTTGCATCAGGAATTTAACTAAATAGACCTAGATTTTTTTGGGGTTAGTGATTTGGAAAAGGCTGATTAATGGATCAATTTGATCTATTAATCAGTTTTTTTTTACTTATAAATATCTGAGAGGATGAACAATAATGGATCAAGTGGATTTTTGCAACGATGATAAACGAACGGCGTTAGCCGATTATCTAGGGATAAAAGAGGATCAAGTAAGATCCTGGAACGATGGTTCCTTTACTATAGGTGATAACGATAGTAATGACTATAAATTGACTCTTTCCCCATCTAGTTACGGTATATTCCAAGGTAGAGCCGGCAAATATTACGTAAATAAGAACTAATCTCTACCTGGTCTTGGACGCTAGCAGCATCCAGGAGTATGAGCTGCAGCGAATAGCCAAGGGATGCACAGATCCGGAACCTGCAGACACTAAGGTAAGCTGCTGAAGAAGAGAAGGAGTGATTGAAATGAAGATAGCTGTTTATACCGGAATTACCAATGCGGGAAAACGTTTTGAACAATATACTACCCCTGAAGAAATATTAGAGGGGTACCAGAACAAAGATAAGGCGAGAATAATTATTTCTGACCTAAAAAGAACTGGGGTTAGCGTCCTTCCAATTAAGGGGAGTATTGAAGCAGTTTATTATAAAGTAGTTCCTGAATCTTAAAGGGCTTATTAGTCTATATAGATCCTGGTGTAGAGGTTGCTGCTGGGTGATAACAGCATCCAGGAGAGCGTGAGTAGCAGCTGCAGGGGATCCAGCTATAAGCTGCAGCATTTAGCCAGGGCAATGCACAGATCCGGAACCTGCAGATAGTTAGGTAAGCAGCTGAAGACTCCGGATTGATGCGCCGGCGGTAACAAGGTCCTGGGCGATGGACCGCATCCAGGAGAGCGTGAGCTGCAGCTGCAGAGGATCCAGCGGTGAGCGGTGGCACTTACCCAGGAACAATGCACAGATCCGGAACCTGCAGACAATTAGGTAAGCAGCTGGAGACTCCGGATCGATGCGCCGGCGGTAACAAGGTCCTGGGCGATGGACCGCATCCAGGAGAGCGTGAGCTGCAGCTGCAGAGGATCCAGCGGTGAGCGGTGGCACTTACCCAGGAACAATGCACAGATCCGGAACCTGCAGACAATTAGGTAAGCAGCTGAAGACTCCGGATCGATGCGCCGGCGGTAACAAGGTCCTGGGCGATGGACCGCATCCAGGAGAGCATGAGCTGCAGCACTTAGCCAGGGCAATGCACAGATCCGGAACCTGCAGATAGTTAGGTAAGCAGCTGAAGACTCCGGATTGATGCGCCGGCGGTAACAAGATCCTGGGCGATGGACTGCATCCAGGAGAGCATGAGCTACAGCTGTAGTGGATCCCGTATGGTCTACACCGATTGAATCAATATAACCCTAAATATTCAGAGATAAAGGCGGGGACGGAATGAGTACTAATGATTTTGAATGGAGAATGACAAGGGGTTCAGAATCTGGTTATCTGGTCATTAATGAAATATCGGGTATATGGACGGTGGGTTGGTCTAGTGAAACCTCTAGGATCATAACAGACATGTGGTATCAAGGAGATAATAAAGATACTGCTTTTTCAGTATTTCGTGAGAAAGTAGCAGAAAGGTTAAAAGAAGGCTATAAAGCAAAATAAACAAAACCATGGACTGCATTAAGCAATATTAGGGAACATAAAAAGAAGCTAGCTGAATTCAGCTAGCTTCTTTTTTATGCGTATGTATTATTTCTTATCTGTCACGATAGATTTTTTCAAGAACGTTGATCATATCTTCAGGTCGTAGTGTACCAAGAAATTTTTTGATTTTATCATGATGCAGTGGAACAAAGTCAGAACATCTTGCGACAGAAGGAGAACTAAGACCAGCCTCTTTCCAATGGATGATACTTACATCCCCACCATCATTTTTCCGTTCCTCATGCGAGGTTACTTTAATGACAAGAGAATGATTATCCTTGGTTTCTAAGATTATAGCTGGTCTTAATTTCTCAATGTCCATATCATCAAAAGGATAAAGGACTGTATATAAATCTCCGCGATTATGGTACATAGATTGGGAATGCTACATTTAGCAAGTAGCTAATCCTTTTTGCTCCCCTCTACTCGTTTTTTGAATTCGGATTCTAATCTCTTTAAGTTCTTTTCACCTTTGGCCCAGAGATCGTCAATTACAGAATCCACTTTTTCATTAGCAATACTAAGTCTTTCTTGAACAGTACTCATATCATTTTCCTCCTCATTGAAACACATTTCATTACCCCCAAGATAATAAACAATCTTGTTGACAGTGTGCTCCCATAAGCTAATAAAATATACACAGAACCATTTATTGTGAAAAAATTAAACAACGCTCTTACTAATTTAAGTATAACATACATTTTTGTTCAAATGCACTGGGTACTATCAGGTGACAAACAAGGAATCTACCAGCTGCTTCGCATCTGCCACAGTGGGAACCTCTACAGATCGTTTTGTACAAAAATCCACCCTATAGCTATTCCTCAAATGTAAATTCGCCGGCATAGGTACTCACATTCATGGATCGATTTCATTATCAGCTTAATGGAGAAAGATATGAAGACCAAAATAGAGAGCACAGCCGACAAAAGGATAGAAGTTTGCATATTTTAAATTGGAACACTCCACAACCTTGGATAGTGCTGTTAGCGCCATAAATATGAAAATGCCAGCAGAAAGTGAAATGGCTATACCTGAAATGGTCTCAATATTTTCAAGCCTGCCAATAAAACCAGCAGTAACCATCATCCCTAGTATCGTACAAAAACTCAAACTGACTAAATATATAATCAGCCTGAATGAATCACGAACCAGCGTACACAATATTAGCGAGAACATAATTATTTCTGTGAGTTTATGTAGAAGCATAGATGAAATTATCACAATCCCCGTATGTTCATCCACCAGAAATCCAGTAGCTATAATCATTCCATCTACAAAGCTATGGATGCATGCACCCATCATCATGAATTTGATAGACAACTTCGACTTCTGTTCCTCTTCATGTTTATGTCCATTATGATGAAAGAGAAGGGGAATTAAAATTCCCAGAACAATAAAAATAAGCCCAACATGTGAAAACTCAACTGCTAAGGGAATGAGTTCGATAACCGTAAAAGTTAGCAGAACACTCATATTTAACGCTACAATTTTAAAATGATTATGAATAATCCACTGACTCTTAAAATTCATCAGCACTCCTGAGAGAACAGAAATAGCTAATAGCCCAGCAGAAATAAGAACGTATGTCATTGGGAAACCACCTCTAATTTCCCATCGTCTAAACTGAAAGTATGAACCACTTCAATAAATTTGACTATCAACTCCTGCTTTAGATCATCCCGGTTCTGAAAACTGGTTTGATGCAATGATTTTTTTATTTTGGGTTCAAATCTATAGATAATTTCCATCATAGCTTGCTTGTCATTTTCTTGTGCTTGTGCGATCAATTCATATAAATGGACTTGGTTCATTTTCGACCTCCTGTTGAACTGTTTTTAATAGCTTCAATGAGTTTGCCCATTGTCTCACTCAGTACATCTATTTTCTTCTCAAATCGAATAAGCAAATAAAAAGTTACTCCTATCGGAAATCCAACATTCGCAATGATTTGTCCCCAGGACGGAACATCATCCATCTGTTTTCCCTTCCTTTCTATTTATCGATTCTCGTAATTTTTTTAAGGCAACCTTTTTCGTTTTAGAAATACTCTGCTGAGATACGCCTAACTTATTGGCAATTTCTTTATCCTTCATATTCTGTACGATGGAAAAGTTTAGTATTTCGCGTTCTCGCTCAGTGAGGTTGATAAACGCAGCATACAGAGAAGGATCGCTAATCTGGTGCTCTAACTCTTCAAAGAAATTATCTGAATATTCAACGCTGTTTTCGGCGGGATGATTCAAGTAATCGGATTCATCCAAGACCATTGAAAAGCGCTCATTGTGTTTCCTATTCTTTTTATCAAAAGAAATTGAGTTATAGTGCAGCAGACTCGATATATAGCCAACAAATCTTTTTTCTAGGGTCATATCTTTATCCTCTTTATTTTCTGGATAATCATTCCTTAACAAGTGTAATCCCTCCTTTTTATATAAAGAGATGTAAGTGGAGAAAAAAACAACCTAAATAGAACAAATGTTCCCATTTTATTATACCATCTATTCGATTGACGATATAATCTAAAAAAAAAGCAACTTGCTCTCGAAAGAACAAGTTGCTTTTTTTAAAATTAGTTTAATAAACGAACAGGTACCCCGGTAATGTAGAAGCTGAAGTATATCGAAGATAGCTTCTATTAATTGTGAATACCCAAACCCCAGCTTGCCCTTGAGCGGAAATGACGCCACCCTGAGTTACATAATGATCAACTGCCCAACCAGGGCCGTAATCAGGCTTCCCAGCTACAATCATGTACTCATGACAACCCGTGCACTCGTATTTAGAACCGCCAGCAAGTTCAGAAACATTATTCCCATTTTGGTCCACTACCCGGGGCGACAACCCCGAAGGTTTCATGTGGTGACCATTACCGTAGACCGGACATGGATTTTCAGCCATTGTAATCTCTCCTATACAATTTAGTTTCAAGAACGTCAACCGAAGTTGATCGTGCTTGTACTAAGTAAAGAGATCTCATGAGAAAAAAATACAACCAGTTACTTTAAAAAATTTTAGCCACCTTTAAATTTACGGAACTAAATTGGATGAAATAAGTAATATATGGTAAGGTTATCCTAAAAGGAGGAGGAATTAAGACAATGAAGAAAGTGAAATGGTTATTTTATTTGACTCTGCTATCTGTAGTCCTAATGACCGGATGCAGTCAAGCAGCACCCACAAATGACCCGAACGCAGCTTCAGGTAACTCGCCCACATCATCTGTCGCTCCAGATGAAGAAGCAGCAACAAGAGAACCGCAAGCAGCTACGCAGAACCCCTCATCTTCTGTTTCAGATGAACAAGCCATAAATGAAGCCATTAAGGTTGCCGAAATATACAAGAATATAGAATACAATGTTACAGCTTCTGATGAATTGTTGTCTGAAGAGTCTATTCAAAAGCGAACTGAAGAAATGAAATCATTCTTTACAGAAGGTTTTGCCGAAAAAGCCGTGGATACGCGCTACACAATTATGGTATTACAAGTAGCAGAAGCACAACAGGCATCGGTAACATCAGAAAATCTAAAATTTACGGTTTCAAATCAGAAAAAAGATATGGTTGAATTGATCTATACAGCTGACCTTATCTTATTGGATCAGGAGAATAAGGAAAGTAATCGAGTACCGTTACAAGGGACTTTAACTTTATTTAATGAAAACGGAAAATGGCTCATACAAGGAGATAGATTTGACAAACCTGCATTTGCTAAACTTTCAAGCCCCTTAGAATAATTCGGTGTGACTTAATTGTGCCCTGTAGTTTGGATTGCATTTTCGGTAGGATAATGAAAAAAAAAAGCAACTCTCGCCAGCTATTGGTTGGCAAGAGTTGCTTTTTTCCATTTCTAATGGACTTTTCAGGTGACAATCAAGAATTTAGCAGCTGACATAGAATTATTCTTGCATCCTGTAGAGGAACTATTTCCGGTTCTGGGAATTTCGATGTCGATACTTTGTAGTCAAGCAGGGGGAAACTTCATTTTCGGATATGCAACGCTGGCGATTATTTTCTTGGAAATTCTCAATGACCGTAAAAGCATGCTTTTGTGAACACTATAAAAACGTCTATTATTGTGTTCCAAAATGTGGTATAATAACTTTAGGAATATTCCAAAAGATACATACACATTTTGAAACGAACTAAGGAGTTTTATGGAATGAAAATAGCATATGGTCGGGTATCAGCCAAAGATCAAAATCCGGAACGTCAACTTGTGAAGTTTCGGCAGTTGGGCATCGAGGAACGGTTTATTTTTGTGGAAAAGCAAAGCGGTAAGGATTTTGAGCGACCACGCTATCAAGCTATGCGCCTGATGATTCGTGAGGGGGATTTGGTGTACTTAGATGCGTTAGATAGGTTAGGTCGTGATTATGACGGGATAATTTCCGAATGGAAATATATTACGCGGGAGGTCGGCGCGGACATTGTTTGCCTGGACAATGAGATTTTGTTCGATAGCCGAAAATTTAAGAAAATGGGAGATTTGGGGAAACTACTGGAAGATCAGTTTCTAAGCATGCTTGCTTACGTGGCTGAACAAGAGCGTAAGAAAAATCGACAAAGGCAAGCGGAGGGTATCGACGTTGCGCGAGAAGCCGGCGTAACCTTCGGAAGACCAAAGAAGGAAATCAATTCTAAATTTTTGGATGTGTACAATCAATGGAAGGAAGGGAGTATAACAGCTACTGCAGCTATGAAAATGGTAGGTATGGGAAGAACTACTTTCTATAGGCGTGTTAAGGAATATGAAGACGGAACATGATAAAAACCACGCCAGGCATTGAGGATCTAGAGAGCCCCGCGGAATCGATAGGTTGGACTTAATTATAATAGCAAAGGATGATGCGAATATGGTTATGACAAGAGGGCAAATGATTTCGGTAATGGAAGAGGAACAGTTACACAAAATTAATATTCTGAAGAGAATATTTGAAGAGCGGTATTTGATGGAAGAGCGTATTCAATGGATCTTCAAAGGTATTCAAAAAGCGATGCAAGAAAAAAAAGATACTTTTGAAGCGAGAATTTGTGTAAGTGAACACTTTGTTAATGGAATTGAACCGTTAAGAATATGGGATTTCGTGATGGAAGATGAAACAATGGAATTTTTTACGAAAAGATGGTTCCTGAATAAACGAATTTATGACAAGAAGAAAGATGGTTTTGAAATATTTGATTTCCTCCAAGAGATTTTAAGATTTGAGCGTAGCGTAGAAGGGTTATTAGAAGAATTATTAATGAATTCAAACTCAATGGAAAAGGTACTAAATGAACTACATCAAAACTCATTTGAAGCCAAGATAATCAAGAAAGATAAGTGGGAATATGCCATTTCAGTAACGTTAGAATAGAAATGTGTTCACTGCATCAATGAAACAAATATTATGTAATATAGTTGATCCTTCAAAAGATAGTGGTTTTGATGTACCAGTTTTACGGTGGACAAAAACTTTTTTAATTGTCGGATTCGTAATTTTCTTTCTTTACTGGATTGGAAATAATTCAATAAGGATCTCTAGTAATTTTCAATGAATATTTTGTGGGAAGTATGAGGGAGTAAGACGTATATATCGAAGGAGATGAAGAAAATGATCACATGTGATAAATGTGGGAAACTGTTCGACCATTACGAAAGCTTCTATACGGATATTTGCGATCCATGCACAGAAAAGGTTGAGGGAAAACCTATGTCTGAGCTAAAAAAGGATGCCGCTAAATTTGATGATGTAACCACTAATAGTTAATGCGCATTCCGAGTTTACTAGTTAGTGGACACATATAGCGAAGAAACTAAATAAAAAGGGGCGTGCATGGAAATGGATGAACTTAAAACGATAATCATGGAGTATGAAAATAATTTGCTTGTGCGAGTTGAATCATCTGTAATGTTAGGTGACAAAGAGTATAAAACACTATCATTTGAGATTTGGACAGACCGTGAAAAGTATAAAGATAATATTTATGAAGAATGGAAACAGGGTGAACAATATTTATATTGCACAAATCACGCTACGATAGATGAAAAAGATATGATCCGAACTTTTAAGCGGCGTTTTATGAACTGAATTTTATTACGCTGTACGAAGTTGACGCAAACTGTGAAATAAAGAAGGTGATATCTTGGGAGAGTTAATGTGGATTTCAAATGGAATTGGAGTATTAGCAAGCATTAACCTTTTTCTTATATTTGTGTTACAGCCGGTGATTGCAACATTGAATGGCAAAAGGTATTGGTCAACCGTAGAAGATAATATATTTGATTCTGCACTTGGTTTTTTTGGGAGTGTCTTCTCTGCCGCAATGGTTGTAATATCAATATTAATTTATTATATGTGAGGATATCTATTATCGCAAAGGGGATTATATCTATGGGTTATAAAGCAGCAGAACTTGCAAGTGAATGGTGTCATGCTAATCCTGGGTGGCAGAGAATTTGCGATATAGGAAATGGAGCTGAACATTTATATTTGCAATGGGAAGAACTATCTGCAAAGGCTAGACGGGAATGGGGCAGTGATTTCGATGAGCATGGAGCAAAGGAAGCCTGGGAAGAATTCGGTAAGAAAATATGTAAAGTACATAATGGCTTTATTGCTGAAGATGGTCAGTTTTACACAACGAATGATTTTTTAGGCTTATCCTTAAATGGAATGATGGTTTTTAAAACGGATGTTGCACAAACCGATGAGGCCGAACAATATGATGCATATACCAAAGGAGCGAAAACGAATGGATCATGCAATTGATAGTCTAAGCGCCTTTTATGAGATTGCTTTGAAACGCCTTTATGATGAGTGGGCAACAGGTAAATATATAAAATTATCAGATTGCCCTTTGTATAAAGAATGCAATACGTACCGCAAGGCGATTAAGGTAATGAGAGATTCATATAACGGTGAAACGTCGAGGGGTTCTGTTAAGGAAGACTTGGAATCTGAGATTTGGGTAACTAAAGGTATCGAAGTTAAATGGTGATACGCAGTACGACACCGAACTATAGAATGAATAAAGGAGTGTAATATTGAATCGGGAGAGTGTATCAGAATGGATACATGGTTAAATATTGTTTTTGGCGTGGGGTTTGTGTTGGGAGTAACTGAAATATTCTTTTTAATTAGAGCAAGGAGACAGGTTGCTCCTAAGATTAATGTTCCCAAGAAAAAATATATTTGGGATGGTAAAAAGTTCAATGAAATAAAATAAATATAGCAATAATGCCGCTGCTTAATGCTTGCGGTTTTTTTGTTGTGATGGAAATAATTTATGCAAATCTATCAGGCTATTTAAGCAGATTTCATGTGAATCTGCGTAACTTCAGGTAACTCAGTGTGATCCTGGGTGCTGGACCGCATCCAGGAGAGCGTGAGCTGCAGCTGCAGAGGATCCAGCGGTGAGCGGTGGCACTTAGCCAGGGCAATGCACAGATCTGGAACCTGCAGACAGTTAGGTGAGCAGCTGGAGACTCCGGATCGATGCCGGCAATTAACAAGGTCCTGGGCTAGCAGCATCCAGGAGAGCGTGAGCTGCAGCTGCAGAGGATCCAGCGGTGAGCGGTGGCACTTAGCCAGGGCAATGCACAGATCTGGAACCTGCAGACAGTTAGGTGAGCAGCTGAAGACTCCGGATCGATGCCGGCAATTAACAAGGTCCTGGGCTAGCAGCATCCAGGAGAGCGTGAGCTGCAGCTGCAGGGGATCCAGCGGTAAGCGGTAGTGATTGTAGCCAGGGTAATGCAAGGATCCGGAACCTGTTACTTGTAAATCTTACAAATTATAATTTTTTTCTGAGATATATGTGAAAAATGATAGTTCAAAATGGTGCAAATGACCTATATAATTGTTTTGTTAATCATAAAAATAGAGAGAAGTGATTTATCAGTTGAGCACAATGATTTATTTATTATTAGGAGTATTTGATGCATCTGCAGTAATTATTTTAGCCCTTAAACTTTACAGACTTCCATTTCGGGAATACATAAAAGACATAGCGTTAATGTCTTTAGGAGTATCGTTGTTCTCCTATTTAATGAGAATAGTCATAGGTATACCAACATTAGATCTACCTATACAAGTGATATTCTTCATTCTATTTTTTAGATATCGTCTAAAAATAAAGCTGTTTTATAGTTCATTAATAACCAGTGCCAGTCTAAATGCATATATTATAGTTCAACTCTTTATATTATATGGATTTATTTTCGCAGGAACTTTAGAGTATAATGTAGTCTTTCAAACCCGTGATCTCCAGATACAGTTAATTCAAATACTATCTATTATCGTTTCATATTTGGCGGCGTTTTTATTTCATTTATTTGGATGGGGATTTTCTTTTATTATTAGACCTCCACATCAGTTCAGCATTAAAGAGGATTATTTTAGTGGGGAAAACAAGGCTCTATTGTTAACCACTTTATCAACTCTAGTAGGCGTATCATTAGCTTTGGTTATAACTTTTAATTTCTATGCTTTTTTTCTTATTCCATCATTTCTGATAGTCTATAGCATATCTTATTACTTTTCACAGAAAAGAGATCAGCAAGGATGATTGAAAGATTGGCACTTTTAATAGCTTCTAAGATAAAACAATTTGAATCTGTGACTGTTAGTATTGATATTATGGCTTATGAAATAGGTCGTAAATTGAATAATTACATAATTATTTTATTGACTCTCTTTTTGAGTTACATAAATGGTACTTTATTTTTTTCGACAGTAGCAATGATTTCATTTGTTTGTATAAGAAAGTACTCAGGTGGACTTCACATGAAAAGCTATTTGTCTTGTATTATAAGCTCTGTAGCTATTTTTATTTTTGTGCCTATGGTTAGGCTGAGTACGTTTGGTACGGGGTTCTTATTAAGTATTTCATTAATAATATATTTATTTTATGCACCTAATGTATTTACTGGGAACATCCATCCTGAGGGATGGATGAGGAAAGCAAAAATAATATCTATAGCGTTAGTTATAATAGCTTTCTATATTCAATTATCTACAGTTTCATTGGTTTTTTTCGTACAAGCAATATTAATCCTGCCGTGGAAAGGAGGTGCAAGAAAATTATGGGGGAAATGTTGATGAAAAAGATATCTGTGATGTTGGAAAAAAGTGCAATTAAAAATGGACCTAAAGAAAAAACTTTTTTGGGAAATCAACCGATGCCTGAAGATCTAAAGAAACTGTTAATTGGGATTTCTGATAAAAAGTAGAATGAGTCAAAATGGATAATGAATTAATATTAGGTATAGGGATTGCTAATGAAAAAGAAACGGGTAACGTAGTTTTTGTAGAGAGAAAGAGTGTGAATTATATTGATATATGGTCGCCTAAAAAAAATTATCATGTTCCTAGATTCCATAGTGGCTCTGAAATGTATGGGGTATTAACCACATTGGAAGCATGTAAAGTAGCTTTTCCGAAATATCTGCAAGCAGATACAGGTAAGTTGGTTAATATGGATTCTGTGATAGATGTGACTGAGAGTAGATTCGCACTCACTCTCCATTTTGTGGACGGTTCGACTACTAATATGGCGAAATACAAGAGAAATCTTGTGGAAAATATAAAAGATTGTTCGAGAAACAATAGTAGATTATCGCAAGCCAAAGATGAATTCTTGATAGGCACAAAAGTTGAGAATGGGAAAGAAACAGGGAAAGTTACATATTTCGACAAAAAACACATTAAATTTATCGATGTGTGGGAACCTAAAAAAAACTATCATGTTCCCCTGTTTCACACAAAGTTCGGAAATTTCAGCGAGATGTTAACTCTAGAGGCATGCAGAGTTGTCTTTAATGATTACTTAATGTTAGATACTGGTAAGTTAGTTAATCTGAACTTTGTGGATTATGTAGAAGAAAATAAATTCGCTTTGATCTTGCACTTCCTAGATGGGTCAACTACTGACATGGCAAAATACAAAAAAGATATTGTATCTCACTTGATCAAAAAGCCTCACTAAATGCTGTGGCTTTTTTTTTGTTTGGAAAAATCATGAATTTTACCACAAGTCGAGCTTAGATTACAAGATAAATCGATACTAGTATTGATTTGCAAAATAGGCGTTCATTATTCGACATATTACACAAAGTTTCTATGCTAAATTAACTAGGTACAAGTGATCATGTGAAGGGGAAATGCAATAGTGGAAATAATACAGCAAGTCATAGAAATGAGAACTGCGAAAATATTTGATGGCATCCTGGAGAACGAAGGTGAATATCGATATAAGGAATTTATGGATAGTATACAATCGTTAACATCAGTTCCTTCAGAAATCATACTTAACTTAGAAGATATATTTTTGAGTCATACCAGGGAAGTGATAGATATATGTTATGAGTTAGGACTCAAAGAAGGAGTGCAGTTAAGTAAAAATAGAAAAGGTCTAGAAATAGATCTTTTCAAAACGAATAATAAATCCGGAAGTGAAAGGAAAAATCTAGCATAAATCAAACGAAATTTTTACAGCCTGGTTGCTTAAGAAGCTAGGCGCCATCGATTGGTTCGTTTGAACTATTACATTTACAGTAATTAAGGAGGAAGTAAACATGTCAAACAGTAAACTTTATCGCTTTTTAGTGGAGTATATCACTGAAAATTATGAAACAACACCTGGTCAAGTCGAGGCTACAGCAAGAGGCATTGAGCATTACTTAACGGATATAGTAATCCCTGAAACCCTATCAGGCAATAAGGAGTAGTGTGACACCAATGAAACCCACTAATACTCAGCCATTCAAGGCACAGGGAGCTAACTGAACAACAATTAGAGATAAAATTTGTAGATCATACTTCTATCATACTTTTTGAGTACGTTGAAATATAAAAACTGTGTTAAGCTATTAGAGATGGATAGAGGGGTCACCTAGCAAATTAGGTGACCCTTTTTGTATTTATTTTATTTAGGAGGTGCTCTGAAATTGAATGTTTTGTTGTATGGTTTAAACCCTACTAGATTAAACTCTCCGAGTCTAAAAATTCGCAAATGTGAATCTTTGGACGAGTTAAAGGAACTGACAGTAGTATTAAGCCCTGATTATTTACTAGTTGAAGAGTCTATGGCAAGCGAAGCAGTCTCTTTAATTTCAGCTGAAGATGCTTTTTGTCCAATAATTGTGGTTTGTACAGAAGATTCCGCACAGAAAACGAGATATTGGAGTTCTCAAGGTGCAACGTCTGTATGGACTATGCTGGATTGGCAGGATAAATTATCTGAGCTTCAGGTTTCGCCAATTATGGGCATTGCGAAAGAAGAAGTGTTAATTCCTATTCCTAACAATCGATTTGTAATGAATGATGTCAGTGAGGAGACAATTGTTATTGCTGTGGGAGGAATCTATGAAGGTGCTGGATCAACACATACTGCTTTGCTTGTAGCAAATTTTCTAGCGAAGAATTTTAAAACAAAGGTGGCTTTGTGGGAAGGAGGAACAAGACCATGTTTTAGGTATTTAGAATATATTCAACGGGGTGAGGTGAATAATAAATCGCGTTTTGAAATTAATGATGTAACCTATTTCTCAGGGATACCATCAGAATTAGCAGAGGCTGCTACTGAAAACTTTCGTTTTTTTGTTATGGATTTAGGTAGCCTAAATTCAGATGCCACATTCAAACTATTTAATCAAGCAAAGGTTCCAATTCTTTGTGCCTCTGGTGCCGAATGGCGAATGGTTGAACTGCTGCAGTTTTGTCAAAGGCATTCAACCACACGCCAAGATCGATGGAAAATTGTATTGCCTCTTGCAAGTGAAAGTAGTCGAGAAGAGACGGCTGATTGTTTGAAAGATCGGCTGGTGTTCTCAATTCCACCGCATTCTGATGTTTATAAAACACAACAAGATAGCGATCAGGTGTTAGAGGGTATATTGGGATCGGTTATATCCGGAAAAAAATACAAGAAGAAGTTCGGCTTTTTTTAATATGTGATTTAAGGAGGGAGGATATGTTAAAGAAGGTTCTTTTTCAACCAATTAGAGATATTATCATAGATCGAAATATAGGTTTTGAATCTACAGTGTGTGGTGTTTCTGGAGAAACAGCATCTGAAATATTTGATTATTATGCTGGTAATAGAGTGGAGTTTGATAAATGGGCAATCTGTGAGTCTATCAATAAAGGAATTCCATTATTGAAGCCAGATCAGAAATTATTTATTAATATTCGTTCTGAAACTTTTGAACATGGCGGGATTATATTAGCTGACATAGATCCCAATAAAGTAATTATTGAGGTATCTGAGGTAACGGAAATCACTAATCCGGTACGCGATTCATTAATGGATCTTGCTAATCGTGGATTTAGATTTGCTATAGATGATTTCGGGGTTGGTTTTTCAAATATTAATCGACTAATTTTAGATTGGTTCAAGCCCACATGGCTAAAATTGGATCTAACATTAATCGAACAAGTGGATACAAATCCCCGAATAGAAATTATTGTTAAATACATTCTTGATATGTGTTCTGAATTGGGTATTGAGCTTGTGGCAGAAGGAGTTGAAACAAAAAATCAATTATTGAAACTAATGAAAATTGGCGTGCGGTTTGCACAAGGATACTATTTAGGGAGACCGGATGATCCAAAGATAATAGTTGATAGTCAAAGCGATCTCCAAATATCGGGAGATCGTTTTTTTCGTCTCTAATAAACATGGGGGGAGGTGATAAATATGAATAAAAAAGGGCATGTTGCTCTCGCTGCGATAGCAGGATCATTAAGCTTCTATACAGCGTTGCATAGCAAACTCTGGAACCCATCACACGAATATATTGGACCTCTTCTTATACTAAGTGTTGGTGCTGCAATTACAGGAGGACTTGCACCAGATCTAGATCACAAAACAAGTACCGCAAGTCAACATATTCAATTTTCTGTACAAAAAAGGCGGTTCTTTAGACTTGTTTCAGTATTAATGCTTGTTGTTGGGGTAATCTTTTTGGCGTTGCAATTATATGAAGGGGACTGGCGTTTAAGCGTTCTACCAGCTGCTAAAAATGCGCTGATATGTCTTGTGGGAAGTTTGATATTTTTTATGTTGGCCAATATGAGAAATATTGTTTTAAGTGGAGTCGGTATAACTCTGTTAGCTATGTATAGTTTGTATGGTTTGCATTGGATAACTGCCTTTGCTGGATTGGGATTTCTGATGTTACCTGTAGTCAAACATAGAGGGATAATTCATACACCAGAGTATGCAATTGTGATGAGTCTAGGTATTATTTCATTTTCATTCCAACAATCTGACACCGTTCAAATTTTGGCAATCGGTTTTTTAACCGGTTGGTGGGCGCATTTAGTTGGAGATTGTTTTGGCAGTGACGGTATTCACTCGTTAATAATTCCAAAGCTTAAAATTGGTCTACATCTTTTTTCAAATGGCGGGACAGTTGAACGCTGGATATCTCGTATTTGCTGGTGCTCTAGTCTAATTGTATGGGTGTTCATACTTACAAATCAGCCATTACCTAACGTAACCTTTTTTAAGACACTCAATTTTTTACAATAAAGGAGGAGATAAAATTGAAAACATACAAAAATTGGACAGGTAATTTAAGAGAATACTTAAATGTAAATGATTTAGTGGATGAGGAGATGGTAAATCATTTCACCAATGTATCTCCATCTATATTAACAGGGGATCTAATCCAAATTGGTGAGCCTCAAGGCATTGTTGAGGGACATTATCTTTATCTAACTCTAATAAAAACTCCAGATGGTTGGAGATATGCGGGGTGCTGCCACTATGGACAAGCTAACAATATATCATAAGGTACAAAGAATATTTATTTAAAAATGAATAATGGGGAGGTTTTTTTTATGAAAAGAAGTAAAGCTTTTTCAATACTTCTCTTTTTAACTGTGTTTCTTTTACCAGTTGTAGCGTATGCGGACGATGAAAACCCAGTAACAAAAATGAAAAGTATGTTGAAATTCAACTGGAAAGTATTAGATGGTTTGGGTTTTCTATTCTATATCATCATGATTCCCCTTACTCTTGCTATAATTGCATTGCTAGTATGGTGTATTGTGGATGTTGTTAAGTATTTAATTAAAGTAAGAAGAGCTAAAGCAAGCTTGGGTGACAAGAAGTTTTGGATAGAACTTGCGATTACACTTCTAATAGTGTTCTTGTTCACCTCAGGCGCTTTCTTGAATGTATTAGAAAACGTATACGATTGGACAAGCAAACAGGATATAGGTACAAACGAGATAAGTACTCCTGCTAAATAACTTTAAAAAAGGCAGATTCCCGAGAGGGGATCTGCCTTTTATTTATCTTGAATCGTAGGCGGTGGTGAA
This sequence comes from Paenibacillus sp. FSL H7-0735, assembly GCF_038008505.1. NCBI lineage: Bacteria > Bacillati > Bacillota > Bacilli > Caryophanales > Paenibacillaceae > Paenibacillus > Paenibacillus sp. FSL H7-0735. The sequence continues at coordinate 10,585 of NZ_JBBOZH010000003.1, read as the reverse complement.
TTGGATAAGGATTATATTGATCAGATGAAAAAAATATACACTATTAAACAATCTGATGTTACAGCATTAGACTGGTTTCTATTGTTGGTAGGTGGAGCAGCTACAATAATATGTACCGCTGCGTTTGTCTATTGGATTATAAAAATTATTATATTCTTGATTAATGTACGGAAAGCAAAGGCTAGCATAAATGATGTTAAATTTTGGAAAAGGATGATCATTTCATTATTCATTATTTTTCTCTTTATGTCAGGCACTTTGCTCCTTGTATTCGAAAAATTAACTAACTTTCTGCAGATTATGGGGTGGAATGTTAAATGAAAATAAAATCAATACTTTATATGCTTGTGATAGTTTTAACTTTAAACTTTGTTTCGTCTAATGTTGTTCTCGCGGCTGCTGTTGCGCCTGTTCCCAATTATCCACCGAATGCACCGGTAGCTACACCTGTTGTTACTCCTAATCCATCTGTAACACCTGGACCTGGGGTAAGTGAGCCTATTAAAGAGGATAATCCATGGTATATGCCTGAATGGGTATCTGCCTTAATGGAAGACTTTCAACAAATGAACCAAACGTTCAAGGATTTAATGTCTGGAAAGTTAATTCACGATGCTATAGAAGGTCTAATTGTTTCATGGGTTGATGAGATGATGAGTCCTTTATATGGTGCTTTTGCTAAGAGTTATTTATTCTCACCGCGAGTAGCTGAGATATCACTTGTCTATTCTGGTTGGTCAATATTTTCAATTATAGGTTTGGCTGCAATATTGGCTGGATCACTAGTTTTAGCCTGGAATGTTATACATGGGAAAAAGGATCTTAAGAAGATGCTTCAAGCTTTTATAGTAAGCTTCGTAGCATGCTTATTGAGTTTAACGGTTTTAAACTTCTTGAATGTTTTAATGAATTGGATTACACAAAAGTTTCTTTCTGGAATTATAGGTACAACTGATATTTTATATGAAGGATTAAAAGGTGATCAAATCTTAAAGTCCCTAATTCTTGGGGCTGATGGAATTACGGACGCTATATATGCCAGTAAAACCTTAGGTGAGATTGTTGTTGCAACAGAGGGTGGAATATTCACATTGCTGATGTTTGTCACCATAGTAGTAGTACCTCTTTTCTTTATATCTGTTTTGAAGGTTCTAGTATTAATGATGATGGCTATTTTCGTTGCAATTTGGATTTCATACACTGCATATTCCGGAAAAATTGAAACGCTGATTGGATTCATAAATATATATATTCGCACCTTATTGGTAGGGCTTATATCAGCTATCCAGTATGGGATATTTGTTCGTCTTCAGACAGATTATGGTGAGGGGGCTGGATTTTCAAGCGAAATAGGAGTGTCGCCTTTAGTCTTTATGATCTTAAGCATTTTGGTCACAGTAATATTAATATTCGTGTTTTGGGTACGACCACTTTTCAGAGCTATTAAACAACCAATGACTTTAAATGGGGGAGCCACGATTGAAAAATTCGGGAAAATGGGGGAAAGAACAAGTGCAGCAATGAACAGTGTCGGTAAACGATTAGGGGCGGATTCTTTACAAAAAGGTTCGCTTTCTTTGAAGCAAAAAAGCAGTCGTATGGCTGAAGTGGGAAAAAGAATGCAGACTCAACAAAAAGGTACCCGTAGAAATCGGGTTGCTTCAAAATTAACAGGTGGAATATCAGAGTCGATCCAAGGAGTGAAATATACTGAACCGGAAGCTTTAGTCTCAACAGGGACTATGGTATCTGTTGATAGTGGTCATTTGGAACTTGAAGATGATCGTATTATTGAAAGTAATCAAACAGTTGCTAAAACGCTGCAAAAAGACAAGTTTGAACACGCTGAAGTTATAAATATAAAGAACAGTGAGAGAGCAGATATGTCCAGATTGATTAAAGAAATCAAACCCAAATATGGTGAACGAATTAATTGGAATGCAAGGGAAGGTAAGCTTACTCTTAAAGGGGATACAGGGGAAATAAAGGAAAGAATCAATGGAGAAATGTTATTTACAACCTCTGATGTACAGCGAGGATATTATAAAAATGGTCTGTTTATTGATACCGAGACTCTAAAAACGCATGTTGATGGTTCAGAAGCATCAAAATCAGAGCTTAAAAAAGTAAAAAACCTGTTACCGACTTACCGAAAAGCTGCTCTTTCAGCAGATGTTGCAAAAGAAGCATATAAGCAGCTGAATCAACAAGTAGACAAAATGCCGTGGGTTTCTAAAATTCGTTTGGATAATGGTGCCCTTTGGATTCCGGAAGAACATGTAACTGAAGCTGAAGAAGTATTTAAGCAATTACTAGCCAAACCAGTGGATCTAGTTAGATTGGATTTACCAAAAGGCAATCGTTTTATGCCGGCACTTGAAGAACATATTAAATTAAAAAGCAAAAATAAAGATCTACTTGCTGGTTTGCAAATTAATTCAAAAGATACCTATGTAATCGTAAAGAAAGATCTGGAGGCGGCATTCAAATCGGCATTAGAAGAATTTAGGGATGGAAGAACACCATACTGGAGGACCAGAGAAGGGAACATCAAAGTGATTGTTGACGGAGAACCTGTAAGTTATGGTCAAGCACCCATACCGGGAATGGACATGGGGAGTTTTGAGAACTTCCAAGCTGAAATGATAAACAAGCATAAAAGTTAAATTGGGGGTGTAAAGGTGACCGAAAAATCTTATCAAGAGCGAGAAAACGAATTGCTCCGCGCTAGTATGTTTGCTGATATACGAGAAGACATTCAATTTATGGGACTTTCAGTGAGTGACATAGGTTGGGTCATTGGGGTTACATTTTTAATGGGTACCACGGTATTCCTATTACCCATATCCTTTATCATAAAGCTGCTATGGCTAATTACAGTTTTTGTTACCATTCTGATGTCAAGGATCCTAAAATGGTCCTATCGTTTTAAACGTTTGACACATTATATCAAGCACCCAAAAGAAGGATCTGGAGATAGTATGGATTCTTTATTGGGGGTTACAGAAGATGGATGGTTTTATAGAAGTGGAAAAACAATTCACATTATGCTAAACGTCCAATCACCGCCATGGGAAACAGCTGTCTTTTCTCAAAAAAAGCAAAGAATCGGTGGATTTGAAACTTTTCTAAGATCATTGGTGAGGGAAGGGTTTGAATGTGATATTACAGAAGAACAAATTCCTGATTTCAGGCATGAGATATGGAATGTGAAAAAGGAAAAAAGAAGTGTATCTGAAGGTATTGAGCGGAGAAAAGTAAAGAGGCTTCAGCTGTTTGAAGAATTAGCGAAGTCTGGTTCTGCAAAAAGAAGTGAATACACTATACGTTTGTCTATCAGTGAATTCGACCTCACGATTCGCCAAAGAGAGGATGAACCTAAGGGTTTGTCTAAAGCAGAGTTAAAAAGGCATAGATTGATTGCCGAATTGCGTCAAAGGAAAGATAGGGTACTTAACGGGCTTATACAAAGTGGTCATGAGTGTACAATAATATCTGGATTTTCAATTCCTGAGCTTACAAGTCGTCACTGGGATCGAACGGTTTGGGAAGAATGGAAAGCCTCACAAGGTACATGGGAAGAGGAAGAAGAAGAGGAAGAAACAAACGATGAACCTTCTAATTCTCAAAAATCCTTAATTGAATCCGTTGTATTGGCTATCGAAGGACAAAGGGAAGATGCAGTTATACCAACAAATGATATAGATCTCAGGAAAAATGAAGATGATTTTATTTTTCAGCCAGAACATGGGGAGGATCCGGAAATTTTGAGTGTTAATAATGAGGCTGCAGTAACAATGGAGGACAATGCTGTGGGGGAAAATAACGAATCTAAAGCGGACTCTGTAGAAAGTGAAGACATTGTTGTTCCGGTAACTAATTTGACCATAATGATTAGAATAATCAAATATCTTGATTTCATTAAGCATAAATTATTGGATTTGAAAGATTTACATTTTCCAAAATTAAAAAAACTGATCTATATGTTTCCAAAAAAGAGCTCTAAGGTAGAGTCCACAATTGAGATTGAGGAAGAAGAAATTGTTGTAGAAAACGGAAAAATCACAAAAGAATTGGTAGGAGTGAATATCTTTACATCTCCTACCTCATCAGGAAAATCATTTGTGGCTGCGAATATCGCTGTTGCTAATAGTGACAACGAGCGAACTGTTTCGCTAATTGATCTCTCGCCTCATTTTGGTACTTTAACTCTAATAAACCCACTACAAATTGATGGAGAGTACGCCAAGTGGAAGTCTTGGAGTTCTCGCCAAGTTTCAGGATTAAGTATTTTTACACCACTTGAATTTCCTGAGATTGAAGAAGTTCAGAATTTAATAAATTCCAGGTTAAGGGTTGGAGCAGTAGTTATAGATCTACCATGGAATTATCCAGGGCGGAGTTACTTAACTAACCAATATGACACTATAGCTATAATTGACACCGATTATCACCATTGGATGCGTTGGGAAACGGAGGTCAGCAATTGGAAGGGAGAGGTTTGGTTAAATCAAGTGGATGTGGACATGGATTTAAAAATGTCAGCACTAGTTAAAGAACATTTCAAAAAAGAAATTGATAAGAAGATTCCTTTTTTTCAAAATGCAAATCAAATGTTATTCCAAGGGCGACCGCTTGCTATTGATCCGCAAGCGCGTCCTTTTTTTGTGCATAGTGAAAGGAGTGTAGAAGAATGATAGAACAGAAGGAAAAGAAGCTATCACTTAAAAAGGTTTCTCTAAAAAGCAAGGTTGATAAACAGCTATTAACATATAGTGGACGTTTGATTAAGAAGTGGTCAAAGGAAAAAAAACATACTCTAGTGAACTCTGGTGATGAGAAAAACACTAAGTTAGTTAAAACTATGGAAGGTAAAGATTCAAAAACTGGTCATTTTGTAAGAGTCGTAATGATTGAGTCATACCCTCTTGAGATAGTAGCAGGGTACCTTGATCAATTAGATGAGTTAGTCACCAAAGAAGGGGCAACTCTTCGTAAAACAATTCGCTACATCAAATCAGATGTTAAATGGAATTGGGCAATGAAAAATAAATATAAACGACTTGAAAAAAGCGTTTCAGAAATGACCATTACAGATCCAGGTCGTCAATCTGAGATAGACGCAAGAGATGCCTTAGTATCTCTGCAGGAATCGATACAACAGGGGAAAAGTAAGCTGGTTGAGGTCAGTACTTTCCTTACCATGTCTGCGGAAACAACTTATCAACTGGACGCAGCTGAATCAAATATGAGAGATTGGATCGATGACCTAGATGGAAGACTTGATAATCTTTTTAGTGAACAACTAGAAGCTTTAATTCAAACCAGTCCTGTGTCAGATAAAGAATCACCCTCCGGTGAATTCTTTAATAAGCATCACTATGGGCGCGTTATTACTGATTCAGTTGCAGCAAGAACATACCTATTTACTAGTGGATCTTTTAGTGATGGTCAAGGGTTATACTTTGGTCGGCGCACAGAGGACGGTGGTTTTTGTTTTATTAACTTGTGTGACCCTAATGACCCTAGAGCTCAAAATTTGATGGTTTTGGGGAAAACGGGACAGGGGAAAAGTTATTTTTTGAAAGCACTAGTTGTCTCTTTGTTAGAAGAAGGTGTACATGTATTTGTGTTCGATCTTGACGGCGAGTGGAGGGATTTATGCGAAGAAGTCGGGGGAGTATACATTGATCATACTGCTGATGTTGGCAGATACTTTGAACCACTAGCAATTATGCCCTCTATACCAGAAATCGATGAAGAATGCGTAAGGTATAATCGTTCAAGATATCAAAGAGCAATTGATACTGGTATTCGTACTTGTTCTATGCTAGCTGATGGTTTAACGAAAACAGAACTATTCGAGGCTGGTGAGGCTGTTAGGCGAGTATTCCAAAATGCTGGTATAGAGAAAAATAAACCAGAAACTTGGGACGGACCATATTCTGGTGAGCGACCAACTATTCATGCGTTTTTTAGAGATGTACAGGAAGATTCAAAAACGAATGATGATGCTAAATCATTATATGACAAAATCAAAATCTATTTTATTGGAATTTATGATGGAGTATTCGAGTCTGAAGAACCTTTAACATTTCAGAATGCTCCTTTAGTAGTCTATAAGGTAGGAAGTGGAGAAACTGAAGGGAACGAGAAGGATGAAAAAGCTAAGTTAGCACAATTAAAAATGTCCATGGCTTTTGATGTGGTAAATTCTAATATCCAAAAACTTCGATTCGAAGGGGCATATTTCAGCGCGGTTCTAGTTGATGAGGGACAAAGGCAATTAAAAAATAGAGAATTAAAACAAGCTGTATTTGATTGGTATACAGCCATACGTAAGTGGAATGGAATGATGATACTAGGGGCTAATACTCCAGCTATTATTCTTGATACAGCTGAAGGTGTTGGTATGTGGGAAAACACTAATGTTAAGGTGTATTTCTATATGGAACATTCTGCTGTACGGATGTTATCTCAGCACTCTGATGTACCAGAAGAAGTACAGGATAGGATTAGAGAAAATGAAGATACGAATTGCTATGTCTTAGAGTATCACAAGAAATATGACGAGTTGTTTATGCATGTTCCGGAAGATGAGCACGTTCTTTACAAAACTCGCGGTCTAAAAGAAGCAATATAAGCCTATGTCAGATGCGATAGCTAAAACTCAGGAAACAATTAATAAGATCAAAAAAACTCGTCGAATGATTATCTTATTAACTACTTCATCTCTAGCACCATATATTTGGGGGCTCATTATATTAATCGCTCTGGTGATTCTAGTGATCGGATTTGTTTTGCTTCCGTTTTTCTTATTCTCTACTCCTGGTTCTCTATCTTATAGTTCTTCCACAACAGACTCAGCTTTATATGCACCGAATCAATTAGATACGGACGGTACAGCCTATATATGGCCTGTGCCGTCTATTTCGCGTGTCTCCTCATCGTTTGGAAACCGTGATTTAGGAGGGATTGAGTATCATAAAGGGATCGATATTGCTAATGGAGCAGAAAAAACAGAGTTACAGCCAATTTATGCAATGGCTTCAGGGGTTGTAACGTTGGCTGGTGCGGCTAGCGGCTACGGTCAAGTGATTTATATCGATCATGGTAATAATCTTGTATCGAAATATGGTCATTTGGAAGCATTGATGTATGTGAATACTGGAGATGTCGTAAGCAAAGGACAACTAATAGCAAGAATAGGCAAGGGAATAGTTGGGAGATCAACGGGACCACATTTGCATTTTCAAATTGAATCGTCGGGAAAACCTGTGAACCCTCTTGATTACGTACAACCGCCTGGAACATCGCTGGATCCAGGTGAATATTCGTATAAACCTTTAAATATACCCGTTTTATTGGATTATCTAAAGAAGCGTAAGTCAGCACTTGGGTACGTAGAAACTCTAAACATGATTGATCGTGCCGCCAAATTAAAGAATGTCGATCCATATCTACTCCTTGCAATTACCGGTCAGGAGCAATCATTCGTCCCTGAGAGTAATAATCATGCTTCAGAGATTGTGAAAAATCCTTGGAATGTGTTTGGCTGTTGGTGCAAGGGAAAGGGAGCTACTCTAACTACAGAACAGTCAGCAACTATTGCAGCTCAAACAATAATTAAATTGTCCCAGGATAGACCCAATGGAAGAGATTTTATTGAGTGGCTGTCTGCAATGGATAATCCCCGAGGATATTATGCTGAACATAGAGGATGGTGGATAGGTGTACGTAAATTTCACAATTTGCTATCAGAATTAGGAGGATGATTGTATGACGTTAGTATTAATAATTGGTATTGTTTTTTGGGGACTTTATAAATATGGAGACAAATTTAAGGTACCTTCTTTATTGTGGAAAGCAATAGGTGTATTTCTTCTAATAATGCTGGTTCGTAACATTAGTGATGTTTATGATCTTGTAGTTGTTCAGGCAGACCAATGGTGGCCTATTGTAAAAGAAAATGCAAATGATCTTGCAAATGGATTGTTAGGATTTTTTAAGCATATGAAAGCAGGTGATTAATCAAATGGACAATAAAGATGTTAATCAAAAAGAATCGTTCGCACAGTTTTTCACACGTATAGCAGCGCTAACAGCTGGGGCATGTGGTCTGATTTATATATTTGATTTTTCTCCCTCACTACATGAGTTAAGTGAAAAAGTCCTATCTTATACATTAAAGAGTTGGATTCTATTTGTCGGTCTACCGTATGTTGCAAGGATAGGTTGGAGGAAAAGAAAACAAATACTTAATTATGTACTTAAAAGCAAAGAGAAGTATTCACAGGGTAGCGATCAAGCTAACAGTAAATCTACAAATGATACTATATTTATTGAGGCTGCTGAGGGGCAAATAGCAGCCTCTGTCTCTGATTTGAGGGAAATCCCTTTTAGTGAGGTTTTTCCACCGCAATTTGACATGTTACCTCGAAATCCTCGTCCCATCAATTCTAAAGTCTTTACCAGAGAATATGCGAGTGAGAAGATTTCTAATGCGCTTGAATTGGTGGGTTTCAATTTTGAGGGGAATATAGAAATTTTAAGTATAGAGTCAGGACCGGCTCTGCAAATAATTTCGTTTCGCTTACCGCCTAAAATCCAACTTTCCCAGCTAATGAAGAAGAAAGATGATATAGCTAATCATTTAGGACAACATCAAAGTTTTGAGGTCACAACATCTGATTATCAAAGTGCGGCTGCTTTCATAATACCTCATAGAGATGAAGACAGAGCATTTGTATATTTACGCGATGTTGCACAAGATTTAATACGTTATTCTGAAAATGCTGAACTACCTGTAGTTTATGGTAGGAAAATGAAAGGAGAGGCATTACTTGTAGACTTGGCAAAACTACCACACTTACTAGTTGCTGGTACTACAGGTTCCGGTAAATCCGTTTTTTTTAATGTCATATTGTCTTCTTTATTGACAATATTAAGTCCCAAGAGATTAAGATTAATTCTTATCGATCCTAAGAAAGTTGAATTTTCGGTGTATTCAGGTTTTCCACATCTCCTAACGCCTGTGATTACAGATATGCGGCGTGCTGCAACGGCAATACAACAAACCATTGTAGAAATGGAACGTAGATATGATTTGTTTTCGCAGCTAGGTGTTAGAAATATATCGCATTACCATAAAAAATATCCAAAAAAAGAAAGGCTGCCTTATATTATCATTGGAATAGATGAATATGCAGATTTAGTACTTCTTTTAGGTGCAGAAGTTGAGGAACCAATACAACGGGGGTTACAGATGGGGCGTGCTGCTGGGATACATATAATTATGGGTACGCAAAGACCTAGCGTTGATGTTGTGACAGGTATTATTAAAGCTAATTTACCCTCAAGAGTCGCCTTCCGTTTACAAAGCGGTGTTGATTATAGAACGGTTATGGATACTGGTGGACCGTCACTACTTGGTAATGGAGACGGAGTATGTGTTGTTAATGGCGGAAGTCCACAGAGATTCCAAAGCGCAGCGATTAGTACAAACGATGATGAGTCCACTATGTTCATTGAGCAACTAGGGGAATTTTGGAGAAAGACAGTAACTAGTAACGAATCTATTTTTACGGAACCTAATCTTGGTGATACATCAGATAATGAAATATTAGGGGATTTGGTAGAATTAGCGAAAGTTCAAGAGGAGTTTTTGGACAACTCAAATAATATTGATCTATCTAAAAATATTGATAAAACAGACGATACAGAAGGACAGCATAATCCAGAAGGACAGCATAATCCAGATGAAATATATGAAAAGGCTATTTCAATTGCTAGAGAGAACAATGGAATTAACGTCGCGATTTTGCAAAAGAAACTCAGGATAGGATATATGAGTGCAGCAAACATATTAACTAGAATGCAGGAACAAGGATTGATCGAAAAATATAATTCTACCAAAAATATGCGTCAATGGATTTCAGGTCAGCAAGATGAAGTATACAAAGAAAAAAAATTAAGAGAAGGGATTAAAGATCATATTTGCAGAACAGGGATATTAAGTTCGACTGATCTTAGTTCTATATTTGAAATTCGGAAAGAAACGATATTACTGCATATGAAAGAGTTAGTTGCTGAGGGATTTTTGTCTCCTCCTTCTAGTCCAAGGATGGGATATACACTGGCATGGGATGAAGAACAAGTACAAAATTATCTTGAAAATCATCCAGCAGAGTTAAAAGATACTATCAATTGATAAAAAAATATTAGTTCCCGTATTAGTTCCCCGCATCAGTTCCCCATATTAGTTCCCAGTGAATTCTATAGAGAACCCTTTACCAATAAGGGATTTTATAAATTTTCACTATAGATAATCTATGGGAACTAATATCCGGAACTAATCGAAGTATCCACTAATTACAAACCCTCTTTTTTATTTTTAGAAAGTCATATCCCTTTTCAAAGACCACACATGGATCCAATCCAGCAGCAGCTTACGCTCTCCTGGATGCTGCTAGCTACCGCCGGCGAATCAATCCGGAGTCTTCAGCAGCTCACTTAAGTGTCTTCAGGTTCCGGATGAGCATTGCCCTGGCTAAATGCTACCGCTCACCGCTGGATCCCCTGCAGC
>NZ_JBBOZH010000002.1:0-1002833 GCF_038008505.1 Paenibacillus sp. FSL H7-0735 | reverse complement strand
ATCCTGGCTCAGGACGAACGCTGGCGGCGTGCCTAATACATGCAAGTCGAGCGGAGTTATTTTGAAAGCTTGCTTTCAAAATAACTTAGCGGCGGACGGGTGAGTAACACGTAGGCAACCTGCCCTTCAGACTGGGATAACTACCGGAAACGGTAGCTAATACCGGATAATTTCTTTTTTCTCCTGAGAGAAGAATGAAAGACGGAGCAATCTGTCACTGAGGGATGGGCCTGCGGCGCATTAGCTAGTTGGTGGGGTAACGGCCCACCAAGGCGACGATGCGTAGCCGACCTGAGAGGGTGAACGGCCACACTGGGACTGAGACACGGCCCAGACTCCTACGGGAGGCAGCAGTAGGGAATCTTCCGCAATGGGCGAAAGCCTGACGGAGCAACGCCGCGTGAGTGATGAAGGTTTTCGGATCGTAAAGCTCTGTTGCCAGGGAAGAACGTCCGGTAGAGTAACTGCTATCGGAGTGACGGTACCTGAGAAGAAAGCCCCGGCTAACTACGTGCCAGCAGCCGCGGTAATACGTAGGGGGCAAGCGTTGTCCGGAATTATTGGGCGTAAAGCGCGCGCAGGCGGCTATTTAAGTCTGGTGTTTAAACCTTGGGCTCAACCTGAGGTCGCACTGGAAACTGGGTGGCTTGAGTACAGAAGAGGAAAGTGGAATTCCACGTGTAGCGGTGAAATGCGTAGATATGTGGAGGAACACCAGTGGCGAAGGCGACTTTCTGGGCTGTAACTGACGCTGAGGCGCGAAAGCGTGGGGAGCAAACAGGATTAGATACCCTGGTAGTCCACGCCGTAAACGATGAGTGCTAGGTGTTAGGGGTTTCGATACCCTTGGTGCCGAAGTTAACACAGTAAGCACTCCGCCTGGGGAGTACGGTCGCAAGACTGAAACTCAAAGGAATTGACGGGGACCCGCACAAGCAGTGGAGTATGTGGTTTAATTCGAAGCAACGCGAAGAACCTTACCAGGTCTTGACATCCCTCTGAATCTGCTAGAGATAGCAGCGGCCTTCGGGACAGAGGAGACAGGTGGTGCATGGTTGTCGTCAGCTCGTGTCGTGAGATGTTGGGTTAAGTCCCGCAACGAGCGCAACCCTTAACTTTAGTTGCCAGCAGGTAATGCTGGGCACTCTAGAGTGACTGCCGGTGACAAACCGGAGGAAGGTGGGGATGACGTCAAATCATCATGCCCCTTATGACCTGGGCTACACACGTACTACAATGGCCGGTACAACGGGAAGCGAAGCCGCGAGGTGGAGCCAATCCCATCAAAGCCGGTCTCAGTTCGGATTGCAGGCTGCAACTCGCCTGCATGAAGTCGGAATTGCTAGTAATCGCGGATCAGCATGCCGCGGTGAATACGTTCCCGGGTCTTGTACACACCGCCCGTCACACCACGAGAGTTTACAACACCCGAAGTCGGTGGGGTAACCCGCAAGGGAGCCAGCCGCCGAAGGTGGGGTAGATGATTGGGGTGAAGTCGTAACAAGGTAGCCGTATCGGAAGGTGCGGCTGGATCACCTCCTTTCTATGGAGAATCGTTCTCTGCAATGAGAACATTCAAATCGGAAGCTAAGCTTCCAAAACTAATTAACGTGTATCCATTTGTTCGGTTTTGATGGAATTTGCGGGGCCATAGCTCAGCTGGGAGAGCGCCTGCCTTGCAAGCAGGAGGTCAGCGGTTCGATCCCGCTTGGCTCCACCAACAAACTTCATCTATTTGTTATGTCTATACACTTGATCCTTGAAAACTGGATACCGAAACGAATTTGCGTTTTAGAACATCTTTTAGCAACTTGTGTAAACAAGTAAATGTTATTAGTGAGATTTTTCTTCGGAAGAATCAAGGTTAAGCTAATAAGAGCACACGGAGGATGCCTAGGCGCCAGGAGCCGACGAAGGACGTGGCGAACAACGAAACTGCCTCGGGGAGCTGTAAGCAAGCTTTGATCCGGGGGTGTCCGAATGGGGAAACCCAGCTGTGGTAATTCGCAGTTACTCATACCTGAATACATAGGGTGTGTAGAGGCAGACCAGGGGAACTGAAACATCTAAGTACCCTGAGGAAGAGAAAACAATAGTGATTCCGTCAGTAGCGGCGAGCGAACGCGGAACAGCCTAAACCAAGGGGCTTGCCTCTTGGGGTTGTGGGACGTCTCACATGGAGTTACAAAGGAATATGGTAGGTGAAGAGGTCTGGAAAGGCCCGCGATAGAGGTAAAAGCCCTGTAACCTAAACTGTGTTCTCTCCGAGACGGATCCCGAGTAGTGCGGGGCACGTGAAACCCCGTATGAATCCAGCAGGACCATCTGCTAAGGCTAAATACTACCTGGCGACCGATAGTGAAACAGTACCGTGAGGGAAAGGTGAAAAGCACCCCGGAAGGGGAGTGAAATAGAACCTGAAACCGTGTGCTTACAAAAAGTCAGAGCCCGATCTATGGGTGATGGCGTGCCTTTTGTAGAATGAACCGGCGAGTTACGTTTAACATGCAAGGTTAAGCCGAGAAGGTGGAGCCGCAGCGAAAGCGAGTCTGAATAGGGCGACTTAGTATGTGGACGTAGACCCGAAACCGTGTGATCTACCCCTGTCCAGGGTGAAGGTGCGGTAACACGCACTGGAGGCCCGAACCCACGTACGTTGAAAAGTGCGGGGATGAGGTGGGGGTAGCGGAGAAATTCCAATCGAACTCGGAGATAGCTGGTTCTCCCCGAAATAGCTTTAGGGCTAGCCTCGGTATAAGAGTAGTGGAGGTAGAGCACTGATTGGGTGCGGGGTCCGCAAGGATTACCAAGCTCAGTCAAACTCCGAATGCCATATACTTATTGCCGGGAGTCAGACAGTGAGTGCTAAGATCCATTGTCAAAAGGGAAACAGCCCAGACCATCAGCTAAGGTCCCCAAGTGTGTGTTAAGTGGGAAAGGATGTGGAGTTGCACAGACAACCAGGATGTTGGCTTAGAAGCAGCCACCATTGAAAGAGTGCGTAATAGCTCACTGGTCGAGTGACTCTGCGCCGAAAATGTAACGGGGCTAAACACACCACCGAAGCTATGGCTAGATACTATGTATCTGGGGTAGGGGAGCGTTGTGTAGGGGTTGAAGGTGTACTGAAAAGAGCGCTGGACACTACACAAGTGAGAATGCCGGTATGAGTAACGAAAAGATCAGTGAGAATCTGATCCGCCGAAAGCCCAAGGTTTCCTGAGGAAGGCTCGTCCGCTCAGGGTAAGTCGGGACCTAAGGCGAGGCCGAAAGGCGTAGTCGAAGGACAACAGTTTGAAATTACTGTACCACCGTAATCCGCTATGAGCGATGGGGTGACGCAGGAGGGTAGTGACGCGGACTGATGGATGTCCGTCTAAGCAGTGAGGCTGATGTGTAGGCAAATCCGCACATCATTAAGGCTAGGCTGTGATGGGGAGCGAAAATTATAGTAGCGAAGGTCATGATCTCACACTGCCAAGAAAAGCCTCTAGCCAGGAGAAGGTGCCCGTACCGCAAACCGACACAGGTAGGCGAGAAGAGAATTCTAAGGCGCGCGGAAGAACTCTCGTTAAGGAACTCGGCAAAATGACCCCGTAACTTCGGGAGAAGGGGTGCCCCGGTAGTGTGAATAGCACGAGGGGGCCGCAGTGAAAAGGCCCAAGCGACTGTTTAGCAAAAACACAGGTCTGTGCGAAGCCGCAAGGCGAAGTATACGGGCTGACGCCTGCCCGGTGCTGGAAGGTTAAGGGGAGTGGTTAGGGGTAACCCGAAGCTATGAACCGAAGCCCCAGTAAACGGCGGCCGTAACTATAACGGTCCTAAGGTAGCGAAATTCCTTGTCAGGTAAATTCTGACCCGCACGAATGGCGTAACGACTTGGGCGCTGTCTCAACGAGAGATCCGGTGAAATTTTAATACCTGTGAAGATGCAGGTTACCCGCGACAAGACGGAAAGACCCCATGGAGCTTTACTGCAGCTTGATATTGAATTTGGGTACGATCTGTACAGGATAGGTGGGAGCCGTAGAAATCGGAGCGCAAGCTTCGGTGGAGGCGCCGTTGGGATACCACCCTGATCGTATCTAGGTTCTAACCTAGTGCCCTAATCGGGTACGGGGACCGTGTCAGGCGGGCAGTTTGACTGGGGCGGTCGCCTCCTAAAGAGTAACGGAGGCGTTCCAAGGTTCCCTCAGAATGGTTGGAAATCATTCGCAGAGTGCAAAGGCATAAGGGAGCTTGACTGCGAGACCTACAAGTCGAGCAGGGACGAAAGTCGGACTTAGTGATCCGGTGGTACCGCATGGAAGGGCCATCGCTCAACGGATAAAAGCTACCCTGGGGATAACAGGCTTATCTCCCCCAAGAGTCCACATCGACGGGGAGGTTTGGCACCTCGATGTCGGCTCATCGCATCCTGGGGCTGAAGTAGGTCCCAAGGGTTGGGCTGTTCGCCCATTAAAGCGGTACGCGAGCTGGGTTCAGAACGTCGTGAGACAGTTCGGTCCCTATCTGTCGTGGGCGCAGGAAATTTGAGAGGAGCTGTCCTTAGTACGAGAGGACCGGGATGGACGTACCGCTGGTGCACCAGTTGTTCCGCCAGGAGCATGGCTGGGTAGCTACGTACGGACGGGATAAGCGCTGAAAGCATCTAAGCGTGAAGCCCCCCTCAAGATGAGATTTCCCAATTAGTAAGACCCCTTGAAGACGACGAGGTAGATAGGTTGGAGGTGGAAGTGCAGCAATGCATGGAGCTGACCAATACTAATCGGTCGAGGGCTTATCCTATACTTAGAATGCAGATTCGTTTCGGATTCAGTTTTCAGGCGATTAAGCCTGAAATACGCTTAGAAATTCATTGTCACTTCTAGTGATGAACCGAATTTCACGCGGCAGCGTCTGTTTCACAGACGCATGTTTGGTGGCGATAGCGGAGGGGTTCCACGCGTACCCATCCCGAACACGACCGTTAAGCCCTCCAGCGCCGATGGTACTTGGACCGAAGGGTCCTGGGAGAGTAGGACGTTGCCAAGCACAAATAGACCACTGTTGATAACTCGACAGTGGCTTTTTTGCGTCTATTATAGATTGTGGAAAACTTGTGGATAATTCATTGGAATTTGCAGAAAACTTACGCACATGTGGATAGATGATTAAAAGGCAAAAAATCACCGAATGGTGTGGATTAAGTACATATTTATGTAGATCTGTCAACAGAAAACCTAAGTAATACACGGGTTGCTGTGGATATAGTCAGATTTATGTGGATAGAGGGATTGATAAGTGGATAATTATTTTAACTTGAATAGGACAAGATTACAAGACTATTTTTGAAACTGCTTAAAGCTGTGGATAACTAAAAAAAGTTCGAAAAATATCCTTATAATTCGCACACAATACACTCTCTTGTTATACTAACCATAAAAGTAAATTCATAAATGGTGAGGTGAGTTTTGTGGATATCAGACAGTTGCACTCAGAAGAGTTTGATCTAAGCATGGATTTATCTGAATATGCTTTTCAATACAAGCTGCCTAGTGAGAAAAGGGCTAATGCTAAGGAAAGATTTAAAGCAGAACGCGTATGGGGTGCTTTTGAAGAAGGTACTTTGGAAGCCAAACTTACTCTTCTTCCATTCCAAGTGTACATACAAGGTAGATTAGTACCTATGGGAGGGCTCGCTGGGGTAGCGACATGGCCAGAGAATCGCAGACAGGGACATGTGGCAAAGCTCCTAGCGCATACGCTGCAAACGATGAATGAGGCGGGGCAGACATTATCTTTTCTGCATCCGTTCTTGATCCCTTTTTATCGCAAATTTGGTTGGGAAGTTTATTGTGAATATAAGAAATACTCCATTCCTGTTGCCAAGTTTCCCAAGAAGGTTGAAGTTGAGGGCAAGGTAAGACGCGGTGTTAAAGATATCGGAGTATTGGACAACTTATACAATCGTTTTGCAGTTAGATATAACGGAACACTTAAGCGTGATTTGGACTGGTGGGAGAACTCTGTTCTGGATGATGAAGGTCAGACTGCGGTATTTTATTCACAGCTTGGGGAACCTGAAGGATACGTATTATATAAGATAGAAAATAGAGAACTGGTCATTGATGAATTTGTGTTTTTGAACGAACAGGCCCGGCAGGGGCTGTGGACATTTCTTGCGAATCACGATTCAATGGTGACCGGTGCATCGCTAAAACTGGTGCCATCCGATGATATGTTACCCTTTTTGCTGCCTGATCCGCGTATAGAGCAGGAGAACTATCCTTATTTTATGGCGCGTATTGTGAATGCTAAAGTATTTGTGGAGAGTTATTCTTTTAAGCGTCACAGCAGTCAGAAGAAACAGGTTATCTATATTGAAGATAAATATGCACCATGGAATGACGGGTTGTGGGAATGGACGGTCTCCGAAGAGGGAGCAGCAGCTTTCTTGCGTATAGAGGGTGAACGGGATGCAGCTGACTTAAGCTGTGATATTGGCACGCTGACGATTCTAATGTTTGGATATAAACGCCCTGCAGAGCTGGCTCGTTATGGACTTGTGACTGGTAGTCCGACGGCTCTGGAATGGCTCGAAGAAATCATTCCGCAAGCTGAAACCGCACTTTTTGATCATTTTTAGAAAATAATTAGGCTCTCCCCTTCGAAAGATGCTGGGAGAGTTCTTTATTTCCGAATACATTCGCTGAAAAAAGTGAAAAATAAGAGAATCCTCTTGGAATTAGCACAGAATATGTTATAATATTAAAAAGTCAAAGAAAGTCAAAGTCAACACACCTGATGACATACAGTGCGATCCTCTGAATTCGTGAAGTTTTCTTCAGACTTATATGAATGAAGTTCACTAATGAATGTCATTAAGGATGCGGGCCGCAACCGATATTATGAAGCTTTAAAGAGCACTGGAGGATGAGTGATGCGCAATATCTCTGATATTATTGAACAATATCTGAAGAATATTTTGCATGAAAGTCCCGAAGGTACGGTGGAAATCCAGCGAAATGACCTGGCGGACCAGTTCTCATGCGTACCGTCACAGATCAATTATGTTATTAGTACACGCTTTACACTGGAAAAAGGCTATGTGGTGGAAAGTAAGCGTGGTGGCGGGGGATATATTCGTATTCAACGTTTTGAATTGCCACCCAACGTGGCACTGCATGCCCATTTAAACCATACTATAGGTGGCGGGATAGATCAGAACGCTGCCGAAGGGTTGATTTATCAACTGGAGGAAGCTGGTTTTCTAAGCAAGCGTGAGGCGTGTCTTATGCGCGCTGCTGTTTCTCGGGATTGCCTAACGGTTAAGATTCCATATCGGGATGAGATTCGGGCCAAGATTATGAAGGCGATGTTAATCTCTTTGTTAGGCAAATAATTGTCAATCATAAGGGAGGGGCTTTCGCTTATGCAATGTCAGGAATGTGGCGTCAAGCCAGCAACACTCCATTTCACCAAGATCGTGAATGGAGAGAAGACAGAATTTCATATCTGCGAGAGCTGTGCGCGGGAGAAGGGTGAACTGATCCCGGGAACTGCTGGAGGATTCTCCATTCACAGCTTGCTGTCTGGTCTGCTTGATCTTGAAGGGGCCGGTAAGGAAAAGACGGCTGCTACGAAGACTACGCAGAGTCTGCAATGTGAGAATTGTGGGATGACGTACTCGCAGTTTAGCAAATTGGGTCGTTTTGGCTGCAGCTCCTGTTATAAATATTTTAACAGTGCACTGGACCCGCTCTTTAAACGGGTGCATGGCAGCACTTCGCATGTAGGCAAGATTCCCAAACGTGCTGGAGCACAGATTGTGTTCAAACGGCAAATTGATGAATTGAAGCTGGAATTACAGCAAAGTATCGCACAGGAGGAATTCGAAACTGCGGCAGAGCTGCGGGATCAAATTCGCCAACTTGAAAAAGAAATGGCACAAGAGTAAAGTCTTTGATATATAGGGGGGATATGACATGTCAAGTCTCCGATTTACTGAACAAGCGCTTAGTGATTGGATGCGCTCGGGAGGCAGTCACTCCGAGATTGTAATTAGCAGCCGTATGCGTATTGCACGTAATTTAGAGCATCTTCCATTCCCTATGCTTGCTTCCTTAGAGCAATCGGAAGAAGTATTAGAGCTGCTGGCCCCTGTGTTTCATGGGGAAACTGCTGCCGAATTCGGATCTTTTCAACTGATAAAGCTTGCTGAAGTGAATGAACTGGACAAAAAGGTATTGGTCGAGAAACATCTTATCAGTCCTAATCTGGCCAATGATTCACGTGGCGCAGCTGTGATATTAAATGAAGATGAGTCGGTCAGCATCATGATTAACGAAGAAGACCATCTGCGGATCCAATGTCTGTTCCCGGGTCTTCAGGTAAGAGAAGCATGGGAACGTGCGACAGCCATCGATGATATCTTCGAATCGGCTGTTAATTACGCTTTTGATGATAAAAGAGGATACTTGACCAGTTGTCCCACCAATGTGGGTACAGGGCTACGTGCCTCAGTAATGCTGCATTTGCCAGCACTAGTAATGACCCAACAGATCAATCGCATATTGTCAGCAGTGAATCAAGTGGGATTGACTGTAAGAGGAATTTATGGTGAGGGCAGCGAAGCAGTAGGGAACATCTTTCAAATTTCCAATCAGATTACTCTCGGTCAAACGGAAAGTGAAATCATCGAGAACCTTCACAGTGTAGTCACCCAGATTATAGAGCATGAACGAAATGCCCGTGAAAGGCTGCTTGTAGATTCCGCTTTAAGAATTACAGACCGAGTGAAAAGATCTTATGGGATTTTGTGTTATGCAGCTCTAATGGAGCTTAAAGAATCCGCACAACGGCTGTCTGATGTGAGACTTGGGGTCGACCTTGGCATACTGGAAGGCCCTTCGATTTCCGTGCTTAATGAGCTTAACGTTAAGACACAGCCAGGATTTCTGCAAAAAATGTTCGGTGACGAGATGAACGCTACTGAACGGGATATGTATCGGGCGAAACTGCTCCGAGAAACACTGGGAACACAACATTAATATAGATATTTATTATTCATGGAGGTGCAGGAGATATGATGTTTGGAAGATTTACGGAACGCGCACAAAAAGTGCTAGCGCTAGCGCAGGAAGAAGCTGTTCGTTTAGGACACAACAATATTGGCACAGAACATATTTTGCTAGGACTTATTCGTGAAGGAGACGGCATTGCTGCTAAAGCATTAATCGCTTTGGGTCTGGGTCTTGAGAAAATCCAGGACGAAGTGGAGACACTGATTGGCAGAGGCCAAGAACAACCTACGAACATTGCTTATACTCCTCGCGCCAAAAAAGTAATCGAGTTGTCGATGGACGAAGCCCGCAAGCTGGGACATACGTATGTCGGCACTGAGCATATTCTGCTAGGACTTATTCGTGAAGGAGAAGGTGTCGCGGCTCGTGTGCTTAATAACCTCGGCATCAGCTTGAACAAAGCTCGTCAGCAAGTGCTTCAGCTTCTGGGAAGCAGCGAGGCTGCATCCAGTCATAGCGGAACACCTGCTAATGTCAGCACACCGACTCTAGACGGCCTAGCACGCGATTTGACGGCTTATGCCAAGGATGGCAACCTGGATCCAGTTATCGGTCGTAGCAAGGAAATTGAACGTGTTATTCAGGTACTGAGCCGCCGGACGAAGAACAACCCCGTGTTGATAGGTGAACCTGGGGTTGGTAAAACAGCTATTGCTGAAGGCCTGGCCCAAAAGATCATTAATAATGAAATTCCAGAAACACTGCGCGACAAACGCGTAATGACGCTCGATATGGGTTCTGTAGTGGCTGGTACTAAATATCGCGGTGAGTTTGAAGACCGCCTCAAGAAAATC
Source organism: Paenibacillus sp. FSL H7-0735 (assembly GCF_038008505.1). Lineage (NCBI taxonomy): Bacteria > Bacillati > Bacillota > Bacilli > Caryophanales > Paenibacillaceae > Paenibacillus > Paenibacillus sp. FSL H7-0735. The sequence continues at coordinate 992,974 of NZ_JBBOZH010000002.1, read as the reverse complement.
ATGGATGAGATTCGCCAAGCGGGGAATATCGTACTCTTTATCGATGAGCTTCATACGCTGATCGGTGCTGGTGGCGCAGAAGGTGCTATTGATGCATCTAACATTCTTAAGCCGGCTTTAGCCCGCGGAGAACTTCAGTGCATCGGTGCGACTACGCTGGATGAATATCGTAAATATATTGAAAAAGATGCAGCTTTGGAGCGTCGTTTCCAACCAATTACGGTGGATCAGCCATCTCCAGAAGAAGCGGTACAAATTCTATTTGGACTTCGTGATCGTTATGAAGCACATCACCGTGTGAAAATTACGGATGAAGCTATCGTGGAAGCTGTAAAGCTGTCTGATCGTTACATTCCGGATCGTTTCCTGCCGGATAAAGCCATTGACCTTATCGATGAAGCAGGGTCTAAAGTAAGGCTTCACTCTTACACTATCCCGCCAAATCTGAAGGAACTAGAAATGCGCTTGGATGATATCCGCAAGGAGAAGGATTCCGCTGTTCAGAGCCAAGAGTTTGAGAAAGCGGCTGCCCTGCGTGATACGGAGCAAAAAATCCGTGAAGAGCTTGATACGACTAAGAACCAGTGGAAAGAAAAACAAGGACGCACGGATTCTGAAGTTACTCCTGAAGATATCGCACAGGTTGTAGCAAGCTGGACGGGGATCCCTGTAAGCAAGCTGAAGGAAGAAGAGACCGACCGTCTGCTTAACATGGAGGCTCTGCTGCATGAACGAGTGATTGGTCAGGACGAAGCTGTTAAGGCTGTCAGCCGGGCATTGCGCCGGGCGCGTGCGGGTCTTAAAGATCCGAAACGTCCAATGGGCTCGTTTATCTTCCTCGGTCCTACGGGTGTAGGTAAAACTGAGTTGGCACGTGCGCTTGCTGAAGCTATGTTCGGCGATGAGAATGCGGTCATTCGTATTGATATGTCGGAATACATGGAGAAGCACTCCACGTCCCGTTTAGTTGGTGCCCCTCCTGGATATGTCGGCTATGAAGAAGGCGGCCAATTAACAGAGAAGGTACGTCGTAAACCATACTCTGTAGTACTGCTTGATGAAATTGAAAAAGCGCATCCGGAAGTATTCAACATTTTGCTGCAAGTGCTTGAAGATGGTCGCCTTACCGACTCTAAAGGCCGGGTAGTTGACTTCCGTAATACACTTATCATTCTGACCTCTAACGTAGGTGCACAGGCAATCAAGAAGAATTCGACGCTTGGATTCACGGCTGTGCAAGATGCAGGAGCAGAATACGGCAATATGAAGGGCAAGGTTATGGAAGAGCTCAAGAAGAGCTTCCGTCCAGAGTTCTTGAACCGGATCGACGAAATCATCGTCTTCCACTCACTCGATGAGAAACATATCGCTGAGATCGTTACGTTGATGTCTGATGAGCTCCGCAAGCGCCTGCGTGAATATGATGTTGATTTCGTACTTACGGATGCAGCGAAGGCCTTCTTGGCTAAAGAAGGTTATGACCCAGCCTTTGGTGCACGTCCATTGCGCCGGGCAATTCAGAAGCATATTGAGGACCGTCTTTCTGAGGAATTGTTGAGAGGAAATATCCAAAAGGGTGATTCCCTCAATATTGATGAGGTCGGCGGAGAACTTGTGGTGACTAAAGTGGACGCTCCAGTAGCGCCAGCGCTTGAAAAAGAAGTAGAATCCGAATAAAATAAACAAGGCTTTCGCTCCTTATTTATAGAGGAGCGGAAGCTTTTTTTATTGGAAATAGATCAATTTAAAATATACATTTAATGCAAATACCGAATGACCTTTCGTTAAAGGGGTAGAAATGGTAAACTTTCATTAGAAGAAAATGATCCGAATTGTAAACAGTTCGGACCGTAAGGAGAACAAATGGCTAAAGCAAAAACAAAATTTTTTTGCACCGACTGTGGATACGAATCGCCAAAATGGTTCGGGAAATGCCCAGGGTGCCAGGCTTGGAACTCCATGGTGGAGGAAACGGAAAGCGTAGTCAAAACACAGGGAATGAATGCCCCTATTTTTCATAGTAAAGAAAAGGCACAGTCGATCATAAGTATAGAAAGTGACAAGGAACCGCGCATACTGACAGGTATAGGTGAGCTTAACCGTGTTCTCGGTGGGGGGATCGTACCAGGATCGCTGGTACTAGTAGGGGGAGACCCAGGAATCGGTAAATCTACGCTCTTATTACAGACCTCGCATGCCCTTACAACACAGGGATTGCGAGTACTGTATATCTCGGGCGAAGAATCGGTAAGGCAAACTAAGCTGCGCGCGGATCGCCTCGATGCGTTGTCAACGGAGCTTTATGTACTATGTGAGACAAATATGGAAAGCATAGAAGAAGCGATCGAACAAATCCAGCCACAATTTCTTGTCATCGATTCTATTCAGACCGTATTTATGCCAGAAGTAACGAGTGCGCCAGGCAGCGTGACCCAGGTTCGGGAGTGTACGACAAGATTTATGCGTATCGCTAAGATTCGTGGAATTGCAACAGTTCTCGTTGGTCATGTTACCAAGGAAGGGGCTATTGCTGGACCACGGATGCTTGAACATATGGTGGACTGCGTGCTGTATTTTGAGGGTGAGCGGCATCATACGTATAGACTTTTGCGGGCTGTAAAAAACCGCTTTGGCTCTACGAATGAAATCGGCATTTTCGAAATGGGTGAAGCGGGGCTTACCGAAGTAGAGAATCCATCGGAGCTCTTTTTATCGGAACGTCCGCTTGGCGTGGCTGGTTCTACTGTGGTGGCAAGTATGGAGGGAACTAGACCTGTGCTTGTAGAACTTCAGGCACTTGTTGCTGCCACCCACTTCCCTTCCCCACGGCGAATGTGCACAGGCATGGATCACCAGCGGATGGCACTTATTATCGCTGTACTCGAGAAACGGATGGGCATGTTCCTGCAGAATCAGGATGCATACCTTAATGTTGCCGGGGGAGTAAAGCTGGATGAACCGGCGATTGATCTAGCTGTAGCTATTAGTATCGCCTCCAGTTTTCGTGATATTTCAACAAAACCTTACGACGTTTTCTTCGGAGAAGTAGGACTTACCGGTGAGGTAAGAGGCGTTTCGCGCGCGGAAATGCGCGTTAAGGAGGCCGCAAAGCTTGGCTTCCGGCGGGTGATTATGCCTGAGAAGAGCATGAAGGGATGGAAGCACCCGCAAGATATCCAGATTATTGGCGTCAGTACCGTAGCAGATGCACTATCGGTCGCGTTAGATTAGGGGGCACAGGGATATGAAAGAATATAACCAATTAGAGAATATGAATGATCTGCTCAGACTGGCGGCACCGGGTACACCTTTTCGGGAAGGTTTGGAGAATGTGCTGCGCGCTAAGACAGGGGCACTTATTGTCGTAGGGTACAGTCCTGAGGTGATGGACGTAGTGGATGGCGGATTCTCCATTAACTGCGATTTTTCGCCCAATTATTTATATGAGCTAGCTAAAATGGACGGAGCTATTATTCTAAGCGAGGATTTAAAGCGTATATTGTATGCTAATACACAACTTATACCGGATTCCTCTATCTCATCCATCGAGACGGGGATCCGTCACCGGACCGCGGAGCGTGTAGCGAAGCAAACGGGTAAGCTGGTGGTTTCCATTTCACAACGCCGCAATATCATCACGCTTTATCAAGGCTCGATACGTTATGCACTCAAAGAGATCGGCGCTATTTTGGCAAAGGCTAACCAAGCGATTCAGACACTCGAGAAGTATAAAGCAGTGCTCACGCAAGGACTGACGAATTTGTCAGCTTCAGAATATGAGGGCATTGTTACCGTTGCTGAAGTAGTGGGTGTTATCCAGCGTGTAGAGATGGTTCTGCGCATAAAAATGGAGATTAAACGTTATATCAACGAATTGGGCAACGAAGGACGCTTGATCAGCATGCAGATGGAAGAACTGGTTGGAAATACAGAGGAAGAAGCATGGCTTCTATACAGAGACTATGCTAAGGAAGAGCAGGAGGATAAAATCCGTGAAATTATCGCCGGTCTCAAACGGATAAGCGATGATGATCTGATGGATGACAACCATATTGCCCGTATACTGGGTTATTCTTCTACGGCAATTACCTCTGAAGAAGTGGTGACTCCACGTGGTTATCGCCTGCTTAACAAAATTCCGCGGCTTCCGAATGTGATCATTCACAATCTGGTGGAGCGGTTTGAAATGCTGCCTAATTTGATGTCCGCAAGCATAGCTGAATTGGATGAAGTGGACGGAATTGGGGAGGTGCGGGCCCGTAATATTCAGGATGGGCTCAAACGTTTACAGAAGCAAGTTCTTATTGACAGGCAAATGTAAATAACATACAATCACGTAATATTGGGGACGTTAAAGGCCAAAGTTAGAAAATTGAGGTGAAGAAATGATACAAAAATCAATTCCGAGTCTTTTTACGATAGGTAATTTGATGCTCGGAATGTTTGGTATCATGATGGCGTTTGACGGTAAGATTAGCATGGCCGCTATCATGGTTATTATTGCTATGCTGTTAGACGGCTTAGATGGTCGAGTAGCTCGCGCTCTAAAATGCGAAAGCGAATTTGGCAAGGAGCTGGACTCCTTATCTGATGTCGTTTCTTTCGGAGTCGCACCGGCCGTTATTTTGTACGTCTCAAGCCTGCAGGATTTGAACTCTGCATTAGGCTGGACAGTAACTGCGATTTTTCCGGTGTTTGGTGCTTTGCGCTTAGCCCGTTTTAATGTTCGTCCGGGGGTTCCGGGTTATTTTATCGGTTTGCCAATTCCTGCTGCAGGTGGTGTACTGGCCACATTAGCTCTTTTTAATAAAGATGTTTCGGCTCCGTTTATGATCGTTGCTACACTGCTCTTATCTTATTTGATGGTCAGCACTGTTAAATATCCTAATTTCAAAAAGATTGGATTGCCGAAAAAAGCGGTGGTTGGAGCGCCAGTGGTTATTGTTGTTGCAGTGGCTGTAGCTGTAGTGTTCCCAGAGCAAATCGCTAAGCTGATCTTTGTCTTACTTGGAATTTACGCACTATACGGCTTTAAGCAAAATATTGATCGGTTGACTGCCAGACGCCGTCATCGTCGTCGTAGCCGTTCAGAGGATAAAGTGTATCACTCCAAGAACGGTTAATCGGTCCATAAGGTAAGGTAACTGAATAAATTATGACCAAAGGTTTTGTCTTCCCTAAGGGATGGCAAAGCCTTTTTGCATTTCCAGCGCTACCCCAAGTTTATCGTCTTGAAAATTGGAACATACTGGTGAGGAATAGATCCATTTAGGATGAATAAAAAGGAGGTGCGTTAGGTTATGTGGAAAAAAGTGATTTTGTCTTTTGCCTTAATATGTGGTGCTTGGTCAGGTTTTTCGCTATACCATGCGCTCGAAAGAGGATTCCCCAAGGGGATGGAAAAGCTGGGTGAAAGCTTACCTGTAGAAGGAAGCATTTTATTTACGGTGCTGGGTGCCATTATTTTTTTGTTTGCGGGGTCTTTATGCGCGGAATGGGGAGGTTCAAAACTGCGGGAGGCGGTTCACTACTGTTCGCGTATTCCAATGAATGAATTAGCTGCAAGTGCAGCTGGGCTTACAGGGGGGCTTCTGTTATCTCTCCTGTTATACCCTGCAATGATCTGGCTTGGGAAAGCTGGGCAGCTGCTGCAAGTGCCGGCTACGTTAGCTTTTGGATATCTGGGGCTGCGGATCGGTTTGGAGAAAAAAGAGGAGCTAGCTGCACTGTGGACATCTGGACGCTGGGGTCAAGCGGCTGAGCCTGAAGGCCGCGGGCTTGAGGAACATAAAATCCTCGACACAAGTGTTATTATCGATGGAAGAATCGCTGACATTTGTAAGACGGGATTTATTGAGGGAACCATTGTCATACCTGAATTCGTACTAGAAGAGCTCCAGCATATTGCTGATTCTTCGGATTTATTGAAGCGGAACCGGGGACGGCGTGGGCTTGATATTCTAAACAAAATTCAAAAAGAGCTTGATGTGAAGGTATTGATCTATGAGGGAGATTTTGAAGAAATCTCTGAGGTTGACAGTAAGTTAGTGAAGTTGGCGAAGGTACTGCAAGGTAAAGTAGTCACTAATGATTTCAACTTAAATAAGGTTTGCGAATTGCAGGGCGTTTCCGTACTGAATATTAACGATCTGGCGAATGCTGTGAAGCCAGTAGTGCTGCCTGGTGAGGAAATCGTAGTTCAGGTCATTAAGGATGGCAAAGAGCATGGGCAAGGTGTAGCCTACTTAGACGATGGAACGATGATTGTTGTAGAGGGCGGACGGGAATATATCGGGACTACGATGGAGGTTCTGGTCACTAGCGTGCTGCAAACTTCGGCTGGCCGAATGATATTTGCTAAGCCAAAACTTTTGGAAAAAGCGCAATAAGTGAAGATAAAGTGTATGGGGACTGTCCTATGGGTTGGAAATGCCCGCCAAACACGTTATGATGGGATTATACGTGAAAGACAGGAGCCAGATTAATGTCAAACAGTGTGGGCGTCGTCATTGTGGCGGCAGGCAGAGGAACGCGAATGGGAACTGCGGAGAGCAAGCAATATTTGTTACTGCAGGGGAAGCCGATTATCGTTCATACGCTGGAGGTATTCCAGCAGCACGAATTGATCTCTGAAATCGTGCTCGTAACCGGTGAAGAGGATGTTGAACGCTGCCGGGAATGGATACAGCTCTATAAGCTGGACAAGGTTAAGGCTATAGTAACTGGTGGATCTGAGCGTCAGCATTCCGTACATAAAGGGTTGTTGAAACTTACGACACAGTGGGTAATGGTACATGATGGTGTTCGTCCGTTTGTACAGCCGAATGAAATTGAGGCTTGCTACGAACGAGCGAAGCAGATTGGTGCTTCGGTTCTTGCTGTACCCGTCAAGGATACGATCAAACAGGTGGATAATGAAGGACAAGTACTGTCTACGCCGGATCGGCGAAGTCTGTGGGCGATTCAAACCCCGCAGACTTTTCGTCTTTCTGATTTGCTGGAGGCTTATGCAGCGGCGGAACGGGATGGCTTTCTGGGCACCGATGACTCCAGCTTGGCGGAGCGTGCGGGGATTCCGGTTTCTGTGGTAGAGGGAAGCTACAGAAATATTAAGATTACGACACCTGATGATTTGGATTATGCAGAATTCACAGAAAGAAACAGGGGAGAGGGACAATCATGATCGCTGTAGGACAAGGATTTGATGTGCATCAGCTGGTAGAGGGCAGGCCTTGTATTATTGGGGGAGTTACGATTCCTTACGAAAAAGGATTGCTTGGGCATTCCGATGCAGATGTACTGCTGCATGCAGTTAGTGACGCGATTCTAGGCGCACTTGGACTTGGTGATATTGGCAGACATTTTCCGGATACAGATCCAGCCTTTAAGGACGCAGATAGCTTGAAGTTACTAGAAGAGGTATGGGCACTTGCTCGTGAGCGAGGATATAAGCTGGGAAATATTGATTCAACGATTATCGCCCAAAAGCCTAAGATGGCTCCGTACATTCCACAAATGACCGAGATTATCGCACGTGCGCTTAATGCCGACCCGTCCAAGGTAAATGTTAAAGCTACTACAACTGAGCAGCTTGGTTTTGCCGGACGCGGCGAAGGAATTGCCGCACAATCTATTGTCTGTCTACTCCAAGATGTGATATCATCTTGAGATGGTCTAAGTAGTAAATTAAGTTCAACCATATGAAGCGGAGGGAATACAATGACGGATGAAGTCCGGGTGCGTTACGCACCGAGCCCTACGGGACATTTACATATAGGTAACGCCAGAACGGCGCTGTTTAACTATCTGTTCGCCCGTAATAAAGGCGGTAAATTCATTATCAGAATTGAAGATACAGACGTAAAGCGCAATGTCGCTGGTGGTGAAGAGAGCCAGCTTAAGTATTTGAAATGGCTGGGTATGGATTGGGATGAGAGTGTTGATGTTGGCGGAGAGTACGGACCTTACCGTCAGACAGAACGTCTTGACTTATATCGTGTGCATTGGCAGGATTTGCTGGACAGAGGTTTGGCTTACCGCTGCTATTGCACAGAGGAAGAGCTGGAGGCGGAACGTGAAGAACAGACTGCCCGCGGAGAAACGCCTCGTTATTCTGGCAAACATCGTGATCTGACTGAAGAGCAACGTCTAGCTTTTGAAGCTGAGGGACGAGTTGCCAGCATTCGCTTCCGTGTGCCAGAAGATCGTACGTATGCGTTTGATGATCTCGTAAAAGGCAGTATTTCTTTTGACACAAAAGAAATGGGTGACTTTGTTATTGTGAAGAAGGACGGAATTCCGACCTACAACTTCGCGGTAGCTGTTGACGATCATCTGATGGCTATTACCCACGTATTGCGTGGAGAAGACCATATTTCCAACACACCCCGCCAGCTTATGATCTATGAAGCGCTAGGCTGGGAGCCACCTTTATTTGGTCACATGACGCTTATTGTTGGCGACAACCACAAGAAGCTCAGCAAACGGGATGAATCCGTTATTCAGTTTATCGAGCAATATGATGAATTGGGTTACTTGCCTGAGGCTCTGGTTAACTTCATTTCTCTGCTTGGCTGGTCTCCAGAGGGAGAAGAAGAGATCTTCAGTAAAGAAGAACTTATTTCTATTTTTGATGCGGACCGTTTGTCCAAAAGCCCGGCTGTATTTGATAAAAACAAGCTGGCGCATCTGAATAATCATTATATTAAGCATGCTGATCCTAAACGGATCTCTGCACTGGCTATTCCACATCTGCAAAAAGCGGGTAAAATACCTGCTGAGCTGAACGAAGAGCAACAAACATGGGCGGAAAGCCTTGTCGCATTGTATCAAGAGCAGATGACTGCAGCTTCTGACATCGTGGCGCTATCGGAACTGTTCTTCCGCAGTCACCTAGAGTTAGAGACGGAAGCAGCGCAGGTTCTGGCTGAAAGCCAAGTCCCTGAGGTATTGTCTGCTTTCCTGGCTAAAGTTGAAGCCTGTCAGGATTTCAGTGCAAGCAACATGGCTGTTCTGATTAAGGAAGTACAGAAAGAAACAGGTCATAAGGGCAAAGCACTCTTTATGCCAATTCGTGTGGCTCTGACCGGACAAACGCACGGACGTGATCTTAATATAACCATTGCTTTGCTCGGCAAAAATCGCGTTATCGAACGTTTGAAATCACAAATTAAGGGCGCTTAAGGTCGTATTTCATACGACTAAACCCCCTTGTCAGTATCTTGTCTTTTGCGCTAAGATAGAATTATATGATAATAGCTGTGATCAGGAGAAGTACGTCCATTGAAGACAATTGCCAGAGAGAATAACCGAGAAAGGGACACCCTTTCGGGCTGGGAGTTATTCATTTGTCCGGGGCAGAACATGCGCCTGTGAGCTGCACGGTTGAATGACCTTTTTAAGGCTCATTAGATCGCGCCGGGAACGTCGCCGTTAATGATGCCAAGTGGAATGAAGAAATTCTGCCGTTTGTTACAATAGCGGCTCATTTGATTCGTTCAAGCAGAGTGGAACCGCGGTTAAACGTCTCTGCAGCATTATGCTGCAGGGGCGTTTTTTGTCTAAATATAAGCAAAAATAATTTTCATACAATACTCTTTGTCTTATATTTCTACGAGATAACAAACCAAGCGAACACTCACAGCATATGTATGATAAGGATGATGGGCCTGGAGACAATACCTTTCTTGTGTACCTGTAAACAGGAGATAAGGAAGTTAAGAAGAGAGGAACCGTGATGTTTAAGCATATTAAGTCGGACATTCGGGCGGTATTTGATAACGATCCTGCTGCCCGCAGCTGGTTCGAGGTTGTCTTCACATATGCCGGCTTGCACGCCATTTGGGGTCACCGGATCGCCCACTCTTTTTTCAAACGCCGCTGGTATACAATGGCTCGTATGGTTTCGCAGTTTAGCAGATTTATGACTGGTGTTGAGATCCATCCCGGAGCTGTCATCGGAAATAGGCTGTTTATTGACCATGGTATGGGGATAGTTATCGGAGAAACCTGCGAAATCGGTGATGATGTTATAATCTATCAAGGGGTTACGCTTGGAGGAACCGGAAAAGAAAAAGGTAAGCGACATCCCACGGTTGGCAACAATGTAGTTATTGGTTCCGGTGCGAAGGTTTTAGGATCTTTTCGTATTGGTGACAATTCAAATATAGGTTCGAATGCTGTTGTGTTGCGTGAAGTGCCTAACAACAGTACAGTAGTAGGGAATCCAGGTCGTGTGGTAAAACGTAATGGAGAACGGGTATCCGATCGGCTCGATCATACGAAGATGCCTGACCCGCTTGTCGATTCACTGCGGTTTTTGCAGAAAGAAATCGAAGAAATTAGGGAAAAGCTTGGCGCAGAAGATAAACAAAAAACCGCACAGCGGATAGCAGAAGCACAGCAGTATATTGGTGACTATGAAATTTAAGCATCCCGGTATTAAGGAATCCGGAAGAACAGAAAGGGCTGGAATAAGGATGGCTTTACAAATATATAACACAATGACACGCAGCAAGGAGCAGTTTGTGCCCCAGGAGCCGGGCAAAGTTAAGATGTATGTGTGTGGTCCAACCGTTTATGGATATATGCATATCGGAAATGCTAGACCTATAATTGTTTTTGATATGGTCCGGAATTACTTGGAGCAGTTAGGTAATGAGGTGCGTTATGTTACGAATTTCACGGATGTTGATGATAAACTGATTCGCAAAGCCGAAGAAATGAACACTACTGTAGCAGAGGTAGCGGAAACTTTCATTGCTGCTTACCGTGAGGATCTGGAAGGGCTTGGTGTTAAACCGGCAACCTTGAATCCCCGTGTAACGGAAAGCATGGAGCTGATTATTGGATTTATTAAAGAGCTTGAGGAAAAAGGATTCGCATACGAAAGCGGTGGCGATGTATATTACCGCACTTCAAAATTTGAAGACTACGGTAAATTATCTCGTCAGAATCTGGATGAGCTGCAGTTTGGTATCCGTGTTGAGGTGGACTCACGTAAGGAAAAACCGGAGGATTTTGTGCTTTGGAAAGCAGCCAAACCTGGTGAAGTGCACTGGAGTAGCCCTTGGGGAGACGGACGTCCCGGCTGGCATATTGAATGCTCGGCTATGGCGCGGGAGTTCTTGGGGGATACGATCGATATCCATGGTGGTGGACAAGATTTGCAGTTCCCGCATCATGAATGCGAATGCGCTCAGACTGAAGCTCTGACTGGTAAACCACTCTCTAATTACTGGATGCATAATGGATTTATCAACATTGGTGATGAGAAAATGTCGAAATCGCTCGGTAATGGCTGGCTTGTAAAAGACATCCGTGAGCGTTTTAAAGCAGGAGCTATCCGCTATTTCATGCTATCGACCCATTACCGCAACCCGTTGAATTTCTCAGAGGAATCTATGACTTCCGCCGAAAAGAGCGTTGAACGGATCACGCTTGCAGAGAGTAACGTTAAACATCGGCTTGAACTCGCTGCTGATGGTGCTCAAGGTGAGGTCAACTCAGAGATTAATGATAAGCTGTCGGCTATAGTGGCCAATTTCCATGCTAGAATGCAGGATGACTTTAATACGCCTGATGCGATCACGGCTATGTTCGATTGGGTGAGCCTGGCAAACCATACGCTTGCGAATAACGAGGCTGCTCCTGCTGATTTTGCTGCATTACTGCAAGCCTTTGGCGAAATGAATGCTGTGCTGCGTTTGACGCCTGAACTGGAAGAGGAAATTGCAAGTGAAGAAGTTGAACGGTTGATCGCCGAGCGGGTAGAAGCTCGTAAGAATAAGAATTGGAGCCGGTCTGACGAGATCCGTGATGAATTAGGCCGCTTGGGCATATTGCTTGAGGATACTCCACAAGGAATGCGGTGGCGTCGTAAATGAGTGAGGAACGCAAGTTTGATAACGGATGGTTTCCTTATGAGCCTTCCAAACCTGCGCGACTACTTTCGCCTATTGTTCTAGCTTATGTAGGAGATGCTATCTATGAGGTGGCTGTTCGCCAGTATTTAGTATCTCTTCCGAATTTGCGTCCGAACCATTTGCATCGTTCTGCTACAGGGCTGGTATCCGCTAAAGCACAGTGTGCAATTCTGAACTTTTTGGAGCCTAGTCTCACGGAAGAGGAGAAGGATGTCGCCCGTCAGGGGAGAAATGCGAAATCGGGAAGTGTTCCTAAGAATGCGGATGTGCTTGAATACCGTCATGCTACAGCTTTTGAGTGCTTGATTGGTTACTTGTACTACACAGGACAACAGGAGAGAATAGAAGAAATTGTGCACAAGGGTATACAGTTTATGTTGAAACAGCCGTGATAGGCTTTGGCGAAATAGAAAATAGGAGAAGTGAACATGGAAGAAGAATTGAAGACTGAAGAGGAAATATTGGCAGGGAAGCATTCTGTGCTTGAAGCGCTTCGTGCTGGTCGTACATTAAATAAAATATGGATCGCAGAGACAGCCCAGAAGCATCTGACAGCACCCATCGTTGCCGAAGCCCGGAAAGCTGGAATTGTCATTCAGCATGTGGACAAGCGTAAGCTGGATCAACTGGCACCAGGTGTGCAGCATCAAGGGGTGGTTGCACAAGCAGCACCATTTGCCTATGTTGAAGTGGATGATTTGTTAGCTATAGCAGAAGCCAAAGGAGAACCGGCATTCCTTATTTTGCTTGATGAAATTGAAGATCCTCATAACCTGGGCTCGATTCTGCGGACGGCGGATTGCACTGGAGTACATGGGGTAATCGTACCTAAACGCCGTTCGGCTCAGATAACTGCGACCGTGTCCAAAACATCCGCGGGTGCTGTGGAGTATGTTCCGGTTGCCCGGGTTACAAACCTGGGTCAGACCATTGACCGTCTAAAAGAGCAGGGAGTCTGGGTAGTAGGAACAGACGTGGATACCGATCAGAATCTATACCAATCCGATATTTTCACGGGTCCGGTAGCTGTTGTAATCGGCAATGAGAATAAAGGAATGGGACGCCTGATTCGTGAAAAATGTGATGTGCTTCTTAAGCTGCCGATGGCCGGAAAGATCAATTCATTAAATGCCTCTGTCGCCGCAGGAGTCATTATGTATGAAGTGATACGCCGCCGGCAACAGCAGGGATAGCTATGGCCGACTGGCGCGATGTGCTGCTTGTGGATGGATATAACATGATCGGTGGCTGGCCGGAACTTGTGGCACTGTCCCAGATTGGTATGCAGGAAGCACGCGACCGCTTGATGGATTTGCTGGCAGATTACCAGGCTTTCTCTGGACGAAGAGTTATTGCTGTTTTTGATGCATACCGTGTTCCGGGGTTGGGAAGGTCTTTTGTCCAGGGTAAGGTCCAGGTGTACTTCACCAAGGAAAAAGAAACCGCAGATGAATGCATTGAGCGACTGGTTGGGGAATATAGCAATCGGCGCCGGCAGATCTATGTGGCTACGAGTGATTTTATAGAGCAGCATATTATTTTTGCACAAGGTGCATTGCGAATTTCGGCAAGGGAATTGCATCTGGAAATTGAAGAGAATCAAAAACAAGTAAAAAAAGCTATCGAACCTGGCGGTGTCAGTTCTACTCGTCATTCTTTGGAAGACAAACTGCCTCCCGATGTGCGCAGTAAGCTGGAAAAATGGCGCAGGCAGTGAGATCGAGGAAGAATCAGGAAATATTTTATTCCAATTTATGCTATTCTAGATTGATTTTGGACAAACTCCGGTTGACGGTGGAAGGTAACATAATATATACTGATCCTATATTTCGCGAAGTAACGATGTGTCTTGCGTTGCAGCCGGGGGGATTCTTGGTGAGTGTCGACCTCAAGGAAATAATGCTGTCTGAGTATGATTTCATAAGTGATGAAGATATTGTCGAGGCTTTCCGTGGTGGCGACAGTGGCGCATTAGAACACTTGATTAATAAATACCGTAACTTTGTACGTGCTAAAGCCCGCTCTTATTTCTTGATCGGGGCAGACCGTGAAGATATTGTACAAGAAGGAATGATTGGTCTATACAAGGCTATTCGTGACTTTAAAGGTGACAAGCTCTCTTCATTTAAGGCTTTTGCTGAGCTCTGCATTACACGACAGATTATAACGGCTATTAAGACGGCCACTCGTCAGAAACATATTCCGCTGAACTCTTATGTTTCCTTGGACAAGCCCATTTATGACGAAGATTCTGATAGAACACTTATGGATGTCATTTGTGGAACACAGGTTCTAGATCCAGAAGAGCTAATTATTAATCAAGAAGAATTCATTGGTCTTGAAGATAAGATGGCGGAGATTCTAAGTGACTTGGAGCGCAAGGTTCTGATGTTGTATTTAGACGGAAGATCCTATCAAGAGATTGCTGAAGATCTTAAGCGGCATGTGAAGTCTATTGATAACGCTCTACAACGAGTAAAAAGGAAATTAGAAAGATATCTAGAAGTACGTGACAATTGATGATATAATGAACAAGAGAGGGCTCGGACATCGAGTTCTTTTTTTTAGTCTTTTTGAAATCACTCGGATAGAATTAGGTGCTTGCACCATAAATTTCTATTTGAGCCGATTTTAGTCGTTGCCGTTGAAGGTAGGTTTATACACAGACGGAATACCCCATAATGGTAAGGAAGACAGCGAAGTGTGAGGAAGAGATAGACCCAAAGACAGGGTACGGCCATATGACTACTAAACCCGGAATTACCCAGTGCAGAACGGAATTCTTTCGTTGACACAGACCTTGACATTATGCTAAAGTGTTTTAGGTAGGCCTAAATTCGCGGCTTTTTTTTAGGATCAATATTTGCGTCTTCTAATGTGAATTAGAAGGACGTCTCGGGAGGTGCACATCATGCGGGTAATTATCACTTTGGCTTGTACAAGTTGCAAACAAAGAAACTATGCGACTACCAAAAACAAGCGAAATCACCCCGACCGCATGGAGATGAAGAAATTTTGCAAGTATTGTAACTCGCAAACTCCTCATCGCGAAACCAGATAGTCTGTGGAGGTGTAGTCGGCATGAAACGTAGTTTCAAGTCTATGTTTTCCTTTTTCACTGAGAGCTGGAGTGAACTCAAAAAGGTTCGCTGGCCAAGTCGTAAAGAATTGACCAACTATACATTGATCGTTCTCGGTACGATTGTAGTTGTCGCTATTTACTTCTGGGTTCTGGACATCGGTATTTCCGCTGTGATTGAAGCGATTATTTAGAGAGGTCCCAGGTGGCTTGATATGGAAAAAAGATGGTATGTCGTTCATACCTATTCTGGGTATGAGAATAAGGTCAAAGCCAATTTGGAAAAGCGCGTTGAGTCCATGGGCATGGAAGACAAAATATTCCGCGTTCTTGTTCCTATGGAAGAAGAAATCGTAAACAAAGACGGTAAGAAAAAAACCGTTATGCGTAAAGTTTACCCCGGATATGTTTTGGTGGAAATGGTTCAGACTGATGATTCCTGGTATGTTGTCCGCAATACTCCGGGCGTTACTGGATTTGTTGGTTCGACAGGCTCAGGGTCTAAACCAACAGCTTTGCTTCCGGAAGAGGTAGAACAAATTCTGAAGCATATGGGCATGGTTGAACCTAAAGCGAAGATTGATTTCGAAATCAAGGAATCCGTACGTATTATGGTTGGTCCGTTTGCGAATTTTGTGGGCTCCGTGGAAGAAATTTTGGCTGACAAGAGCAAGATCAAAGTGCATGTTAACATGTTTGGACGGGAAACCCCGCTAGAGTTGGATTTCACTCAAGTGGAGAAAATATAACATAAGCTAGGGTTTCTTGTGGGAGAGCGCTATTGGCGTTCGAAGACCACTATTTTTGCAAGGAGGTGTCACTCATGGCTAAAAAAGTTATTAAAATGGTGAAACTGCAGATTCCTGCAGGGAAAGCGAATCCAGCGCCTCCAGTAGGTCCGGCGTTAGGTCAAGCAGGTGTCAACATCATGGCATTCTGTAAGGAATTTAATGCTCGTACTGCCGACCAGGCTGGCTTGATCATTCCGGTTGAAATTACAGTATTTGAAGACCGTTCCTTTACTTTCATCACTAAAACTCCTCCGGCTGCTGTTCTGCTTCGCATCGCTGCTAAAGTAGAAAAAGGATCCGGCGAACCAAACAAGAAAAAAGTAGCAAAAATCGGCCGCGCTGCGGTACGTGAAATTGCTGAAACAAAAATGCCTGACCTTAACGCTGCAACTGTTGAAGCTGCAATGCGTATGGTTGAAGGTACTGCCCGCAGTATGGGTATCACAATCGAAGACTAGTAGTTTTCGAAGAATCGGTCATTCGTGACCCGCAAGTATGTGGGAGGAATTTCCGCTAACACCACAAAGGAGGAACATTTTCATGGCTAAACATGGTAAGAAATACCAAGAAGCTGCTAAGCTGATCAACAGCGAAGCAACTTACGAGCCTTCAGAAGCTGTAGAGCTTGTGAAAAAGGCAGCGACTGCTAAGTTCGACGAAACCGTTGAAGCAGCAGTTCGTCTGGGTGTAGACCCGCGTAAACAAGACCAAGCAGTTCGTGGTGTTGTTGTCCTGCCTCACGGCACTGGTAAAACACAACGCGTGCTTGTATTTGCAAAAGGTGAAAAAGCGAAAGAGGCAGAAGCTGCTGGCGCTGATTTTGTTGGTGATCAAGACATGATCAACAAAATTCAACAAGGCTGGTTTGAATTTGATGTCTGTGTAGCTACACCTGATATGATGAGTGAAGTCGGTAAACTGGGTCGTCTGCTTGGTGGTAAAGGTCTTATGCCTAACCCTAAAGCTGGCACAGTTACATTCGATGTTTCCAAGGCTGTGCAAGAAATCAAAGCCGGTAAAATCGAATACCGTCTCGACAAAGCAGGTCAAATTCACGCGCCAATCGGCAAAGTGTCCTTTGATGCTGCACAATTGAACGATAACCTTAAAGCTCTTATCGACGCTTTGAACCGTGCGAAACCAGCTGCTGCTAAAGGTGTATACCTTAAAGGCATCTCGATTTCTTCCACAATGGGTCCTAGCGCTCGTGTGAACACAACCGTCTTCAGATAATTAAGGGTTGACTCTTTGAGTCAATTTTGATAATCTATAACAGTTGTGAAACTTAAGGTATCAATCTTAACCTTGAATATGCTTACCGTAGACAGTAGGTGCCTTAGGGCTTAATTTCCTACCGAGGTGTTGTGATAGAAACAAGAAGTAACGAGCTCGCTCGTATAACTTTCGTTTTATCAAGCCTTCGTGATTCTGCGGAGGCTTTTCTACTGCCTGCGTAGGAGCGGTGAAGCTTTCCTTGGAAAGAACGCCGACACATAAATTTTCAGGAGGTGTATACATTGGCAAATGCAAAAGTAATTCAAGCAAAACAAGACGCGGTTGACGTCGTTACTGCAAAACTGCAAAACAGTCTTTCGACTGTTGTAGCTGACTACCGTGGATTGAACGTTTCCCAAGTGACTGAACTGCGTAAGCAACTTCGTGAAGCTGGCGTTGAGTTTCAAGTCCTGAAGAACACATTGCTACGTCGCGCAACTGCTGCGGCTGAGTTGAGTGAATTGGATGAAGTTTTGACTGGTCCAACAGCTATCGCATTCAGCACAACTGATGCAGTAGCACCAGCTAAAATTTTGAACGATTTCGCCAAGAAAAACGACGCTTTGAAATTGAAAGGCGGCGTAGTTGAAGGTCGTGTCATTGACGCGGAACAACTGAAAGCACTGGCTGAGCTTCCATCCCGCGATGGTTTGCTGTCCATGCTGCTTAGCGTACTTCAAGCTCCAATGCGCAACTTCGCGCTTGCAGTTAAAGCTGTTGCTGAAAAAGAAGAACAAAGCGCGTAAGCCTTTGACTCTTGCAGCATAATCAATACCACAAATAAATTTAAATATAAAATGGAGGTTCAATCATGAGTAAAGAAGCAATCTTGGAAGCAATTAAAGGCATGAGCGTATTGGAACTGAACGACCTGGTTAAAGCAATTGAAGAAGAATTCGGCGTAACTGCAGCAGCTCCAGTAGCAGCTGGCGGTGCGGTAGCAGCAGTAGCTGAAGAGCAATCCGAATTTGACGTAATTTTGACAGGCGCTGGCGCTTCCAAAATCAACGTTATCAAAATCGTTCGCGAAATCACTGGTCTTGGCTTGAAAGAAGCTAAAGATCTTGTAGACAACGCACCAAAAGCAATCAAAGAAAAAGTAAGCAAAGACGAAGCCGAAGCTACTAAAGCAAAATTGGAAGAAGCAGGCGCAGCTGTAGAAGTGAAGTAATTCCTTCTATTACTGAAAACCCCTTGAACTTGTTCAAGGGGTTTGTTTTATAAATAGAGTTAGTAGGGCGTATATACCAACTGCTAACATAATAGGAAAGGGAGGAAAGAGATGTCGCAACATTATTATTCACAGCAGCCGGAAGTACGTCATGACAGACGTAGCATTGATACCGTACTAAGAGGCAAAAGCTTTCGTTTTACGAGCGATGCCGGTGTATTCTCTAAAGGAGACATCGATTACGGTAGCCGAGTTCTTATTGAAGCTATGATAATTCCGGACGGTTCAGCGGTGCTTGATGTAGGTTGTGGTTATGGGCCGATTGGCATAAGTGCAGCATACCTAGCTCCCAAAGGACATGTGACCATGATTGATATTAACAGTCGTGCGGTAGAACTGGCGCGTGAGAATGCTCAGCACAATGGAATCCGGAATGTTACGATAATGGAAAGCGATGTGCTCGGCGCATTGAATGATCAGCAGAAGTTCGATGTGATTCTAACTAATCCTCCGATTCGTGCAGGAAAAGCTGTAGTGCATAAGATTTTTGAAGATGCGTATGAACATTTAAATGAGGGTGGCTATCTGTGGATTGTGATTCAGAAGAAGCAGGGTGCTCCATCCGCAGTGGCAAAACTAGAAAGCTTGTTCTCAATGGTGGAAGAAGTAGGGAAAGACAAAGGCTATCGTATTATTAAAGCGCAAAAATAAAATACAATAGGTTATTGACATGTGATAGTGATAATGGTATTATTATAAAATGTCAGTATTAAGATAGGCTCCATGTCTTTAGTTTGCTGAAATGTCAAGCAATATATTGTCGCCCGGCTAGCGCATGCCGCACGGCAAGTTTTTGCGAGTTGGTTGTCTATGCTCTAACGCAGCGAATGCTGCGTGGTAATAGATAATAGCGCATAAACTATTGCTTGGTGACGTATAATATGTACGTTTTGGGCAAATCTACTTGATAAGGAGTATTTTGGTCATGGATAAATGCGCTCTTTTTTCGAAGATTTCGATAAGGGCTTTTCTTTTATTTATGACTGAATCCTTGTAGTATGGTTCCATTATACGGTTCCAAACAAGGGTTCGCAATCAATTTTTAAGTGAGTAGACATGAGGGGTGAGTAAAGTTGGCAGGACATCTTGTTCAGTATGGTCGACGCACTCGGCGGAGCTATGCGAGAATTAACGAGGTACTCGAGGTCCCGAACCTGATCGAGATCCAACAAAAATCTTATGATTGGTTTTTGGAGGAAGGATTGCGGGAAATGTTTCAGGACATCTCGCCGATCCAGGATTTCACAGGTAATTTGGTACTAGAGTTCATTGATTACAGCCTGGGTGAACCGAAATATACGGTTGACGACGCTAAAGAGCGGGACGTAACGTATGCGGCTCCTCTGCGTGTAAAGGTGCGGCTCATTAATAAAGAGACCGGTGAGGTTAAAGAGCAGGAAGTGTTCATGGGAGATTTCCCGCTGATGACGGAGACCGGCACTTTTATTATTAATGGTGCGGAACGGGTTATTGTCAGCCAGTTGGTTCGCTCTCCAAGCGTCTATTTCAGCACAAAAGTGGATAAGAACGGCAAAAAAACCTACACCGCCACAGTAATCCCGAACCGCGGAGCCTGGTTGGAACTTGAAACCGATGCTAAGGACATTATGTATGTTCGTATCGATCGGACTCGTAAAATTCCTGTTACCGTACTTTTGCGTGCTCTCGGTTTCGGTAGTGATGCCGAAATTCTGGAATTGCTTGGCAATGATGAATATATTCGCAATACGCTGGATAAAGACAACACGGACTCCACGGAGAAGGCGCTTATTGAAATTTATGAGCGTTTGCGTCCGGGCGAACCGCCGACACTAGACAATGCCAAAAGTTTGCTGGTTGCGCGTTTCTTTGATCCAAAACGCTACGACCTAGCTAACGTAGGCCGTTACAAAATCAATAAAAAGCTACACATTAAGAACCGTCTTTTCAATCAACGTCTTGCTCAGCCTTTGGTTGATGACTCTACTGGAGAAATCCTGGCAGAATCCGGCCAAATGGTCGATCGTAGATTGCTTGATGAATTGATTCCATATTTCGAAAAAAATGTTGCCTTTAAAAACTACCGCGTTACTGGCGGAGTTATGGACAGCGAAGATATTCCTCTTCAAACAATTGACGTATTCTCGCCAATTGAAGAAGGCCGGGTTATTAAGCTGATCGCTAACGGCAACATCGACAAATCTGTTAAGCATATTACTCAAGCTGATATTATATCCTCGATCAGCTACTTTATTAATTTGCTTCACGGAATTGGCAATACCGATGATATCGACCACTTGGGTAACCGTCGTCTGCGTTCTGTAGGTGAACTCTTGCAGAATCAGTTCCGTATCGGTTTGTCCCGGATGGAACGTGTTGTACGTGAAAGAATGTCGATTCAGGATGCTAATGCGATTACGCCTCAGGCTCTGATCAACATTCGTCCGGTCATCGCGTCTATTAAAGAGTTCTTCGGTAGCTCCCAGCTGTCTCAATTTATGGATCAGACGAACCCGCTTGCGGAACTTACGCATAAACGTCGTCTGTCCGCCCTCGGACCTGGTGGTTTGACACGTGAACGCGCGGGCTTTGAAGTTCGTGACGTCCATCACAGTCACTACGGTCGGATGTGTCCAATTGAAACGCCGGAAGGTCCAAACATCGGGTTGATCAACTCCTTGTCCACCTTTGCCCGCATCAATGAATACGGCTTTATTGAAGCTCCGTATCGTTGGGTGGATCCGAAGACTGGTAAGGTGACTGAGCAAATTGACTATCTGACTGCTGATGAGGAAGATAATTATGTAGTTGCTCAGGCTAACGTGTTGATCGAAGAAGATGGCACCTTTAAAGAAGACATGGTAATCGTTCGTTACAACAAAGACTCAGACAACATTACAACGATGCCAAGTAATCGTGTCGATTACATGGACGTTTCGCCTAAACAGGTTGTATCTGTCGCTACGGCGCTCATTCCGTTCCTTGAGAACGATGACTCCAACCGCGCACTGATGGGATCTAACATGCAACGTCAAGCCGTTCCGCTTCTAATTCCAAAAGCTCCGCTGGTCGGAACAGGGATGGAACATAAATCCGCTAAGGATTCTGGCGTATGTATCGTTTCCAAGTATGACGGTATTATCGAACGTTCTTCAGCTAATGAAATTTGGCTGCGTCGCGTTGAGACTGTCGAAGGCAAGGAAGTTAAAGGCGATATCGTTAAATATAAATTACACAAATTTATGCGTTCTAACCAAGGTACCTGTATTAACCAACGTCCTCTAGCTAAAAGAGGGGACATTGTTAAGAAGGGTGATATCCTGGCAGACGGTCCTTCCACAGAAATGGGCGAACTTGCTCTTGGCCGTAACGTAGTCGTTGCGTTCATGACTTGGGAAGGTTACAACTATGAGGATGCGATCCTGTTAAGTGAAAAGCTGGTTAAGGAAGATGTATATACTTCGATTCATATCGAAGAATACGAATCTGAAGCTCGCGATACTAAACTGGGACCTGAAGAAATTACGCGCGATATTCCGAACGTCGGCGAAGAAGCTCTGCGCAATCTTGATGAGCGCGGAATCATCCGTATCGGTGCGGAAATCAGCGCTGGTGACATTCTGGTTGGTAAGGTTACTCCTAAGGGTGTGACTGAACTGACAGCAGAAGAACGTCTCCTGCACGCTATCTTTGGTGAGAAAGCTCGTGAAGTACGGGATACCTCTTTACGCGTTCCTCATGGTAGTGATGGTATTATCGTGGACGTTAAAGTCTTTACACGTGAGAACGGCGATGAGCTGCCTCCTGGTGTAAATCAATTAGTTCGTGTCTACATCGCTCAGAAACGTAAGATTTCTGAGGGTGACAAGATGGCCGGACGTCACGGTAACAAGGGTGTCGTTGCCCGTATCCTGCCAGAAGAAGATATGCCGTTCCTTCCGGACGGTACGCCAGTACAGGTTGTTCTTAACCCTCTGGGCGTTCCTTCTCGTATGAACATCGGACAGGTGCTTGAGGTCCATATTGGTATGGCCGCATTGCGTCTGGGAATTCACATTGCAACGCCGGTATTTGACGGAGCGCGTGAGTACGACGTGTTTGATACGATGGAAGAAGCAGGTATGCAGCGTAATGGTAAAACTGTACTGTATGATGGCCGTACAGGTGAACGCTTCGAACGTGAAGTTACTGTTGGTGTCATGCACATGATCAAACTGGCGCACATGGTTGATGATAAGATTCACGCCCGTTCAACAGGACCTTACTCACTAGTTACGCAGCAACCATTGGGTGGTAAAGCTCAATTTGGTGGACAGCGTTTCGGGGAGATGGAAGTGTGGGCGCTTGAAGCTTACGGTGCTGCATATACATTGCAAGAAATTTTGACCGTGAAATCCGATGACGTGGTTGGTCGCGTGAAGACGTACGAATCCATTGTCAAAGGTGAAAATGTACCGGAACCAGGTGTTCCTGAGTCGTTCAAGGTATTGATCAAAGAACTGCAGTCCCTGGGTATGGATGTTAAGATTCTTAGCGGTGACGAGCAGGAAATTGAAATGAGAGAATTGGACGATGAGGACGAGACGTCAGGCGACAAACTAAGCCTCAATTTAGAAGGTTCAGAAGTCGGAGTAGAATAATCAAGCTGGAGCTTAAAAGTTCCATTTTATAAAGGACCGCACGCCCTCTTTTGATGTAACAGTCAGGAGAGGGCAAAGCGGTACTAAATCAGGATTAGGTTAAGGAGGGTTGCTCCTTGTTGGACGTTAACAATTTTGAATTTATGAAAATCGGACTCGCTTCTCCGGAGAAGATTCGTTCATGGTCCCGCGGAGAAGTTAAGAAACCGGAAACCATTAACTATCGTACATTGAAACCGGAAAAAGAGGGTCTTTTCTGTGAGCGTATCTTTGGACCACAAAAAGACTGGGAATGTCATTGCGGTAAATACAAACGTGTCCGTTATAAGGGCGTAGTCTGCGACCGTTGTGGCGTTGAGGTTACCCGTGCTAAAGTTCGTCGTGAACGTATGGGTCACATTGAATTGGCTGCTCCGGTATCTCATATCTGGTATTTCAAAGGTATCCCAAGCCGCATGGGGCTTGCACTAGATATGTCTCCAAGATCACTTGAAGAAATTATCTATTTCGCATCTTATGTTGTAACGGATCCAGGTGAAACTCCACTGGAAAAGAAACAACTTCTGTCCGAGAAAGAATATCGTAGCTACCGTGAAAAATACGGTTACGGGTTCCAAGCCGGCATGGGTGCTGAAGCTGTTAAAAAGCTTCTTCAAGATATCGACATCGATAAAGAGCTGGAATTCCTCAAAGAAGAACTGCGTACGGCCCAAGGCCAACGCCGTAACCGGGCGATCAAACGTCTGGAAGTCATTGAAGCATTCCGTAACTCCGGCAACAAGCCTGATTGGATGATCATGGATGTTCTTCCGGTTATTCCTCCGGAGCTTCGTCCGATGGTTCAGTTGGATGGTGGCCGTTTTGCTACGTCCGATTTGAATGATCTCTATCGCCGTGTTATTAACCGGAACAACCGTCTGAAAAGACTGCTTGATCTCGGTGCTCCTGACATTATCGTGCAGAACGAGAAACGGATGCTCCAGGAAGCTGTCGATGCTCTCATCGATAACGGCCGTCGGGGACGTCCGGTAACCGGTCCTGGTAACCGTCCGCTTAAATCGCTCAGCCATATGCTGAAAGGTAAACAAGGACGTTTCCGCCAGAACTTGCTCGGTAAACGGGTTGACTACTCTGGACGTTCCGTTATCGTTGTAGGACCGTACCTCAAGATGTATCAGTGCGGACTTCCTAAGAAAATGGCGCTAGAATTGTTCAAGCCTTTTGTTATGAAAGAATTGGTTAATAAGGGCCTTGCCCACAACATAAAGAGCGCGAAACGTAAAGTTGAACGCGTAAGTCCTGAAGTTTGGGATGTACTCGAAGAAGTAATTAGAGAACACCCAGTGCTTCTAAACCGCGCACCAACACTTCACCGTCTCGGTATTCAAGCATTTGAACCGATTTTGGTGGAAGGTCATGCTATTCGTCTTCACCCACTCGTATGTACGGCGTACAATGCCGACTTTGACGGTGACCAAATGGCGGTGCACGTTCCTCTGTCTGCAGAAGCTCAAGCGGAAGCACGCATTCTCATGCTTGCATCTGGTAATATCTTGAACCCTAAAGACGGTAAGCCAGTTGTAACACCTTCCCAGGATATGGTCCTTGGTACTTTCTACTTGACCATGGATAACAAGGAAGAAAAGGGTAGTGGTATGATTCTGCGTACCGTTAACGAAGCTGTATCAGCTTACCAACGCGGAACTGCAGGACTTCATGCTCGTGTTGCTATTCCGGCTAAAGCACTTGGCAAAACATGCTTTACGGAAGAACAACAAAATGCAATGTTGATTACTACGATCGGTAAGATCATCTTTAATGAAATCTACCCAAGTAGTTTCCCTTATATCAACGAAGCAACCAAAACCAACTTGCTGCACGGCACACCAGAGAAATACTTTATCTACGAAAAAGGCGCGAACATTCGCGAGCTGATTGAATCCGCTCCAGAAGCCAGTGCTGTAGGTAAAGAATATCTGGGTCTGATAATTGCTCGTTGTTTTGAAACTTATCACACAACCAAAACTTCTATGATTTTGGATAAAATTAAACAGCTCGGATTCACTTACTCCACACGTTCTGGTGTTACAGTTGCCGTGTCGGACGTTATTGTTCCTGAGGAAAAGGTTACCATCCTGAAAGAGTCTGAAGCTAAGGTTGATGTGGTTGCTAACCAATATCGCCGTGGTTTGATCACCAATGACGAACGGTATGACCGTGTTATTGAGATCTGGTCGAAGACTAAGGATGATCTTACGAACATCCTGCTTAAGTCGATGGACCGTTTCAACTCTATCATGCTCATGGTTGACTCTAAAGCGCGTGGTAACAAATCGCAGATCACTCAGCTGGGTGGTATGCGTGGTCTGATGGCAACACCTTCAGGTCGGATTTTCGAATTGCCAATCAAGGCGAACTTCCGTGAAGGTCTTACCGTCTTGGAGTACTTTATCTCCACTCACGGAGCGCGTAAAGGTCTTGCCGATACCGCACTTCGTACCGCTGACTCAGGGTATCTGACACGTCGTCTTGTTGACGTTGCCCAGGACGTTATTGTCCGTGAAGAAGATTGTGGAACCGATAAAGGCTTCACAGTTAGTCGTATTCAGGATGGTAAAGAGGTTATCGAGGATCTGTATGACCGTATTGAAGGTCGTTACTGCTTCGAAACTGTTCGTCACCCAGAAACAGGCGAAATCATTGTTCACCGCAATGATTTGATTGACTCCGATAAAGCGGAGGCAATTGTAAACGCAGGTGTAACTAAGCTGCAAATTCGTTCTGTACTGAGCTGCCGTGCCCGTCATGGTGTTTGTAAGAAATGTTACGGACGTAACTTGGCAACTGGTAAACACGTTGAGATTGGTGAAGCAGTTGGTATTATTGCCGCACAATCTATCGGTGAACCAGGAACCCAGCTTACAATGCGTACGTTCCATACCGGCGGTGTTGCCGGTGATGACATCACTCAAGGTTTGCCGCGTATTCAGGAGTTGTTTGAAGCTCGTAACCCTAAAGGTCAAGCTACAATCAGTGAGATCGATGGCGTAATCAAGGAAATCCGTGAAACCAAAGACCGTCGCGAAATCGAGGTTCAAGGTGAAGCAGAATCCAAGACTTATTCCATAACTTATGGTTCACGTCTACGTGTTAGCGAAGGCCAAGAAATCGAAGCCGGCGATGAGCTGACAGACGGTTCGATTGACCCTAAAGAAATGCTGCGTATCAAAGGGATCCGTGGGGTACAAAACTACATTCTGCAAGAAGTACAGCGTGTATACCGTAACCAAGGCGTTGAGATCAATGATAAGCACATTGAAGTTATGATCAAGCAAATGCTTCGGAAGATCCGTATTATTGACGCAGGTGACACAAGTCTGTTGCCAGGTGCATTTGCGGATATTCATGAGTACGAAGGTGCTAACAAGGAAGCTATCTTGTCTGGTAAAGAGCCTGCTGTTGCTAAACCAGTCTTGCTCGGTATTACCAAGGCGTCTCTTGAAACTGATTCCTTCTTGTCAGCTGCATCATTCCAAGAAACTACTCGTGTCCTAACAGACGCTGCTATCAAAGGTAAAGTAGATAAGTTGCTTGGACTTAAAGAAAATGTTATTATCGGTAAGTTGATTCCTGCAGGTACTGGGATGAACCGTTACCGTAACGTTAAGCTAAGTGATCCAAATGCAGAAAGCGAACTTGAATCATTAGAGACGGTTCCTGCTGAATAAATTAGCAATCATGGTAGTGTGCTCATGTCATACCTACTCATAGGTGTGGCATGAGTGTTCTGCTGTGTATAATTTCTATAAAAATTGTTGCTGAATTTCTTGACACCATCTATTGATAATGCTAAAATGTCTAAGGTGCGTGAGTAGCCATGTTATCCTTGTTCATTGGAGGTAAAGAGAATGACTGATGATAGAGGACTACAGGATGCTCAGGTCAAGATCGGTACCAAACAAACCGTCAAGGCGGTAGAGTTGGGCCTAGCCGCAGAAGTCTATGTGGCAGAGGACGGAGATCAAAGGCTTACTTCCAGGATAGTTTTGCTTTGTAACAAACAAGGTGTTAAGATCACATATGTGGATACGATGCTGAATTTGGGCAAGGCCTGCGGAATAGAAGTTGGCGCTGCGATGGCAGCCGTCTTAAAACAATAGCTACAGAAATGTTTTTGTACTGGGGTGAACACCAGCGGCAAGAACTTTTCATTTGTCTTTTTATGAACCGCCTGGGTCTGTGGGCTTAGAGTTCTTAAATCGACTATCATTTCAGGAAGGGGGTGGCAACAACATGCCAACAATTAACCAATTGGTTCGTAAAGGCCGTCAAGCCAAAATCGAAAAATCTAAATCTCCCGCTCTTCAAAAAGGGTATAACGCCCTCAAGCGTGAGGCTACAAATTTGAGCGCTCCGCAAAAACGCGGTGTGTGCACTCGTGTAGGCACAATGACTCCACGTAAACCAAACTCAGCGCTTCGTAAATATGCCCGTGTTCGTTTGACGAACCGTCTCGAGGTAACAGCTTATATCCCGGGTATCGGACATAACTTACAAGAGCACAGTGTTGTATTACTTCGCGGAGGTAAAGTAAAGGACCTTGCAGGGGTTCGTTACCATATCGTTCGTGGTGCTTTGGATACAGCAGGTGTAGCTAACCGGATGCAAGCTCGTTCTAAATACGGTGCAAAACGTCCTAAAGCTAAGAAGTAAGATAACAATATCTGAATAATAAACATTTAAGAAAGGGGGATATCCATGCCACGCAAAGGTCCAGTTACAAAGAGAGACGTATTGCCAGATCCGTTGTATAATAGCAAGTTGGTTACTCGTTTGATTAACCGCATTATGCTGGGTGGTAAAAGAGGTGTCGCTCAAAGCATTCTGTACAATTCATTCAAATTGATTGAAGAACGTACGGGTAAAGATCCGATGGAAGTTTTCGAAGCTGCCATCAAGAATATCATGCCGGTTTTGGAAGTCAAAGCTCGTCGTGTCGGTGGTGCTAACTATCAAGTACCTATCGAGGTTAAACCGGAGAGACGTACTGCTCTGGGATTACGTTGGCTCGTAAACTACTCTCGCAACCGCGGTGAGAAGACTATGGAAGAGCGTTTGGCGGCTGAGATCATCGACGCTTCCAACAACACAGGCGCTTCTGTTAAGAAACGTGAAGATACACACAAAATGGCTGAAGCAAACAAAGCGTTCGCTCACTACCGTTGGTAGGATAAAGGTCATTCAAATAACTTATATTTTGAAGGGAGATCCATTTCATGGCTAGAGAGTTCTCCTTAAAAAATACACGTAACATCGGGATCATGGCGCATATTGATGCTGGTAAAACAACTACCACAGAGCGGATTCTTTTCTATACAGGCCGTACGCACAAAATCGGTGAAGTTCACGAGGGTGCTGCTACAATGGACTGGATGGAGCAAGAACAAGAGCGCGGAATCACGATTACGTCCGCTGCTACGACTGCTGCGTGGAAAGGTCACCGCATCAATATCATTGATACCCCAGGACACGTTGACTTCACTGTTGAAGTTGAACGTTCCCTGCGTGTATTGGATGGGGCAGTTGGTGTATTTAGTGCAAAAGAGGGCGTTGAGCCTCAGTCTGAAACCGTATGGAGACAGGCTGACCGTTATAACGTTCCCCGGATTGCATATGTAAACAAAATGGACATTATCGGTGCGGATTTCCTTAACGTAATCGAAACTATGCGTGATCGCCTTCAAGCCAATGCAGTTGCTATTCAATTGCCAATTGGTGCAGAAAGTGATTTCACTGGTATTATCGACCTAGTTGAGCAAAAAGCACACATGTTCAGAGATGATCTGGGCCAAAACATCGAAGTAACGGATATTCCGGAAGAATATTTGGCCAAAGTTGAGGAGCTGCGTCTCGAGTTGATCGAGAAAGTTGCTGAACTTGATGAGGATCTGACTATGAAGTATTTGGAAGGCGAAGAAATTACAATTCCGGAAATTAAAGCTGCAATTCGCAAAGGCGTAGTTGAAGTTAAATTGTTCCCTGTAATTGCTGGATCTTCCTACCGAAACAAAGGGATTCAGCTTATGCTGGATGCTGTTGTTGATTACTTGCCATCTCCTCTTGACGTTCCAGCTATTACTGGACATCTTGATGACGGTACAGAAGCTGTTCGTCACTCTTCGGATGAAGAGCCGTTTGCAGCTTTGGCATTTAAAATCATGACAGACCCTTATGTTGGTAAACTTACGTTCTTCCGTGTTTACTCAGGCGTACTTGAGTCCGGATCATACGTAGTTAATGCAACTAAGAACAAGCGTGAACGTATTGGTCGTATCCTTCAAATGCATGCGAACAGCCGTCAAGAAATTTCCATCGTGTATTCTGGCGACATCGCAGCTGCTGTTGGTTTGAAAGATACCAGTACAGGTGATACACTGTGTGATGAGAAGAATCCAGTAATTCTGGAATCAATGAACTTCCCTGATCCAGTTATCGAGATCGCTGTTGAACCAAAAACTAAAGCTGACCAAGATAAAATGGGTGTTGCTCTCGGAAAGTTGACTGAAGA
Source organism: Paenibacillus sp. FSL H7-0735 (assembly GCF_038008505.1). NCBI lineage: Bacteria > Bacillati > Bacillota > Bacilli > Caryophanales > Paenibacillaceae > Paenibacillus > Paenibacillus sp. FSL H7-0735. The sequence continues at coordinate 963,487 of NZ_JBBOZH010000002.1, read as the reverse complement.
GGATCCAACTCTTCGTGCTCACACTGATGAAGAAACAGGCCAAACAATCCTGGCTGGTATGGGTGAACTTCACTTGGACATCATCATCGACCGTATGCGTCGTGAGTTCAAAGTAGAAACCAATGTGGGTAAACCACAGGTTGCTTACCGCGAAACGTTCAAGGCACCTGCTCGCGTCGAAGGTAAATTTGTACGCCAATCTGGTGGTCGTGGTCAATACGGTCACGTATGGGTTGAATTTGAACCCCTCGAACCAGGTACTGGTAGCAAATTCGAAAGTAAAGTTGTGGGTGGCTCGGTTCCTAGAGAGTACATCGCTCCTGCACTTGCGGGTATTGAAGAACAAATGAAAAACGGCGTACTTGCTGGCTTCCCGCTAGTAGACGTTAAAGCTACCATCGTAGATGGTTCTTATCATGATGTCGATTCCAACGAAATGGCATTTAAAATTGCCGGTTCGATGGCACTCAAAGCAGCTAAAGACAAGTGTAAGCCTGTCCTGCTTGAGCCAATCATGAAAGTAGAAGTAACTGTTCCTGAGGAATATATGGGTGATGTAATGGGTATGCTGAACTCCCGCCGTGGCCGTATCGAAGGTATGGATTCCCGTGGTGGAGCGCAAATTATCCGTGCTAAGGTGCCTCTTTCCGAAATGTTCGGATACTCTACAACACTTCGTTCTGGTACACAAGGACGTGGCGTATTCTCAATGGAGCTTTCTCACTATGAAGAAGTTCCTAAATCCATTGCGGAAGAGATCGCTGCAAAGAACAAAGGCGCTGAATAATTACCAGTTTTAACTTGCCGTCCCGGGTATAAACACTCAGTCATCTAAGATTACACGTATGCGGGCGGCTCAAATATAAGGAACCCCACATTAAGGAGGAACTGTTCAAATGGCAAAGGCAAAGTTTGAACGTAACAAACCGCACGTTAACATCGGTACTATTGGTCACGTCGACCATGGTAAAACGACTCTGACTGCTGCAATCACTACTGTATTGTCCAAAACTTACGGTGGCGCAGCTATCGCATTCGATCAAATCGACAAAGCTCCTGAAGAGCGCGAACGTGGTATCACAATTTCCACTTCCCACGTTGAATATGAAACTCCTAACCGTCACTACGCTCACGTAGACTGCCCTGGTCACGCCGACTATGTTAAAAACATGATCACTGGCGCAGCGCAAATGGACGGAGCTATCCTGGTTGTATCCGCAGCTGATGGCCCAATGCCACAAACTCGCGAGCACATCCTGTTGTCCCGTCAAGTAGGCGTTCCTTACATCGTTGTCTTCTTGAACAAATGCGACATGGTTGAAGACGAAGAGTTGTTGGAATTGGTTGAAATGGAAGTTCGCGACTTGCTTAGCGAGTATGACTTCCCAGGCGACGATACTCCAATCATCCGTGGTTCTGCTCGTGAAGCTCTGCAAAACCCAGATGGCGATTACGCTAAAAAAATCATCGAAATGTTTGAAACAATCGATGAGTACATTCCACTTCCTGAGCGTCAAACTGACAAGCCTTTCTTGATGCCTGTCGAAGACGTATTCTCCATCACTGGCCGCGGTACTGTGGCAACTGGTCGCGTAGAACGCGGAACAGTTAAAGTCGGAGAAGAAATCGAAATCGTTGGTATTCATGAAGATACTAAGAAATCCGTAGTTACGGGCGTAGAAATGTTCCGTAAATTGCTGGATTCCGCTCAAGCTGGGGACAACATCGGAGCATTGCTTCGTGGTGTTGACCGTAACATGATCGAGCGTGGCCAAGTATTGGCTAAGCCGAACTCCGTTAAACCACACACTGAGTTCACTGCTCAAATTTACGTTCTGACAAAAGAAGAAGGTGGCCGTCACAAGCCTTTCTTCACTGGATACCGTCCACAGTTCTACTTCCGTACAACTGACGTAACTGGTATCATCAACTTGCCAGAAGGTACTGAAATGGTTATGCCTGGTGATAACATCTCCGTAACCGTACAACTGATCTCCCCAATCGCTATTGAAGAAGGTACTAAATTCTCCATTCGCGAAGGTGGCCGTACAGTTGGTGCTGGTAGCGTAGCTTCTATCCAAAAATAATAATTCGACTTCTATCTGCGGGTAGATTCCGAATTACAAACACCCCTGATTCTTCTTGCGGAGAATCAGGGGCTTTTTTTTTTTTTTTGAGAAAGATTTATTATTCGACACCAATTGATAATAAAGCATAACAATATGATCTTTTTCTACATAATTCGTCAAATTACAACAATCGATTGTTTACAATTATACTAATCTTAGAGTAAAATGAAGGAGGTATAATAATGTAAAATAATAGGAGTTGTGGGAGGGTGTTAATATGGGGAAATGTCCTTTTTCCTTCATGCATGCGTTAACTGCACGTAATAATAATGTGGATTCTCCTGCCTCTCGTTCCTTAGACTTCAAGGATCAGAATCATTCTGTTGCGGAGTCTTTTCATAAACTGGAAGGACATGGCGAACTTAACGAGCAGATGAGGATGATTGATCTGACTGAAGCAGATCTGAACTTACTACGCAGGGTGAAACCTGTTGTTGAGCAGAATATAGACTATATCATTGATCAATTTTACAATTCTGTATTAGGTGTAAATAAACTCGAAGCTATTATTTTGGAACATAGCAGTATAGATAGGTTAAAAACTACTCTGCGTGGTCATATCCTAGAGATTTTTAATGGAAAGGTTGACGATGAGTACATAGCAAAGCGTCTAATGATCGCTAATATTCATAAAAGAGTAGGACTTGAGCCTAAATGGTACTTATCTGCTTTTCAGAATCTTCAGAACGTATTTATACGCGTTATATATAATGAAACAAACGATGACATTATACGCCTTCGAGTGGTTCAGACGGTGACTAAACTGCTTAATCTCGAGCAGCAATTGGTGCTAGAAGAATATGAGAAGGAGAATATAAGAGAGAAGGAGGAGCAATATTTATTAGTGAAAAATGAATTGAAACAAAAAATTTCAGAGTTTAGCGTTGAACTGATAGATTATAGCATCGATACTAATGCTGCTGTGAAGCAGCTAGTGGCAAGCAGCAATGAAGTAAGTAGAACATTCCAACGTACGGCTTCATCCGCTCTGGAGTCACAGGGATTAGCTGCAGATGGGCATGAACACTTGGACGATTTGACTGAGCAAATTAATCTCATATATCAGACCACCAGTGAGATGGAAGACTCGATCATTGAGTTAAGCGATTCCTCTAAACAAATTCAAAAAATTGTGAACTCAGTAAGGGAAATTGCTGATCAGACTAAAATCCTCTCACTTAATGCAACGATTGAAGCCGCAAGAGCTGGTGAGCATGGTAGAGGGTTTAGTGTGGTTGCTCAAGAAGTTAGCCGGCTTGCGGAGGATACTAAGAATACTGTGATTCAGATCGTAGAGCTAACAAATAAATCAGGACTCCTCACTCAGCAGGTTGTAGAAGAGATTCGTAAGGTGCAGGACTTAACTAAGAATGGGAAACACCAATCGGTCGAGACTAGTCTTTTGTTCTCTGATATTGTAGACGCTATGCGTAGCAGTACACAGGAGATTGTAATAGTGGAAGAAGAAATAAGAACCTTAATCCAAACCATTGAGGGGATCGGAACTGCAACGGCTCAGACTGCTTCCTCCGCAGAGATTTTTAAGTCTGCGACAGAGAATCTTTAACATATATATAGTAGAAGAACAGCGCATGAAAAAAATATGCGTTGTTTTTCTATTTTTGCTTGCAATACTGCTGCCTATTATATATAATAATAAATGTTGTTCTGAGACGTTGCGATGATGTGAGAGGTTACTGACACACCCGGCCCCTTTGCCATGGGGACGAGGTCAGAAAATTTTCACGGAGTATGTCCGATACCAAATTGGGCGATAGAAGGAGGGACTAAAATGGCAAAGCAAAAAATTCGTATTCGCTTGAAAGCATACGACCACAGAATTCTTGATCAATCCGCTGAGAAGATTGTTGAAACAGCAAAACGTTCGGGTGCAGGTGTGTCCGGGCCGATTCCGTTACCAACTGAGAAGCAAATCATTACTATTCTCCGTGCGGTACACAAGTACAAGGATTCCCGTGAACAGTTTGAACAACGGACTCACAAACGTTTGATCGATATTGTGAACCCAACACCACAAACTGTGGATGCCTTGATGCGCTTGGATCTACCGTCCGGTGTAGATATCGAAATCAAATTGTAATTCTATTTTAAGTAACTTAGGAAAAGAAAAGAGGTGTCAACATTGAAAGGTATCTTAGGAAAAAAACTCGGTATGACTCAAGTGTTTACTCCAGAAGGTAACGTAATTCCTGTTACTGTTATCGAAGCAGGACCTTGTGTAGTACTGCAAAAGAAAGACCTGAATATCGACGGATATGAAGCAGTGCAATTGGGCTTTTCTGATAAAAAAGAAAAACGCTCCAATAAGCCTGAACAGGGTCACGCCAAAAAGGCAAATGCAACACCTAAGCGCTACGTTCGTGAAATTCGCGGTGTTGATCTCGGGTCTCTCGAGGTTGGACAAGAGCTGAAGGCTGATATCTTTGCTGAGGGCGAATTTGTTGACGTAACTGGTACATCTAAAGGTAAAGGTTTCCAAGGTAACATCAAACGTTGGGGACAAAGCCGCGGACCAATGGCACACGGATCGCGTTACCACAGAAGACCGGGTTCCATGGGTTCTATCCAAGCTAACCGTGTTCCTAAGGGCAAACGCCTTCCAGGACATATGGGTCACACGACTATTACGGTTCAAAAGCTTGAAATTATCAAGGTTGATGTTGAACGTAACGTATTGCTGGTTAAAGGCGCTATCCCAGGTCCTAAAAACAGCTTCGTGAAAGTTAAACAAACCGTTAAGAAATAATTATTGAAGAAAGGAGGAACATGAAATGCCAAAAGTAACACTTTTTAATATTAGTGGCAACGAAGTTGGTGAAGTGGAACTGAGCGATACAGTATTCGGTATTGAACCGAATGAGCACGTTCTACATGAAGCTGCGCTTATGCAAAGAGCTTCCCTACGTCGTGGTACACACAAAGTAAAAGGACGTTCTGAAGTTCGTGGCGGTGGACGTAAACCTTGGAAACAAAAAGGTACAGGTCGCGCTCGTCAAGGCTCCATTCGTTCTCCACAATGGAAAGGCGGCGGCGTTGTCTTCGGACCAACACCACGTAGCTATTCCTGGAAACTGCCTAAGAAGGTTCGTCGTTTGGCGATCAAATCCGCTTTGTCCTCGAAAGTACTCGAGAATGACATTATCGTATTGGATAGCTTGACAATGAATGCTCCGAAAACGAAAGAATTCGCAGCAATCTTGAACAATCTGAAAGTAGATCGTAAAGCGTTGATCGTAGCTACTAGCTATGATGATAACGTAGCACTTTCCGCTCGTAACATCCCTGGGGTGAAATTCGTAGCGGCTGACGGCATTAATGTTCTTGACGTACTGACGTACGACAAACTGATCATCACTAAAGAAGCAGTTCTGAAGGTAGAGGAGGTGTTCGCGTAATGAAAGATCCTCGTGATATTATCAAACGTCCGGTGATTACGGAACGTACTTCCGACTACATGAGCGAAATGAAATACGCTTTTGAAGTGGATATCCGTGCTAACAAAACCGAAATCAAAAAAGCTGTCGAGGCTATTTTCAAAGTAAAAGTAACAAATGTGAACACAATGCGCGTACCTGGCAAACTGAAACGTTATGGTAAATATTCTGGTTACACTCCAGAGTGGAAAAAAGCCATCGTTAAGCTTAGCCCGGACAGCAAACCGCTTGAATTTTTTGAAGCGGTAGAATAATACTCTGTTGAAGTAAGGAGGGAACTACAGTGCCAATCAAAAAGTACAAACCGACCTCTCCGGCAAGACGCGCTATGTCCGTGTCTACGTTTGAAGAAATTACAACAAACCAGCCAGAGAAATCGTTGCTTTCTCCGCTGTTCAAACATGCGGGACGCAACAACCAAGGTAAAATTACGGTTCGTCACCATGGCGGCGGACATAAACGTAAATACCGTATTATCGACTTCAAGCGGACTAAAGACGGCATACCAGGTAGCGTTGCTACAATCGAGTATGACCCGAACCGCACATCTAATATTGCTTTGATCCACTATGCTGATGGAGAGAAACGTTATATCATCGCTCCTAAAGGTCTAAGAGTTGGGGATAAAGTAGAGTCCGGTCCTGCGGCCGACATCAAAATTGGTAACAGTCTTCCACTGGAGAACATTCCAGTAGGTACAGTTATCCACAACATTGAGTTGAAACCAGGTAAAGGCGGACAATTGGTTCGTGCAGCTGGTACAGAAGCTCAATTGCTTGGTAAAGAAGAAAAATACTGTTCCGTTCGTTTGTCATCCGGTGAGGTTCGTAAGATCCTTAGCGTATGCCGTGCAACTATCGGTTCCGTAGGTAACGAAGATCACGAATTGATCAAAATCGGTAAAGCTGGACGTAGTCGCTGGCTCGGCCGTCGTCCTGAAGTTCGCGGGGTAGTAATGAACCCTAACGATCACCCACACGGTGGTGGTGAAGGTCGCGCTCCAATCGGACGTAAATCGCCAATGTCTCCATGGGGCAAACCAACCCTTGGTTACAAAACGCGTAAGAAAAACAAGGCATCTGATAAATATATCGTTCGCCGCCGCACTAAATAAGACGCTTCTGGCAAGTTAATAAAGCGCGAAGCGTCGATTCGCGGTTTGAAGAACCGGATGAAGGGAGGATTCACACATGGGTCGCAGTTTAAAGAAGGGGCCGTTTATCGATGGCTACCTGCTTAAAAAAGTTGAGGAACTGAACGAGGCTGAGAAAAAGGTTGTAGTTAAAACTTGGTCCCGTCGCTCAACCATTTTCCCTCAGTTTATCGGACATACGTTTGGTGTATATGACGGCCGTAAACACGTGCCTGTATACGTAACAGAAGATATGGTAGGTCACAAGTTGGGCGAGTTCGCGCCAACACGTACTTACAAAGGCCACGCGGGTGACGATAAGAAAACAAGAAGATAATAATAAGGTCTCTGTTTGAAAGGAGGTTAAACAATGGAAGCAAAAGCACATGCAAGATCGGTGCGAATTTCCGCTCGTAAAGCGAAACTGGTTGTTGACTTGATTCGTGGTAAGCAAGTGGGGGAAGCAATTGCTATTCTTCGCCACACTCCGAAATCCGCTTCTCCGGTCGTTGAAAAGTTGCTTAATTCGGCAATTGCGAATGCTGAGCATAACTATTCTTTGGACGTGAACAGTTTGTTCGTTAGCGAGGTTTTCGTTAACCAAGGACCTACTATGAAACGTTTCCGTCCGCGCGCCATGGGCCGCGCAAGTCGGATCAATAAACGCACGAGCCACATTACACTGGTGGTATCTGAGAAATAAGGAGGGATAACACGTGGGTCAAAAGGTAAATCCAATCGGACTCCGAATCGGTATTATTCGCGATTGGGAATCTAAATGGTATGCAGGAAAAGATTTCGGTACTCTTCTGATGGAAGACGTCAAAATCCGGGAATACCTTAAAGGCAAATTGAAGGATTCCGCTGTTTCCCATATCGAGATCGAAAGAGCGGCTAGCCGCGTGAACGTTACAATTCATACAGCTAAACCAGGTATGGTTATTGGTAAAGGCGGAGCAGAAGTAGAAGTACTTCGCAGCGCAGTTACAGCAATCGCTGGTGGCAAAAAAGTACACATCAACATCAATGAAATCAAGCACCCTGAATTGGATGCAATTCTTGTAGCTGAGAGCATTGCTCAACAATTGGAACGTCGTGTATCGTTCCGTCGTGCCCTCAAACAAGCGATTCAAAGAACTATGCGTTCTGGCGCAAAAGGGATTAAAACTCAAGTGGGCGGACGTCTTGGCGGAGCTGAGATTGCTCGTTCAGAAGGTTATAGCGAAGGAACAGTTCCACTTCATACGCTTCGTGCCGATATCGATTACGGAACGGCTGAAGCACATACAACTTACGGTCTTATTGGCGTAAAAGTATGGATCTACCGTGGAGAAGTTCTTCCCCCAGCTAAGAAACAAGCTGCTCAGGAAGGAGGCAACTAATCATGTTGGTACCAAAACGCGTAAAACACCGCAAGCAACAACGCGGACACATGAAGGGTATGGCAAAAGGCGGTACTGAATTGAACTTCGGCGAATTCGGCCTGGTTGCACTTGAACCGTCTTGGATCACTAACCGTCAGATCGAAGCTGCTCGTATCGCGATGACACGTTATATCAAACGTGGCGGTCAAGTTTGGATCAAGATTTTCCCAGATAAACCTATTACTCAAAAGCCTCTCGAGGTTCGTATGGGTAGTGGTAAAGGTAACGTTGAGAAATGGGTAGCCGTAGTTAAACCGGGCAAGATTATGTTCGAACTCGGAGGCGTGTCGGAAGAAATCGCTCGTGAAGCGATGCGTCTTGCCGCTCACAAGCTGCCTGTAAAGACTAAGTTTGTGAAACGTGAAGAATTGGGTGGTGAAGCAAATGAAAGCTAATGAACTTCGCAACTTAACCACTGCTGAGATTGAACAAAAGATCGCTGGATTCAAAGAGGAACTTTTTAATCTCCGTTTTCAATTGGCAACTGGCCAATTGGACAACCCAACTCGGATTCGTGACGTGCGTAAGGAAATAGCTCGTGCTAAAACCGTGATCCATCAAAGAGTGCTTGGGATTAGTTAAGTGAGACGGATCGCAGATCCGTATTCAGGAAGGAGGCTAACTAATGAGTGAAGAACGTAATGCACGTAAAGTGCTAATCGGTAAAGTGGTCAGTGATAAAATGGATAAAACCATCGTAGTTGCTGTTGAAACCTATAAGAAACACAATTTGTACCACAAACGCATCAAGTCTACGAAGAAGTTCAAAGCACATGATGAGGGAAATGTTGCAAAGATTGGCGATACCGTAAAACTCATGGAAACTCGTCCGTTGTCTAAGGACAAACGTTGGAGACTAGTTGAAGTGGTAGAAGCAGCGGTTATCATCTAAGATAATCAAGAGAGTTTTTCCGGAAGGAGGAAATTATAATGATTCAACCATTTACACGTTTGCATGTGGCTGACAACTCTGGTGCGAAGGAACTGATGTGTATCCGCGTACTGGGTGGTACTGGACGCCGTACAGCAGCAATCGGTGATTTGATCGTTTGTTCCGTTAAACAAGCAACACCAGGCGGCGTTGTCAAAAAAGGTGATGTTGTTAGAGCGGTAGTTGTTCGTACGAAACGTTCCGTTCGTCGTAAAGATGGATCTTACATCGCATTCGACGAAAACGCAGCTGTTGTTGTTAAAGACGACAGAAGCCCTCGTGGAACACGTATCTTTGGACCAGTTGCTCGCGAACTTCGCGATAAAGACTACATGAAGATCGTTTCCTTGGCACCGGAAGTTATCTAATAAACACGGCACCAATAAGTTGAAGGTTAGTTATAGGAGGTGTAATAAATGCCTAGAGTGAAAAAAGTTCTGGAATCCCATAACAATAAACTGCACGTGAAGAAAGATGACGTGGTGCTTGTGATTAGTGGTAAAGACAAAGGCAAAAAAGGCCGTGTCATCGCTGCTTATCCTCGTGAAAACCGCGTTCTGGTAGAAGGCGTCAATATGGTGAAAAAACACCAAAAGCCGAACCAGCTGAATCCACAGGGTGGAATTATTGAGCAGGAAGCTTCGATTCATGTGTCCAACGTAATGCACATCGATCCGAAGACCGGCAAAGTAACCCGTATCGGTTACAAAGTTTTGGACAATGGTAAAAAAGTTCGGATTGCTAAAAGATCCGGAGAGATTATCGACTAATCTAGCCCTTAAGAAAGGAGGTTAAATCTTCATGGCAGCAAGAATGAAAGAACGTTTTCTTAACGAAATTACACCTGCTTTGATGCAGAAGTTTAACTATACAACTGTTATGCAAGTGCCTAAGATCGAGAAGGTTGTCATCAACATGGGTGTGGGTGACGCTGTTCAAAACTCCAAAGTACTTGATGCTGCAGTTAATGACATGCAGTTGATCGCTGGTCAAAAACCAGTAATCACTAAAGCTAAAAAATCCATCGCTGGTTTCAAACTACGCGAAAATATGCCGATTGGGGTTAAAGTAACACTGCGCGGAGAGCGTATGTATTACTTCTTGGACAAATTGTTCAACGTAACACTTCCACGTGTACGTGACTTCCGTGGTGTTTCCACTAAAGCCTTTGATGGCCGTGGTAACTACACACTTGGTCTTAAAGAACAATTGATCTTCCCCGAGATCGAATATGACAAAGTGGATAAAGTCCGCGGTATGGACATCGTTATTGTAACGACTGCTAAGACGGACGAGGAATCCCGCGAGCTGCTGGGTCAGCTGGGAATGCCTTTCGCAAAATAAAGTCGGTTAATCCATTTTCTCCGAAAATGTTTAGGAGGTGTCAGGCTAAGTGGCAAAAACTTCGATGAAAGTTAAACAACAACGTACGCCTAAGTTTAAAGTACGTGCATATACACGTTGCGAACGTTGTGGTCGTCCACATTCGGTACTGCAAAAGTTCAAAATTTGCAGAATTTGTTTCCGTGAATTAGCTTATAAAGGCCAGATCCCTGGCGTGAAAAAAGCAAGTTGGTAAGAAGTTTATAAACGGGAAGGAGGTTTACACACATGACTATGTCTGATCCTATTGCAGATATGCTTACTCGTATTCGTAACGCTAACATTGTGCGTCACGAGACGGTAGAAATGCCTGCTTCTACTATGAAGAAACAAATCGCTGACATTTTGAAGCGTGAAGGTTTCATCCGCGATGCGGAATTCGTTGAAGATAGCAAACAAGGGATTATCCGTATCTTCTTGAAATACGGCCCTAACCAAGAGCGTGTTATTTCTGGTTTGAAAAGAATCAGTAAACCAGGCCTTCGCGTATACACGAAGAGCAATGAAGTGCCTCGTGTACTCGGTGGTCTAGGAATCGCGATTATCTCCACATCTAAGGGAGTTATGACCGACAAAGAAGCTCGTCAATCAAAATCTGGCGGAGAAGTTGTCTGCTACATTTGGTAATAAACGTCACAAGATAAGGAGGTGCAACACATGTCTCGTATTGGTCGCAAACCAATCGCAGTACCTAGCGGTGTAGATGTCACTTTGGACAACGCCGTTATTACAGTAAAAGGTCCAAAAGGTTCTTTGACTCGTGAGCTTCATAAAGACATGAAGGTTACAGTTGAAAATAACGAAATTACCGTTGTTCGCCCGTCGGATAACAAATTGCATCGTTCACTTCACGGCACAACCCGCTCCGTTGTCAACAACATGGTAGCAGGTGTGACTGAAGGTTTCTCGAAATCTCTGGAACTGGTTGGGGTCGGATATCGTGCAAGCAAATCCGGAGATAAAATCGTTCTGAACGTTGGTTATTCCCACCCGGTTGAAATTACACCGGAAGCTGGTATCGAGTTCGAAGTTCCTGCGAACACGAAGATCATCGTTAAAGGTATCGATAAAGAACGCGTTGGCGCATACGCTGCTAAAATCCGTTCCGTTCGTGAACCAGAACCGTATAAAGGTAAAGGTATCAAATATGAAGGCGAGCGTATCATCCGCAAAGAAGGTAAAGCTGGTAAGAAGAAATAACCAGTTTAAACTTAATTGTAAGATACCCCGTGCATCTTAAAGTGAAGCTGTTTACGGCAAACTGAAGGGAGTGAAAGGGAAGTCATGATTACAAAAGAAGATAAAAACAAGGCTCGTCTCAAAAGACACCTGCGTGTTCGTAAGAAGATCCAGGGAACTACTGAGCGTCCACGTTTGAACGTATTCCGTTCTTCGAAACACATCTACGCTCAACTGATCGATGATGTTAAAGGGGTTACTATCGTATCCGCTTCTACACTTGATAAAGATCTGAGCGCTAATATCGGTAATGGCGGCAGCGTTGAAGCTGCAGCGAAAGTTGGCCAATTGGTCGCTGAGCGTGCCAAAGAAAAAGGCTATGCAGTGGTCGTATTCGACCGCGGAGGTTACTTGTACCATGGACGGATTCAAGCATTGGCTGATGCAGCTCGTGAAGCTGGTCTTGAATTCTAGAATAATTCTTAAAAGGAGGTTAACGACTTGCGTGTAGATCCGAACAGTTTAGAACTGACAGAAAGAGTTGTACACATTAACCGTGTTGCAAAAGTTGTAAAAGGCGGACGCCGTTTCAGCTTTAGTGCACTTGTTGTTGTGGGCGACGGCAACGGCTACGTCGGTGCTGGTATCGGTAAAGCCGGCGAAGTTCCGGATGCCATCCGTAAAGGCATTGAAGACGCCAAGAAAAACCTGATTCACATCCCAATCGTAGGAACTTCGATTCCCCATCTCGTTACTGGACACTTCGGCGCAGGACGCGTGTTGCTGAAACCAGCATCAGAGGGTACTGGCGTTATCGCTGGCGGTCCAGTTCGTGCGGTATTGGAATTGGCAGGCGTTGGCGACATTTTGACAAAATCACTGGGTTCTTCGAATTCCATGAACATGGTCAATGCAACTTTGGAGGGACTTTCCCGTCTGAAACGCATTGAAGAGGTCGCGAAACTTCGCGGCAAATCTGTCGAAGAATTGCGCGGTTAAGGAGGGGAACGTCAATGGCAAAATTGCAAATTACCCTCGTACGTAGTGTAATCGGACGTCCAGAAACACAACGTGTTACTGTTAAGACGCTCGGCCTGCGTAAACTCAACACGACAGTGGTTCACAATGACAGTCCTGCAATTCGCGGAATGATCAATAAAGTGAGTCACTTGCTATCTGTAACTGAAATTGAAGGCTAAACGCCTCGCATAAATTAACAAACATAAGGAGGTGCAAACGATGAAGTTACATGAACTTGCTCCAGCTCCTGGTTCCCGCAAAGAACGCAATCGCGTTGGTCGTGGTCCTAGTAGCGGAAATGGTAAAACTTCCGGTCGCGGTCACAAAGGTCAAAACTCACGTTCTGGCGGTGGTGTTCGTCCGGGCTTCGAGGGTGGACAAAATCCGCTCTATCGTCGTCTGCCTAAACGTGGTTTCGTCAATCCTACCCGTAAAGAGTATGCGATTGTGAACCTGGAAGATCTGAATAGCTTTGCAGAAGGAACTGAAGTGACTCCGCAGTTGTTGCTTGAAACTGGTGTTGTCAAGAATTCCAAAAGCGGCATCAAGATTCTCGGCAACGGTGAGTTGACCGTAAAATTGACTGTACAAGCAAATAAGTTCTCTCAATCTGCGGTAGAGAAAATCGAGGCTGCCGGCGGTAAAACCGAGGTGATCTAATGTTCAAGACGCTTAAGAATATCTGGCATGTTGAAGATTTGCGCAAAAAGATCCTGTTTACCTTGTTCATTCTGATTATCTACCGTATCGGTTCGTTTGTTCCGGTTCCTGGTGTGAACAAAGATGTACTGCAAACAGCAAATCAGAGTGGTGACGCTTTGATGGGACTCTTGAACACCTTTTCGGGCGGAGCGCTCAAAAACTTCTCGATATTTGCGATCAGTATTTACCCGTACATTACAGCATCCATCATCGTGCAATTGCTGTCGATGGATGTTGTTCCTAAGTTTGCTGAATGGGCTAAACAAGGGGAGCACGGGAAAAAACAATTGGCGCAAATCACTCGTTACGGTACAGTGATATTAGCCCTGATCCAAGGTTTTGCTACGTCGATAGGGTTTAACCGGATTTATGGAACTCAAATGATGCCGAATGCGACATTTGCTGATTACTTGCTGGTTGCCATTATCTTGACGGCGGGTACTTCTTTCTTGATGTGGCTTGGTGAACAGATTACCGAAAAGGGAATCGGGAACGGGATTTCGATCCTGATTTTTGCGGGAATCGTCGCCGCCATTCCGGGGTATATCACAAGTACGGCTAACTCAAGTTTTATTCAGCCGGATCAGGTGTTCCTGAATATTCTTAAAGTCGTTATCGTGCTGATTGTGATTGTAGCGATTATTACAGCAGTTATCTTCGTACAGCAAGGTATTCGGAAGATTCCTGTTCAATACGCTAAACGCGTAGTCGGCAATAAAATGTACGGTGGACAGAATACACATATCCCATTGAAAATTAATGCGGCAGGTGTAATTCCGGTAATCTTCGCCGTATCATTGCTTCAGTTCCCAGTTGTTCTCTCCAGTTTCTGGTCAACACATGCCTGGGCACAATGGATTACCAAATATTTGGCAACCGATGCTCCGCTTGGTATGCTTCTGTATGTAGTGATGATCATCGGGTTCACGTTCTTCTATACGTTCGTGCAGATGAATCCTCAACAGATGGCCGATAACATGAAGAAGAATGGTGGTTACATCCCAGGTATCCGTCCTGGTAAAGCTACAGAGAAATATCTGACTAGAGTAATGTCTCGTTTGACTATGTCAGGCGCGTTGTTCCTAGCTTTGATCTCTGTACTACCGATGTTCTTCGGTGCTATATCTGGATTGCCCAAAGAAGTTCGAATTGGTGGCACTGCGCTGCTTATCGTAATCGGTGTGGCATTGGATACTATGAAGCAGATCGAGAGCCATTTGATCAAACGCCATTACAAAGGCTTCATCAATAAATAGGTGATAGGTTCCGGTGAAGCTTAAGTTTTTATTCTTCCCGGCACCTATTATGCTGTTTCTTGCTTGGTGGCGAACTTTTGGGGGGAGAGAGAAATCGTGAACATTTTATTCATGGGCCCTCCTGGGGCAGGCAAGGGAACACAAGCGGCAGAAATCGTTAAAGAATTTGGTATTCCTCATATTTCGACAGGAGATGCTTTCCGTTTGGCAATCAAACAGGAAACTCCGGTAGGATTGAAGGCCAAATCATTTATAGATCAAGGTTTGCTTGTACCAGATGATGTGACCATTGGGATAGTCGAAGAACGGTTGCAGCAGTCCGATTGCGAAAAAGGATTTCTATTGGATGGTTTTCCAAGAACTCTTTCGCAAGCGGAAGCGCTGGATGATATTCTTAGCCGTTTGAACACTTCTTTGGATCATGTCATCAACTTGAATGTTGACCGTGGATTGCTAATGGCGCGTCTTACTGGACGTCGTATCTGCAGCGTTTGCGGAGCATCCTACCATTTAATCTTCAACCCGCCGAAGCAAGATGGCATTTGCGACATTGATGGCGGTGAGTTATATCAACGTCCGGATGACAACGAAGAAAGTGTAGGCAAGCGCCTGGATGAGTATGATAATAAAACAGCGCCGCTGCTTGCGTTTTATGATAATAAAGGTCTTTTGCGTCAGGTAAACGGGGAAAACGAAATTAATGTCGTTACTTCTGAAATCGTGTCTTTAATGCGGGGTTAATGTAATGATCATTTGTAAATCCGAACAGGAACTTGCCTTTATGAGGGAAGCTGGTCGAATTGTTGCCGAGAGTCACCGTCTTATTGCTCAGGCCATTGAGCCTGGCATTACAACGGGCGAGCTCGACAGAATCGCCGATCAATACATTCGCAGTCAAGATGCTGTGCCGTCTTTCAAAGGCTACAACGGTTTTCCTGCCAGCATTTGCGCTTCAGTCAACGAACAATTGGTGCATGGATTTCCAGGTAAACGTAAACTGATCGAAGGCGATATTGTTACGCTGGATATCGGTGCAGAGTACCGCGGTTATCACGGTGATTCCGCCTGGACCTACGGTGTGGGCAGCATTTCCGAAGAGGCTCAGCGTTTGCTGGACGTTACGGAAGGCTCCTTGTACGCGGGACTGGCGTTAGTTAAGCCGGATGTGCGCTTGTTTACAATCTCCCATGCTATTCAGCAGTACATCGAAGAGGCTGGTTTCTCAGTCGTACGTGAGTATGTTGGTCATGGTATTGGGGCAAAACTGCATGAAGAACCGCAAATTCCGAATTATGGCATAGCGGACCGCGGACCACGTCTGAAACCGGGTATGGTGCTCGCGATTGAGCCGATGGTAAACGCAGGAAAGAGACATGTCAGAACACTGGAAGATAACTGGACTGTCGTTACGGTTGATGGCTCACTATGTGCTCACTTCGAGCATACAGTAGCAGTTACTCCGGACGGCATGGAAATTTTCACAAAACTGAATGCGTAGGTGATCTCCTCTTGAATACTGTGAGCAGCCCGCAGGTTGGTCAATTAGTGAGAATTCTCAAAGGCAAAGATGCCGGAGAGGCAGCCGTTGTTATCGCAGTTGTTGATAGCAGATTTGTATACATTGCAGATGGAGACAAACGTAAGTTTGATGGGCCAAAGAAGAAGAATATTCTTCATCTTGAGCTCATACCCTTCATCAGCAGTGAGGTTGTGGACAGTTTGAAGGAAACTGGGCGGGTAACAAACGGAAAGCTGCGATTCGCAGTCATGAAGTATGCTGGACCCACCGGAATAAGTGCTGATGAGAAAGGAGACTAACTGTGGCTAAGGAAGATGTCATTGAAGTAGAAGGTACTGTCCTTGAACCGTTGCCAAACGCAACGTTTAAGGTTGAGCTTGAGAACGGTCATCAAATACTTGCCCATGTATCCGGTAAATTGCGGATGCACTTTATCCGTATTTTGACCGGAGACAAAGTGGTCGTGCAGTTATCGCCTTATGATTTATCAAAAGGTCGTATAACTTACCGTAAATAGATGGGAACTACGAAAAAAGTTTTGCTTCGCAAAACTTTGAGGAGGTAATTAACATGAAGGTAAGACCTTCTGTAAAGCCCATTTGCGAGAAATGTAAAGTAATCCGCCGCAAAGGGACTGTTATGGTGATTTGCGAAAATCCGAAACACAAACAAAAACAAGGTTAAGAAGGGGGTGTAGCGTAAAATGGCTCGTATAGCTGGAGTGGATTTGCCACGTGACAAACGCGTTGAGATCGCCTTGACTTATATTTTCGGAATCGGTAAAACGACTTCTCAGAAAATTCTTAATGAAACAGGCATTAGCGCTAATACACGTGTCCGTGATTTGACGGAAGATGAAGTCAGCAAACTGCGTGAAACGATCGACAAAACGGTTAAGGTTGAAGGTGACCTGCGTCGTGAAATTTCCTTAAATATTAAACGTCTTACTGAGATCGGCTGTTACCGCGGTGTTCGCCACCGTCGTGGATTGCCTGTTCGCGGTCAACGTACTAAAACGAATGCCCGTACCCGGAAAGGCCCGCGTCGTACGGTAGCAAACAAAAAGAAATAATAAGGGGGGATAAGAGACAATGGCTAAACCGAAAAAAGTCGTACGTACCAAACGTCGCGACCGTAAAAATATCGAATCCGGCGTGGCACATATTCGTTCCACGTTCAACAACACCATCGTTACCATCACGGATCCTCACGGAAATGCAATTTCCTGGGCAAGCTCCGGCGGCCAAGGATTTAAAGGTTCCCGTAAGTCCACTCCATTCGCAGCGCAAATGGCAGCTGAATCAGCAGCTAAAGCAGCTATGGAGCACGGCATGAAGTCGGTTGAGGTTATGGTTAAAGGACCGGGCGCGGGCCGCGAAGCAGCCATCCGTTCCCTTCAAGCTGCAGGGCTTGAAGTTAACCTTATTAAAGACGTAACTCCGGTTCCTCACAATGGATGCCGTCCGCCTAAGCGTCGTCGCGTATAGTGAAATCAGTATTGTGAATGTGGTATAATTCTGACGCATCTGCTAATAATAGGTGTTTAGGCATACTACATGATGCACCTGATGGGGTGACAGTTTCATATAGGAGCGACGTTGAAGGAGGGGTAAACTCGTGATAGAAATCGAAAAGCCGAAGATTGAGACCGTAGAAGCTAATGATGAAGGTACCTATGGGAAATTCGTAGTTGAACCGCTGGAACGTGGGTATGGCACGACTCTGGGGAACTCGCTTCGCCGGATATTGCTTTCTTCGCTTCCAGGAGCCGCAGTGACTTCGGTCCAAATTGACGGCGTTCTGCATGAGTTCTCGACCGTTCCAGGCGTAATGGAAGATGTGACGGAAATCATTCTGAACCTTAAAGCCTTGTCTCTGAAGATTCATTCAGACGAGGAAAAAGTGTTCGAGATTGATGCTGAAGGGGAAGGCATCGTTACCGCAGGTGATATCCGTGCGGACAGCGATGTTGAGATCCTCAATCCGGATCTTCACATTGCAACGCTGGGACCTGGTGCGAGACTTCATATGCGTATTTTTGCAGGCCGTGGTCGCGGCTATGTCCAAGCGGACCGGAACAAACGTGACGATCAGCCAATTGGTGTTATTCCAGTTGACTCCATCTACACTCCAATTTCACGCGTTAACTACGGCATAGACAATACACGTGTTGGTCAAGTGACCAACTACGACAAATTGACGCTTGAAATTTGGACGGATGGAAGTATCAGACCGGAAGAGGCTGTAAGCCTCGGAGCCAAAATTTTGAACGAGCACCTCGTTCTGTTCGTAGGTCTTACGGACGAAGCGAAAGACGCCGAAATTATGGTTGAAAAAGAAGAAGACAAAAAAGAAAAAGTACTTGAGATGACAATCGAAGAGCTTGATCTTTCTGTTCGTTCCTACAACTGCCTCAAACGTGCTGGTATTAATACCGTACAAGAGCTTACCACGAAGACTGAAGAAGATATGATGAAGGTGCGTAACCTTGGTCGCAAATCTTTGGAAGAAGTTCAGGAAAAGCTTGAGGAACTTGGTTTGGGTCTCCGCACAGAAGAATAGCTGCAGATTGCTTTAGTAAAGGAGGGAAAACACAATGGCATACCAAAAATTGGGCCGTGATTCCAGTGCGCGTAAAGCGTTATTTCGCGACATGGTAACGGATCTGTTTTTATACGAGCGCATCCAAACAACGGAAGCTAAAGCGAAAGAAGTTCGTTCTATCGCTGAAAAGCTGATCACTAAAGCTAAAAAAGGTGATCTTCATGCTCGTCGTCAAGTAGCTGCATTTGTTCGCCGCGAGACTGTTGATGGTGAACAAGATGCAATTCAAAAATTGTTCTCTGACATTGCTCCTCGTTACACTGAGCGTCCAGGTGGATACACTCGTATCCTTAAACTAGGACCTCGTCGTGGCGACGCTGCGCCTATGGTTTATCTTGAATTGGTAGACCGCGCGTAGTATCACAAGTATTGATTTCCGATGCTTCCCTTTCATCCAGCCCTCTTTGGAGTAAAGATGGGGGAAATATCAGCGTTATTGTGCTGCAGAGGCGCAAGACTCTGCTGTACTAATAACCGTGGGAATCACCTTGGTTCAATTGAAGGAGCTCCCGCAGGGGCTCTTTTTTTTGAAATTAAGGATCCTATAGGACTTGTAGTTCTATATATGAAAAATGGATGCCGTCCTTCTAGGGACGGCGAAGCCATTTCTTCAAATAGAAGATCAGACAGTGCTTCGATCGACGTTCTGCTGACCGGTTTAAAAAGGAGAACGGAATGCGCAATCTATTGATGAAGGTCAATTATGACGGAACGAATTATGATGGCTTTCAGACCCAGCCTCAGGGCAATACGATTCAGGATCGGCTGGAGCAAGCCATACTCCATCTGACTGGTGAGAAGCTGAAGATTACTGCTTCAGGCCGCACAGATGCCGGAGTACATGCCTATGGCCAGCCTTTTAACTTTACAACCTCCTCTCGAATCCCAACTGAACGTTGGTGTCTAGCGCTTAATGCCCGGCTGCCACAAGACATCGTGGTTACAGAGGCTAGGGAAGTTCCGCTAACGTTTCACTCTCGTAGAGGGGCTAAGCGTAAAACTTACCGATACACGATTAATGGCAACAGGTTTCCAGATCCGTTTCAACGGCGCTGGCAGCTTCACCATCCAGTGAAGTTGGATATTCCTGCGATGCAGCAAGGCTTAACGCAAATTATAGGGACACATGACTTCACTTCGTTTGCATCACGACGGTCTACGAAGACTTCTCATGTACGAACGATCTTTGAAGCTCATATGGAAGTAGATCGCAGTATGTGCCGACCCTCTTCATCAGATCAAGGAGTTATCCATACTTATATAACGGGTAGTGGATTTCTTCAGCACATGGTTCGCATTATTATGGGGACTTTGATCCATGTGGGGGAAGGTAAAATACCTGCTGATAAGGTTGCTGAAATATTGGCAGCATGTGATCGATCACATGCTGGTCCAACAGCTGTGGCCATGGGGTTAGCTTTGTGGAGTGTTGAATATGACGAGATTGAAAGTGAATAGTTTTTTCTATAAATTTCTTCCTAATTAATAGGCTAAATGTTTAAAAATCACTTGCACTTGTTATGTTTATACTGTAATATAAAAGTTGTGTTTTCTTGATGGCTATCCCACAGCCCCGATCAGGAAAATGCCAAAAAAATGCTTTGCTTAACTCACATAATCGTAATTCAATGAGAAACAAGATATACGAAACAGAAGATTTTCGTACGAGAACAAGGAGGAAACATTCATGCGTACCACCTATATGGCGAAGCCGAACGAAGTTGAACGCAATTGGCACATTATTGATGCCGAAGGCAAAACACTCGGTCGTTTGGCCAGCGAAGCCGCTGCTTTGATCCGTGGCAAACACAAACCGCAATTCACTCCACACGTTGATACAGGAGATTTCGTTATCGTAATCAACGCTGAGAAAATTCACTTGACCGGTAAGAAATTGCAAAACAAAAAATACTACCGTCACTCGATGCACCCAGGTGGTTTGAAAGTTACTAATGCTGAAACTCTGCTGAACACTAAACCAGAACGCGTAATTGAATTCGCGGTTCATGGTATGATTCCTAAGACTCGTCAAGGGGACCACATGAAGCTGAGATTGAAAGTATATGCAGGCGCCGAGCATCCACATGCAGCACAAAAACCTGAAGTTTACGAACTTCGCGGATAAGAATAGAGGAGGACAGTTTCATGGCACAAGTACAATACTATGGGACAGGTCGTCGTAAACATTCGGTAGCACGTGTTCGCCTTGTACCGGGTGAAGGACGCATTGTCATTAACAAACGTGAGATGGACGAATATTTCGGTGTGGAAACACTGAAAATGATCGTAAAACAACCTTTGAACCTGACTGAAACACTGGGCAACTACGATGTAATCGTTCTTGCACATGGTGGCGGCATTTCCGGTCAAGCTGGAGCAATTCGTCACGGTATCTCCCGTGCATTGCTTAAAGTTGACCCTGAATATCGCGGTGCATTGAAGAAAGCCGGCTTCCTGACTCGTGACCCACGTATGAAGGAACGTAAGAAATACGGCTTGAAGGCTGCACGTCGTGCGCCTCAGTTCTCGAAACGTTAATATCTACAGAATTCAACCCTTGGCCTTACGGCCGAGGGTTTTATTTTTTTATATCAGAACAGAATCATATTTAGAGCTGTGTTTCAAACTAACCTATTTCTTTCGGAATAGGTTTTTTTATATTTATAATTTTTTTATTTAAATCATAGCAACTTTTTCCATTTATAGGCGTTTGAGGTTATAAAGGTGGTCAATATATGAAAAAACAAAATAAGTTTCTTTCAATAGGTGTGTTGGCTTTCGTATTGGTTGTCGGTGCTGCAGGATTGATTAACAATAACAAAGCTGTAAAGGGAGATAATTCTCCTGCATTTATTAGTTCTGAAGCAAAAGTTATTGGTTATCGTGATTTTAATGAGCTAGACAACACGGCTGAATTGATACTGAAAGGCAAAAAAGCTAAAGTCATAAATACATTTATCGATAAAAATGAATTTGGTGAAACGATTGATTATCATACGCAATCTGCAATAAAGATTAATCAGATTTTCAAATCCGATAATCCAGATATTGTAGAGGGCTCTGAAGTTACTGTGCAAGAAAATGGAGCTATCGAAACAACAGAAGATGGAACATTGATCTATGGAATTGAAGGTTATCAGTTAATGAATGAAGATGAAGAGTATTTATTATTCTTAGATAAAAGTTTAACCGATCCTAATGTTTATTTTGTTAAAGGAGTTTACTACGGTAAAATTCCTTTGAGTGAACCAAAAGTGAATAAGATACTGGAACAGTCTGAGGAAGAGTCTTCTCAAGATTTAGAAATCTATGGTGAGTATCCTGAAGCGTTAAATACTATATTTAAAGAAGCCTTAGAAAAATACGGGAGATAAAAAAGCACATAAGAAACCTTTAGCCGTTATGCTTAAGGGTTTTTCTTGTTTAGCCCCTTTCCACAAGAAATGGGCTTTTTTTGCATCTATTTACTAATTCTAACGGTTGAAACGCATTGACTTCCTCAGTAAAAGTTATATACTATTTCATATAGAATTAGTTGGTTTTATTACTTCTTTTACCTCATTTATTCATACGATTAATATTTTGGATGGAGGAATACCTTAATGAACCTGCTCGAGAAAGAGGATTTAATCAAAGTTAAGGCCGAAGAATTAGAAACTGCTTCACCCGAGGAAATTATCCGCTGGGCTGTAGAAACATTTCCTAACATTACTTTTGCCTGCAGCTTTGGTGCCGAAGATGTAGTGCTAGTTGATATGCTTCACAAAGTTAGTCCGTCTACAGACGTCTTTTATCTCGATACAGATTATCATTTTAAGGAAACCTATGAGACCAGAGATTTGATGGCGGATAAATACGGGCTGGAGTTCGTACGAGTGTCTCCACAAATCACTCCGCAGGAGCAAGCACTTCAACACGGTGATGCATTATGGACAGTAGATCCTAACCAATGTTGTGGGATTCGTAAAGTAGAGCCGCTGACTCGTATCCTATCTCAATATGAAGCTTGGATTACAGGTATTCGTCGTGACCAAGCGCCTACCCGTGCTAATGCCAAAAAGGTTGAGTATGATTATAAATTTGGTTTGGTTAAGTTTAATCCAATTGCGGATTGGACAACTGAGGATGTATGGAACTATATTCGTGAAAATGATGTAATTTATAACCCTCTACATGACCGTAATTATCCAAGTATCGGCTGTGAGCAATGTACACGTCAGGTTATGCCTGGTGAAGATCCGCGTGCTGGACGTTGGGCTGGATCAGAGAAGACTGAGTGCGGATTACACAAGTAAGACCTATCCCCGTGAGAACCCAGAAGGAGAGACGATAATGACTTCAATACGTCCGCATGGCGGAACATTAGTAAACCGTGTAGTAGAGGGTACAGAAAGAGAAGAATTGCTGCAGCTTGCACGTGAATATAAGGCGATTGCCGTGAACACCTGGACTTTATCTGATTTGGATCTAATAGCGGTAGGTGCATTTTCTCCACTAACTGGATTTTTGAATGAACAAGATTATCACTCCGTAGTCAAAAACATGCGTTTAGAAGATGGCACAGTGTGGAGCATTCCAATAACACTTGCTGTAGAAGAGGATGTGGTCTCTGGTTTAGCTATTGGAGACAAAGTATCTCTAATCGGTGAAGAGGATGGCGAGATCTACGGTTTATTGGATATTGAGAGTATTTATACGGTTGATCAAAACCTTGAAGCGCAAAATGTATTCAAAACAACAGACCCTGAACATCCAGGAGTAAGTAAGCTCTTGGCCCGCCCGGCTACCTATGTAGGAGGACCAATTACAGTGCTGAATAGACCACAGCCAGAAAAGTTCGGAGAATTTTATTTTGACCCTTCAGCTACACGTAAGATATTTGCAGACAAAGGCTGGAGAACAGTTGTAGGCTTCCAGACGCGTAACCCAGTTCATCGTGCACATGAATATATTCAGAAGTGCGCTATGGAGGTTGTAGACGCTCTGTTCTTAAACCCGCTTGTGGGTGAGACGAAGTCTGATGATGTACCGGCAAATGTACGAATGAAGAGCTACCTGGCGCTTTTGGAGAATTATTATCCTGAGGATCGTACCTTTCTAGGTGTTTTCCCGGCAGCCATGCGTTATGCAGGTCCGAGAGAAGCGATTTTTCATGCTATGGTTCGCAAAAATTACGGCTGCACCCATTTTATTATCGGACGTGACCATGCGGGTGTAGGTGATTACTACGGAACTTATGAAGCACAAGAAATTTTCGCGAATTTTACCGCTGAGGAACTTGATATTACTCCATTATTTTTTGAACACAGCTTCTTCTGTAAAAAATGCGGAAATATGGCTTCCAGTAAAACCTGCCCGCATCCTGGCGACGATCATATGACTTTGTCGGGTACAAAGGTACGGGCTTTGCTTCGGGAGGGTCAATGTCCACCTCCTGAATTTACGCGACCTGAGGTTGCGCAGATTCTAATTGAAGGCATGACTCAAGAAGTAACAGCTTAATCATCGTTAGCTAGTACTATTTGGCCTTCTTGTCCCATATAGATGAGTATTATCTATCGGGACGAGGGGGTCTTTGTTATGTCTGGCCGAAAACACAGTAAAGTCTCGGTCTGGATCTCATGGAGCAGTATCAAAAAATGTATGCTGGGCGCGACACTGCTGGCTATAATGATCGGCATTATAGCGTATGACATGCCTACTGCCAAAACGTTAAATTATTGGAGTCTTCCTTTGTCTGGTAAAGTGATCGCTATCGACGCTGGACATGGGGGAGCAGATGGAGGGGCAGTTAGCCGGGAAGGGCTAATTGAGAAAGACATTAATCTTGCGGTCTCTCTTTATTTACGTGATTACCTGCAACAGGCAGGGGCTATTGTTGTGATGACCCGTGAAGGGGATTATGATTTAGCTCAGGAGGGCACTAAGGGCTATTCTAAGCGCAAGACTGAAGATCTTAAGCAAAGAGTAAGAAGCATTGAAGAGAAGGGCGCAGATCTTTTTATAAGCGTTCATATGAACAGTGTGCCTTCGAACCGGTGGAGCGGGGCGCAGACCTTTTACTATCCCAATCACAAGGATAATAAAGCTATAGCAGAGTTTGTACAGAGTGAGCTGAAGACTACCCTGGAAAATACTGATCGTGTAGCTAAGACTGTAAATACTGTTTATCTATTAAAAGCATTAAAAATACCTGCGATCCTTGTAGAGGTCGGTTTCTTGTCGCACCCTCAGGAATCAGTTCTGCTCGGAGATGATGTTTATCAACGCAAGGTAGCGACTAGCATATATCGTGGCATTCTTCGTTATGCTTCCGAGTAGCCGGGACTACTCATCAGGAGATGGGTAATGCTATAATAGACAAAAACTCCGGAAGAATTCTCCTCCGGAAAGGAAACAGAGGTGCTTTCCATGCTGACTAGGGAACATATCCAGGAAATACTGCAGTCATTAACAGACCCGGAAACCGGAAAAAGCCTTGTGGAACTACAGCTGATCCGTGACATTATGATTAAAGAAGATCGTATTTCTTTGTCAATCGTATGTCTGGATCCTGAAGAGCAAAGTCGCATGGACCTAGAACAACAGGTTCGTGAGTTGCTTGAAGCGGGTGGAGTCACTAATGTACATATCCGGCTGCGTGATGCAACCGATTATGAACGTGCTCTGCTTCGCGGAGAGAGTGCTGGGGAAGAGCCATTGGCTGATGAACCGGGGAAACTTAAGGGACATGCAGCAGGCCTTGACGATCATGAATTAATCAATGAGAACTCTGGTGTTAACTTTATCGCCATTGCCAGTGGTAAAGGCGGGGTTGGAAAGTCTACGGTTACTGTGAATTTGGCAGTAGCTCTGGCTAGAAAAGGTAAAAAGGTTGGATTGATTGATGCGGACATTTATGGGTTTAGCATCCCTGATATGATGGGAATCGAAGAGGGCCCCGTTGTAGAAGAGGGAATCATTATTCCTGTGGAACGTTTCGGAGTGAAGGTCATGTCTATGGGCTTCTTTATCCGTGAGAATAGTCCGGTAATTTGGCGGGGACCTATGCTTGGCAAAATGCTGCGCCAATTCTTTGGTGATGTGGGCTGGGGAGAACTTGATTATATGCTGCTTGATCTTCCTCCAGGTACAGGTGATGTGGCGCTTGACGTACATCAGATGCTCCCTCACAGCAAAGAGATTATTGTTACGACCCCTCATGCTACCGCAGCGTTTGTGGCGGCTAGAGCGGGCTCTATGGCTCTGCAGACAGAACATGAGATTATTGGAGTCATTGAGAACATGGCTTATTATGAGTGTAAAGACTGTGGTAAAAAAGATTATATTTTTGGCAGAGGTGGAGGCGCGCGGCTTGCGGAGACACTCCATACGGAGCTGCTTGCACAAGTTCCATTGGGCGCACCGGACAACCATATTTCTGAACCGGATTTCTCACCTTCTGTATACAAGGAAGACACACCAACTGCCTTGTTGTTTGCTGATATCGCCGAAAAGCTGATTGCGAAATATGAGCACTAATTATTGTGCATAAAAAGAGGCCGTCCCACTTTGTTAGGTGGGATAAGGCCTCTTTTTTGTTATGTGCTTGAATCATCGCCGCTACCGCTGCCACTTTCACCACCGCTGCCGCTGCCTTCCTGTTTATCGCCGCTTTCGCCGCCCTTTTTCTGTTCCTTTGGTTCGAGCTCGTCCTGAACGACCTTTTTAAGTAAATTCAATACCTCCATCCGGAATAATGGAGTCTGCATAGATTCCTGGATGGTCTTCATGGATTGCTTTCGGTAGTCAGGTGTTTTGGTTAGATTAAGAAACATGGTCATCATTTCTGGAGACTTCATGATTTCTTCGACGGATTTTTGATATGTGGGATCTTTAATTAGTTGCAGGTGCAATTCTTTGCTTTGTGATTGAATGGCTTTAGCAAAATCGCCTGCGAACTTGGGATCAGTCATAATTTTCTCGATTTCCTTTTGATATTCCGGTGCAGTGAGGGTATCTTTAACAGCGGTTTTTATATCCTCTGTTGTTTGAAGTGGCATCATTTTCATACTCATTCCGCTGGTGCCTCCAGAACTGGAATTTGATAATGATTCCTCAACTGCTTTTTTTCCATCTTCACTTTTTAATATATCAATAACCATGGTCTTCATTTCTTTATAACTGCCCTGACCAGAAGAAGAACTGCTCTGCTCACTTCCGCAAGCCGTTAAGGCCATAACAAAGCTTAAAGCCAAACCCACAGATCCGATAAATCTCCATTTCATTGGCGCTGCCCTCCTTTATTAGGATTCTCCAGTTGTATTATGCCGCATTAACACACATTTATGTTGCTGATGTAATGGTGTTTTGTCGGTATCCTTGGTAAAATAAATCTGACATAGGGGAGGTGAAGTGGCTGAGTATAAAAAAATGGTTTTATTTATTTTGGACAACCCTTCTAATAGGAGCGGGTGGAGCAGTAATCGCAGGTCTGGCACTGCAATTCGTGAACGGTCGAATTGATTTCAAAAGTGTCGCTGATTTCTTTTTATACCCGCTGATACTATTCGGCTACGGTATGCTTGTCAGTGTTTATGCGCAACTTGGTTTTTTTGCTTATCTAATTTTGAATTACATGGGCAATGGTGTTTTCCCACCAAAAATTTGGAAATACATACAACTGGTTCTTTCTGTGCTCGCATTGCTTGAACTGATTTTTTTGCGTACCGTCGTTGGCGGGGAAAGAAGTGTCTTGTCTGATCTAATATTAGGAATCTTTATTTTGTTAGCTGCCATTATTGTGTCTTATTTCAAAGTGAAAAGTACAAACATCTCAGCTTGGATTCCCACCCTCTTTTTTATGACAGCTATTTCAATTGTGGAAATTATCGGCGTGCTCCGTATAGGTGTTGATAGTGCGACAGTGTTTATTGTTGTTCCGCTCATCGCCTGTAATGCATTCCAAATTTTGATGCTTCACCGTATTCTCAAGCCGGCAGCCGGATAAAGGCTGGGGCGAATTCAGCAAATCATGAACCCCGTGCTCTGGCCTTCAGAAGACGGGGTTTTTTGCTCTAGAATGTATCCTAACGATTAAAATCCGCTGGAGGAGGTTAATCTTAAAGAACAATAGAGCGGATTCTTTGTGTGTAGCAACGCTCACAAAACTAAGTAGATGCTTCCGAAGCGAGTTTTGTACGTAGTAATACAAAGCGTAGCATCGCTCACAAAACTTTCAGGAGGGGAATATATGGACATCAAGCGCTATATGATAAAAGACACAAATGAAATCCAGCTTAACAAGCTGGACCCGGACGATACAGGTAATTTTAAATCAAAAAAAGAAGCAGAAGCCAAAACAGAGCAGTTAAAGGAACGGTTGGCAGAACTTCAAGATATTCTTTTTGCACAGAAAAAGCATTCACTGCTAGTAATTCTGCAAGGGATGGATTCCAGCGGTAAGGATGGAACGGTTAAACACATTTTTTCAGGGATCAATCCACAAGGCTTTATAGTGACCAGCTTCAAGAAACCTTCTCTGGAGGAAGAAGCTCACGATTTCTTATGGAGAGTGCATCAAAAGACACCCCCTAAAGGCTACATCTCTGCATTTAACCGCTCACACTATGAAGATGTATTGGTACCGCGGGTACATGGGGGACTGAAAAAGGATGACTTGAAGCGCCGCTTTCGTTACATACGGCAGTTTGAGGAGATGCTGGTGGAAGAGGGAACGACAATTATCAAGCTTTTTCTGCATATTTCAAAAGAAAAGCAGCTTAAGAAAATCAAAGAACGGCTTGAAGATCCCAAAAAACACTGGAAATTCGACGCAAGTGATCTACAGGAGCGGGAGTTTTGGGATGATTACCAAGAGGCATATGTAGATGTTTTTAAGGAGTCTAGTATTGATAAAGCACCCTGGTACTGGATACCAGCCAATCATCAATGGTACCGCAACTATTTGGCCTTATCCATCGTTGTAAAGACACTGGAGAGTCTGGATCTGAGCTATCCGAAGCTGAATACCCCCACACCCGACATATCGGAGCTCATTTCCCCGCGTCATTAATATTTGGATAAGACCAACATCTATTGCGGTACCTAAGATTGGGAGGAATGTTACAGCCCGGCAGCATCCTCTAAGGCACTATTTAGTGAGGCTGAGTCACGAACCTCTTTACCCTCTGCGTTGCTTTGGCTGATCAGCTCAGAGACGGTAACGAATTCATAACCTTGTCTGCGGAGCTCATCGATAATTTGCGGAAGAGCTTCGTGAGTTTGTTTGCAGGAATCACTGGCATGTAGTAGAACGATATCACCAGGATGTGCTTTAGTCGTTACACGCTTCACGATATTGTCTACACCTATGTTCTTCCAGTCTAGAGAGTCTGTGTCCCACTGGATGACTTTGTAACCAAGATCATTGGCCACTTGCAGAACTCTTTTGTCAAAATCACCATTAGGCATACGAATTAAATTTGGTTCTTTACCGGTTAATTCTGTAAGCACAGTGTGAGCCGTTGTGATCTGAGTGCGAATCTCTTCGTTACTTAGAGTGCTGTAATTGACGTGTTTATGGCCATGGCTGCCAATTTCGAATCCTGCGTTTTTAATGCTTGTTACAATATCCGGGTGAGTCTTACTCCATGGTGACGATAGGAAGAAGGTGGCTTTGTCCACTTTCTTGTCTTCAAGTACCTTCAAAATTGGTTCGGGTCTCTTTTCCCCCCAGCTAATATCGAAGGTTAGGGCAATCAGCTTCTTCTCTGTTGGCACACTGTAAATGGCAGAAGGTCCAGCTTCAGAAAAAACGGTGATATTACCCCTCTCGACATAGACAACTCCAGCAGCAAGAAGCACAGCGGCGAAGATATAGATGAACCTTTTGATCTTTTTGCCGCTGAATACATAAAAAGAATTCATTAATGACAGCGCTCCTCTCCCATGCGAAATGCTTGTTTGTTCTAAATGTATGCTCGTACCGCACGGTTATGACCTAAGAAACAGAGATCACAATTTCAGGAGGTATTTATGTTGTCGTTCTTCACGTTTGTTAAAGATATTAAATCGATCCGCAAGGCTTTGCTGCTATCCTGTCTGCTCTTCGTAATAGGAGCGGTTGTTGGCTGGGTAGCGACAAGTAGTCTGGAAAAACTATTGGTTCAGCAATTGGAAGGGCTAAGTGAGATCAGTGGGAACTTAAGAGATACCTCTAATCCGCAATGGAACTTCTTTGTATTTATATTTCTGAATAACGCCATCAAGGGAGTGGTTATTATTTTCCTGGGAGCGTTGTTCGGCATATTGCCAGCTATATTCTTATTTATAAACGGAGCGGTAATTGGCTACTTGATACATTTATCCGCACTGCAAGGGCAGGATTTGTTCGATTTAATCGTAAAAGGATTGCTGCCACACGGGATTATAGAGATTCCGGCAATCATTATCGCTTGTGCCTTTGGACTGCATTTTGGCGGGAAAGTGATTTCAAGTTTATTTCGATCTACAGATAGAAAAGAGGAGAGAAGCGCAGACTGGTCTGCATTCATGCGTCAAACACTTACGGCTTCCATATGGACTGTAATCCTGTTATTTGTTGCAGCCATTATTGAAAGTACAATTACTTTTTCACTTTTATCATAAAACTTCCGGGAATAGAGCATAACATTAAGGGCGTTCATCCAAGGATTGCCTAAAGGTAAGGAGTATATAATCGAGACGAAACCATAAAGGGAATTTTTAATAATTATGGTTATAAAAAGAGGACTCCGGTTAATCTAGTGTAAGAGGATCTTAAGGCAGCTTTCTCCATGAGATGTACTTACTGATTATGCAAAAAGGTTTTGGGGGTTTAGAGAAGGTGTTAATTGCAACTTCATGAAGGAGGCCAAGCATATGTTGGGAATGTTGTTTAACGAAAAGGAATGCAAGGAACTGGATTATGTTTTGAGAAAAGAACTAGATGAGATGCTGTTAGATTTGAGTGATCAGCGCTTGGACCAAAATATCAGGCACGCCATCGCTAATAGATATAAGACTGTATTCCGGATGTATGCTCGCTTCGCTCCTCAGAAAGAGCTTTCCAAGTATGCATGGGGTGGGCGTTCTTCTCAGTATAAACACTGAAGATATACGAGAATTGCTACAGTTTTATAAAGTTTTCAGATTATTTAATAAAATAGCTTGACTAAAAAGGAGTGCTCATGATAAATTATATCTCGCGCTCCTTTTGCTTGTGTAAAAGGGAAGCGGAAGGCAAGAAAAATTGAAAAAAAGATTTTTCAAAAAAAAGACTTGCCAAACAGCTTAACACTGTGATATATTATAAAGGTCGCCGCTGATAAACAACGACGACGAAATGAGAGACATTGATCTTTGAAAACTGAACAACGAGTGAGTGGGAAATCACGTAAGTGAAATCCAAATTAGAGAATTAATTTTCTCGTCAGATGTTTCAAAATGAGCATATCGCTCTTTTCAATACTAATTGGAGAGTTTGATCCTGGCTCAGGACGAACGCTGGCGGCGTGCCTAATACATGCAAGTCGAGCGGAGTTATTTTGAAAGCTTGCTTTCAAAATAACTTAGCGGCGGACGGGTGAGTAACACGTAGGCAACCTGCCCTTCAGACTGGGATAACTACCGGAAACGGTAGCTAATACCGGATAATTTCTTTTTTCTCCTGAGAGAAGAATGAAAGACGGAGCAATCTGTCACTGAGGGATGGGCCTGCGGCGCATTAGCTAGTTGGTGGGGTAACGGCCCACCAAGGCGACGATGCGTAGCCGACCTGAGAGGGTGAACGGCCACACTGGGACTGAGACACGGCCCAGACTCCTACGGGAGGCAGCAGTAGGGAATCTTCCGCAATGGGCGAAAGCCTGACGGAGCAACGCCGCGTGAGTGATGAAGGTTTTCGGATCGTAAAGCTCTGTTGCCAGGGAAGAACGTCCGGTAGAGTAACTGCTACCGGAGTGACGGTACCTGAGAAGAAAGCCCCGGCTAACTACGTGCCAGCAGCCGCGGTAATACGTAGGGGGCAAGCGTTGTCCGGAATTATTGGGCGTAAAGCGCGCGCAGGCGGCTATTTAAGTCTGGTGTTTAAACCTTGGGCTCAACCTGAGGTCGCACTGGAAACTGGGTGGCTTGAGTACAGAAGAGGAAAGTGGAATTCCACGTGTAGCGGTGAAATGCGTAGATATGTGGAGGAACACCAGTGGCGAAGGCGACTTTCTGGGCTGTAACTGACGCTGAGGCGCGAAAGCGTGGGGAGCAAACAGGATTAGATACCCTGGTAGTCCACGCCGTAAACGATGAGTGCTAGGTGTTAGGGGTTTCGATACCCTTGGTGCCGAAGTTAACACAGTAAGCACTCCGCCTGGGGAGTACGGTCGCAAGACTGAAACTCAAAGGAATTGACGGGGACCCGCACAAGCAGTGGAGTATGTGGTTTAATTCGAAGCAACGCGAAGAACCTTACCAGGTCTTGACATCCCTCTGAATCTGCTAGAGATAGCAGCGGCCTTCGGGACAGAGGAGACAGGTGGTGCATGGTTGTCGTCAGCTCGTGTCGTGAGATGTTGGGTTAAGTCCCGCAACGAGCGCAACCCTTAACTTTAGTTGCCAGCAGGTAATGCTGGGCACTCTAGAGTGACTGCCGGTGACAAACCGGAGGAAGGTGGGGATGACGTCAAATCATCATGCCCCTTATGACCTGGGCTACACACGTACTACAATGGCCGGTACAACGGGAAGCGAAGCCGCGAGGTGGAGCCAATCCCATCAAAGCCGGTCTCAGTTCGGATTGCAGGCTGCAACTCGCCTGCATGAAGTCGGAATTGCTAGTAATCGCGGATCAGCATGCCGCGGTGAATACGTTCCCGGGTCTTGTACACACCGCCCGTCACACCACGAGAGTTTACAACACCCGAAGTCGGTGGGGTAACCCGCAAGGGAGCCAGCCGCCGAAGGTGGGGTAGATGATTGGGGTGAAGTCGTAACAAGGTAGCCGTATCGGAAGGTGCGGCTGGATCACCTCCTTTCTATGGAGAATCGTCTTCTGCAATGAAGACATTCAAATCGGAAGTTTAACTTCCATAATAGAACCTTCGGGTTCGAATACTCACTCGTGTTCAGTTTTGAAAGAGCAAGTCTCTTTCGCATGCGTTTGGTGGCGATAGCGGAGGGGTTCCACACGTACCCATCCCGAACACGACCGTTAAGCCCTCCAGCGCCGATGGTACTTGGACCGAAGGGTCCTGGGAGAGTAGGACGTTGCCAAGCGGACAACCAATTCATTGGTTGATTCACAATGTTATATATGTTATATGGGCTTTTAGCTCAGTTGGTTAGAGCGCACCTCTGATAAGGGTGAGGTCGGTGGTTCGAGTCCACCAAGGCCCACCATATAACATTATATAGAGTAATTTTATGGGGCCATAGCTCAGCTGGGAGAGCGCCTGCCTTGCAAGCAGGAGGTCAGCGGTTCGATCCCGCTTGGCTCCACCATAAATTTTTAAATGAATAACTTTTTTAACTTGATCCTTGAAAACTGGATACCGAAACGAATTTGCGTTTTAGAACATCTTTTAGCAACTTGTGTAAACAAGTAAATGTTATTAGTGAGATTTTTCTTCGGAAGAATCAAGGTTAAGCTAATAAGAGCACACGGAGGATGCCTAGGCGCCAGGAGCCGACGAAGGACGTGGCGAACAACGAAACTGCCTCGGGGAGCTGTAAGCAAGCTTTGATCCGGGGGTGTCCGAATGGGGAAACCCAGCTGTGGTAATTCGCAGTTACTCATTTCTGAATACATAGGAAATGTAGAGGCAGACCAGGGGAACTGAAACATCTAAGTACCCTGAGGAAGAGAAAACAATAGTGATTCCGTCAGTAGCGGCGAGCGAACGCGGAACAGCCTAAACCTAAGAGCTTGCTCTTAGGGGTTGTGGGACGTCTCACATGGAGTTACAAAGGAATATGGTAGGTGAAGAGGTCTGGAAAGGCCCGCGATAGAGGTAAAAGCCCTGTAACCTAAACTGTGTTCTCTCCGAGACGGATCCCGAGTAGTGCGGGGCACGTGAAACCCCGTATGAATCCAGCAGGACCATCTGCTAAGGCTAAATACTACCTGGCGACCGATAGTGAAACAGTACCGTGAGGGAAAGGTGAAAAGCACCCCGGAAGGGGAGTGAAATAGAACCTGAAACCGTGTGCTTACAAAAAGTCAGAGCCCGATCTATGGGTGATGGCGTGCCTTTTGTAGAATGAACCGGCGAGTTACGTTTAACATGCAAGGTTAAGCCGAGAAGGTGGAGCCGCAGCGAAAGCGAGTCTGAATAGGGCGATTGAGTATGTGGACGTAGACCCGAAACCGTGTGATCTACCCCTGTCCAGGGTGAAGGTGCGGTAACACGCACTGGAGGCCCGAACCCACGTACGTTGAAAAGTGCGGGGATGAGGTGGGGGTAGCGGAGAAATTCCAATCGAACTCGGAGATAGCTGGTTCTCCCCGAAATAGCTTTAGGGCTAGCCTCGGTATAAGAGTAGTGGAGGTAGAGCACTGATTGGGTGCGGGGTCCGCAAGGATTACCAAGCTCAGTCAAACTCCGAATGCCATATACTTATTGCCGGGAGTCAGACAGTGAGTGCTAAGATCCATTGTCAAAAGGGAAACAGCCCAGACCATCAGCTAAGGTCCCCAAGTGTGTGTTAAGTGGGAAAGGATGTGGAGTTGCACAGACAACCAGGATGTTGGCTTAGAAGCAGCCACCATTGAAAGAGTGCGTAATAGCTCACTGGTCGAGTGACTCTGCGCCGAAAATGTAACGGGGCTAAACACACCACCGAAGCTATGGCTAGATACTATGTATCTGGGGTAGGGGAGCGTTGTGTAGGGGTTGAAGGTGTACTGAAAAGAGCGCTGGACACTACACAAGTGAGAATGCCGGTATGAGTAACGAAAAGATCAGTGAGAATCTGATCCGCCGAAAGCCCAAGGTTTCCTGAGGAAGGCTCGTCCGCTCAGGGTAAGTCGGGACCTAAGGCGAGGCCGAAAGGCGTAGTCGAAGGACAACAGTTTGAAATTACTGTACCACCGTAATCCGCTATGAGCGATGGGGTGACGCAGGAGGGTAGTGACGCGGACTGATGGATGTCCGTCTAAGCAGTGAGGCTGATGTGTAGGCAAATCCGCACATCATTAAGGCTAGGCTGTGATGGGGAGCGAAAATTATAGTAGCGAAGGTCATGATCTCACACTGCCAAGAAAAGCCTCTAGCCAGGAGAAGGTGCCCGTACCGCAAACCGACACAGGTAGGCGAGAAGAGAATTCTAAGGCGCGCGGAAGAACTCTCGTTAAGGAACTCGGCAAAATGACCCCGTAACTTCGGGAGAAGGGGTGCCCCGGTAGTGTGAATAGCACGAGGGGGCCGCAGTGAAAAGGCCCAAGCGACTGTTTAGCAAAAACACAGGTCTGTGCGAAGCCGCAAGGCGAAGTATACGGGCTGACGCCTGCCCGGTGCTGGAAGGTTAAGGGGAGTGGTTAGGGGTAACCCGAAGCTATGAACCGAAGCCCCAGTAAACGGCGGCCGTAACTATAACGGTCCTAAGGTAGCGAAATTCCTTGTCAGGTAAATTCTGACCCGCACGAATGGCGTAACGACTTGGGCGCTGTCTCAACGAGAGATCCGGTGAAATTTTAATACCTGTGAAGATGCAGGTTACCCGCGACAAGACGGAAAGACCCCATGGAGCTTTACTGCAGCTTGATATTGAATTTGGGTACGATCTGTACAGGATAGGTGGGAGCCGTAGAAATCGGAGCGCAAGCTTCGGTGGAGGCGCCGTTGGGATACCACCCTGATCGTATCTAGGTTCTAACCTAGTGCCCTAATCGGGTACGGGGACCGTGTCAGGCGGGCAGTTTGACTGGGGCGGTCGCCTCCTAAAGAGTAACGGAGGCGTTCCAAGGTTCCCTCAGAATGGTTGGAAATCATTCGCAGAGTGCAAAGGCATAAGGGAGCTTGACTGCGAGACCTACAAGTCGAGCAGGGACGAAAGTCGGACTTAGTGATCCGGTGGTACCGCATGGAAGGGCCATCGCTCAACGGATAAAAGCTACCCTGGGGATAACAGGCTTATCTCCCCCAAGAGTCCACATCGACGGGGAGGTTTGGCACCTCGATGTCGGCTCATCGCATCCTGGGGCTGAAGTAGGTCCCAAGGGTTGGGCTGTTCGCCCATTAAAGCGGTACGCGAGCTGGGTTCAGAACGTCGTGAGACAGTTCGGTCCCTATCTGTCGTGGGCGCAGGAAATTTGAGAGGAGCTGTCCTTAGTACGAGAGGACCGGGATGGACGTACCGCTGGTGCACCAGTTGTTCCGCCAGGAGCATGGCTGGGTAGCTACGTACGGACGGGATAAGCGCTGAAAGCATCTAAGCGTGAAGCCCCCCTCAAGATGAGATTTCCCAATTAGTAAGACCCCTTGAAGACGACGAGGTAGATAGGTTGGAGGTGGAAGTGCAGCAATGCATGGAGCTGACCAATACTAATCGGTCGAGGGCTTATCCTATACTTAGAATGCAGATTCGTTTCGGATTCAGTTTTCAGGCGATTAAGCCTGAGCATTTACGCTGTAAATGCCCGTTTGGTGGCGATAGCGGAGGGGTTCCACACGTACCCATCCCGAACACGACCGTTAAGCCCTCCAGCGCCGATGGTACTTGGACCGAAGGGTCCTGGGAGAGTAGGACGTTGCCAAGCGGATATTCCCTGATAGCTCAGTTGGTAGAGCACTCGACTGTTAATCGAGTTGTCACAGGTTCGAGTCCTGTTCGGGGAGCCATGCTCTCATAGCTCAGCAGGTAGAGTGCTTCCATGGTAAGGAAGAGGTCACCGGTTCGAATCCGGTTGAGAGCTCCACAGATTTGCAAGGCCCGTTGGTCAAGGGGTTAAGACACCTCCCTTTCACGGAGGTAACATGGGTTCGAATCCCATACGGGTCACCAACTTTTACTTGTACTTACCCTTAGAGGGTCCCATAGATATGGAGGCTTAGCTCAGCTGGGAGAGCATCTGCCTTACAAGCAGAGGGTCGGGGGTTCGATCCCCTCAGCCTCCACCATAATCTTCCTAAGAGATTATGGGCAACATAGAGGTACCATCAATGGGGATTAGCCAAGCGGTAAGGCAACGGACTTTGACTCCGTCACTCATAGGTTCGAATCCTATATCCCCAGCCAAGTGCGAGCCATTAGCTCAGTTGGTAGAGCACCTGACTTTTAATCAGGGTGTCGAAGGTTCGAGTCCTTCATGGCTCACTTTTATTATTATCATGCGCGTGTGGCGGAATGGCAGACGCACCAGACTTAGGATCTGGCGTTTCACGACGTGGGGGTTCAAGTCCCTTCACGCGCACCACTTATTGCGGACGTGGCTCAGCGGTAGAGCATCGCCTTGCCAAGGCGAGGGTCGCGGGTTCGATTCCCGTCGTCCGCTCCATAATTTTGCGCCCTTAGCTCAGCTGGATAGAGCGTTTGACTACGAATCAAAAGGCCGGGAGTTCGAATCTCTCAGGGCGCGCCATTTTTATTATTAAGCAATTATAGTATTTATAACGGGATGTAGCTCAGCTTGGTAGAGCACCTGGTTTGGGACCAGGGGGTCGCATGTTCAAATCGTGTCATCCCGATTTTCACCTTTGCGGGTGTAGTTCAATGGTAGAACTTCAGCCTTCCAAGCTGATAGCGTGGGTTCGATTCCCATCACCCGCTCCATAATTTTATAGTAACGGGATGTAGCTCAGCTTGGTAGAGCACCTGGTTTGGGACCAGGGGGT
Source organism: Paenibacillus sp. FSL H7-0735 (assembly GCF_038008505.1). NCBI lineage: Bacteria > Bacillati > Bacillota > Bacilli > Caryophanales > Paenibacillaceae > Paenibacillus > Paenibacillus sp. FSL H7-0735. The sequence goes on along the minus strand of NZ_JBBOZH010000002.1, from coordinate 925,929 downwards.
CGCATGTTCAAATCGTGTCATCCCGATACTCAGCTTAATCGCTGCTCAAAAGCTCTTACTTCGGTAAGGGCTTTTTTGTTATGTATTGAATAAACATATAAATACAGCCTAAGAACGTATGTTCTATTATTCCTCCAAAAAAAATCGGACTTCCGGTGGAATTCCAATCCGTAGATAATAGTTTCTCCATGATTCCTCTTGTTCGGGGCTTCTGCCCGAAGAAAGTAATTTTACAGCAAAGACATTAGCTTGACGTTCAAGCTTCCCAGGAGCGAAATAGGAGCTTTCCTCCAGAAAAAAGCGATTGATCCCCTTGTGAAGCCGATCATGCCCTAATTCATGCGCACAAACGAAGCGCTGCCATTCTACAGGCAACTCATTATGAATGACGATAAACCTTCTTCTTAGTTTTCGATAATATAATCCCTTTGTGCCAGTCCCCAGGTTCATGAAACGAATTTGAATGCCTAGTGCTGCGGCAAGCTCGAACGGGCAGTTGGTTTTATATTTTTTAATCAGACTATTGATCAGTTCATCCATGTTCTTCACCTGCAGCATGTTAGTATAGTTATTTAGTGTCTTTGGATTTTTTTCTCTTATTCATCTGTTTGGCTTCCCAGAACAATCCGGTTAGTACATCTTTTATCCTCTGTTTATCTTCTTTGTCTAATGGAATCCCGTCAAACATCAGTTCTCCATCATCCTCTAGCATTTTTCGAAAGTCTCTTTTATCTTTGCTTGTGGCCCAATCTGGGACAGCCTCATCGCTTGAAAGAGTCTGGTCCTGCAAATACCCTGCCTGATCCATTAGCTCCTCGTAGGGGACGCCAGTGGCCTCAGCAATTTTGCGTAACGTGGTTGGTTTAGGAACCCCTCTTAATCCATTCTCAATCCGGGAAATTTGCGAACCGCTGATTCCGGCAGCTACTGCTAATTGATTAATGGTGAGTCCCTTTGTTTCCCGAAGATGCTTCATATAATCCCCGAATTCCTGTTTCATCTCAACTCACTCCTTATTGGCTGTAACCTTATGATAATAATATAAGCCATTTTTGCCAATAGGTAAACAACAAAGCGTATATTATTGCCAAAAGGCAAGATAATGGAGGGATATACGCTCTTTTTCGATAAAAACAGCCTAAAACGGGGTTTTACGAGATTGGTAAAGAAGTGGTATATTATAGAAAAATACGAACAGAATACGAACAAGATTTATTTTATCACATTGGGCTGGAAAATTCCGCAAATTTAATCTCATTCAGTTAAACCCAAAAGGAGTGCATAAATGATGAACATATCAACTTTACCAGAGTTGGACCGTCGCCGAACCCAGGTCGCTATAGAGAGCATGTTGGAGAAATACCGTATTTTTAAGACCGTTACATTTGAAGCGAAGGAAGCAAGCACAACTTATTCATACACAGAAAGATTTCATGGTCCTACTAACACTTTAACTGATCAGACTGCTGCGATAGCTTCTTATAATGTGGACATCCCCGCCGCAAGGAGAGCTTATTGTTCCGCAATAGACTCTGTGGTAGAGAGACTCGATACGAGAGAACAGCAGCTGGTACGGGAAAGGTATATGAGAAGAGACGAGATGTACGATTATACGATTTACAATCATGTGTTTGATCCACCGGTAAGTAAGGACACTTACGTGAAGATACGCTCGAAGGCTTTTTACAAGATGGCATTAGCGTTAACGGATCTCGGTTTACTATCTCTGCAAACTTTAGTAACAACAGCGCCTAGGGTAAAGAAAGAGAAAATGAGTATTACTTAATAGAAATAGAATAGTGTGATTAGTAAAGAAGACTGTATCGTCCGAGTGGATGATGCGGTCTTTTTTTGAATTATAAGAAAGTATAAGTTTCAGGATGTACTTTATCCTTATAATCCTCGCACAAATGCTTGCCGTCCATAAAAGGAGGGACGAGGGCTCTTAAGCTTGTCTTCAATTATGTTCCTCCGAAAAACCGCTCTATACCATCCAAAAGCTAGCCAAAACCTCGTCCGTTTACCCTCTCCGCAAGGAAAATATGGGGGTATGATTATAACATGGCAAATGAAGCAAAAGAACACCGCAAGAGCATGAATGCTCTGCTAATAGTTCCGCCCTAAGGGTGATGAGAACAAACCTAGCGGTGAAAGATTCTTCTCGCATTTGCCTAATGAAGAAGGGATATTATCCAACCTCGGATAGTATCCTTTTTTCTTAAATCTAGTTGAGGGGGTGTCTGCTTAATGTTCATGCAGTTGAAGGTTAACACCATCAAGGATCGACGAACGATCGCAGATCAGAAAGGAATGGAGTGATGTCGGTACAACAATTGCGAGAACACATTACAAGTACACTTGAACGGTATTTTCCTGATGTGCCTGTATATGTAGAAGGAGAAAAACCTCAAACAGCCTATTTTCATCCCGGACTGATCTCAGCAACACTGGATCGGCAGCGGGAGGGCAGGTATTTAGCGGTCTACCGTTTTGGCATCCGTTATGAGCAAGGCAATTTGCTGGAAGCTGAGAGAATGGCAGATAAGCTAAGTGAGGCGATGGCAGGAATGGAGCAGGATGGTGGAGCTTTTCGTGTAGTTAGGCAAGCGTGGGAAGCTGGAAATGAAGGGCATGGGCCGCTGTTTACAGTTGACTATATGTTGTATTTGCAAAACGACAAGCCTGACAGCATTAAGATGGGACAAATGATTGGAGGAGAACGATTGAAATGAGTACTAAAGGGAGTAACGGGAATGGGTTCAGTAAGGAACAGATTGTGAATTCCTCACTTTTTACGCCGAGGGAAAAGGATATATTGAACGTTATTTTGCAGGATGGCAAGAACTATACGCTCGAAGAAGCAAAGCAATCTATGGGATTGTTCAAAAATAAGGAGGTAATGAACTAATGGCAGGCGGAACATGGACAACGCAAAATAAGGTGCGCCCTGGGGTATACGTAAATGTAGCATCAAATCAAGGTGCCATCGGCAAAATGGGAGAACGCGGGATTACGGCATTGGCGCTTGCCCTATCTTGGGGAGAACCGGGAGTAATCATGAAGATTACCCCGCAGGATGATGTGAATAAGCTGCTAGGAGTTGATTTGGAACATCCAACTCTACTGCCAGTGCGTGAAGCGCTGAAACGGGCGGGAACCTTGCTGCTCTATCGATTGAATGAAGGCGTTAAAGCGGCAGTCACAAATAACGGTCTTCAGGTAACAGCTAAATATGGCGGTGTACGCGGAAATGATCTTTCGATTGTGATTGAGAAAAATATAGAGAATGCTGCTCTTTTTGATGTAAAGACGTTGCTTAATGGAACAGAACTGAACAAGCAAACGGTTGGAACGGCTGAGGAGTTGGTCGCGAACGATTATGTTCAATTCCAGAAAAATGGTGCAGAAGGCTTGAAGCTAATTGCAGGCATGCCGCTTACAGGGGGGGCTAACGGAACCGTGACGAATGGAGCACATAGTGACTTCCTGTCTGCTCTTGAGGTGCAAGAATTCCAAACAGTGGGTCTAATATCGCAGGATAGTGCTCTCAAGGCACTCTACAGTTCTTTTGTGAGACGGCTTCGGGATACAGAAGGGAAAAAGGTACAGGCCGTACTATCCGATTATGCGGCTGCAGGTCATGAAGGTGTGATTAGCGTGAATAATGGGGTAGTACTGAGCGACGGAACTACGATTGATAACGTCAATGCCGTTGCTTGGGTAGCTGGTGCTACAGCAGCAGCAGCTGTTAATGAATCGCTGACTTATCAGGGTTATGATGATTCGGTGGATGCTGATGTAAGACTTAGCCATTCTGAGACTACAGCTGCGTTGCTAAAAGGAGAGCTTATCTTTACTTACAGTGGCGGACGGGCTGTGGTGGAACAGGATATTAATACATTTACCGCATTATCACCGGACAAAGGCAAAGCGTTCTCCAAAAATCGTGTGCTGCGCGTGCTGGATGGAATTGCGAATGATATGAAGCGTATTTTTGAGAACTACTATATCGGTAAGGTCGCGAATAATGAAGATGGCCGTGCTCTTTTCTGGTCACAGTGTGCGACTTATATGAATGATTTGCAGGATATGGGTGCGATTGAGGGCTTTAACGCGCAGACAGATGTTGTAGTTGTGGCTGGTGCAGATAGTGACAGTATCGTGCTGGATGTGGCTGTGAAACCGGTAGATTCCGTAGAAAAAGTATATATGAAAGTGAAGGTGGTTTAAGATGGCATTTTTAAAAGCTAGTGATACGATTTCCGGCCAGGAGGGCCGTGCTTATGCTGTGATTGGTACGCAAACCGAAGAGATGTTCTATGTGAAAACTCTTGAGGCTACAGTAGAAAAAACAAAGGCAGAGGTGAAAACACTGGGCCGCCGGGGTGTTCAGCATAAAGCGACTGGATGGTCGGGCAGCGGTTCGATGACGATTTTTTATATGACTAGTCGTTTCCGCCAGATGATGCTCGATTATATGAATACGGGTGTTGATCAGTACTTCGATATTGAGGTTACGAACGAGGATCCATCGTCCAGCGTGGGGGCACAACGGATTATTCTAAAAGGGGTGAACCTCGATAGTGTCATCATGGCCTCACTCGATACAGAGTCAGACGCTCTGGAAGAAGAAGTTAGCTTTACCTTTGAAGATGTGCAGATTGTGCAAGCTTTTGGTGCTCCGGCAGGTTCCGGGCTTTAATTAAGACAACTAGATAGATTGGAGCAAGCAAGACCCGAACGTAGAATGAGCGGCGGGTCTCTTCTCTGTCTATTGGCACTAGTAGCAGGAGAAGTATCTAAATAAATAATTCTAGGAGGAAGACAATGAGCGAATTAAGTTTGTTTTTTGCCCAAAATGTAGCATGTGACACGACCGAGGAGTTTGTGGTATCCCAGCGTTTTAAGGATAAGGAAGGAAATGCGGTGGCCTGGAAGCTGCGCAGTATGACTGAGGATGAGAATCAGGAATGCCGCAAGGCCGCAACCCGCAAACTCAAAGGGAAAAACGGAGTGTATACCTCTGAAATTGAGCCTAACGATTATATGGCGAAGCTGATGACCTCAAGTGTAATGCATCCGGATCTAAAAAATGCTGAATTGCAGCGTTCTTATGGCGTACTTGGTGCTGAAACACTGCTGCGTAAAATGCTGCTTCCGGGTGAATTCGCGGCGTTGGGTGAGCGGGTGCAGGCCTTAAATGGTTTTGGCACGGACATGAACGAGCTGGTGGATGAAGTAAAAAACTAATCAACGAGGGCGATAGTGAAGCCAATTTTGCTTATTACGCCCTCCATGAGCTGCACATTTTACCCCATGAGTTGATGAAGCTGTCTTCCCGCGAACGCGCCGCAATATATGCGATGATTGCTGTTCGTGTGGAGAAGGAGAAGCGCGATCAGGCACGGAGTAAGGCGAGGAAGAGATAGTTAGGGGGTGAGAGAATGGCAGGTGTACAAAATAATATAGCTGGAATACAGCAAGTTTCCAATCAATGGATCAATGATATAACCAATCAGATTACAACACAGGTCTCGGCAAATATTTCAAATTCCTTTTCAGCAACCTTAAACCGTATCAGTATGAAAATAGTCAATAAACCCGTGTACAACATCACTAATAATTACAGTGCAGCTTATACCAGAATTCAAGCTTCTATTGGAGGTGCGGTTCAGGCTCAGGAGAGACTGAATGATGCGGCTGATAGAGGGGCTGGAGGAGCTGAAAAGCAAGCAGAAACCTGGGAAAAGCTTACGGGGGCCTTTGAAAAGGCTAAGGGTATGGTGGAAAAAGTTAAGGGTGTCATGGAGAAGGTGCTTGTGCCAGCTGCTGAGCAGCAAAAGTGGGAAGATCTTTTCAAAGCAAAAACCGGAAATGCTGATGTTGGTGTAGCTATGTTTGATAAATTCAAGAAGAGAGCGCTAGAAACCGGACAGGACGTCAGCAAGTCTATGGAAAGTGTCTTGTCGTTTTATCCTAAAACACAAAATACGGACCAGCTAGATAAGCTAATGGATTATTCCACAAGGCTTAGTATGATGTCTCCAGAAGGTAAGGATATTGGCGATACTTCATCAGCTATTAATTCTGCATTTGATGGAGACTCTAGTGACTTAGCATCGATGCTTCAGGTAGATGAAGAGGAGCTTGGTGGACTCGACCTAGTAGCCAGTACGGGGAACATGGGCGCTTTTTTAAGTACTTTGGGAGATATCATGACAACGGCAGGTATGACGAGTACTTCGCTGCAAACCATGATGGATTCACCCGTAAATCAGTGGCAGACACTTCTTGGAAACTATAACAATTCCTTAGCTGGCATGGGACAAGGGGCACTTGCAGCATTTTCTCCGCTGTTAAGCATTCTTAATGATGCGTTCTCAGAAGGTACCTTTCAGCCTATTATCGATGGGATGGCCATTGGATTGGCTATTATAGCACAAGGTTTTTCACAAGTTGTACAGGGAGCCTTATTCCTTTGGAGTGTTCTTAGCAGCACGTTGCCTTATGTAGTACCCATTCTTTTGGGAATTGTTGCTGGGATTATTGCTTATAAAATTGCTATGGGTGCAGCAGCAATCGCAACAAATATGTCAGCAATTGCGACTGGGATCGCTACCGCAGCGCAAGGGATTTACAACGCTGTGTTAAATGCCAATCCTATTGCGCTTGTAATTGGACTTGTTATTGCACTTATTGTGGCTTTTTTAGGAATTGTTGCAGCTCTTCAGCCAGTAAGAGATTTTCTTGCCAATATGTTCAGGGCTCTCGGACAGATCGTTGCAGATTTTGTAGGTTATGTGATTGATCTATGGACCGGATTTATTAATGGTATCATTGATGCTGCCAATTTTTTATTAGGTGGTATTAATAAAGTAATTGGGGCTGTTGGTAAATTTATAGGTATAGAATCAGAGATTAATCTTCATCTTGAACAGGTTGACAGCAGTCAATTTAAACAGAACGTGGAGATGAGCATTGAAAATACTTTTGATACGGCTGCGAAATATACGCAAGAATTTGATGTTAACAAATTTAAAGAAAGCCTAAACGTAGGGGGGAATACGAATAACGAGACTACAATCAATCAATGGAATACTACTCATCAAGATGATTCAACGAAACCTCCGAAATCGCCTACCATTCCTGAGGTTCCAGTAGTTCCTGTGACGAAGACTCCTGCGTTAAATACGCCTTCCGCTGTAGGTTCTTTTCAAAATGCAGGAGTACCTGGTAATTTGAACACCGTCAACCGTGTGAACGAGCTCGGCTCCATCAACGACACCGTAGACATCTCCAGTGATGATCTGAAAATGCTCCGCGAGCTGGCCGAGATTCAGGCGATCCAGAATTTTGTGGAGCTTACGCCGACGGTGCAGGTGACGACCGGAAATATTAACAATGCCGGAGACATTGATACGATTATCAACAAGATCGGGCAAAAGCTGAACGAGGAGTTTGTCTCTACGGCTCAGGGGGTGTATACGTAACGTGGAAGAGTACGGGATTTTTTTGGGTTTTAATAATCAGGAGGATGCAATCCGGCTGCCAGTCAATCCAGAGACCTTGGAAATCAAGGAGAGTGGAGATGGAAAAAGCTATACCATTATCGATCTGGGTGAGATCAATACGATTGCTTATCCGAAGCTTACGGAGATCACGATTGAAAGTATTTTTCCGGCACAAAGGTATCCGTTCGTATTGGTGCAGGAGGACGGGCTGAAGAGACCTTTTGAATATGTGGAGCTTATTAAGAAATGGATGACGAGTCGTCGGCCCATTCGGTTTGTGTTCTCCGGTGTGAGGTATCCCGATGATACGAAAAAGGATAAAAAGAAGTTAAACAAACCACAGAAATGGCTAGAGGAATCTTCAATTAGTGAGGATGCATCTTTAGAAATTGATTTTGCTGTGAATATGGCTATGAGCATCGAAGGTTTCACTTGGAAGCTTAGTGCGGGTACGTCAGGGGATATTGAATATTCGTTATCTCTCAAAAAGTACGTATTCTATCAGGCGGTAGCTGTGAAGGTTGTTAAAGGTGAAGTGAAGGCGGAGCAGAAGCGGGCCAATGAAAAGGCAAAGCCTACTACCTATACCTTAAAAGCTGGAGACAGTCTATGGAGCATCGCTCAAAAAAACCTAGGAGATGGCTCGAAGTACAAAGCCATTCAGAAGCTTAATGGCATTCCGGATAGTGAGCTGAAAAAGCTGCCCATCGGTAAAGTCATCAAGCTGCCGTAGGAGGATGTTATGGAACTGCTAGTGAAGAATAAGGAAGGGAATCTATGGGATATTTCTGGCATCGTCTCAGATATTTCTTGGAAAACTGCACGGTCAGGTAAACCGTCAACGCTAGAGTTAACGCTTGTGGACAACGGAATTTATCAGCTCCCCAAGTTCGGGATCAGCAACGGTGATATTATTCAGTTCAGTAAAGATAATGTAGATGTATTTTACGGATTTGTGTTCAGCATTGATACGGGCTCGGATCAGGAGATTAAGCTGACTGCCTATGATCAGATTCGTTATTTGCTGGGCAATGGTAGTTATGTTTTGCAGGATGTTACGGCTAGTGATGTGATCAAGAAAATAACAACGGACTACGGATTAAAGACAGGTGTGCTGGAGGAGACAGAGTACCGGATTCCTTCTTTAATTGAAGATGACAAAAAGCTGTTGGACATCATTATGGGAGCCATCGGCAGTGAGCTTCAGTATAAGGGGCGGTTGATGGCTTTTTACGATGATTTTGGGAAGCTGACGCTGCGTAAACCGGATTCTATGCTGCTTAACCTGGTGCTCGGAGCGGGGCATTATCTGTACGATTATTCGCTCAAAAAAAGTATTGATGACGATACGTACAACACGATTTTTCTGTACAAGGACAACGAGGCATCGGGCAAACGCGATTTCTATCCGGTCAGTGACAAGGACAATGTGAAACGCTGGGGTATCCTGCACTTGTATCAAAAGGCTGATGACAAAGCGAATGCTGCACAAATTCAGGAGAAGGCAAACAATCTGCTGAAAATGCACAATCGTGAAAAGCTTAGTCTCTCCATACAGGCGATTGGTGATATGCGTGTAAGAGCAGGCAATTTCATTTATGTCCTATTGGATGAATTCGAGACTCAATTGTTTCTGGTGGACCAATGCAGCCATAAGATTTCTGGAGGGGAGCATACAATGTCCCTCGATATTAAGGTGGTGTAGAAATGATGTTAGATATTATTAAAAAAGCAAGTCTAGGAGCCGTGGGAAGTACAAATCCCGTGGCTTTTTCTTATGGAACGGTAACGGTGGCAGCTCCTTTGCAGATTCAGGTGGATCAGCGGTTTGTTTTATCGGGGAATGCGTTAGTGCTGCCTGAATCGGTAATGGAAAGCAAGATCTACATCGAGGGCAAAGAAGTAATACTTCGGCGAGGATTAGCGAGTGGGGACCGCGTATTAATGGTTCGAATGCAGGGCGGACAAAGCTACATTGTCCTGGATCGGCTGGTGAGTCCGATATGATCCCGGCGATTGGAAAAGCTGGACCGATAACGGCCCTGCTTGAGGGGGAGGTCAACCTTGAGCGTGGGGAAAGTCCTAGTCTTACGTACCGAATGGATTGGGAGAGAAAAAGGATTACAGGCCAAACGGATGGACTAGAAGCTGTTCAACAGGCGGTGGCTAAAATATTGCGAACCGATCGGTTTGAACATCTGATTTACAGTTCGGATTACGGAACAGAGTGGCGGTTGGTGCTTGGCAAGGATCGGCTGCTGGTTAGAGCTGAAATCAGACGTATCGTTAGTGAGGCACTACTTCAGGATGAACGAATCCTTAGCTTAGAGAATATTGTTGTTTCGTTTACCGGAGATAATCTAACTTTTGACTGCAAGGTCGTCACACGTTACGGAAATTTTCAGCTGAGAAAGGAGTGGAATGAGGATGTATGAGGATCAGACGTATGAGGCTCTTTTGGAGCGGATGCTGGACCGGATTCCATCAGGATTGGATAAACGCGAGGGCAGCATCATTTATGACGCGTTGGCTCCAGCAGCCGCTGAGTTGGCACAGATGTATATTGAGCTGGATGTGAATAATAATCTGTATTTTGCAGATACGGCTACCGGAGAGTACTTGGAGCGAAGCATCTCCTGGTCAGGCATTGTAAGGCGTGAAGCCAGCAAGGCACAGCTGAAAGGGATTTTTTATAAGGCGGATGGAGGATTGTTGGATGTTCCACTCGGCAGCCGCTTCTCACTCGAAATGCTGAATTATACGGCTGTGGAGAAGTTATCTCCTGGAGTGTATCGCTTGGAAAGTGAAACCGCTGGAGAAGAAGGAAATCGATATTTTGGCTCTTTACTGCCAGTGGATTATATTTCAGACCTAGCGCGCGGAGAAATAGCTTCTCTTCTGATCCCTGGGGAGGACATTGAAACGGATGATGCGCTACGCCAGCGTTATTTGGATTCAGCCAGACGCCCAGCTACTAGCGGAAATAAATATCACTATATGGAGTGGGCACTGCAAGTTCCGGGTGTGGGAGGCGCACGTGTTTTTCCATTATGGAAAGGTCCTAAAACTGTGAAGGTGATTATTGTGGACGCCGAAAAAAAACCTGCATCCGAGCTGTTGGCGGCTCAGGTGCAGCAATACATTGATCCGGTCTCAGGAGCGGGTGAGGGACAAGCACCGGTAGGGGCTGTGGTGACCGTGGCGCCGGCTGCGGGCAAAAACATCAGTATAAGCGCCAAGGTAACCCTTGCTTCTGGCTATGCACTGCAAGCTGTAAACCAAGGCTTTCAGGTGATGCTTGAGCAATATCGCAAGGAGAAGGCTTTTTCAGCAACCTATATCAGTCAGTCTGTCATCGGGGCATTATTGCTTGCTACTGAAGGAGTCGCGGATTACACAGAGCTGAAGTTGAACAGTGGAGCGGGCAATGTGATGTTGAACGAAGAAGAAGTACCGTTGTTCGGTAACGTTCTACTGGAGGTGTAGCATGGGTTATCCAGAGCAAATTGATATTTTTCAAGAAAAACTTAATAAAAAAGCAAACGGTAGCAGCTATGTTATCGAAGAGAGATTACCGCTTGTAAATGGCGTTTACAGTGGTCTTCTAGCGCATGACAATATTAATAATCAGACCATTGCGGTGTACACAGGGTCACAGTATTCCGGGATCGAGCTACGCAATTTCACTGTGTCTTTTCCGGATGAGGCGCCCTGGCGGCGGTTGATTAAGATTTTTGCCGATGTGCCTGAGGTATATGTGACTTACGAAACCCCCGGCGATACGGTTGAAGCAGAGGATATTAACGGTTTGCAGGTGAGTCTTACCGCTGTCCAAACTGAAATAGAGCGTTATAAGAACAAAGGCCAGATTGACGGAGGATCATTTAGAAGAGAGGTGTAAAATGGCACAGACCATACAAATAAAGCGGGGTACAAAGGCTGAGCTAACGAGTTATGGCGTGTTGAAGGCAGGTGAGCTTGGTTTTTGCAGTGATACTAAGGAAGTTTATATTGGTGACGGCACGTCCAATTCCATGGTCGGCAGGGCGCTGTCAGGGCCAGAAGCTTCGCGTCCGGTTGCAGGATCCGTTGGTCGTTTGTATTACGTGACTACGGGTTCGAATAGCGGATATTTATATTTTGATGATGGGGCAGCTTGGCGGCGGGTGAATGCGCAGAAGGTTACCGATCTGACAGGTACAATTGATGATATCGCTGATGGAACAACCTATGCGAAGGTGCTTAAAGCGGATATTAGTGCGGGACATATCAATAAAGTATCGGATGGCACAAACGTAAAGACTGCCGCTGAGATCAAGACTCACATTGATGATGTGGCCAAGCACCGGACGATCAATGATGCGGGGACTACGATTACAGACTTGTGGTCTGCGCAAAAGATTAAAAATGAAATTGAACTGGCTAAGCATAACATCGAACCGCAAGCATCGGTAAAAGACCAGAACCTGCTGGCTCCACCTGCCAGTCCGGTTGAGGGGGATCGATATATTATTCCAGCAGGGGCAACCGGGGCATGGGCGGGCAAAACGAATCAAATTGTTGAATACCAATCTGCCGCTTGGGTATTTTATGTTCCTGCCGTAGGTTGGACCGCTTACGTCGATGATGAGCAGAAAATTTACAGCTGGAACGGCAGCGCATGGGTACGTACCGGTGGTGCACTACAGACCATTACAGCCGGGAACGGGCTGATTGGTGGGGGTCAAGCCGATGCTGTGACGCTGAACATTGGTGCGGGTAATGGGATCACGGTCACTGCAGACGCGATTGCGGTTACCGCTGGAAAAGGAATCACCGTGGATGCAGCTGGTGTAGCTGTAAGTGTGGATGGAAGCAGTATCGTTTATGATGCTGCGAATGGCAATAAACTTACCGTGGCCAGTATTGATGGCGGAACATTTTAGGGGGCGGGACAATGGCTCTAAAAACATTGATTCAAATACGCCGCGGCTTGGAAAGCGCCATTGGAGCGCTGGCTATTGGTGAGCTTGGGTATTGTACAGACAGTGGCAAGCTGTACATTGGTTCTGCCGCTGGTAATGTCTTGCTGGTAGCCGCGCAAAGTACCGGGGATATGCTGAAAAGCATTTACGATACGAATAACAATGGCAAGGTGGATTTTGCGCAACAAGCGGATAGTGTAGCTTGGGCGGGGGTAGCAGGTAAACCAGTGGTATTTCCTCCGGCGGCGCATACACATGATTATTTGCCCAAAGGCCCCCTAACCTGGAATCAACTGAAGGGGGTGTAGAGGATGAGTTACGGCAGCTCTTTATACAGCGAATTGCAATATTCCGCAGATAAAGATTCGAGCCATCCGGGTGAAGTCGAGGCGCCTGATCTAATGCAGTATTTACCGGATTATTATAAGGATGTCCGCGAAATGGAGAAGCTTCAGGAGACCATCGGGCTAGAAATTGGTGGACTGAAGGTAGGTACTATAGATGTACTGGATCAGGCGTTTATTGAAACGGCTACAGTGAGCCTTGGGCGCTGGGAATCCGAACTTGGACTCAGCAGCGATCCATCCAAGTCTTATGCCACTCGTCGAGAGATGATTAAGGCAAAGCTGCGTGGAAATGGAACGACCACACCGGAAATGATTCAGCGGACGGCGTCAGCTTTTTCAGGTGGAGTGGTTGAAGTAAAGGAAGTGCCTGAAGAGTACCGTTTTGAGATTCATTTTGTGAGTACACTGGGGATTCCTCCGAATATGGCAGGGTTGATTCAAATCATCGAAGAGATTAAACCTGCGCATTTAGCTTATGAATTTGTGTTCAGCTATACCTGGTGGGACTCTGTTAAGGCTTTGACTTGGGAGAGTGCTCACAGTAAAACATGGAACGAATTAAGAACTTATAGATAGGAGAGTGACATATGCAAACCACAGGAAATTTGGGCTTAAAGAAGCCAGAGGGAACAGATATCGTTGATATTGCCGATCTGAACGGGAATATGGATATTTTGGACAATGCCGTTAATGGCAAGGTCGATAAAGTAACAGGTAAACAGCTGTCCACGAACGATTACACCGCCGCCGAGAAAACGAAGCTGGCGGGTATTGCTACGGGAGCGAATAATTATGTGCATCCTAATCACACGGGGGATGTCACTAGTACTGGTGATGGAGTTACGGCTATTGCGGCTGGGGTGATTGTAAACGCCGATGTTAATGCTTCAGCCGGAATTGATGCTTCGAAGATTGGAACGGGAGTGGTCTCAAACGCGGAGTTTGGGTACTTGGATGGGGTTTCTAGTGGGATTCAGGGGCAGTTGAATGGTAAGGCGCCGTTGGTTACTACGCCTCAGCAGACGACAGCGGATATTACGTACTACGTACGGACGGACGGGAATGATAATAATACGGGATTGGTGAATACGGCGGGTGGGGCGTTTAGGACTATACAAAAGGCGATTAACAGTATTCCTAAACATGTTCTTCATAGCGCTACTATCAATGTCGCTGCCGGTACGTACGCCGAAGATATCTCTTTTGCAGATGTGAGTGGTGGCACGGAAGTATGGCTTAACGGAGGAACAAGCTACGAGACGGCCGCAAACTTCAAGGTTAAAAGTATGACCTTTTACGGTGTTAGTAATCAAGTAGTTGTAACTGGATTCACAGCAACTTCTACAACGAGAGTCGGATTTTTTATTAATAACTCGATATTTATTCAGATGCTATATTGCCGTATATTAGCAGATGGCAAGGCAAACTCCGTTGGAGGATTCGAGGCTAGTAACCATTCTGGTTTGCGACTTTACGGCTGTGAAGCTTCTAATCGTAATGCAGGCATCGTCAGTAACCAAGGATCAACGGTAATATCCAGAAATAGTTTTGGGACCTCAAATACTATTGGACTTTCAGCATACGACGGTGGCACAATAACAAAAAAAGACGGTCAGCCCGCGGGCACAATAAATGAACAGATTGACGCAGGTATCATAACTAGGGGTGTACTTAACCCATGGGGAGATAACACGATTGATACACGCCCCTTTGCAGCAATGTATATGGATGCCGGTGGCGACGTACCTTTAACTGCCGGTGTAGATAAAAAACTTTTTTTTAACGGTGTGCACATGAGTCAGAAGGGAGTAGCTGAACCTTCACAAGGCGGTTTCTATGCGCCCGAGAGAGGGATTTATGAATTATCTGTTCGGGTTGGATTTGGGATTACGACGAGTGTTACAAGCGGTGTTGCAATTAAGATCTATATAAACGGAGTTCTAAACTGCACATTGAGCGAGGGAGCTATCACAACTGCACTTATAGGCTGTACCCTTAATGGTAATACTACTTTGGTTTTAAATCCAGGAGACCGTGTTCATATCTATGCCGTTGCCCTTCACAATTCAAATGTTTCATGGGCTTCTCAGTACACATATGCCACTCTTGCGAGAGTGGCATAACTAATGGAGGTGACTAAAATATGGATTTAATGAAGAACTTGCTATTCCTATTTCCAGATAGTCAGTTGGGAGTCGATTTCACTTTGAGAGACGACGGCCCAATAGTAAAGTATCTTAAAGAACCTTTGCTTACGAAGCATGTACAGACGCCTGGTGAGACTACGGAAGAGGTAGATTGGATAGAAGGCGTACATTATATACTTCGTCCAGCACACCTCGCAGAGTTAGAAGAGGGCGTAGATTATGAAATAGAGGAACGCGGCCCATACATCGCAGCTTGGAACCTAGACGCCCCGCAACCAACGGAAGAAGAACTGGAAGCGGCGTGGGAAGCATATCTAGAAGCAGAAGCTAACAAACCACCAGAATTAAGCGAAGTCGAGCAACTCCGTGCTGAGAATACTGCTTTGCAAGACAGGCTTCAAGATGTCGAAGTCATTATGGCTGAATTACTCAGCATATAAACCCAAAAGGAGGTGAGTTGTAATTATGACAATGGATTCAATAACAGCCGCCAAAATCCGCTTGATGGCCAATGCCTGCATCACTCGTTTTGATCGTGAGGAGGGTCCGATAGAGAATATCATTTCTTCCTATAACATGCAGCCGGATAATGAGATTTTGGTTAAGGATCAGATTATCCAGAAACGATCAGAATTTCATTTTGCTGAAAACGATTCGACTGAGCAAGCTTCATCAGCCAAATAATTAGCACGCATCCACACAGGAGCGTGTTTTTTTGTGCCCTCGGTGGTGCCGGGGGCTATTACGCATCAACATCATTACAGAAAGGAGCGGACGAATGGGCGAAGGGGATATTGCGCAATTGGAGAAGCTGCTGCCGCTGGCAGATAAGTATGGGCTGGCTTATATTGTTGCTTTCATTTTGATGATCGTGCTGATGGTGTTATTGCGTGCGATTGTCAAAGGGAACCTTGTACCGCGAGAAATGCTGGATCGGGCAGAGGAGGATCGGGATCGTCTGCAAGCGATTTTGGATAAGGAGCGCTCGGAGTTTATGCAGCCCACACTGGACGTCTTAAAGAAACTGAAGATTGACCATACGGAAGACAGGGGGAGTTAGGAATGCTGTCACAATGGATTCGGCGGCTGCTTCTCCCCCGGCATGTTGATAAAGAGATGGAGCTCCGTAGAGCCTCTACCAGCGTTACACTGACCATAAGTCATTATAAAAATGTCTCGCAGGAAATTCAGGAGGAGATTGATCGTAACCGGTTCGCCAAATATTTAGTTTATGATCGAGGGGATCATGATGCACATGATTGAATTTTTATTATTGGTGCTATATGGCACTAATACGGCTTGCGGATTATACATTATTCATCGCCACAGGCAATATTTTTACGAAAGATTCCAAAAAGGTGTGGTCAGCGTGTTTATGCTGGCTATGCTTTTTTTCTTATTGGCTTATACATTCAATATGCTTATCGTTCTACTATTCCGTTTGGCAGAATTACTAGGAGTGGACATGGCAACATGGCTGACTTGGCTTAATTGTAGCTGGGCTATTGCCCAATTCGGTACAACTGGTGGAATTATAATATTAGCGATACTGACACGTTCCGGGAAATACGACCAATTTATTTATCTGAAAAAGATAGACAGAAAAGAGGAACTTCATGCTGACAATAACTCAGGTGAAAAATAAATCAGCCCAACGTCTAACCAACCTACACCCCGTAGTCCGTTCCGCTGCTACTGCTCTAATCGAACGTTGCTACAAACTCAACATCCCCATTCTCATTACGCAGGGACTTCGCACAATTGACGAGCAGGATGCTCTATATGCCCAAGGCCGCACCAAGCCCGGAGCGATTGTCACCAATGCACGTGGCGGATATAGCTATCATAATTTTGGATTGGCTGTAGATTTTGCTCTTTTGCTGCCGAATGGATCTGGTGTGTCTTGGGATATGTGCCGGGACGGCAATAACAACCAGATCGCAGATTGGCAGGAGGTTGTGAAGGAGGCAAAAGGGCTGGGCTTCGAGTGGGGAGGCGACTGGACAAGCTTCAAGGATTACCCCCATTTTCAAATGGCGTTTGGGTTAACACTCACACAGTTACGAGCAGGGACAAAGCCCTCAACATCTGCGGTGGAGTCAGCGTATAAGGTCATCCATCGGAAGGAGGAGGAAGAATTGAAGAGTGATGTTATTGCTGTCGTAAAGGTTAACGGGGTTAAAGTTGCAGATGGAGTGCTTGAAAAAGGCATCACCTACGTCCCTGTACGTGTTATTGCAGAAGCGCTGGGTGCTCAGGTAGGTTATGATTCTGCGACTCGAACGGTTGAGATTACAAGTACCCGCTAAGGAGGGAAAAGGATGGAAACTGGAACAATTTTAGATGATGTTATGGCGTTCGCCTCTATATTAGCAGTATTCGTACTGGCACTGGTTCAGTTGGTCAAAAATAGTATCAACATCCCGCGTAATGCAGTACCGATTATCGGACTATTGATAGGTTTGTTCATCGGCGTAGTAGCGTATCCTTTTACCGAACTTGATTTAGTGCTTCGCCTTTGGGCTGGGGGTCTTGCAGGCTTATCTGCAACCGGGTTGTTTGAACTAGCTTTTAAGGATCGCCCGGGCACGACGAAAGGGTAAGCGGATAATAGGTACGAATCATAAAAAGGGCTGTTCCAAAAAGTCTGAAAAAGACCTAAGGAAGAGCCCCACTGTTTTTCTCATGATATTACATAAATAAGATTCAGAACGAAAGCGTGCTGCCGGGTTGTAAAGAATATAGTCCTGTGAAACCTTCTTCTTTTAATATAGAAGCTACATGGTCGATATGTGGTTTGGGAGCATGGACGAGCACTGTCCGGTGGCTGGGAATCGTTTGGAGCATTTTGCGAATGTCCGGCAAGCCTTGATGGACTTTATAGCGGATAAGTGAGACTGTACAGCGTACGCTGCTAGATTCTTCGATCATAGCTTGCTTAACGAGACGATGTCCAAAGCTTCCTGCCGCTAAATGTCCCGTAAAAATCACATGGTTGTCAGGAGAAACAGAGAGTTGATGAAAGTATTCTTGCGCTTTTGCCGACTGCATCATCCCGTCATTGGTGAATACGATAGCTCCCTTAAGATTCAACATTGCCTTCGCGCGTTCGTCCGAATTAGATACAACACACAAGTTTTTTCTGTTAAAAAGCGCATTTGCGCGCGGAATAGCGTCCTCTTTCAGCCATTCCACCTTGTCGCTTAATGCTCGTAAAGGAGCGACGAGTGCTTCTTCAACGATCAATTGATGATCTGGAAAACATTCATTTGCCCATACGATCAATTCCTGGCTTCTGCCATGGATAGGCACAGGAAAGAGGACTGTACCCTCTTTTTGCAAGGTGTTGTGGATGGCTATCTCTAATTGCTGTAATTTTACAAGCTGCTCATCAGGATCTGCCCCATAAGCAGCATCGATAATGGACAGATCAGCCACATTTTTAGCTTCGGCTTCCATAATTGCTGGGGTGTCTGCCGTGAGCAGCTGTGACTCCTCCGTATAATCCCCTGAGAAAAATACAGTTTTGTCCTCCCATTCTAGGCCCAACCAAACCGAACCTGCTAAATGCCCGCTACGTCCCCATTGAACTCGAAGGTTAGGCGCAAGCGTCAGCCAAGTTTGAGGGGAGACATACTCCTCTAAATACTTGAATTGAATAGCTTCTTTATCCGTTTCCTCATAAGGGAGCGGGGCGGATTGAGCTGCCACATATTTATCCCAGGCCTCGAAATAATCAGGAAGCTGTAATGAGGTGGATCTAGTAGTCCATACCTTACCTCTGTATCCGTGTTTATAAAGTAAGGGCAGCGCTATGGAATGATCCTCATGAGCATGAGACAGAAATACTGCCTGCAAATGTGGAATAATATCCGTATCAAGTAGGGGGTATTCACCGGGGCCTTCTTTTTTTACGCCACAATCGAGCAGGATGCCATTTCGTGAATCCTTGCCCTGCAAAAGATAGGAGGAACGGCCATGCTCTCCGGCCCCTCCCCAAATCGTTAGTCTGCTCATTGTTGTCTCCGCTTTCTATCTGGGCTTAAATATTCTAAGACTAATAGTAGTATGGTGGTGATACCTACTGAAATTACAGCCATGGCCATCCCCATCGCTACCGCACCTTGTTCAAACTGGGCAAAAATATAGGTCGCTGATGTCTGCATTGAAGGTGGAAGAATGAGTAAGGAGGCTACCAGTTCCCGGTTGGAAATGGTGAAGGTCATCATCCAGCCAGCCACCATCCCCGGAAGGATGAGGGGAAGCAGGATACGGCGGAACACATACAGCTTACTACCTCCGAATACTTGTCCCGCTTGCATCAGAGAGGAATCGATCTGCCCATAGCTTGCTTTTACATACTGAACAGTATAAGGAAGGAAAAGTACGACATAAGTCAGTACAACCATCCAGTAGGTATTATAGAGCGGGATAGGCATCCAGCGGGCATTCCACAGCAGAATTAGCCCTACTACAATTACAATTCCCGGGACTGTATTTGGAAGCAAGCTGAATAAATCTGTAATTTTCTGCTTGAATGTAGCCCCTTTTCCTACCGTTAAGGCAAACCAAGTCCCGAGAATAACAGCGATACTGGAAGCAACGATAGCTAATGTAAAGCTATTTAATAAGGCCTCTAGTCCTTGCGAACCCGGGGATAACAGCTCTGCATAATGTTTTAAGGTTAGATTGCTCCAGGATACACCTTCTCCCCGAAGCTTCAATAATGAGGCTGTTATGATAGAGAAATAAGGAATGCCGATGGATGCCAGAAGCAATAGAAGAACATAACCCCAGCTAAGAAACCCTACGATTCCTGTACTCTTATAACGTTTAGTACGAGTTCCTTTTCCACCGATCAGACGGTAAGAGTAGCGGCTGCTAATTATAGTCTGGATGTACCACATGACAAGACAAACTCCGAGCAGCAAGGAGGCTAGTGAAGTAGCCTTACCGAAATCAATCGGCCAACTGGAGATATATTTATGGATCTCAGAGGTCAGAACGTAAAAGCCGATCCTGCGGCCAAAGGTCGCAGGGGTACCGAATTCAGCAATTGTTTTGACGAAGATGAGCAGTGCTCCAAGCCCATAGCTAGAGAGCAGTAAAGGAATAATCACTCTTTTAAATCTGTAAAAGAAGGGGGCGCCGTGAACCGAGGCTGCTTCCTCCAGATTGCCCCCGATCTGCAAAAGCGCATTGCGCAGCAGCAGATACAGGAAGGGGAACAGGTGAAGGCTCATGATCAGCACCATACCCCCATAACTAAAGAAATACGGTGTAAGCACGGAGGAGGAGGGCAGAAACTGCTCCATATACCCGCCCGTCTGCATAAACAACATCCAACCCATAGAACCAATGTAAGGCGGCGTCATAAATGGAATTAACAGCACGACATCCAGCCAGTTGTGGCGCCCTAAGTCGGTTTTTGCCATAATCCAGGCTAGAGGTAGCGCAAACAACGTAGTTAGCAGAATAACGCTTACCCCAAGCCCGATAGAATTCAGCAGCACCTCTACTAGGTCATTGCTCCCCATAATGGTTCGTAGTGGTGCGGTTATATCGAGATGCCCCTCTGGATAAACACTGGTCCAGAAAATGAGCAGGAGTGGCAGCAGCACGAGCACGGTTAGTATAAATAAAGCCAGTCCACCGCTCACCCATTTAAATGAGCGCAAAGAGTTAGTATTCATTACGCTTATTTAAAAATTTGTGTGAAGGTCGAGGAAACTTCATCGCCGTGCTCGTTCATCCATTCCCAATTCACATCAAATGTTTTAATTTCTTCAAGATTGGTACGATTTTCTGCCTTCACGTCAGTTCTGCCTGGCAGCAAATAGGCTTTGGCAACAAGGGCTTGCGCTTCATCGGATAGAAGGTAGTCGATAAAAGCCTTAGCGTTATCTACATTCGGGCTTGTCTTAATGATCGCAGCCGGACGAGGGCTGATTACAGTTCCTTCAGCAGGGTAGACGATATCCACAGGTTCTCCGTCAGCTTTTGCTTTATAAGCCATGTAATCTACGCCAGCAGCAACGACGGATTTAGCACCGGTAATCACCGGATCAAGTGCCTCTTGATTGGCGCCTGCCATAGCTACTTCATTGCTTTTATATTGTTTAAAAAGATCCCAGCCACTGTCCCCCTTAGCACTTAAATACCCAGTCATGAAATCAAGAGCCGAGCCGGAAAGTGAAGGATCGGGGATGTTGACTGCACCCTTCCATTCCGCTTTGCTGAGGTCTTCCCAGGAGGTCGGGGGTGTGCTTACTTTTTTAGTATTGTAGACAATCCCCAGTGCGGATGCGCTATAGCTAAAATAATTGCCATCTGCTGTGTCTGACCAATCGCTAACGAGCTTATCTGCATTAACCGCCTCTTTATATGGAAGTAATAATCCGTCGTTTTTCATTCCTTGCATGGACGGAAGAGAGGCGAGGACAACAACATCAACGACCGGATTGGATTTTTCTGCTTCCATGCGGGCAAGTATTTTTCCTGTAGTGCCTTGGAACATTTCAACCTTAACGCCAGTTTTGGCTTCAAAGCCGTCTTTGATTTTATTGGCTAAACCTTCAGGTCCTGCACTGTAAACGACAAGATTGCCGCTTAGTGTCTTTTCTGTTGGTTGTGGGGCTTCAGTTTGCGTCGCCGCCGCAGTATCGGTTTGGTTGTTGCTTGCGTTAGCCGCAGGGGTGTTCGAGGAGCCGCAGCCCACTAGAGTAATGCCAAGTGCAGTTGTTAGAAGAAGTAAACTTAACCCTTTTGTCTTTTTCATTTGATTCAATGTAATTGCCTCCCTAATATTGTTGTGTGCATCTTGCTGCATGGAACAGCATCATATAGAGCCATTCCATGCAGTGGACGCTTAATTCAGATGATGGATTTGGTGCTCTGAAGCGTACAGCTGAATCTTTTCCCCTACAGGTAGGCGCCGATCATGATAAGCGGTCCAAGTCCCATTTTGCTCCATGTTCAGAATGATCTCATAGCGATCCCCCATATAACTCACATGCTGAATAGTCCCTGTAAAAGGAAGAAAGGAAGCATCCTCCTGAGACCAGCGTAAATGTTCTGGACGCAGCATCTGTTTATCCGGAACGATCCAGTTGGATTTTCCAATAAAGTGTGCCACAAAGGGATGACTCGGTTTACGATAAATGTCCTCAGGAGAACCACTCTGTAAAATAGTGCCACCTTGCATTACAACTACTTCATCTGACATAGACATCGCCTCGGTTTGATCATGCGTCACATACAGGGCTGTAATGCCCATGTTTTTCACCAAGGAGATTAACTCCAGCCTCATTTCATCTCGCAAGACCGCATCTAGCGCACTTAATGGCTCATCGAATAATACAAGCTGAGGGCGCATGACTACGGCTCGGGCAAAAGCAACCCGCTGCTGTTGTCCACCGGACAGCTGGTGTGGAAAACGCAGCTCTAACCCCTCCAGCTTGACCGATCGAAGTGCCTCCTGTACCCGAACCCGTAAATTCTTTTTTTGTTTGGAAGCTCGAAGTCCGAAGGCTACATTCTCGAACACAGTCAGATGCGGCCAGAGGGCGAAATCTTGAAAAACCATGCCAAAGTTACGGCGATGAATAGGGTGGCTAATTCTTTTGCTGCCTGAATAAATAAACTCATCATCGATCAGAATTTCTCCTGCATCCGGTGTTTCCAGCCCAGCAATCAGACGGAGTAGTGTCGTCTTTCCACAACCTGAAGGACCGAGTAATGTCGTAAAGCTTCCAGCGGGAATCTTCAGATCTGCAGCCTTTAAGGCATGCACATCTCCGAATTTCTTTTCCAATCTGTGGATTGTAATTTCCTTCATTCTATCTACCTGCCTGTTCTTAAGCTTGTTCTTAGTGTAAAGGTAAAGAATTCCCGCTATATTTGCTGAATGTAACTGTGATATTAACTTTTTTGCCGATTTATTTTAACATTCATAGAATTCTTCTATGTTACCGTTTAGGAAAAGGCGAGGGAGTGGAAGAGAATGAACCTTAATCTAATGAAGCTGGAAATTGTAGAACTGCTGAATAAACATAAAAAAATTACCACGGTAGCAGATAAACTTGGACTAAAGCAGCCCACCGTTACGTATCATTTGAAGAATTTAGAGCAGCAATTGGGGGAGAAGTTATTTGAATCCAGAATGGATAAAATGATTCTTACGGAGAGTGGTAAAGCTTTTCTTCATTATGCAATCAAAATCAATGCGCTTGCTGCGGAGGCGGAGCGGGTGGTAAAAGAGTTCAGTCAGGCAGGCCGGGGGACGCTGAAAATTGGTGCCAGTTATGTTCCAGCTACATATATTCTTCCAAAAATATTGGGGCTGTTTGGCGAACAACATCCGGGGATTACCATTTCTTTATCGGTTAAACCTTCACCGGTGATCAAAGAAATGCTTGCCAGTCATGAGATTGATCTTGGTATCTTGTCTACGGAATCTTTTTATCTGCCTGATCTGCATACTCAAGCCTTATGTGAAGATGAGCTTGTCCTTGTTTTTGCACCTACACATGATTTTGCCGGATTTTCTAATTTAAACTCGGCGATGATCGCTTCAGCGAGCTTTATTTTGCATGACAAGGAATCAAGCACACGCCATTTGACGGATAAATGGTTTGAACGAGAGGGAAAAGAATCAAAACCGCATATTTTGCTCGATTCACTGGAGGCGATTAAGCAATCGCTTATGAGTGGACAGCATGTCTCATTTATTTCACGACTTGCTGTGGAGGACGAGGTAGCCAGAGGAAGATTGCTAATGCGAGCCATTCCGGATTATAATTTTGAAAGACATATTTATTATTCGTATAACCGTGATCGTCATTATTCTCCTTTAATTGGACTGTTCATTGACCAGCTCCGCACAATCCGAATATAAGCATACATAGAGAATATACGATAGAGCCATTATATATATGAAAGAATACATAAAATATAAGGACTGTATAAATTCAGAAATTGGTGTATAATCTTAGGTACTGTGTCGCTTTACAGCACAAAAAAGTTGCAGATTTTCAAACGGTTTTATTGTATGATATGAGGAAGCTTTAATAGACGATATTTAGACAGACAAACTTAACACATTGATCCGGAAGAGAATGGGGGGAGCAGCATGACCGAACTTACGACTACCGTCAGCAAAAGCAACTCTAACAATCTGCTGCGACGGGACGTACGGTTCTTGGGGAACATTTTAGGAGAGGTCTTGGTTCACCAAGGCGGTAACGAACTGCTAGAGATCGTGGAGAAGATCCGCGAGACCAGTAAATCGCTACGCTCACTATTTTTACCTGAACTGCATAGTGAATTTAAGGAGTTAATCAATTCTTTGGATCCGGAGAACCGTCATCAGGTAATAAGAGCGTTCGCCATTTATTTTCAATTGGTGAATATTGCCGAACAGAACCACCGGATTCGCCGTAAACGTGACTATGAACGTTCAGCTGGGGAGACAGTTCAACCCGGTTCTATAGAAAGCGCTATTCAAGAGCTTCGTGAACGTGATTTCTCTCATGAGGAAGTCAACGAGATTATTGAAGGATTGTCTCTGGAACTTGTAATGACGGCACATCCAACGGAAGCCATGCGCCGTGCGATTCTCGATATTCATAAACGGATATCCGATGATGTTATGGGTCTTGATAACCCTACTCTAACTTTCCGTGAACGTGAACAGCTTCGCGAGAAGCTATTGAATGAAGTGATTACGCTTTGGCAAACGGATGAGCTACGTGACCGCAAGCCAACAGTACTCGATGAAGTGCGCAATGGAATGTACTATTTCCATGAGACTATTTTCCATGTATTGCCGGATGTGTATCAAGAGCTTGAACGCTGTCTGAGCAAATACTATCCTGGACAGAATTGGCATGTGCCAACCTACTTGCGTTTTGGATCATGGATTGGTGGAGACCGTGATGGTAACCCATCGGTAACCTCAACAGTCACTGCGCAGACTTTACGCATGCAGCGTAAGCTGGCCATTCGTGAATATCAGCGGATTATGCGTGAACTCATGAAATATCTAAGCTTTAGCACAAGTATTGTTAAAGTGACGCCTGAGCTAGTAGAATCCATCGAAGCTGATCGTGAGATCATTAACCTAGGCAAGATGGAAGAATGGCGCAATGACAACGAACCTTACCGAATTAAACTTAGCTACATGATCTCTAAGACACAAAATGTTTTGGATGATGAGAAAAAAGATACTCCTGAGCGTTATGCTACACCTGAGGAGTTCATAGATGATTTGAATGTCATTGACCGCAGTCTACGACATCACTATGCCGACTATGTGGCCGATACCTATATTAAAAAGCTAATCCGCCAAGTGGAGCTGTTCGGATTCCATACGGCAACTCTTGACGTGCGTCAACATAGCCAAGAACATGAGAATGCCATGACAGAAATTTTGGCGAAGATGAACATTTCGCCGGATTACTCTAAGTTGACGGAGATCGAGAAGATTGATCTGCTGGAGAAATTGCTGAATGATCCACGTCCGTTGACCTCTTCTTACCAGACTTACACTGAAAGTACAGAGGAGTGTCTGGCGGTTTACCGGACGATCTTCGCATCGCAGGAAGAGTACGGCAAACAATGTATCACAAGTTATCTGATCAGTATGGCGGAAGCTGCAAGCGACATTCTGGAGGTTATGGTCTTCGCCAAAGAGGTAGGACTATTCCGCAAGGATAACGACGGTACAGTTGTATGTACCCTGCAAGCTGTGCCACTTTTTGAAACGATTGATGATTTGCATGAAGCACCGCAAATTATGCACACACTGCTCAGTATGCCGATCTACCGTGATGCGGTAAGAGCAATGAATGATTTGCAGGAAATCATGCTTGGATATTCAGATAGTAATAAAGATGGCGGCGTGGTTACTGCTAACTGGGAACTGCGTGTTGCCCTAAAAGAAATTACAGCGACAGCCGATCAGTTCGGAATCAAGCTGAAGTTCTTCCATGGTCGTGGTGGAGCGCTCGGCCGTGGCGGTATGCCACTTAACCGCAGTATTCTTGCTCAGCCAGCTTCGACAATTGGCGGAGGGATTAAGATTACCGAGCAGGGAGAAGTGATCTCCTCCCGTTACTCGATGCAGGGGATTGCTTACCGCAGTCTGGAGCAAGCGACATCTGCGCTTGTAACTGCAGCAATTAGTGCGAGAGTGCCACAAGCGGATCTTTATGAAGAGAAATGGGAAGAGATTGTTGCCCGGATTTCTGAAGTCTCGCTGAACAAATATCAGGATTTGATCTTCCGTGATCCGGAGTTCCTGACTTATTTCAAAGAATCAACACCTCTGCCTGAGGTTGGAGAGCTTAATATCGGTTCCCGTCCTTCCAAGCGGAAGAACAGCGACCGTTTTGAAGATCTGCGTGCAATTCCTTGGGTATTTGCATGGACACAAAGCCGTTATTTGCTCCCAGCCTGGTACGCTGCTGGAACCGGACTGCAGAGTTTCTATGAGGGTAAGGAAGAGAATCTGAAGATAATGCAACATATGTATGAGAACTTCTCATTCTTTACTACACTGATAGATACGCTGCAAATGGCTATTTCAAAAGCGGACTTGATTATTGCTAAGGAATACGCCAGCATGGGCAAGAACGAGGAAGCACGTCAACGGATATTCGGCCAGATTGAAGATGAATTTAATCTGACCTCTGAGCTGATCCTGAAGATTACAGGCCAGCAGGATATTCTGGATAACGTTCCTGTGATTCAAGAGTCTATCAGACTCCGTAATCCATACGTTGATCCGCTTAGCTACCTGCAAGTTCAATTGCTATCCGAGCTTAGAGCGCTCCGTGAAATCGATGGAGATGATAGCGAACTGCTTCGCGAAGTATTGCTTACCATCAACGGCATTGCCGCCGGTCTTCGGAATACCGGCTGATATAGTCCTAACAACAAAAAGTCCGCCCTATTTGGGGCGGACTTTTTTTGCCTAATACAAGTTGTTGTGATCATAAACTGTATATTGCTGCTGCGGATTTTACTTGTTCCTAAATATTGGAGAGTCATACCCGATATTTCTTTTTTTACCCTACCCAAGTAACCCAGATGTAATCGGAGGTAAATAACGTGGCACTTATTACTTCGGTGATGGAGCAGCGTAGAGAATATTTGGAACTGTAGGAGCGCCAGCGTTCGCCTTTACCCTCAGATTTCGACCGCTATATGCGGTTTATAATCAGGAAATGTGAGGATAACAGCAACCGGAAGTCCAAATATTTCTCGGAGCTGCACTTAATCGCCTATACCAACTTGTCCAGTTTTTAACTCAGTTTACATAGAAGGTTACAATACAATCCTTGATTTTTACACAAACTTGAATTACGATTTAATTGCTTGTACCGTGGATATTTGCGAAGAAATACCAAGGGCGGCAAGTCTGGGGGAGTTAACAGGTGGAGAATTTGGAAGGCAGATTGACAAAGCTCGCCTTGAAGGGCGACCAAAGGGCATTTGCCGAGCTTGTGGAACTATATAAAGACAAAATATATCATTTAGCTTACAGGATGTTGAACAATCGCCATGAGGCGGAGGATATTGTTCAGGAGACCTTTTTGCGTGTGTATAGGAATTTGGATCGTTATGATGATAAACAGAAGTTCTCCACATGGATTTACCGGATTGGAACGAACCTCTGTATTGATAGATTGCGTAAACGAAAACCAACCTATTCGCTGGATGCTGAAATGAACGATCAGGAGGGCCTTGATGGCTACTCGTTGATTCCGAGCGATAATGTGACACCTGAGACCGAACTATTGCTCTCTGAGACGCAGGGGCTAATCTATGAGGCGATTGACAGTCTGCCTGTGAAATACAGGTCGGTGATGATTCTGAGGTACCTGCAGGATCTGTCACTTCAGGAGATTAGTGATGTCCTGGATATGCCCGTGACCACGATTAAGACGCGTGTACATCGAGGCCGTGAATTTTTGCGTAAAAAATTAGGCCCAAAAATGTAAAAATAGATTTTTTTTTATGAAACATCTTTTCGAGAGCGACGTATGTAAGTTAAGCAAGTCTTATGTGTCCTGACCCTTTGTCTTAGGATAATTAAATAGCACTCATGAAAGGATTGGCTCCTATGGAATGCAAACTGGCCGTCTCTATGATGCATGACTACTTGGATGACGACTTGCCCGAACAGCAGCAGAGGGAATTGAAGGAGCATCTTCTATCCTGTCCAGATTGCCGTGCAAAGTTTAAAGAATTAGAACAGACAGATATGTTGATGTTCTCCCTAATGCATCAGAATCCTGTAGCTTCAGATGATCTTGTGAGCCGGATAATGAGTTCATTGCCAAAGACTAAGAAAGAAAAAGCCTTTATTACCTGGATCAAGAGACACCCTGCACTTACAGCGGCATCTCTATTCCTTGTCGTTATGCTGATGAGCACCGTAACTTTTTGGAGTCCAGACAGACAGCTTGTAGTTAGAGGTGTTGATTTGGATCAAGTGGTCATCAAAGGGGATACTGTAATTGTACCTTCCGGCAAAATAATTACCGGAGACCTTACCATAGAGAACGGTAAAGCACAGGTATATGGAGAAGTGAACGGCAACGTGACAGTCATTGACGGATCTCTATATCAGGCTTCAACAGCTCATATTTCTGGGCAAGTCAAAAGCATAGACCAGGCAGTAAGCTGGTTCTGGTATAAAGTGACGAACATGTTCTCTGAAGTTGCCTACCGTTAATGCGGGCAGTGGTTACCTTGAGCAGGAATATTAATTAGCGCCTCTTTTTCCGGAAAGATGGCGCTTTTTTGTTTCCTTAAATTGGGTGGTTTCGGAAAGGATTGAGGGACTAAACTTGCAACTGAAGCCCGAACGTTATAACCTAGATATGATACAGAGCTAACAGACATTTTACATAAACCCAGCTAATTTGAAATGACGGGGGTTTTAGGCAATGAGTTATTTTACTGAGCTAACATGGAAAGATTCCATTAAAGATATAATTGATATCCTAATCGTCAGTTACATTATTTATAAAGTGCTTAATATGGTACGCGGGACGCGGGCGATTCAGCTTTTAAAAGGGATACTGGTTCTGGTCTTGATTTGGGCGGTAAGCACAATCTTGGACTTGTATACACTTAAATGGCTAATGAATCAAATGTTTACATTCGGGGTCTTAGCTGTCTTTATCATTTTCCAGCCGGAACTACGAAGGGGACTGGAGCAGCTTGGACGGGGCAGATTTTTCGGACGGGCTGGAGAAAGTGACGAAGAGATCAGTAAGTTAATCGGCGAAGTGATTAAAGCCGTGAATTATTTATCTCGCAGAAAAATAGGGGCGTTAATCGTTTTTGAGCGGGAGACGGGGCTAAACGAATATACAGAGTCAGGTATACCCATGCGTTCCCTGGTCAGCTCCGAACTGCTTATTAACATCTTCATTCCCAATACACCTTTGCATGACGGAGCCCTTATTATGCAGGGAAATCAGATTGCTGCGGCTGCTTGTTACTTGCCTTTGTCCGAGAATCCTTTTATCAGCAAAGAACTGGGAACCCGGCATCGGGCTGCTATAGGAATAAGTGAGGTTGCGGACTCGGTGTCTGTCATTGTCTCGGAGGAGACAGGGCAGATTTCCCTTGCCATCAATGGCCAAATCGTTAGAGACATTAAGGAAGAATCCATGATATCGAAGCTCCATCAAGAGCTTAGTGTAAGTTCATCGCTGAAGGAGAAGGGTTCAACTTTCTGGAAACGGAAGGGGGACAAGAATCATGGATAAGTGGATGAACAATAACAATTTCAATAAGATTCTTGCCCTTGTGTTTGGGATCATTTTGTTTACGATGGTTCATGTCGATACTGCGCCTTCTGGACAGACAACAGTGGATATTAAAACAAAAACTATTGAGAATGTGAAGATTGAAGTGACCGGCCTTGACGAGGACAAATATGTCCTTGAACCCTTGGCTGTCGATAGTGTCAGTCTGGAGGTAGCGGGTAAAAATTCCGATATCTCCTTTCAGTTCTCGGATGACTATAAAGTGATGCTTGATCTGAGTAAGATTGAACCTGGGGACACCACGTTGCCACTTTACTATAAATTACCCAAAGGTGTATCTCTGGTAAGAATGAATCCTAAAGAGGTTACTGTACATGTAGAACCGCGAAACACGAAGTCTTTTCCCATAACATTGGTTACAAAGGGAAAACCTGCAGCGGGCTATCAAATAGGCACGCCTGTCTTGCAGCCTACAGATACTGTAAAAGTGACACTTGCGGATAATGAACTAAGCAAGGTAGCCAAGATACAAGGGACTATTGAGCTTAACGGTGAGAACGAAACCTTTGTAGAAAAAAAGCTGAAGCTACACGCTTATGATAATAATGGAAATGAAATTAAAAATGCTGTAATTGAGCCTTCTACTGTATCTGTGGAATTGCCGATTACCTTACCTTTTAAGAGTGTGCCGCTGGAGATTGGCTTTACTGGGCAACTTCCAGATTCACTCGTATTATCCAAAGTGACCCCTGAGCAGGAAACGGTCGTAGTGTATGGACAAGCAGAGGCTTTAAAAGCTTTATCTGCTTATGAAGCTACAGTCGACCTTAGTGCAATAGATTCTGCGGGGACGAAACAAGTAAAGGTGGATCTGAAGGCTCCGGCTGGAACGGAGAAAGTTATGCCCGAAGCCGTAAACGTTTCATTAACCATCTCAGAAATTGCTGAGCGGACGATTGAGGCGGTACCTATCAAGCTCCAAGGCGTGGGGGATGAATTGGAAGGAAGTATCGTTAATCCTTCAAGCAAGGAAATTGCGCTTACCTTAAAGGGTGCACCTGCTTTACTTGATCAACTTGATAAGAAAAATATAGGGGTTGTGGCTGATGTTAGCGGACTTTCAGCTGGAACTCACGAGGTTTCTTTGCGGGTATCATTACCCAAGTTCATCGCACTAGCCAATGCAGGGGTGCCACTTACTGTGACCGTGCAACTGCTATCGCCTGCAGCACCAGTCCCTACGCCTCATCCAGATACGGGGGGTGTAACTACTCCTGAACCGAGTTCTGAACCTGTTATAGGCGATGTGGAACCTACGGTGAAGCCCACGCATAGCGGAGAGGCTGGTGGAGCAACACCAACGCCTGTCCCTACGGATAGCAATCCGGAGAATAACGGCACAGCTAACACAAGTACGAATTCCGAGAATCCTGTAGGTACAGGCGGGACGTAATCTTTTGAGCCCAGAGGTACACCAAAATAGTATGCAATTCATATGATAGTACATTAAGCTAACGTAGCGTATTCAAAGGAGAAAAATAATGGGGAAGTATTTTGGAACTGACGGTGTGCGGGGAGTAGCAAACCGTGAATTGACTGCAGAAATGGCTTATAGTATTGGCCGTTGTGGAGGATATGTACTAGCGGGTAACTTGGATAAACCGAAGGTTGTTATCGGAATGGATACACGTATTTCCGGTCCTTTATTGGAATCCGCGCTGATAGCGGGCTTATTGTCTATTGGAGCCGATGTAATCCGTATAGGCGTAGTGAGTACCCCTGCTGTTGCTTATATTACGAGATTGTTAAAAGCAGACGCAGGCGTCATGATTTCAGCTTCTCACAATCCTGTAGAGGATAATGGCATTAAGTTCTTTGGTGGGGATGGCTTCAAGCTTACAGATGAAACTGAACTGCGCATTGAAGAGCTTATGGATGCTGAGGTAGATGAATTGCCACGTCCTATCGGTTCGGGTTTAGGTATGGTTACCGTAGATAATGATGCTAAGTATCTTTATCTGGAGTATTTGAAAACTACCATTTCTCAGGACTTTAAAGGAATCAAGGTTGTACTGGACTGTGCGCATGGGGCAGCGTATGAGCTTGCTCCAAGACTGTTCAGAGAGCTTGGCGCTGAGGTTATTTCTATCGGGGCTGAGCCAGATGGATTGAATATTAATGATGGATTTGGTTCGACACATCCAGAGACTTTGCGTGAAGAAGTCTTGCGTCAAGGAGCCGATTTGGGACTTGCTTTTGACGGAGATGCAGACCGCTTGATCGCTATTGATAATAATGGTGATGAAGTCGATGGTGACTTTATCCTTTGTATTTGTGGCGATGCGATGAACCGTGCAGGTAAGCTGAAGGATAGCACGATTGTATCAACCGTTATGAGTAACATCGGATTTTATAAAGCTACCGAGAAATTATCCCTGAATACCGCTAAGACAGCTGTAGGGGATCGTTATGTTATGGAAGAAATGCGTCGTGGAGGCTTTAATCTAGGTGGAGAACAGTCTGGACATGTTATTTTCCTGGATTACAATACTACTGGTGATGGTATTCTTACAGCTATTCAGCTGGTAGACACACTTAAGGCTACAGGCAAACAGCTTAGCGAAGTTAAGAGTATGATGACTAAATACCCGCAGGTGCTGGTCAATGTTCGTGTACAGGATAAGACTAATTACCCTAATAACGTAGCTATAGAAGCGGCTATCGCTGAAGTAGAAGGCAAGCTAGGCGACAATGGCCGTGTGCTTGTACGTCCGTCAGGTACGGAATCTCTAATCCGCGTTATGGCAGAGGGACCGGATAAGGCAGATCTGGATCTTTATGTGAATCAAATTGTGGAAGTAGTTCAACGCGAATTGGTATAATCCATTACCTTAACTATAAGGCTGGTGTAGTGAGCGGGAGCGATCCGGACTCGTTGCACCAGTGTTATTTTATTTTAGGATTGGATCGTTTGAACTGGTTTTGTAAAATTTAGGTTGGTGTGCCATTGCCAAAGTACTACAAGGTGCATATAATAGATTAAGTGTCATTCTAGAAGGAAAGCGGGGATTGTGAGGTTAGCAATAGCAAGCGCCAGAGCTTGGTCTAGCGCGGGGGAGAAGGGAAAGCTGCTTACTTGTTATGTAGGCTATGGCTTGAACGGATCACGGCAGACGTAAGCTGACGAGGTGGAGGTGTTCGAAATGTTCGGCGGGGACCTCCCGGTGATGCACCAGAGCCGTAAATGGATACGGAAAATGAAAGGGCGACCTTTCACACAACGTTTTCATGGGTGCAACAAATTATATTATTCATGTGTGCGCGCATCAGAAGGAAACACGTTATTTCTGCCACGGCAGAGGAGAAGGCTGTGCATTTCATGAACATTAGAATGTAAGTGACAGTTTATTTTGTTGATCCTAAAATACAACAGAATATTTGCTTTTTCTCAAAAACATGCCGCACGGCACGTTTCTTTCCTTATGCCGCCACATTACGATAACTCGGACGGGGGAAATTATAATGTGTGGTATTGTAGGATATATTGGTAATCAGAATTCGCAGGGGATCTTGGTTGAGGGTTTGAAGAAATTGGAATATCGTGGATATGATTCCGCTGGTATTGCTGTATTCACCCAAGAAGGACTGCAAGTAGTGAAAGCTCAAGGCCGTTTGGCGAATCTGCAGTCGAAGCTCGAAGACAGCCCGCTGGCAGGTAGCGCAGGTATCGGACACACACGCTGGGCGACTCACGGTAAACCATCCGATGAGAATTCACATCCACATACGGATAACAGCATGAAGTTCTCGGTAGTTCACAACGGTATTGTCGAAAACTATCTGGATCTGAAAGAAGAGCTGATCGCTGGCGGATGCCACTTTGTCTCTGAAACAGATACAGAAGTTATTTCACATCTGATTGCTCGCGAATATGACGGGGATATCGTGAAGGCTGTACAAAAAGCGATTACGTTCATGCGCGGTGCGTTTGCATTAGGCGTCCTGACTGAATATGAACCAGATAAACTGGTGGCTGTGCGTCAAGCTAGCCCGCTCATTATCGGTCTTGGCGAAGGAGAAAACTTTATCGGGTCAGATATTCCTGCACTGCTTGAATATACCCGTAACGTATATATTTTGAACGACGGCGAAATGGCTGTGCTGACAAGAGATGCTGTCGAATTGATGACGATTGAAGGCAATTTTATTTCTCGGGAAATGATTACTGTCGATTGGGATGCAGTTACCGCAGAAAAAGGCGGCTACGAGCATTTCATGTTGAAAGAAATACACGAGCAACCTAAGGCTTACCGCGACACCATGCGTGGTCGTATCAATGCCGAAGGCAACAAGGTTGTATTGCCTGAACTGAGCATGACTGAAGAACAAATCAAGAACATTCGTAACATTCAAGTCGTTGCTTGCGGAACAGCATATAACGCAGGTGTGGTAGGACGTACTATGATCGAATCTTTGGTTCGTATTCCGGTTGAGAATGATATTGCTTCGGAATATCGTTATCGTTCACCAATCGTGACTCCAGAAACGTTGGTTATCGTAGTCAGCCAATCCGGTGAGACTGCAGATACTTTGGCAGCTCTGCGTGAAGCTCAAGCTAACGGTGCACATGTATTGGCGATCACTAACGTAGTGGGCAGCTCTATTGCTCGCGAAGCAAACGATGTGCTGGTAACCTTGGCGGGTCCGGAAATTGCAGTAGCTTCGACCAAAGCTTACACTTCACAATTGATCGCATTTGGATTGTTTGCCCTTTACTTGGCTGAAGTTCGTGGAACACAAACCGAAGCACAAGTTACTAAGATTCTTGCAGCTATGCAATCTCTGCCAGAGCAAGTGGAAGAGATCCTAGCTCAAAAAGAAGCGATCAAAGGTTATGCTGAACAAATTTCTGAGCACAAAAACTTGTTCTTCATCGGCCGCGGCGTAGACTACGCTGTTGCTCAAGAAGGATCTTTGAAGCTGAAAGAAATCTCTTATATTCACTCCGAAGCTTATGCTGCAGGTGAATTGAAACACGGTACATTGGCTCTGATCGAAGAAGGTGTTCCAGTTATTGCCCTGGCAACTCAGGAAGCTGTACTTGAGAAGACCGTCAGCAACATCAAAGAAGTGAAAGCTCGTGGCGCAGACGTGCTGGCAATCACTCACCAAGAGCATTTGACTGACCTGCTTAGATCAGTTGATCAAGTGTTCGTGATTCCAAAGACACTTCCAATGCTGACAGCAGCTTTGTCCGTAGTGCCTCTGCAATTATTGTCTTATTATGCTTCTCTTGCGCTGGGTCATGATGTGGATAAACCACGTAACTTGGCGAAGAGTGTTACTGTGGAGTAGGTTTGGTGATATAAAAGTATAGTTGTTGTCAAAAAAAAATAAAGTATTAGACTGAGATGCTTCATTAAGCTAACTGGCAGGATAGTTTAAATATCCAATATACGGTATTATTTAAATTATATCGTTAGTAGTGTTTTTTATATGCATCGGATACATTCATTTCCAAAGGATGGTTCAAAACAGTCAAACAAAATCATGAGAAGGTATAAGCCGCTGTAATGCGGCTTATACCTTATTTTGATGGAATTCACGATCAAGCTTAATTTTGGCCCTCGGGTACATCATAAGATAATCGATTTACGGGTCGGATTAACAACTTTATCAAGGTGATTTTCCATTACAAGAGGGAGGGATATTGTATCGGTCATAGGCCGGTGGAATAGTCGAAGAGGTACGACCAGAAGTTTCAAAAGTGAAACAGGGGTTATCCCTTTCAATATTGTATCTGACTTCATACGAGCTAATATTTAACTGCTGGCTACTCAGAAAATTGTAAGGTAATATCGCCGTTATTTGTATAAGCAGATAATTTTTTTGAACCATTTTCTTTATTGGCAGGCAAATTGCTATCTCCTTTCTTTACCTTGCTTAAGATCGCGAAATCATCATATGACCCTAGAATTGAACCGCTAATATTTCCGTTTTTTGTTTCAAGGGTTATAGCCGTCCCTGCATTCAATTTGTCCAGTTGGATATTTCCGTTATTTATGTTTACTTCCACTGTCCCCAAAAACGCGATTGTTGGTAATACAATACTTTCATTTGATGTTTTTAAAGTCAAATTTTTTAAAGTTGCATCAGGTATCCATACCTGAATAGTTCTGGTTACTTGCGAGCCTTTTCCTCCGATATAGTCATTCCATTCCTTATTACTGTCACTTACCATTGATAGTTCTTTATCATCAGATAGATCAATCTTGTAAAAATCTTTCTCACTTTCATAGTAAACAATATGAATTTGTTCATCTTTAGATTGGAGGATAGTTATTTTTTTGTCCTTTACATCAATTGTTAAGGTATCAATCTTTTGGGCAGGGATGATGTAATTTTTTTCCTCCATGGAAGTGGAGTGGGAGGAGCATCCTGCCAATGATATCAATAGTGTCACCAATATGCCTATAGTAGTTAGTAATTTTTTTGCAGTACTTTTCATTATAAAATGCTCCTTTGTTAAATCATTTTTCTTTTTAATATAGCCAGTCCTACGAATACCAATCCTAAGCTGCTCTGCAAAAAAAATTGCGATATGCAACTAAGCATTAGAGCTAAACATAATGATCTTGAAAAAGTCTACCCAAATATGTTGCAAGAGTTGGATCGGATCATTTTTGTATTTCGTTGCGTTTATCAGTCGCATATGTTTTAATCATCATAAACTTTTGTGTTACAAAAAGGTCAAGAGGGTAGATATGAACAACTATTTTACAATTAAGCAAGCAGCAGAAATCGTAGAGATGACCAGTGAGACCTTGCGGCACTATGATCGTATTGGGTTAGTCAAGCCATGCCATAAAGATGAATTGTCGGGATATCGATACTATTCCGAGCAGGAGCTCGTAAAGCTGCAAACCATTGAACTGCTCAAAGCAATGGATCTTACTTTAATGGATATTAAAGATATATTGCAGCAGAATGATCTCTCTAAAGTAATTGATTTTCTAAAACAGGCAGAAAAAAGAGCAGACGATAAAATTGCTCGTCTGCAGTATGCAAAATCGAAAATTAAACGTGCCTATCTACATTATGAAAATAAGTTCCACAACGATTATAGTCAAAGTGAAAATTACTTTGTCAGACACATAGAGGAAAGGGTAATTATGTTTTCGAATAAAATGGAAAGCCCCACACTTAAGAATTTATGGGACTATCACAGACATTTCTATCAACAAATTGAGACTTCTCTGCATTCACAATTTCTGTTTGAAGATATGGCGGGAATGTTTACGACTGAAGGAATAACACGGTTATTTGCTGTTTGCTTGAAATATCCGTCTTTAGAGGGGTTAACTGTGCTACCAGAAGGGGACTATCTGTGTGCAAACTGTGCCGAAGAGAATAAGAATGCTGTATTACAAAATTTACTTGAAAGGGCAAAGACGGAATACGATGTGTGTCCAGATTTTGTTCTTCATAACATTATTGTGACTGGAATATTGCAGTGGGATTATCAGATACAACTGTTCATTAAGAAACGCACATGTTAGATTAAAAGTCGCTAATTTAGCGGCTTTTTTTTGATTAAGCAATCACGTTTCTTGCCCCAGGCTGAGGACAAGAACGTTATACTTCGCCGATTAGCTAAATATTTAACTATTGTTCAATGTTATCTATTTAGCTAACTGGCAGATTAACGCTATATGCCTCTTAGGATTTGTATGCTTAAGTGAAAAAAGTATTATCATGAATTCTCTAATGTGAATAAATACAAATTCCACTTCAGTTAATCCATTTTCTATACATATTTTTAATAGTATATTGAGGTAAATAAAGTGATTATTCACTTTGATAAATCCGAAATTTCTTTGTTGGTATTATTTTATGGCTTCGTAAGGATTGCAAAACCATCGAAATATGGGAGTTTAAAACAGATGTTGTGCCGTAGTTAGTTTTATGAAAGGAAGGTATAGGGGTGAGTATTTATTACGCTCCAAGCTAAGAGGATATCACTAAGGATGCACTCCAAGAGTTATTTCTTTCGGTAGAATGGGAGTCTGGCAAGTATCCAAACGAGCTTTTACAAGCAATCGGAGGGTCTCATTCAATTGTTACCGCTTGGGAAGGAGGAAAGCTTGTCGGTTTAATAAATGCTTTGTCAGATGGTGTTTTAACGGTATATTTTCATTATATGCTTATTAATCCGAGTTATCAGAGTATAGGTATTGGTATAGGTAAGGAAATGATGAATATAATGCTTGATAGATATAAAGGGTGTAAAACAAAAGTATTAATTTCTTATCCTCATGCAGTGAATTTCTATAATAAAATTGGCTTTAATACAGAGGATGGAGCTACACCAATGTTTATCTCAGAGTTGATATGATTAAACTAATGGGTCACGATAGTTTAATCGCAACAAGAAGGCAGCCGATCAGAGGATCAGCTGCCGTTTTTATTGAATTAAAAGGGCAGGATAACTAAGTAATTTCGCGAATACTCAACAGATGGAATTATCACAAAGTTCCCAAATAAGACGTTATAAGAAATCGGCGAGAAACTATAAGGAGCAGAAAACATGAAATGCCCTCACTGTAACAACGAATTAAGTGAACTTCCTTTATGTTACGGAAGTGAAGCACCATATTATTTTTACACTGTACCAGAAGAGAAAAGAACAGAATTAATTAGAGATTTTTGTGTAATTGATGAACAGCATTTCTTTATTAGAGGACATATTGAAATACCAATAATTGATAGCAAAGAGAAATTTATATGGAGTGTGTGGGTTTCTCTTAGTGAAGAAAACTTTCTGAAGTCTAATGAATTATTGCACGTAGAAGGAAGGGAGACGGAAGAACCTTATTTTGGTTGGTTATCGACTGAACTTTCAATATATCCAATAACTACATTATCGTTAAAGACAATGGTGCATACACAAGAGGTTGGTGCTGTTCCGTTAATAGAATTAGAACAAACGAATCATCAACTTGCAGTTGAACAAAGAGAAGGAATTACAATGGAGAGAGTTAAAGAAATTGCTCATTTAATAAATCATAGTCAGTAAGAGAAGAATTTGAAAGTATAGTCGAAGAAGCTGCCGACATCTTATTAAATCATATCTACGCCGCTCTGCTTGGTCTGCTAAGGATTTTCGGTGAACCGTAATTAGCAGACAACCCTGCAAGGCTAAACTCGGTGCGTAATGTCGTTTAAGCTAACAGGAGACTTTTGTTCAATGAAACAGAGACAGTCTAATATTTTATTTTCTGCTGACAATGACACGTTAGTCCCGATGATGTGAATAATCATCGGGACTTTTTTATTAAAAAGGCAAACTTTCGGAGGGTATATTCTTGAGGCAGGCTAAGCTAACTGAACTTTTCTTTCATAAGTTTTCGCCCGTAAAACACTCAACGTCACCCCGTACTCCTATTAGGGAGTTAGCGGGTGGCGTTTTTTCATGCCCAATTCTACAGATGTAGTATCAACAAGGCGTGCCCTAAATCATTACACCTATAAAGATCACGGGTTAAATTGCAATCAATTTCAGCTGATGGAAAGTTAGCTTTACATACACACTTCAATGTGTTATTCTTACGGAAAGTTAACTTTCCATAATTGCTTCAGGAGGTAAGATATTGAAAAACAGGCTTGAAGAGATTAGAAAAGAAAAAGGTATTAAACAAGAAGAACTAGCGGATAAATTGGAAGTATCCAGGCAAACGATTGGTTCACTTGAAAATGGCCGGTATAACCCATCCATCATTCTTGCATTTAAGATTGCGCGATTTTTTGAAATGAGTATTGAAGATATTTTCATTTACGAGGAGGAGCTGGGTAATGAAAACGGCAAGTAAATGGGTGCTCTTAACAATTGCAGGTGCTATTATGGTTTATATGGGTGGATTTATTTTAACTGACGAGAAGCTAAAAGGAATTTCCGGTTTGCTCATTGGTGTGGGTTCAGTCCTTGCAGTGCTTGGAGTAGGAAATATGGGGTATTCGTTATGGCTTAATAAGCCTCAGAACAAAGTAAAGAATGATGAGAAAGTTAGAATGAGTAAAATTGAGGCTAATGACGAACGGAAAATAAGAATAAGAGAAAAAGCCGGTTGGAAAACTAATATTGTTAACTTTTACATCCTAATGGCTCTAACTGTTGTGTTTAGTTTAATGGGAGTAGATCAAACTGTAGTCACTGTGTTATGTGGTGTTTTTATTTTTCAAATCTCCTTAGGAATCTTCCTGTTTAATTATTATGCTAAGAGAATGTAGTTGATATGACGTAACATCAAATAGACTATTCGAAAATATTTTTTTAGGAGAGAATGACATGGAAGTATTTGCAGAATATTTAGCGCAGATTGATAACCCGCAACATCGGGAAAGAATGGAAGAAGTTTTGGCTTGGGTAGCTGGAAAATTTACTGATTTAAAGCCAAAAGTTGCGTGGAATCAGCCTATGTTTACCGATCACGAGACTTTTATTATTGGCTTCAGTGTATCCAAACATCATTTGGCGGTTGCCCCTGAAATTGCAGGAATTAATCGTTTTTCTGATGAAATTGTGCAGGCAGGTTATGATCATACCAAGCAGTTATTACGCATCCGATGGGAAAGTCCAGTTGATTTCTCATTACTTGAAAAAATGATCGAGTTTAATATTTTGGATAAGGCAGACTGTTCAACTTTTTGGCGGAAATAAAACGTATTATTTAGCGTTCAATTCATTTTAAGCAAATTTATATGTGGAAGCACCGGAGGACAAGTCACTTTAATACGTGATTTGTCTTTTTTATTTAAATTCTCAGCGTGAAATATTCAATATTTTGGAAGGTGGATGGAATGTTGAAAGCGAATTTATACACGTTAGTTCAACCTGATGAATGCTGAAAAATGGAAGTGAGACAAATGGCTACTGTAGGCGAGAGCCAATTCAGATTGGAGGATGAAAATGCTACTAAACGATGATCAACTATTAGAGCTATTAAGAGGTCAGGGTGTTCCTGAGATTCTTGAGATTAAAAGAACAAAACAAGAAATACGCAATCGAGCAGCACTCAATAAAATAGAAGTGTATACGAAAGACAATAAGGTTTTGTCGTTATTAGAGAAAATCACAAAGTCAGATCATATTCCATATGAAAATATGATTTATAATCATTACTATACCAAGGATGTATCTATTCCGAGAGTCTTTTTTAATAAATATGATACAGTCGGACAAGAGGGGATATTGTTGATGGAAGATCTGACCCCGACACATACCAATTTAGCTGACTGGGAAGTACCTATTGATTCTGATAAATTAGCAAACATTATTGATGTGATCGTACAGTTTCATTCTGCTTCTTGGGGGACAAGCGAGTTAGCTCATCCCGAGCATTTGAAAAGTACAGAGCATTATTTAAAGCATATTTCGTATTTGGAGAGAGATTATCTAGCTTTTAGAAAGCACCAGACTTATAACCTTGGGGAAGAACAGTTTAGTATTTACGAGAAGAGTTTACTTAGCTTGCGTGAAAATGCCCAGAAACATATTAGTCGTATATCCAGATATCAAAATACCACATGCATTCATGGTGATCTAAATGTTGGCAATTTATTATATCCGATGTTTAGCAGTTCAAGGCCGTGCATCATTGATCTTGAAGCTGTGAAGGTGGGGCTTTGTACGGAGGATCTCGTTATGTTATTTATCCACGATTTGTTTCATGGCAGTGAGGAGACTACACGTATTTTTGATCTGTATTTTCATTCAATTAACAATAAAATCAGGAGCGCATACACGTACACACAATTTGTGGAGGACGTTAGATTATCGATTATGGAAGGACTCTTTTTTCCAATAAAGTTATTTGTTCATGAAGGAATTAAGGATGAGGAGCTTATATGGAAGTCGATAAATGCTTATAAGAATCTCGTCGAAATATAGCCTGAACTTAAAAGATAGTTGGAATTCTGTTGTTAGAATAGAGGTGAATATAATAAAACATACAAAGATATCTTTAGTTATTCTATTCGTTCTGTGTATAACTTTAGTCACCGGGTGCAATAGCCATTGGGTTCAGAAGTACGGAAAAGGTGATTATTGGGAAACAATTATTGAGCATAATGAATCAACAGGTGAGATAAATTACGAAATCAATTATATAGGGACTGAACCTACCATAAAGATTTTTATATTTGAGTATTCAAGTGAGTATTTTAATACTAAGGGAGGTTTCGGTAAGAGTAAGACAGAGGGTGGTTTGAAAATGAAAATGACTGAATTTTCAAATGAATTGGATTTAAATAAACAGACAATAAAGTTAATGCTAACATGGAACAATAAAGCAGAAGAGATAATACTCGAATAGATTTTCGAAGAAGAATACATATCAGCTAACATAGAATTCACGCTATGAGCTCATTTATGTCTGTGGAAGACCCAAGACTATGCTGAAAGGAAGTGGCCCTCGTTGTTTTTTCTTCAGATGTCTGGATACCCCGGATCAGGAAAGTCTTCATTAGCCAGAGTAATAGCGCAGCATACTTCTGCTGTTATTCTTGATCACGACATTGTAAAGTCTTCTCTTATGGAATCACTTGGAGCAAACACTGGGTTCAAGGAAGTTGGAAGAATTTCGTATGACATTGAATGGGCCTTGATAGATTTTCACTTATCTCAAGGTCATAATGTTATACTCGATAGCCCTTGTTTATACTCTGAGATGATAGAGAGAGGATTGAATCTGACCCAGAAATATAATGCGGAATATAAATATGTAGAATGTTTATTAAATGACTATGACGAGCTCAATAATAGACTGCGAAATAGAAAAAGAATGATTAGCCAGATTGAAAGAGTGCCTTCTGAAGAGACATTACTTAAAACTATTGAAAATGCTAAAAAGCCCTCTAATGTCAGAATACATATTGTTAATACAAAGGAACCGATTGAATCCTATATTAAAAGTGTCATTGAATACTTAAATGCTTAGCGTAAATTTTGAGGAGGGGAACAGATGGATTTTGAAAAAGCAGCCCATTTCATTTGGACACATGGCAGATTATTAGAAAGAAGGGTTTTTGAATATATTTTCCACGGTGGATCAATAAGCAATGTTGTGACTTCTCTAATAGCCTACCAGAACGAAGATGGTGGGTTTGGAAATGCAATAGAGCCAGATTTACGGGCACCCGGTAGTCAGCCACTTTTCATGGAATTTGCACTACGTTTCTTATATGACTGTAACATAAAAGACGAAGAACTCTCTCAAAAAGCATGTGATTATATTTCAAAGCATGCTGACTTAAAAAAAGGGATTCCAACAATATTTCCTTCATCATCGAACTATCCAAGAGCAGAACATTGGAATAACCCTCTTTCTCCAGAGCCATCATTTAGCAGACTTACTGGTCTTGTCGGGCTTCTTAAATGGCAAGGGATAGAACATTCCTGGCTTGATAAAGCGACAGAAATTTGTTTGGAAGATATTCACTCACAAGCCTATGATGATGCGCATACAATTTTAACTGCATTTTATTTATTGGAAAGCTTACCTCAATCGGATTTTATCAAAGGATTATTTCAAAAATTATCTAAGGAGCTTATTACTGCCAACTTTTTTTGCTTGGATGCCGCATCCCACAGTTATGGACTCTCTCCTCTAGAATTTTCGCCATCACCAACTTCTTACTGTAGCAGCATATTTTCTGATGAAACCATTCTTGATCATTTAAAAGTATTAGAATACCAACAGGAGGATGATGGAGGATGGCAGATAAAATGGGAGCCTCCCGGTGAAACAGCGAGGTTGGAATGGAGAGCCTATAAGACGCGAAAGAGTTTGATGATACTAAATTCATACAATAAGATTAATCTATAAATTGAGCGCGGAGATAATAAACAATGCAAGGAGAGAACCTATGAAAAAATTAAGGAGAATCATAATTCCGTTATTCTTAATCTTTTTATTGGGATGTAGTGATGAGGAAATTAGCGATAATTCAAAAAAAGAATATAGCAAAGCTGAACAATTTATTACCGATATGGGCTATCTGATCATTAGTAATGAAGGAATTGTTTCTGAATATTTATTAGATAAAAAACTGCTGACGGAAATGCCATACATACAATATTGGAGTGTTCAAAGTGTTGATCCAATCGATTATATAGGTAAGGAAATAACTACAAGTAAGTTAATCGTTAAAAACCACCCCTTAGATAACGAGAAGGATAATACAAAAAAACAAACCCTGATTTTTCTGCTAGAAGCAGACGATGAAGTGATAGGAGGCTATAGTTTTCCTGATTTCGATGAATTACATATGGGCTGGGTTTACACCATTGATGGAAAAACACTCGAAGAATTGACCGGAGAAGCATTTCCGAATTGGTCAAAAGAATGGAATTTAAGATATAAATAATGGCTGGGGAGTATTTATAAAGGAGCAGATATGAAAAAACTAATCCTAGTGCTTGTAGCTGTGGTTATTATTTCGAATGCGATATGGAGTTATTTATATTTCAATAAAGAGTTCGAAACAAATTTAAACACTGATGTTCAAGTATATACGCTTAAGGGTACAGGGGATACATGGGATGTTTTAGATTACAAAATAATAATTTCATCTAGCAAAATTTTACGGGGACATGGGAAGTTAGTGTTCAAGGGAGACCCAAGCGCTTTAGTGAATAGTAGCTATTATAAGTATGAAGTCAATGAAAAAAACACTAATAATAAGGATGAAACAGTTCTTGTAAATGAAGCTAGGTCAACGGATGGACCCGTTTCAATATTAAGTAACACTGATATCGGGTCTATAACAGGTCCGTATTCGTATGACGAATTAAATAAAAATAGACAAAATTATGAAAACACCACTTTATCTATTACATGGAATGATAATGAAGGGGAGATTCATTCCGAAACAATAAGTTTAGATATTGAGAGTGAAATTTCTCTTAAGGATGATCTTTAAGGGTGATAAGTCCAAGAGACTAAGATTGAATCTCTACGGACTGAAGGAAGATCGTCTACGCCCCAAAAGCCTGCCGGTATTTCACAGGAGACATGCCTTCAAACCTTCTGAACACTTTAA
Organism: Paenibacillus sp. FSL H7-0735; assembly: GCF_038008505.1. NCBI lineage: Bacteria > Bacillati > Bacillota > Bacilli > Caryophanales > Paenibacillaceae > Paenibacillus > Paenibacillus sp. FSL H7-0735. Next base: position 881,075 of record NZ_JBBOZH010000002.1, on the reverse strand, counting down.
TAAAATAGCTGGATTGGGCAAAACCGGACTGAGTCGCAACCTGAGCAATGGAGAGTCCTGTGGAAACCAGTAAAAGCTTGGCTTTAGCCAGCCGACAATCGGTTAAATAACGGTTTGGAGTTTTGCCCATAACCACCCGGAACAGCCTTAGAAAATGATAGCTGCTGTACCCGGTCAATCTTGCCATCGATTCCAGAGACCAAGGGCTGGCACATTCGACATGAATGATATCTGCAGCACTCCGGATGGACTGTCTAACCTCGTGCGGTACTGAGCCGTGAAGCGGCTCGGAGTTCTGCAGCAATTTAACTAGAAGCTCATACAGCAGAGCAGATAGTCTTGGCTCGCTACGGGTCACGTAGGAAGCGCTCAGTAGGTACATTTCCTCGAATAGCTCGTCCAGCTTAGCATCCAAATCAAAAGTGAACAGGTATGCACGGGACTGGTCCACTTCCTCTAATAAGGGGAGGACGATTTCAATATTAAAATGAACCCATCGGACATCCCAAGGCTCGCCTGGGTCAGAGCCGTATTGCTGATAAGCCCCTTTTGGGTACAGAAAACCTCGTCCTCTACTCATCGGAATACGTTCGCCCTCATGGAATACATAACCCTCCCCACCAAAGATCAAATGCAGGTTATAACTCCCCAGAAACCCTTCGCTTCTTCTCTCTGTATGTTGTGGAAAGTGAGTGTAATGTCCCAAAAATTCAGGATAACAGACATATTTTGAAAAAGCCGGTGTCGGCAAATACCATTGTTTCTTCATGTTTGGCAGCACCCATTTCTGTAGCGCAACAGAGCGCAAGTTGGATTAAGGCAATAAACGCAAGATTGTTATATGATAGCAATATTTTGTTATATAAGACCTCTTATCATTGATACTACAATAGAATTATAAAATATTGAAAGCATATTTTTAATACTTTGGAGGTAATGATGAAGAAACCTGTCGCAACTGAAAAATTCGAGCTTGGCGTTTGTTATTATCCGGAGCACTGGCCAGAAAACATGTGGGAGGACGATTATCGCCGGATGCGTGAACTCGGCTTTACGATCATTCGGATGGGGGAGTTTGCTTGGTCTATTTTTGAACCCACAGAAGGGGAGTTTCAGTTCGGGCTCTTTGATCGGGCGATTGATCTAGCACATAAATATGGTCTTCAGGTTGTACTTGGTACTCCGACGGCAACGCCTCCAGCTTGGTTGACTGATAAATATCCAGAAGTATTAAATGTAACCTACGAAGGTGTTACACTTCAGCATGGCATGCGCCGCCATTATAATTACAGCAGTCCTAAATACCGGGAACTGTGTGCACGTATTGCAGAACAAATGGCTGAACATTACGGCAATCATCCGGGTGTAGTTGGCTGGCAAATTGATAATGAGCTCAACTGTGAGATCAGTGAATTTTATTCGGAGAGTGACCATAAGGCCTTCCGGGAATGGCTACAGCAGAAATATGTTACGCTTGAGCATTTGAACGAGGCATGGGGAGCTGTTTTTTGGAATCAAAGCTATAGTGACTGGTCTCAGGTCTATCTTCCACGTCCGACTCCAGTACCGAAGCAACCCAATCCTCATCAGGCATTGGATGAAAAACGGTTTATTTCGGACAATACAATTTCTTTTGCCAAAAACCAAGCGGATATTATTCGTAAACTTGCCCCTAAGCAATGGGTAACCACGAACGGTCTGTTCGGTCATCTCGATAGCCATGAAATGACGGATGAACTGCTGGATTTCTTCAGCTATGATTCCTATCCTCAGTTCTCTACTATTTTTTATGACCCGAATGAGCGGAATCCGCTGAATGATAGAGGCTGGGGACTGTCATTATCTGTTGTTCGTTCGATATCCCCGAATTTCTGCATTATGGAGCAGCAGTCAGGCCCGGGTGGCTGGGTGAACCGGATGGATATGCCTTCTCCAAAGCCCGGGCAGATGCGGTTATGGACTTATCAGTCGATCGCTCATGGGGCAGATATGGTGTTATATTTCCGCTGGCGGACAGCTACGATGGGCAATGAAATTTATTGGCATGGAATCAATGACTATCATAATCAGCCTAACCGGAGAGTGCGGGAAGCGGGGCAGATCGGTCAGGAGCTGGCAGCAGCAGGTCAAGCGTTTATCGGTACTCATAATCAGGCTAACGTTGCTATTGTTCGTGATTATGACAATGAGTGGGATGGAGAATACGATGTTTGGCATGGCCCGTTTATGTGGAAGAGCAATAAGGAGTGGTACAAGGCTCTTCAGCGGAAGCATATCCCGAATGACGTGCTCTATCTGCGCAAAAAAACAACGCTGGAGGAGCTTGCAAGGTACGACGTGCTTATCTATCCTCACCCAGCGATTATGACAGATGAGACAGCGTCTCTGCTGGATGAATATGTTCAACAAGGCGGCAAACTGATCTTCGGCTGTAGAACTGGCTATAAGGATGAGCGCGGTCAATGTTATATGCGTCCTTTCCCAGGTACTGCTAAGGATCTATGCGGGATCACAGTTGAAGAATTCACAATGGTTAAGGGCAGTCGTCAGCCAACAACAATTAGCTGGTCGGGCGCGACCGAAGTCGTTACAGGAGCAGATGACTTTAATGATATTCTCAAAATAGAGGAAGCTTCGGTTGAAGTGATGGCGGTTTACGCCTCTGATTATTATGCGGGAAAACCGGCGGTAACTAGAAATCGTCGCGGCAAGGGTGAGGTTTGGTATTACGGAGCCGTATTTAACGAACAGGCAGCGGCTGAGATCATAAAATTAATTGATCTACAATCGCCAGCAAATTGGCTGGAGCTCCCAGAAGAGGTAGAGCTGCAAGTCCGTACCGGAGCTTCTTCCAGTTATGCTTTTTTGCTTAATTATAGTGAGACTCCTGTCACGATCCATCTTCATGAGACCAAAACAGATTTACTGAGCGGCACAACATTGTCGGGCGAGGTGCTTCTGGAAGGATTTGGGGTATTGGTGTTATACTAACGTACACATTGATCTCACATTTGAGTAGATTTGGATAATTCTCTCTTTTCGGTTATACTTTGAAGTAGCAATTATAGTCACGGGAGCTTGGTGGGACCAGGCTGAGAGGATAGTTATAACTATCGACCGTCAAACCTGATCTGGATAATGCCAGCGGAGGAAATGGAGCTCTATTTCTATTTGTCTACTCTAAGGCCGCATCTTATACAGATGTGGCCTTTTCTATGTGTGGGGAGTAGACCGTCTCCGCTTGATCAAATCACCTTATAGGAGGAATTGAGATGACAAGCGAATTGAACAACGATCCAATCAATCTATCAGCTTTTCCAGCAAGTCAAAAAGTCTATGTAAAGGGTTCACGGTCTGATATTCAGGTCCCTATGCGGGAGATCTCACTTAGTCCAACTGCGGGCATAGACGGCGAAGAGGAGAATGCCCCAATTCATGTCTATGACACAAGTGGGGCTTACACGGATGCTAATATTCATACTGATATTCGTCAGGGGTTAGAGCCCAATCGTCTAAGCTGGATTGAGGAACGAGGGGATGTGGAAGCGTACGAAGGAAGAACCGTGAAGCCTGAAGATAACGGGAATGCAACGGGAAAAGCTGTGGCGGAAGTGTTTCCAGCGCTCCATAGAAAACCTTTGCGAGCGAAAAAGGGGCGTAATGTCTCTCAAATGCATTATGCACGCAAAGGGATTATTACTTCGGAAATGGAATACGTTGCGATTCGTGAGAATGTGACACCGGAATTTGTAAGAGATGAAGTAGCCCGCGGCCGCGCCATCATTCCAGCGAATATCAATCATCCAGAGAGTGAACCAATGATTATTGGGCGTAATTTTTTGGTAAAGATCAATGCCAATATTGGAAACTCCGCAGTATCCTCATCCATAGAGGAAGAGGTGGAGAAAATGAGATGGGCTACCCGCTGGGGTGCAGACAATATAATGGATCTCTCCACAGGTAAAAACATCCATACGACACGCGAGTGGATCATCCGTAATTCTCCTGTTCCTATTGGAACGGTGCCTATTTATCAAGCTTTGGAAAAAGTGAATGGGAAAGCGGAAGATTTAACGTGGGAAGTATACCGTGATACGCTCATTGAGCAAGCGGAGCAAGGGGTGGACTATTTTACCATTCATGCGGGAGTTCTGCTTCGTTATATCCCGTTGACGGCACAACGTATGACAGGTATTGTTTCAAGAGGTGGCTCCATTATGGCGGCATGGTGTCTTGCGCATCATCAAGAGAACTTTTTATATACACATTTTGAAGAGATATGTGAAATCATGAAGCTGTACGATGTTTCTTTTTCCCTAGGCGATGGATTACGTCCGGGTTCGATTGCTGATGCGAATGATGAAGCACAATTTGCCGAGTTAGAGACGTTAGGTGAATTAACAGCTATGGCTTGGAGTCATGATGTACAGGTGATGGTAGAGGGTCCAGGACATGTGCCGATGCACTTGATTAAAGAGAATATGGATAAGCAACTTGAAACTTGCAACGAAGCCCCTTTTTATACGTTAGGTCCACTGACTACAGATATTGCGCCGGGGTATGATCATATTACCTCTGCTATAGGTGCAGCGATGATTGGTTGGTTCGGTACAGCAATGTTATGTTACGTAACTCCGAAGGAGCATCTTGGCCTGCCTAATAAGGAAGATGTACGTGTAGGGGTCATTACTTATAAAATAGCGGCACATGCCGCAGATTTGGCGAAAGGGCATAAAGGAGCACAAGACCGGGATAACGCTCTTTCGAAAGCCCGTTTTGAATTTCGTTGGCGTGATCAATTTCATTTATCGTTAGATCCTGAGCGAGCGCTCGAATATCATGATGAGACATTGCCTGCGGAAGGCGCTAAAACAGCTCATTTCTGTTCCATGTGCGGGCCGAAATTTTGCAGTATGAAGATCTCTCATAATATCCGTAATTCGACGAGAATTGAATCAGGAATGCAAGAGAAGGCAGAAGAGTTTCTCCAAGGCGGGAGCCTCATTTATAGATAACTTTTTCTGCTAAAAAGAAATATCTAAAAGAAGTCGTCATTGGCGGCTTCTTCTTTTATACTTTGAATAGATAGGAGTTGATGAAATGGAAGCGATTCGTTCAGAGGAAGCCATTTTAGAGGATTTAAGTAATAGTTTCTATCATTTTTTTGGATTGAAAGTCCTTCATGCTACCCCAATAAAACGTGGCTGGTTAAATCTTAAATGGAAAATCACAACGGATTCAGGGCAATTTCTACTTAAACAATACAACAAAAAAAGATATAAATTGTATAACCCAGAAGAGCTGAACTTTGCCTTTTCTCAACAGAAAAGATTGTATCTACAGGGGCTCCCATGTCCCGGATTGTTGGCTTATAACAATAATGTTTTACTGGAATCAGATCAGGGAGAAACGTTTATGGCAATGGAATATTGTGAAGGCCGTGTCATAGAGCCGGGTAAGATTAATATCCATCAAATGTTTGATTTGGGTCGTGCCACAGGTAAAATGCATCGTTTATTAAATGATGGGACCATTAGTTTGAAAAGAACCCCACAATTTATTCCACAAAGCCCTGAGGAACGTTTAGAACATTGGAATGTACTCCTACAACAATCAAAGGAAATGGGTAAAACCTCACTTATCACTGACCTAGAGATACAACTAAGAGCGACTGAAGAAATAGATCCGGAAATATTCGAAGGACTTGAAGCTGGATGGGCACATCGTGATTTATGGGTTGATAATCTTTTATTTCAAGATAGCCAATTGTCTGCAATTCTAGATTTTGATCGGTTCAAATATGATTATCCGCAGCTAGATGTAGCGCGAGCAGTGATGTCATGTGCTCTAGATGAAGATTTAGATGGAGCACTAGCCTCAGCATTTATTGACGGATATCGTGAGGAACGAACGGTGGAGCAGGGGGATTTAACAAAATCATTGCAGTTGTTGTGGTATATGGAAAGCCCGTGGTGGATTAATGCCGCGATGGACAAACATAGTGTACCTCCAAAACGTTTTGCAAAAGAAATGAATTGGCTGGCTAAGAACCTGAACAATTTACCTGCTATCTTAGGGAACTTATAGTGAAAACGATTGAATTATAGCCTAAAAGATGCATTGACCAGCCAAAGTTTGGCGCCTATAATCTTAACAAGGAAAATCCACCACATATAGAGCTATTTGTAAACGCATTCAATGAGCTTTTTCCTTATTTATCATGGAAGGAGGAGATCAAAACTATCAAGTATTTCTTTTTTTCTCATTTTTGCAAACGTTTGCACCACACGATAAGCATAAAAATCGTAGCTGCACTAAAAATTATGAGGAGGTTATTTACTTGGTATCCAAACAATCCAGGCGTTATATTTCGTGGTTAATTATTTTTTCGCTCATTTTTAGTTTATTTGGTTTATCGGGTGGAGCATCGGCCAGCAATACGGATCATACAGTCACCTATACCAATCCTACAGCGACAGCTGTGACCTTACATTGGACTACGAATAACTGGGCTAATACTACGGACACGGTGATGACCAAAAATGGAACCACGTTCACCGCCAACCTCAATGTTCAGGAAGGTGCCACCCTTATTTATTGTTATCACATCACGGCTCCAACGGATAGTTGGGACAATAACGGCGGGAAGAACTGGACGGTGGTTATTCCGGTTGCCGGGAAATACGAAGCAGAGAGTGCATCCCTGTCTGGTGGTGCAAAAGTAAATACGAATCACATCGGATATTCGGGCACTGGTTTTGTTGATGGATATACAACTACAGGAGCAGCCACCACTTTTAACGTCCAGTCTTCCGCAGCAGGGTCCTATAATGCCACACTTCACTATGCTAATGCATCTGGCAGTGCAAAAAAGGTGTCCATTTATGTCAATGGAATAAAGGTTACACAGACAACATTAGCAAACCTGGCCAACTGGGATACATGGGCAGACCAAATAGAAATACTCTCCTTACAGGCAGGAAATAACACGCTTGCTTATAAATATGACTCGGATGATAGCGGGAATATTAATATCGACTATGTGACCCTTTCGGCCGGAGCTACCCCAACACCAACGATAACTCCTACCCCAACAGTGACGCCAACACCTACGGTAACTCCTACACCAACGGTGACACCAACACCTACGGTAGCTCCTACACCAACGGTGACGCCAACACCTACCGTAACTCCTACACCAACGCCAACACCAACACCTACCGTAACTCCTACACCAACTTCAGCGGGGCTAACCGTTCACTTTAAGAAACCAGCAAGCTGGAATGCAGCGATCCGCATCCATTACTGGAATCTGAATCCGGCAACCGTTCCGACTAGTGGAGCATGGCCGGGAATACTGATGAAATCGGACGGAAACGATTGGTATAGCTATACTGTTCCAAATGCTACAGGTGCAAGCCTGATCTTTAATGACGGCAATGGCAAACAGACGGCTGACTTATCTCGCAGCATAAAAGAGGGCTGGTATAACTCAGATAATGTATGGTATGACGCCAATCCAGACGTTCCTAAGGTTCCGGTGATAACCGTCTCTCCTGTGCCCAAAACCTATGATTCTGCCCAAACGGTGACACTATCCAGTACAAATAGCGGCGATAAAATTTATTATACGACCAATGGCTCGACACCTACGACAACCTCAACGTTGTATACGACTCCAATCCAAGTACCTTCATCTTTGACTATCAAAGCATTCGGCGTTAACTCTATAGGGCAAGCGGGTAATGTAGGCTCTTTTGCTTATGTGATTGATCTGAATGCCGATTTGCAAGCTCCGATTATCACTGCGAATCTGCCTGTTGGGAATTCGAGCTCAGCGGTTTCCGTATCTTTTAATATAAAAGACAACAAGGCGGCAACAACTACAGCATATTACACAGATAATGGTACGGAACCAACAACGAGTTCAAAAGTCTATATCTCAGGCAATGCACTGACATCTCTTGCAGGACCGTCTATCTTAATTAACAAGACGACAACCTTAAAATTTCTTGTGATCGATGGTGCCGGAAATGAAACCAAACAGAGTTTTGTTTATAACATTGGTAATAAGGGCGATTTTCGTGAAGATACGATTTATTTTGTAATCACTTCCCGGTTCTATGACGGTGATTCCAGTAACAACGAGCATGCATGGGAGGATGCCAAGGCAGGAAATCCGGACTCTGATCCAGCTTGGAGAGGGGATTTCAAAGGACTGATTCAAAAGCTCGATTACATTAAAGCCCTAGGCTTCAGTGCCATCTGGATTACACCTGTGGTGCAGAATGCCAGCGGTTATGATTATCATGGGTACCATGCAATTAATTTTGCAAAAATAGATCCAAGATATGAATCCGCAGGGGCTTCTTATCAGGATTTGATCAATGCGGCGCACGCTAGAGGGATAAAGGTTATTCAAGATATTGTCGTCAATCATACCGGTAATTTTGGAGAAGAAAATCTGTTCCCGATGTTCAAAAAAGATCCGGCGGCGGCGGACACCGTGAGTAACATGCTCAAAATTACGGATAAGCTGCCAGCTAACTATGATTCCATGACCCCTGATCAGCAATATCAGGCAAGACTTGCCTTAATGAAGACTGCGGAGACTAACAATAACATTTACCATACGGAAAAAAGTCTTTCTTGGGAGTCTTATACCGTCCAGACAGGACAGATTGCGGGAGACTGTGTGGACTTAAACACAGAAAATCCTCTAGTGAATCAGTATCTAATCGACAGCTATAATCAATATATTGATATGGGTGTGGATGCTTTCCGGGTCGATACTGTAAAGCATGTAAGCCGGTATATTTTTAACAAATATTTTGTGCCGGCATGGAAAACAAGAGGGGGCTCAGACTTCTTTGTCTTTGGGGAAGTGGCTACTCGGTACAGAGATGTGTGGAACAGTGGAATCCCGGCGATATCAACACCATTTTATACTTGGAAAAGCTCAAAATCCTATCCGGGTGACGGTCAAAATGATTACGCTTCCAACAAGCTATCGGTGGAACAAGAGTGGGCAGATAACTCTACTACAGCAGGACAGCCTACCTCGAACAATGCTTTTTTAACAGGAAATACTTATCATACGCCTGACTATTCGATGAAATCGGGTATGGATGTTATTGATTTTCCAATGCACTGGGCCTTCAAGACTGCTCAGGAAGCATTCAGTATGAGAAGCGGTGATCAATTCTATAATGATGCTACCTGGAATGTAACTTATATTGACTCTCATGACTATGCACCTGACCAGGCACCAGAAAATCAAAGATTTGCCGGCACACAGGACACTTGGGCTGAGAATCTCGCTCTGATGTTCACCTTCCGAGGAATACCTGCGATCTATTATGGTTCTGAAATTGAGTTTAAAAAAGGATCAGTCATAGATGTAGGTCCAAATGCACCGTTAAGTACAACAGGCCGTGCTTACTTTGGCGATCATATTGAGGGTAGTGTTACTGTTCAAGATTACGGTAAATATACCAATGCTACTGGCACACTTGCAGACTCGTTAAATTATCCTCTGGCGAAACATATCAGACAACTTAATTTAATCAGAAGAGCTGTTCCTGCTTTGCAAAAAGGCCAATATTCTACAGAAAATGTATCAGGTGATTTGGCATTTAAAAGAAGATACACTGATAGTAGCAAAGGAATCGATAGCTTTGCTTTGGTTACGATCTCAGGAAATGCAACATTCACCGGAATTCCTAACGGAACTTATGTGGATGCGGTCACTGGTGATACGAAAACCGTTACCAACGGTGTGATCACAATCAACTGCTCCGGTAAAGGAAATGCGCGTGTATATGTATTGAACGGTAGTGGTGGAATCGGAGAGTCAGGAACCTATCTGAAGTAGACCCTTGTATCCATTTCATAGTTAAAAAGAAGCAACATCAGCCCGGATTCCGCAACTGGTGTTGCTTCAATTTCATATATGTGGAGAGATATTATGCATACTATAGACGTCGATTTAGTAGCAAGATTAATAAATGAACAATTTCCTGAATGGTCCGATTTAGAGATCAGGTCTGTAAAATTCAGTGGGCATGATAATCGGACTTTTCATTTAGGTGAACAGATGAGTGTGAGATTACCAAGTGCAGCCGCTTATGTTCCTCAAGTGGAGAAAGAACAACTATGGTTACCTTTTTTAAAGAAAGGACTGACGTTACCTATTTCAACACCATTAGCAAAAGGGACACCTACCAAAGAATATCCTTGGCCTTGGTCTATTAATAATTGGCTAGAGGGAGAGACTTTATCCCATGAGAACATTAATGATCTCAATCAATTTGCGAGAGACTTGGGAAGCTTTTTAATTGAATTACAGTCTATTGATGCTAGTGGGGGACCTTTAGCCGGAGAGCATAATTTTTATAGAGGTGGGTCCTTAGCTGTATATGATGAGGAATCTAGAAATGCGATTGAGCATAATAAAGATATTTTTAATGAAGGTCTATTGAAAAAGATCTGGGAACTGGCATTAGACTCTGAATGGGAGTCAGAACCAGTTTGGGTTCATGGTGATGTCGCACCTGGAAATATATTAGTCAAAGACGGACAGCTTTGTGCAGTCATTGATTTTGGCATATTAGGGGTGGGTGATCCTGCTTGCGATGCTGCAATGGCGTGGACTTTTTTTGATGAGGCTAGTAGAAGAATCTTTAAAAAGGTATTAAACATGGATGCACAAACGTGGAATAGAGCAAGAGGGTGGGCTTTATGGAAAGCACTGATCACCTATAATGGAAATCGATATTCTAACCCAACAGTAGCGGAAGAATCCTTGAATATTATCAATTTAATAGTAGAAGACATCGAATTGTAGAAATTGAACTACATAAAACATGTAAACTAAACCATAATAGTCAATAAGTACGAATGAGCATCAGTCAGATGATAAAGTGTTGTATTTAAATCTGAAAGAAAGGAATTTGTATGAACATTTAGCGACTGACAACGATTATCATATTAGAATTATTATAAATAACTTGACAGGCCTTAATTTGGTTAATTATAATAATTATAAATAGTATTCACTCTATTCATAAATTAAACCCAAAGGAGATTAAACAATATGTCATTAATCGGAACAGAAGTACTACCATTCAAAGCAAGCGCATTTCAAGATGGGAAATTTATCGATGTTACAGAAGAAAACTTCAAAGGTAAATGGAGTGTAGTTTGCTTTTACCCAGCTGACTTCACATTCGTATGCCCAACTGAACTAGAAGATTTGCAGAACCAATATGAAACCCTCAAACAACTAGGTGTTGAAGTATATTCCGTTTCTACTGACACACACTTTACACATAAAGCATGGCATGAAAGCTCCGCAGCAATTGGCAAGGTGAAGTACATTATGATCGGCGATCCTTCCCATGTGGTTTCCCGCAACTTTGATGTATTGATCGAAGCTGACGGTCTTGCTGATCGTGGTACATTCATCATTGATCCAGACGGTGTTATTCAAACTGTTGAGATTAATGCTGGTGGTATCGGCCGTGATGCTAGCGCTCTTGTTAACAAAATTAAAGCAGCGCAATATGTACGCAATCATCCAGGTGAAGTTTGCCCAGCGAAATGGTCGGAAGGTGCAGAAACTCTTAAACCAAGTCTCGATCTTGTAGGTAAGATTTAAGGAGCGAAAGCTAAATGAAACTAGATCAAGAAATAAAAGCTCAACTAGCGCAATACCTAGAACTCTTGGAAGGCGATGTAGTACTGAAACTCAGTGCAGGCGCTGACGAGGCATCACAAGAGATGACTGAACTAGTTGATGAAATTGCCAAAATGTCAGCTAGGATTACGGTGGAAAGAACCGAACTATCTAGAACCCCAAGCTTTAGTGTAAATCGTGTGGGTGAAGATACGGGCGTAACCTTTGCCGGAACTCCGCTTGGACACGAATTTACCTCATTAGTATTGGCTCTGTTGCAGGTTAGCGGAAGAGCTCCTAAGGTTGAGCAAAGTGTAATTGATCAGATCAAAGGCATTAGTGGCGAATATAAGTTTGAAACTTATGTTAGCCTGAGCTGTCATAATTGCCCTGATGTTGTACAAGCACTGAATCTTATGAGTATCTTTAATCCGGGCATTACCCATACGATGATTGACGGTGGAGTATTCAAAGAAGAGGTAGAAAGCAAAGAAATTATGTCTGTTCCAAGCGTCTACCTTAATGGTGAATTTTTCGAAAGTGGTCGTATGACGGTTGAAGAAATTTTAGCTAAAATGGGCAGCAGTGTGGACGCATCAGAGTTTGACAATAAAGCTCCATATGATGTGCTTGTTGTCGGCAGCGGCCCAGCTGGTGCAAGTGCAGCCATTTACGCGGCACGTAAAGGTATTCGTACAGGTATTGTTGCTGAACGCTTTGGCGGACAGGTTAACGACACGCTTGGTATCGAGAACTTTATTAGTGTGAAGTACACTGAAGGTCCTCAACTCGTAGCTAAACTTGAAGAGCAGGTAAAAGAGTATGGCATTGATGTGATGAAATTGCAGCGTGTCAGACGTCTAGACAAAAATGACTTAATTGAAGTTGAACTCGAGAACGGCGCTGTTCTAAAGAGTAAGACGGTCATTCTGTCTACAGGTGCTCGCTGGCGGAATATGGGCGTGCCTGGTGAAGCTGAATTCAAGAACAAAGGTGTAGCCTACTGCCCACACTGTGATGGTCCTTTGTTTGCAGGCAAAGATGTTGCAGTTGTTGGCGGCGGTAACTCAGGTATTGAGGCAGCTATTGACCTTGCAGGTATAGTGAAGCATGTAACGGTTCTGGAATTTGCTCCAGAGCTCAAAGCTGATGCTGTGCTGCAAGATCGTCTTTATAGCCTTCCTAACGTTACTGTTCTTAAAAACGTGCAAACTAAAGAAATTACCGGAACTGATAAGGTAAATGGTATTTCTTATGTTGATCGTGCGACAGAAGAGACTCACCATGTTGAATTGCAGGGTGTATTTGTACAGATCGGTCTGGTTCCAAATACAGAATGGCTAGGTGACACAGTTGAACGTACTCGTGTAGGTGAGATTGTTGTAGATAGCCATGGTGCTACTAGCTTACCAGGAGTATTTGCTGCTGGTGACTGCACTAATAGTGCTTATAAACAAATCATTATCTCGATGGGATCCGGTGCAACTGCAGCGCTAGGAGCATTTGATTATCTGATCCGTAACTAATCGATATTATTAGTAACAGCAAGAGAACGAAAGCCCTCACTTTTCACAAAGTGGGGGCTTTTTTTATGTTATTCGTCTTTTGTGAGAGAGAAATGGGTGTTTGTAAACTTTTTTGGAGGATTTTATGAAGATTTTCGCGAATACATATCTAAAATATGAATTAAGCAAAATTAAGGATTTAGATTAAATGCATGTATGTAAGGCATGATCTGGTTAGACTTGGTGCGCTATAAATAACGTTTTGCTGGAATGGAGACTATATTTCTGTGATTAACAACATTGAATCTTTAGACAAATTTATCTCACTTATGCCTATTATAAAATTATCTATCCCCGCTGATTTATCAATAGCGATATGTGATTTGGAACGGTTCGTTGCTTATTTTCCTGGCGACACCATAAATTTAAACATTAACGAAGGACAACCTTTACACAAAGAAGAACCGCTTTACTTAGCGATACAAGAGAATCGTACCTTGAAGTCCGATGTTCCAGCCCACTTTTATGGATTTGAGTTTACAGGTACAGCAACACCTCTTCACGATCAAACGGGACAAGTCATTGGCGGGATTGCAGTTCAGATTCGAAGACAAAGTGAATTAAAAGCCATTGTAGAACAAATCTCGGAATCATTATCCCAAGCCAATGAGCAAATTAATAATATTTCCTATGGTGTAAGTTCACTTTCCGATCACTCTCAGGAACTACTCATTCAATCTCAGCAGGCTGGAAAAGATGTGGAGAATACAACAGAAGTCCTATCCATTATAAATAGGGTTGCTGATCAAACGAATTTACTTGGGCTGAATGCTGCAATAGAAGCAGCGCATGCAGGTGAGAAAGGTAGAAGCTTTGAAGTCGTAGCCAAGGAAATCCGGAAATTTTCAAGGGAAACCGTCGCCTCGACGCAAAACATAAATAAAACCATGTTACAGATTAAGGGAATTACGAATCAAATGGCTAATTCGATAGAGAAGATAGCAGCTATCGGCCAAGAACAGGCGGCGTCTGTTCAGCATACTTCTACATTTATTGAGGAAATAAAGATAATGTCCCAAAAACTTAACGAGTTTGCTAATAAATTATAAAAAGAGATTCAGTAGCAGTATTTTTGTCGCAATAAAAGAAAATTTTAAACGTATATTTAAAATGATGAATGGTATAGTAAGATAGTAATGAGTAATCAACATAGGAGGAATAAATTATGTCAACGCCGCACAATGCAGCACAAAATGGTGAAATCGCCAAAACAGTATTAATGCCAGGAGATCCTTTGAGAGCGAAGTATATTGCAGAAACCTATTTGGAGAATCCAACCCAATTTAATACGGTACGTAATATGTTTGGATATACAGGAACTTATAAAGGCAAAGAGGTTTCTGTAATGGGTTCGGGAATGGGAATGCCAAGTATCGGTATTTATTCTTATGAACTATACAAAAACTATGGTGTGGAAAACATCATTCGTATCGGTAGTGCTGGAGCATACACAGATAAATTGAATTTATTTGACGTGGTGTTGGCGGATAGCGCGTGGAGTGAATCTACATATGCCTATGTGCAAAGCGGTGTAGAAGGAGATATCCAGCTGCCAAGTAAAGAATTGAACGAAGTCATTGAAGCAACGGCTACACGTATTAACAAGCCAGTTCTGACGGCGAGAATTCATTCCAGCGATGTATTCTATCATGAAGACAATGTGCCTGGAGTTAATGAATTTTACAATGAACATGGCTGTGTTTGTGTAGAAATGGAGAGTTATGCGTTGTTCCATAATGCGAAAGTGTTAGGTAAACAAGCTGCATGTATTCTTACCATTTCTGATTCGTTAGTTACTCATGCTGTAACCACGGCAGAAGAAAGACAAAATTCTTTCAACGGCATGATGGAAGTAGCTTTAGAAGCAGCGATTTCTATTTAATAAAAAAGATTAAGTAGCTTAAAAAGTTCTACGAGCAAAAGCTTGAGAGCCTATTAAATTCAGGATTAAGTCCTGATATTTAATAGGTTTTTTTTCTCATTTGTAAGGTTGTGGAAATGGATAGGTGAAGCGTGTAAATTATTGTTGTTTTTAATCAAAATTTAATGTTAAATTCGTAATAATTCTCTCGGATTATACCGATATAAAAATCAAACCAAATGGCTACAAATCTTAGAAAAGACATCTAATCTCCATATGGTGGAAGTATTTATATTTTGGTGTAATGCCAAAGGGGGAAAATTGTGATTAAGCGGAGTGGCAATCTTTTATTAGCAATAAGTTTAGTATTCTCTATCGTCAGTTCTCTGTTTATGCCTGCAGTAATTTATGCAGCACCCAGCAATAGCAATATCATAGATCAAAGCTCCACATCAGCTGGAAATTTGAGCAGTGTTGCATTTGGTAACAATGTTTTTGTAGCGGTGGGCCAAGGAGGGATATCTACATCATCAAATGGCGTAGATTGGTCTATCTCCAATAAGGCGGGGAACCCCAAACTAACTTCTATTGTGTTCGCTAATGGGCTGTTCTTAGCTATTGATGGTAGCGAAAAGGCAGTATACAATTCACTCGATGGTGAAAATTGGACAAAAAAAACGTTAGCTATCACACCGGAAAGGTTGAAAGCGGTCAATGGAAAGTTTTTTGTATGGCAGTCAGTATATAAACCTGGCACCAATCCACCTTCTTATAATGTAACTCTTCTACAATCCTCGGATGGCATTAACTGGACAGACACAGGAATCACTTCTACCAATGCAATATTCGGAATGCAAAGCTTAACGGATATTGCTTATGGCGACAACAAATATGTGGTCTCTGCTAACAATGCTGTCTATTATACCTCAACGAATCTGATCAATTGGACAACGGTTACCTTAACCGATCTTGTGATCAACCACTATAATTCTAGCTGGCCTTATGTTACGAATGTAATCTATTTAAATAATCGTTTCTTTAGTTATATCGTGACTCCTTATGCTAAAAAAGTATTCACCTCTACAGACGGTGTTAACTGGACCGTTGATGCCTCATGGGATAATAAGCAATTTTATGGGGGAGGTTCTTTAAATGGGAGCTATTTGTTGTTTGGGCAGGGCGTAATTTATAAATCTCCTGCGGCTCCGCTGGACAGCAGCCAGTGGACATCTTCGGATACCCATACAACAATGATGGTGAACAATATGGTTTACGGAAATGGCAAATATGTTGCCTCAGGGGGCAGCGGCTTGCTGGTTTCTTCTGACCTCTCGGCGTGGAGTAATGTCAGCGGTAATCTGAAAAGTATTGCTAAGGATGGTAATGGCAATTATGTTGCTGTCTCATCCGGGGAATATGGCTCTATTTACAAATCTACTAGCTCCGCAGTATGGAACGATGTCACACCCTCTAAGCTGCCGGGAATGAATGCGGTCACTTATGGAGCAGGGAAGTTTATTGCGGTTACAGATAAAGAAAACTACAATCTTAACGCCAAAGTGGTGACCTCGACCAACGGTGACACTTGGACTACGACAGATACCGGAGTGCAGGACAATCTGACAGGTATTGCTTTTGGCACAAATCAGTATATTGCAGTTTCCGATTATGGCGGAATTTATTCTTCAGTTAACGGAACCTCATGGACAGAGAGATTTAAAAATGGGGATTTTGCATTTAATACAGTAGCTTACTTGAATAATCAATTTGTAGCTCTTGGGATGAAATACAACAGTACTACTTATGAGCAAGAGAGCGTTGTTATCGCAAAATCATCGGATGGAATACAGTGGAATGTGCCCCTAGAGATTGGGTTCCCCAATACTTCTTTGAAGGGAATTGCCTATGATGGCAGAGCTTATATTCTGGTTGGAGAAGATACAATTAGCCAGCAGGCAGTAATTCTAACCACTGAGGATTTGGTAACTTTTACGAAGGTTACAATATCAGCTAGCGCACTAAATAATATCAGCTTTGGTAATGGAAGTTTTCTGGCTGTTGGAATGAAGGGGGAGTTATTCTCTTCGGCAGACGGTTCCACGTGGACTCAGGAAACATCAGATCTTACTTCTAATCTTAATGGCATTATTTACGATGGTACTAACTTTAAGGTCGTGGGGGATTATTTCACTAAAATGACCTTGAACCTAGGACCTACTCTTGCATATAGCATCACCGCCTCAGCGGCGACGTTGACACCTGTCGTAGGTGTGGATAATGGCATTACGCTGACCGTGAAGAATTCGCTGGGCGACACGGACACTCTGTTTACCGGAACAAAAGAAGTGACGGTAACGGGTTATGGTGTTGCGCCGGACGGATCGTACGGAAGCTTAGGAAGCACCGCTTTGGCAGCTTCACCGAGCAAGATCAACGTTAATTTCGTTGATGGTGTAGCTCAGGTGAACCTGAAGCTGAATAAAGCGGGAGCACAGGCTGTTGTGTTCAGCCAAGCAGGCGTAACCTCGCCAGCGGCAACGGCGCTGAACATTGCACCTGTCGCAGGCAGCACAGCGACAATGAAGCTGACCACAGGCGTAAGTGCTCCGCAAGCCAATGGCGGTAGCTTCGCGCAGCAGCCAGTAATTACTTTGCTGGATCAGTTTGGGAATGTAAACATTGGCGACAGCAGTACGGTTGTTACTGTGTCGAAGAAGGATGCAGGAAGCTGGACGTTGACGGGGAATGTGACGTTGACGGCAGTAGCGGGTGTCATTACCTTTACGGATCTGGGAGCTACGAATGCAGCTGGAATCACAGGAGCCCAACTGGCATTTGATGCGACAGGTCTTGCAGAGATCACTAGCGCTACCGTGAATCTTCCACAACCACAGGGAGCGCAAAGCATCACCGCCTCAGCAGCGACTTTGACACCAGTTGTAGGTGTAGATAATGGCATTACGCTGACCGTGAAGAACTCGCTGGGCAATACAGATACAACGTTCACCGGAACAAAAGAAGTGACGGTAACGGGTTATAATGTTGCGCCGGACGGAACGTACGGAAGCTTAGGAAGTACCGCTTTGGCGGCTTCACCGAGCAAGATCAACGTTGATTTCGTTGAGGGCGTAGCTCAGGTGGATCTGAAGCTGAACAAAGCTGGCGCGCAAGCGGTTATGTTCAGCCAAGCAGGTGTAGCCTCGCCAGCGGCAATGGCGCTGAACATTGCACCTGTCGCAGGTAGCACAGCGACAATGAAGCTCACTACGGACGTAAGTGCGCCACAGGCTAACGGCGGCAGCTTCGCGCAGCAGCCAGTAATAACACTGCTGGATCAGTTTGGGAATGTAAACATTGGCGAGAACAGTACGATTGTTACTGTTTCGAAGAAGGACGCAGGGAGCTGGACATTGACGGGAAATACGACATTGACGGCAGTAGCGGGCGTCATTTCCTTTACGGATCTGGGAGCCACGAATGTAGCTGGAATCACCGGAGCCCAACTGGCATTTGATGCGACAGGACTTCCACAGATCACTAGTGTAGCGTTGAATCTTCCACAACCACAGGGAGCGCAAAGCATCACTGCCTCAGCGGCGACGTTGACACCTGTCGTAGGTGTAGATAATGGCATTACGCTGACCGTGAAGAATTCGCTGGGCGACACGGACACTCTGTTTACCGGAACAAAAGAAGTGACGGTAACGGGTTATGATGTTGCGCCGGACGGAACGTACGGCAGCTTAGGAAGTACCGCTTTGGCAGCTTCACCGAGCAAGATCAACGTTGATTTCGTTGAGGGTGTAGCACAGGTGAACCTGAAGCTGAACAAAGCTGGCGCGCAAGCGGTTATGTTCAGCCAAGTAGGTGTAGCATCGCCAGCGGCAACGGCGCTGAACATTGCACCTGTCGCAGGTAGCACAGCGACAATGAAGCTGACCACGGGCGTAAGTGCTCCGCAAGCCAATGGCGGTAGCTTCGCGCAGCAGCCAGTAATTACTTTGCTGGATCAGTTTGGGAATGTAAACATTGGCGACAACAGTACGGTTGTTACTGTGTCGAAGAAGGATGCAGGAAGCTGGACGTTGACGGGGAATGTGACGTTGACGGCAGTAGCGGGTGTCATTACCTTTACGGATCTGGGAGCTACGAATGCAGCTGGAATCACAGGAGCCCAACTGGCATTTGATGCGACAGGTCTTGCAGAGATCACTAGTGCAGTTATTGACCTTACCTGGCCTGAACTTGCTGCGCCAAGTATTGAGTCTGTAACGGCAGGAAACGGACATATTCGAATTACTTGGAGTCCCGTATATGGTACCGATAGTTACGCTGTATATCAGTCTACAGCTTCAGGTGTTTATGGAGCTGAGGTAGCTACTATAAGTGGCTCTGAGAACAGTTACGATGCTGTAGGATTAATTAATGGAACTGCTTATTATTTTATTGTTAAAGCTGTTAATCCTGATGGTATCAGTGCGGCTTCCAATGAAGTAACTAGAACGCCTCAGGTTCCAGCGCCGGGCGCGCCAATACTTCATTCACCTGTGGCAAGTAATGGCATCATCGGCTTAACATGGGATCCGGTGAAGGGTGCGATTGGATACACTATATATCAAGGTATCACTTCCGGAATCTATGAGACACAAGTGGCTACAGTAAGCGAGTCCGTCTACAACTATGATGTGACAGGGTTAACTAATGGCCAATCTTATTATTTCGTAGTTAAGGCATCTAATCCGGGCGGGGAGAGTGCAGCTTCTAACGAAGTCAGCACGAAACCAAGAACATCACCATCTGCACCTACGGGCTTAATAGCAGTAGCGGGAGATGGCGAGGCGACTGTGACATTTGCAGTTCCTGATTCGAACGGGGGAACTCCAATTACGAATTATGAGGTTACTGCTTCTCCGGGTAATATCGTAACAGTTGGGGCAACAAGTCCAATAACGGTAACAGGTCTAGCGAATGGAACAACTTATTCGTTTACAGCTAAAGCGATTAATAGCGCTGGTAGTAGTGTAGCTTCTGAAGTTTCGAACTCCGTGACACCAAAGTCATCAACGGAGGTTGAGGTTACACCTACACCGCCAACACCAACACCAACACCAACACCAACAGAATCACCGACATCAACACCGACTGCACCACCTGCAACAACTGCACCACCTGCAACAGCAGGATCCACTGCTACAGCTACAGCTACACCATCTAGCAGCATGGTTGAGGTATTGGTGAACGGTAAGGTTGAAAATGCCGGAACAGCAACGATATCTGAGCATAACGGGCAGACGGTTACCACGATTGTTGTAGATCAGGCAAAAATAGAGCAACGCATCGAAAAGGAAGACCAGAATGCAATTATAACTATCCCTGTGACTGCGACTTCAGATGTGATTATTGGCGAGCTTAATGGTCAAATCATCAAAGATATGGAGCAGAAGCAGGCGCTGTTAATCATTCGTACTCCAAAGGGTACTTATACAATATCAGCAGCACAGATTGATATCAGTGCAATTTCAAAACAGTTTGGCACAGACATTGCTCTACAAGATGTGAAGGTGCAAATTTCAATTTCTGTTCCGACTGCGGATGTACTGAAAAGAATAGAAATGCTGGCAGCCAATGAAAAGCTAACGCTGGTAGCTCAGCCATTAGATTTCACGGTGAAAGTTACTTACGCTGGGAAAACTGTTGAACTCACTAAGTTTAATACCTATGTGGAAAGAACTATTCCTCTTGCGGATGGTGTAGACCTTAAGAAGATTACGACTGGGCTAGTGCTTGAAGCAGGGGGGACGATCCGCCATGTACCCACACAGATTGTTGCCATTGATGGCAAAAACTTTGCGAAAATACACAGTTTAACGAACAGTACGTATTTTGTAGTTCAAGATCCACAGAACTTCAAGGATGTCGTCACCCACTGGGCTAAGGACATTGTCAATGAGATGGCTTCCCGTAAGGTTATTAATGGAGTCGGTGACGATTTGTTTAACCCTAATCAGGAGATTACACGTGCAGAATTTGCGGCGATTATCGTACGTGGATTGGGATTGAAATTGGAGAGCGGAACAACATCCTTTACGGATGTGAAGGTCTCAGATTGGTATAATGATGCGGTGCAGACAGCTTACTCCTATAAGCTAATCAACGGTTTTGAGGATGGAGCGTTCCATCCTACAGACAAGATTACTCGGGAACAGGCGATGAGTATTATTGCTAAAGCTATGGTGATTACCGATTTGAAGACAAAACTTCCTGCCAAAGAAGCAAGCGAGCTGCTGAGCATTTACACGGATGCGAATGAAGCATCAGGCTGGGCGAAGAGTGGCATTGCAGACAGCCTGCAAGCAGGAATCATCACGGGCAGAAGCGGAAATGTACTTGCCCCACAAGCCTTCATTACGAGAGCAGAAGTTGCGGCTATCATCCAAAGATTGCTGCAACAATCAGATTTGATTTAATACACGGTACTGATTCGAGAGGATCCTTCATGCAGGAAGAGCTGCGGAGGGTCCTCTTTATTTTATTAGGTCAGAGACAATCATTTGTTGCTTTTTTATTGACAAGAAGAAAAATCCAGTTAATAATAACATATGAACACATGCTCATATGTTATTATTAACTGGAGCTTTTGAATGTAACTACGCAGGGCTACGAATACTATCTAGCTGAAGGTAATAGGAGGTTAAGCATGATGAACAAGAAGAAAAGACACAATCATCAGGTCGAGAATGCACACAGGCAACAGGCCAATCACGATCACAGTAACCACGACCACGCTCATGAAGGACACAGTCACTCTCATGAAGGACACAATCACTCGCATGGCGCTCACGGGCATCATCATTTTGATCCAAGTGGAAATAAAAAAGGGCTTATGATTGCGTTAATCATTACGGTTGGAATTATGTTTTTGGAGTTTTTTGGAGGGTTAATTACCAACAGCTTAGCCCTGTTATCGGACAGTGGGCATATGCTAAACGATGCAAGCTCTCTAGCATTAAGCCTAGTAGCGGTCTGGTTCGCAACCAAACCTGCTTCTCCGAACAAAACGTACGGATTTCATCGATTTGAAATTTTAGCGGCACTTTTAAACGGAGTTACTTTATTTGTAGTTGCTGGATTTATCATTGTAGAAGCTTATGGGCGATTTTTTGATCCGCCGACGGTTGCCAGTGGTTCTATGATGCTGATCGCAAGTATTGGTCTTTTAGCCAATGTAGCTAGTGCATGGTCGCTTATGAGAAAAGGGGATGTGAAAAATAATATTAATCTCCGTAGTGCTTATCTCCATGTGCTTGGTGATGCTTTAGGTTCGGTAGGGGCGATTATTGCCGGTTTAATTATGATGATTTTTGGCTGGTATGTTGCAGATCCTATCATAAGCGTTCTGGTTGCTCTATTGATTCTTAGAGGGGCATGGGGAATTATCAAACATACCGTTCATGTCCTTATGGAAGGCACACCGATTACAATTAATCCAGCTGAAGTAAAGGAAATCCTCGAAAGCATTGAGGGGGTTAGAAATATTCATGACCTGCATATCTGGACCATAACTTCGGGCTTAGATTCACTCAGCTGTCATATCTTAATTGAAGAGGAAGCAGATGACCAACGCATTTTGCAGCAAGCGATTCGGTTAATTGCCGATCATTTCAAAATTCAACATACAACCATTCAGGTTGAAACTTCCGCTATAGTTCATGAAGAATTGAAAATCTAATCAATGATTTATTTTTTGAATAGAATAGGGGGGCTATAGTATAATAAAAATACGAGGAAAGGGGTGATCGGTGCATGGATAATCTGACTCACGAGCATGAATCATGCAGTACGGATGAGCGGAAAAGTCATCACTCAGATAAAACTAAAAAGAATTTGATTAGCCGGCTCAATAGAATTGAAGGTCAAGTTAGAGGGCTAAAAGGGTTAATTGAAAAAGACACCTATTGTGATGATGTGCTGCATCAAATCTCCTCGGTCCAATCTGCATTGAACGGCGTGGGCAAGCTTTTGCTGGAGCATCATATGAAAAGTTGTGTAGTGGAACGTATCCATGATGGTGAGAACGAGGTACTGGATGAGCTATTAGTTACCATCAATAAATTAATTAGATAATTGATCAATCGGAAGGATTCCTTGGAATCCTTTTTTATTTGCTCAAATTGGGTATATATAGAGTAGGGGACTATCCTAATTTATGATTTCGAGAGGAGTATGTGTTATGGCACATCAAAACTACAAAGAGTGTATTGAAGAGTGTTTGAAATGTATGGTAGCTTGTAATCACTGTTACTCAGCTTGTTTGGATGAGGATCATGTGGGGATGATGAAGGAGTGCATTCGCCTGGATCGTGAATGTGCAGATATATGCGAGTTCGCAGCTCATGCGATGTCGATGAACAGTAAATATGCAAAAGAAATTTGTCTGGCTTGTGCAGAAGCTTGTGAAGCCTGCGGCAACGAATGCCAAAAGCATGATCATGAACATAGCCAGCAATGTGCAGAAGCTTGTTTTGCTTGTGCAAAAGTTTGCCGTGAAATGGCGGCATAAATTAAAGCTTGAAACTGAAAGGGCTGCCGCGGCAGTCCTTTATTCATGAATAGGAAGCCAAATCTAAGGGCAACTAGTGAGGTTTTGTAAAATTATTAAGCAATATAGGTAAATATAGTGTTAAAATTTATTGAAATAATACCTTTATAATCAAGAGATATAGATGCCATAGGGGATGGCTGAGAAAAAACAGAATGAGGGGGATGTTAACAACGTTATGATCAATCTTAGTCCAGAACGACTCCAGCAAGTTAGCTACATAGGGATTACTGAAACTGATTTAGAATTATTAAAAAGCAAGGAGAAAGAATTCAAATTAATCGTTAGCTCATTGGTTGAGGAACTGTATAAACAGATGACGATGGAGCCAGAATTGCTCCACATCATTGAGCAGCATAGTACACTGGATCGATTAAAAGAAACACAGCAGTGGTATTTTTTATCCATGGCCTCTGGTGTGATCGATGAAGCATTTATTGAAAGACGTTTGCTTATCGGGAAAATCCATTCTCGTATTGGATTAACAACGAATTGGTATTTGGGGACGTACATATTATATCTGGATCTGGCTACTGCTTATTTTGAACGGATATTACCAAACGAGTGGAAGCCTGTTATTCATGCCTTAACCAAGATGTTTAATCTCGATTCACAGCTCGTTCTTGAAGCCTATGAAGTGGATGAAAAAGCAAAAATTGAAAACTTGCTGGAGAAGCAAAATCACCTGCTTACAGGAGTGAGTTCAGCCGTTCAGGAGCTGGTATCTTTGATGGTTCAATTAAAGGATAGCAGTGAATCGATAGAAAGTTTAGCTAGTAAAAATGCTGATTATCAAGAGAAAACGCATCAAACGGTATTATATTTGGACAAAGAGGTGGAGTCTATTCATCAAGTGGGTACGATGATTAGAGAAGTGGCAGATCATACGCATCTTTTAGGCTTAAATGCGGCTATCGAAGCCGCCAGAGCTGGGGAGTTTGGAAGAGGGTTTGAAGTTGTGGCTAATGAAGTTCGTAAGCTAGCCCGCCGCTCAAAGGATTCATTGGTAACCATTGACCAGAAACTAGACAATATCAATGCCACCCTTTCCAAGGTGAAAAAAGAATCGGAACATAACTCAATGTATTCCAAGGATCAAGTCAAAAGCTCTCAAGAGCTGGCTTCCTTCGTGAACTTAATTGAAAAAGTGACTGCTGAGTTAGAGAGCTTGAAATGAAGCTGCCACGGATTGAAACACTCCTTCAGAAAATTCTGAGGAGTGTTTTTTGTTTGAAATATAAGAAGTTATTAGCGGTCTAGCTTAGACATCAGTTTTGGAGACACCGTTTAAGCTGGGCACATAATCAGCAGCCTTATCGATGTTCACCATCTGAGCGGCTTCATTGAAATTGTTGTTATTCTCCGCATTGTTTTTCTTGCTCGGTTGATGTTTTCCTGGAGCTTCTTTGGGATTGGCGTTATTTTTGGGCATGACAGTCACCTCCATATTCTTCACCTAGTATGAGAAGGTAGTTTGAATTTTATGCCAGCAGTTGACAAATGTATCATTAAAAGATATAGTTCATTTAATGATATATCTTTTAATGATACATATGAGGAGGTGATTAAGTGTCAAGAACGGACTCATTGGAAATGGGAGAGCTCACAGACACTGCATTTTATATTCTCTTATCTTTAGTCGAAGCCAAACACGGATATCTAATTATGAAATCGATCGAAACGATGACGAACAATCAATTTTCAATTGGGCCTGCTTCCATGTATACAACCATTAAGAAGCTGTTAGCGGCTGAATTTATTGAGCTGTATAAAGAAGAAGAGGATGACAAACGAAAAACGTATATTGCAACAGAAAAAGGGATTGGATTGCTAAGAAAAGAAGTAGAGCGCCGAAAAGAAATGATTAGACATGCAGAACAAATTCTCAAATAAAAGGTGGGGAATAGGCATGAAGAATACAAAATATGTGACCAGCGGGGGCTTAGCTTTTACTGAAAAAGGTGATATGCAGAAATTGAGTAAGTATGCCAAAAGGGGCTGGCTCCTGGAAAGCTTTGCACCATTTGGTTATAAGTTAAGAAAGGGAGATCCCCAGACTTTTGAGTACAGTGTAGATTATCACACGAATGTGGATGAGGAGTATTATTTGATTTTTGAAGATGCCGGATGGACCTATGTCTGTTCTGCCGGAAATGGGTTTCATATCTTTCGGGCAGCTGCAGGTACGGCGCCTATCTACTCAGACACTGGGACCCTCATTGACAAATATGAACGTGAAAAGAAAACGATGAGCAAAGCAGCCTTGCCATTGCTTATAGCTTTGATTGTTTTTATCTTCCTAGCGATCTTGGGCGTTAATGGATGGTTACCTGAGATGGTGAGGAATATCAGCCTAGTGTTAGTAGTGGTCACACTTTGTATGTTGGTCTTTCCGGGTCTTCCATACATTGCGTATCGACTTAAATTAAATAAATTACGAGAATAGCGAATGAATTTTTATCTAAAGGATGTATGCACAGCCATGAATGAAGTTGGTTGTGGAACCATCCTTTTTTTAGTTGAGGAGTGAGAACAAATCTAAGTCTCAGATATATAGTACTAATGATCTATTAATGGGATTTATTATATATTAATTCCATATTCTGTATTACAATGATGGCGAATACGAATTAGCTTGCTGTTTTCTTTCAAATTTATTACCACAATTGAAGAGGAGGCAATGAATGATGAAGAAGAATGCAAAGCTTAGGTTGAGTTGGAGAAGCCTTATTGTCGTATGTTTGGTAATTAGTATTCTTCCTGCCGGTTCCGCGTTTGCAGCAGTGAACAAACCTTTTCCGCAACACACCACCTATACGAGTGGATCTATCAAGCCGAACAATGTAACCCAGACCAGTATGGATAATTCAGTGAAGACCAAATGGGATGCGTGGAAAACGGCCTATCTCAAACCAGCTGGCACTGGCAAATATTACGTTAAGTATAATTCAGATGGAGAAACGGTATCTGAAGCACATGGTTACGGGATGTTGTTCACAGTTTTGATGGCTGGTTATGACAGTAATGCTCAGACTTATTTTGACGGCTTATATAATTATTACAAGGCTCATCCAAGTACAATTAACCCTTATTTGATGTCCTGGAAGCAAAATAGCAGCTTTCAAAACATTGAAGGAGAGGATTCGGCTACAGATGGAGATATGGATATAGCTTTCTCATTGCTGCTTGCGGACAAGCAGTGGGGAAGTAGTGGTACGATCAATTATTTACAAGCTGCAAAAGATATCATCAATGCGATTATGGACAATGAGATTAACCAGACACAGTGGACGATCCGTCTAGGTGACTGGGCGAATAGTGGCTCGTATAATACAGCAACTAGACCTTCGGATTTCATGCTAAATCATTTAAAAGCATTCCAACAGGCTACAGGAGATACCCGCTGGACGAATGTTATCGATAAAACGTACACGATTATAAATAGCCTTTATACGGGTTATAGTTCTAGCACTGGACTCTTGCCTGATTTCGTAGTTTACTCTGGGGGTGTGTATAAACCTGCTGCGGCGAATTTCCTTGAGGATGCCAATGACGGGAATTACAATTACAATTCTTGTCGTACCCCATGGCGGATCGCAACAGATTATTTGATTACTGGAGACAGCAGGGCGCATACGCAGCTTAATAAGATGAATAGCTGGATTAAGACTATAGTAAGCAGTACACCTGGTAGTATAAAAGATGGGTACAAGCTAAACGGAACCGTATTTGGAAGTTACAATAGCGGTGCTTTCTATGCTCCATTTGGGGTCAGTGCGATGACCTCATCAACTTACCAAAGCTGGTTGAATTCTCTCTGGAGCCACACAGCAAGCAGTGCTGCAGAAGATTACTATGAAGACAGCATCAAGCTATTTTCGATGATCGTTATGTCTGGCAACTGGTGGACCTATTAAGAGAATATTTAGGTAGAAAAAGGCTGCCCCCAAAACGTTCATGCCCAAAACTATAAAAGCCAAACAGAACAGCGATTCTCCTAATATTGGAGAATCGCTGTTCTGCATTTTTGGTCAACTGCAGCTTGCTTCAGTAGATTATGGGCAAGTGAAAGCCACCCGATCTCTAACGTCACTTTTTTGTGCCGCAAAGCAGAAATCACTGGAATCCCCGAGATCCCCGCAATCTTCGTTTGTTCTTCGGTTATCCAAATACACTTTGCGGTTCCGTCATTCGGCGTACGGCGGAGCATCCTTTATTTGATAACCAATTGAATCATGGGGCGTACCTAATGATGCTCCAAATGATGCAATAAGTGAAGCACTTATACAGCAATTAGGGAATTTCTCCCTGAAATTCAGAGATTTCTGTTCATAAGACATATAATTAGGGAAAACTTCCCTAAATTTTGGCCGATTCAGTAACTAATAAAGAAATCTCCCTGATTATTAGGGAGGAATTCCCTGATTTTGTCCTTTTAGAGCGAATATCGGCTATTTTCAGGGAGTATTTCCCTAATTAGTTTACACTTACGCTGCCCATCGCCCATCGCCCATCGCCCATCGCACACCATTTCCCTATTTTTGGGACAACCTTTCTGAAGACTTTGCGGCATACAGATAAGCAGTACCGCAAAAGAATTGTGGTTTTAGCGAACGTTGTTTTCGGTGAAACGTCCTGCCAGTTTATATACAATTGGATTAAATAGGAAAATGTAGTTCCTTATATCTAAAAAAGGCAGGTGATAATATTGCTCTCAGACAAGAAACAATCTCTACTATTTATTATTATCGTATGGGCAATGGCGTTAGGGATGTTGCTGCTTCCGGAATCGGCACAGGGTCTGTATGGGTTTACTCCTTTTTTCGCAGTATGTATCATGATGTTTCTGATTGTGAGAGATGGATACAGTGCTGAGGGATGGAGAAGGTTGGGCTTCAAATTTAGGGGAGGCAAAGAATACATATTGGCTTTAGTTATTCCCTTAGGTTCACTGGGAGCGGGTTATGCTGTCTATTGGATGGAATGGACTTCAAGCTTAATTCCTCCAGATTCATGGATCGAGATTGTTATATATTTGCTCGTTTACATTGTCCTTGGTTCGTTATCTGCTTTGGGGGAAGAGATCGGTTGGAGGGGTTGGCTGCTCCCGCGTTTTCAATGGATGGGAAGAGTAAGTTCTAGTGTAACAATGGGCTTAATCTGGGCTATATGGCATTATCCGGCGATTCTTGGGCCGCGTGCTTATCATTCCTCTGGAAGCCGCTGGCTCGTGGTGGTGCTCTTTACCTTATCTGTTATGTTTGCGGGCATCATTATAAATGAACTGCGTCTGTCCTCCGGTAGTATTTGGCCGGCAGTGCTTTTACACGGAACTAATAATGCTGTAGATAGTGTTTTGCACAATATTACTGTCAGTTCTTCACCTATGTTGGAGTATGTGGCCGGGGAGAGCGGTTGGGTTCCAATGATTTTATATGGGTGCGCAGCGATATGGATTCTGAATCGAAACCACAGAGTGAAACAGCAAAAAGACAGAATAGAGCTATAATTCAATGCGGACATTTAGAAGGGAAGGAATATCATGCATAAAAGTATATAATTTCCTGTGTGATTCATATAAAATGGTAGGGGAATACCAACTAAGAATAGAGATATGTATAATTTTGTTCGTTCGGGGGATTTGAAATGACAGTAAAACTCCGCCAGTTATTCATATCAGGGTTACTTTGCATTTTTACTTTTCTTATTATTCATTTTGTGGGGGTCATTCACTCTAATATCTTGCTTGGCGTTGGTCTGGAGCAGAATGAACGAGGGCAATATTATATTGCTGAGGTAGACGTTTTTAGCGAAGGGTATAAACAGAATTTAAGGGAAGGGGATATCTTATTACGGGTTAATGGGAAACCGATTGACAAAGTGGATGAAGCTGTTAGATATGGAAGCTTAACTCAGGTTCAATCTGTTGACCTTCTTCGTAACTTCAAGGGGGGTGCTCCACTTGCTTTGCATTATGATATTGAGAATAAATCCTCCATATATCATACGTTTACCCAGCTTGTAGTCCCTGGAGCGACATTTGTTTTTTTGGCAGTGTTAAGCCTTCTATTATACCGCAGGAGAAGCGGGGAGCGCTCAGCAGAGCTGCTGATTTTATTCTTTTTATTAGTCGGAATAACTTACTTTGCGGGATATGCCTCAAGTAGATCTGATCTTATAGGTAGAATCGCGATGGGTTGCGTGTTGCCTTTAATTCCACTGGTTTTTATTCACTTTCTCCAAGTATATCTGAAACGATTTGATGTATTAGTTTTATCTACTACTGTAATCAAAATATACTACGGCCTGGTTATTTTATTAAGCCTATTTTCTACCTCCAGTCTAATGGTTTACTCATGGGATAGATCCTTGTATTCCTTTATAAGGTTAATTATTATTGGGTTCTTTGTTTTTGGGATTTTTTACAGCATATTTAAGCTGCTATATTTATACATTACTTATCGAAGCACAGCGCTTAAATCGATGTTTAAAATTATGCTTACCGGACAAATCCTTGCGTTTACACCTTTTGTTCTCTTCTCAGCTGCACCCATTGCTGTTGGGGTCAACTTGATTCCTTACGAAATTACTACGATCTTTTTGTTTTTGATGCCAGTTACTTATTTTTATCTGCTGACGGCTAGGCAACTATTTGATATTGATTTCGCTTTTAATCGGTTTAAATATTATTTAATAATTGCTTTTTTTCCGGCGCTAATGATTGTAGCCGTACTTGCGATCATTCAGAGCAGGCAAGAGTATGATTGGATCAAATGGATTCAGATGTTTTTGGTTGTATATTTATCTATTACAATCTTTTTATTCTTTAAGGAGAAAATAGATTATTATTTCCGGCCTAAATTGTTCCGTGAGCTTTATCATTATCAAGGTAGTCTGGAGCGATTCTCGAAGCAAATCTCCAAGGTGATGAAGCGGTCTGATTTGGAGGCTGCAATTTACAAGGAAATCAATGAGATTTTACCGGTTAGTCTGTCTGCTTTTTTTGAGAGAGATGAGGATATGAGTAACCTCGAACAAATAGTCGACAATTCGGGCCAAGAGATCAACATAGAATTTTTATCGAAATCTCCAGTTTTTAAGGTAGGAGAAGTAGTTCAACTCAAACAGGGGATCTTACTCGTAATCGGACGTCACCAAAAAAAATTTAATCTCCTCTGGATTGATCATAAGAAGAATCATACAAAACTTAATTCGGATGAGCTTAATTGGTTAAATACCCTCGCAAATTATGCGAGTATTGTTTATGAGAATTTATATCTTATTGAAGGCTTGATTGAAGACCTTGAAGCAGAGATGAAAAAAGAGTTACATGCAGCACCATGGGTTCTACGCCTGATCTTTAACTTATCAGAGAAAGAACGCAGAAAGCTGGCGGCAGATTTACATGATTCTGCTCTTCAGGATCAGCTCATTTGGCTTCGCAGGCTGGAAACACTGATCTCCGATCATGATATTGAGGCGGATATTTTGCCAGAGCTGCTTCAGATTAAAGAGGGACTTCTGGATGTGATATATCAGATTAGGGAGACCTGCAATGAACTGCGTCCGCCGCTGCTAAGAGAGACCGGAATTGTGAAGGCACTGGAACTATTGTTTGAGTATGCCCAGCTGCAGTCTAACTACATTATCACCTTTACATCCAGTCCGATTGGTGAGCTAAGTGATGATCTGGTGATTGCGTTGTATCGAATAGTACAGGAGCTCCTGCGGAATGCCGGGAAACATGCCAAGGCGAATCAGATTGAAATTGAGCTGGACCAGCAAGAGCATCTCTATTTCCGATATAAGGATGATGGGATTGGCATGAATATAGTTGATATCAGGGAATCTTTTCAGCATATGGGCCTGTCCGGAATCAAAGAACGTGTTGCGAGCTTAGAGGGGCAATGCACTTTTAACTCGGAGAAAGGGAAGGGACTGGAGGTTATTATTTATTTACCGACAATGGCTTTTGTAGAAGAAAAGCACAGAGGAGGCGATGACGATGATACGTATCTTGTTGGTTGATGATCATCCTTCAGTCGGAGAAGGAACCAAAACTATGATTGAGCAGGACGCGGATATGGAGGTTACTTTTGTTTTGTCAGCGATGGAAGCTTTGGATAGGCTGGAGCAACAAGAATTTGATGTGATCTTATGCGATCTCAACATGCCTACGATCAGCGGACTTGAATTCGCCAAAAGAGCCGTTCAACGTGATCCTGAATCTAAAGTGGTGATTTATACCGGATATGAGATCAGTGCTCATTATAATCTTTTGATGGAGTCAGGGGTCACAGGATTTATCTCTAAGACAGCTTCCCGAGAACAGTTGTTAAATACCATTCGTTGTGCACTGAGGAATGAGGCGGTCATTCCGGTGTCTTTACTTAAACAGCTACGAAGAAATGATATCAAGATTTCTAATCACCGGGATAATCGGCTGCTTGAAGAAGTGTCCATTAATCAAAGAGAACAGGAAATACTCCAAGAAGTAGCTAGTGGAAAAAGCAATAAAGACATAGCCAGCAAGCTTTTAATGTCACAAAGGACTGTGGAGTATAACCTGACGAGAATCTTTGAGAAGCTTAGTGTACATTCCAGATCCGAGGCTATTGTTGAGGGTAAACGACTAGGTCTTGTTAGGATGGAGACTTTCTAAGTTGAAGCCCATACAACCCAATACATAGTTTTGTTAGTTTTATTCATGGTGTTAAGCACCTCACTTTGACATCTTGATCGTCATTACCTGTAATTCATAATTCTGAACCATTCTGGTATTTAGAAGTATTATTCTGAAAAAATCAAGGAGGAACATCCATATGATTGACATGAACCAACTATTTTTGATTACAGATATCCCAGGTTACTCGCCGCAAATCAGCCGACTTTTATCCATGATGAACTATGCAAGATATACAACATTAGAAGCCGTTAAGGGTCTAACTGTGGAACAACTGGATTATTTATTGGATGCTCAGAGTAACTCTATTGGAGCGTTATTATTGCACTACGCTGCTGTAGAATATGCATATCAAGTGGCAACGTTTGAGCAAAGAGATTTGTCTGAAGAAGAGCTAACAAGATGGGGACCAGCATTAAATTTAGGCGACGAAGGACGAGCCAATATTAAGGGGAATGACCTAAGCTATTATTTAGATCGCCTAAATGAAGTTAGACAAAAGACTTATGAATTATTCGCAACCGTCGATGATAATTGGTTATATACTGAAGAGGAATTCTGGCATAACAAACCTGCGAACTACTATTTTATGTGGTTTCACGTTTTTGAGGATGAAATCAATCATAGAGGCCAGATTAGGCTGATCCGAAAAAGAGCACTAGCTTAAGAAAGGAAGCGCGCGAATGGAGTACATAGAGAAAACTATAAAGCCTTTATTTAAGAAATATCCGCTGCTCTCGAAATTTGTATTAACAGTGGTGATTATAGACATCGTTTATTACGCCGGAAAACAAGTTGGAGGATTAGCTTATTACCTCATGCACTAATTTCTTTTGAAAATAAGCCGAATAGAAAAGGCGAGTTCCACTCATTTTGAGTGTGAATTCGCCTTTTTATATTGCTTAACCTAAATATCTGCTGTAGCTCTGACTCTTCCATGTGGCTATCCAGTTCATTATCAGTTCACACAAATTTGTTAGGATATGAAACATCAAAAGAGATATAGAGTATGACCAGGAGAGGAAGAGAAACAAATGAAAATATTAGAAGTTAAACATGTAAAGAAATCATATACTTTGTACGGTAAAGAAAAGGTGCCAGTACTCCATGATGTGAATCTAAGCTTTGAGACAGGTGAATTCGTCTCTATTCTAGGTGAGTCTGGCTGCGGAAAGTCCACACTGATGAACATCATTGGGGGAATGGACTCCGATTATGAGGGCGAGGTCCTTGTCCGCGGAAAGAATTTAAGCACGATGACCGAAAAGGAAATGGATGATTATCGCAAGAACAATATTGGCTTCGTTTTTCAAAATTTCAATCTGATCCCGCATCTGTCAGTTTTGGAGAATGTTACAGTGGCGATGCAGATGACGGATACCAGTGAGAAGGACCGCAATAAACGTGCTATAGATATTTTGACTGAGGTAGGCTTGAAAGAGCACCTGAAAAAACGTCCCAATCAGCTGTCCGGTGGACAGAAGCAAAGAGTGTCCATTGCCCGCGCGCTAGCGAATAATCCTGATATTATTTTGGCAGATGAACCTACAGGGGCCTTGGACAAGGATACCGGCGATCAAATTTTAGCCTTATTGGACAGCATAGCCAAAAGAGGGATATTGGTCATTACCGTGACCCACTCACAGAAAGTAGCCGACTCTGGTACCCGTATCGTAAAGGTTGAAGAAGGACGGATTAAAGATGATATTCAGTTAAAGGACCGCTCCTTGATTAGTTACGATGGAGGAGAGGGGTCATCCCGGAATCTCAGTTTATTTGCATCTTTTAAAATGGCTCTGCAGAATATGAAGCTCAACGCCAAACGTAATGTATTGGTAGCTTTGGGTGGGTCTATTGGTATTTTAAGCGTACTGTTGATGCTTTCCTTAGGGAATGGAATTACGAACTATATGAATGACGAAATTAATTCAAGTATGGATCCTTTACTCGTGGATATAACTAAACCCAGTGAAGAAGCTAAAGGCATGCAAGGTCCAGAGGCAATGATGTTGCCGGGCGAAACGTTTACGGCTGCCGATATTGAAACCATTCGAAATATTCCAAATGTTGATTATGTAGAAACCATCACTTCCATTTCGGGCAAATCTACTATGGTTTATGCAGATCAGACGGTTAGTCTTACACAATTAACTACCTTAACGGATGCTTTTGATAAAGAGACGATTACCGCAGGGGCTTTTCCAGAGGACAAAGAGATATTATTACCCGTGAAAACGGCAAGTAAATTAAGCGGAAACGACAGTCCAGAGTCTTTGGTAGGGAAGTCGATTCATCTATATATTAATGAAATGGATGCTAAGCATAAACCGGTCACATTGGAACAAGAAGTCACTATCTCTGGTATTTATGAAAGCACTGATCCAAGAGCGCAAATGCAACCCACGGGTTATCTTCCAGCGCAGACTTTGGAGCAAATGTATGCTGACAAGGGGATTACAATAGGTCCAATTCAAGTTAATGCTTTTGCAACCGATATGAAATATGTGAATGATATTAATGCAGCCGCTGTTGATGCTGGGTTCTCAGGTTCTCAATCGGCAAAAATCATGGAGCGAATCACAACTTATGTGAATATGGCTACTATAGTTCTCTCTGGTATTGCCGGGATTTCACTTCTCGTATCAGGGATCATGATATTGGTTGTGCTATATATCAGTGTAGTGGAACGGACTAAGGAAATCGGGATTCTTCGGGCAATTGGCGCAAGGAAAAAAGATATTAAGCGTATATTCTTTTCTGAATCAGCTTTATTAGGTGTATTCAGCGGTATCTTTGCAGTACTCTTTGCCATTGTCATTAGTTATGTGTTAAATATTTTCTTGGACAATGCTTTTGGAGTGAAACTTATTAATCTATCCGGTTATTATGTGTTATTTGGGATCGTTGTGAGTACCCTGATTAGTATTATCGCCGGTTTGATGCCATCCTCTAAGGCTGCCAAACTGGATCCAATGGAATCTCTACGATATGAATAAATAGGTTAGCGGAGAGGATAATTGAGAGATGAACACGATTCTAGTGGCGGATGATGATTCTCATATCCGTAGATTAATACGATTATATCTTGAAAAAAACCAATTTTCCGTAGTGGAAGCAGCAGACGGTCAAGAGGCATTAGACATTCTAGCGCATACAAAGATCGATTTGGCGATTGTAGATGTAATGATGCCGAATGTAGATGGTATTGAATTGACCGAAGATATCCGATCTTATATCGATATTCCAATTCTGATGGTTACAGCTAGAGGAGAATCTAAGGACAAAGTCAGAGGATTTAATGCCGGATCAGATGATTATTTAGTCAAACCGTTTGATCCCATAGAATTGGTCCTGCGGGTAAAATCACTATTAAAAAGATATCATTTAACCTCCTCGAGTGTGATTCAATTAGGCGCAGTGATGATTGATCTGGGGAATTTGACCGTTGTTGCGGCTCAGAGAACGGTGGAGTTGAAGAAAAAGGAATGTGAGTTGTTATTTGCTCTGGCGGGTTCGCCAGGGCAAATATTCACGCGTTCTCAGCTCATAGAAAATATTTGGGGTGTCGATTATGAAGGCGACGAGCGTACGGTAGATGTGCATATCAAACGTCTGAGAGAAAGACTTGAATCGATTCCCGAGCTAATTATTTCTACGGTAAGAGGACTTGGATACCGTCTGGAGTTGGCCTAAATGTTGAAAAAAAGTCTGCGTCTGCGTATTGTCATTACGTTCATTGGGATTGTGATCGTCAGCTTAATGATCTCTTTTTTGCTAAATGTACGGTTTTCCGAAAATAATGTGACCCCAAACCATATCTTCATTAGAGTAGCTGGAGACGTAGCAAAAGTGCTTAACCTAATCGATGATCCGGAAAAAGCACAGGCATTTACTAAACTACTCAATAAATATGGTGTCGATATTGCGAAAGTGAGAGTGAATGAGTGGAGTGATGCTGATTTTACAGTGGATAAGGAGAAGGTTTCCGCTCTATTTAAGCCAGATTCCTCAGACGCGGTGATGCTTAGTGATAAGTCTGGTGTTGCTATTGTTGGCATTCCCATCGTAGATAAAGATAAAGCTGCGCTAATCATTAAAATTGATTTTTCGTCGAGCTTGATCACATTCAGACGTAACGTATTTTTTACACTTCTAACGGTTTTAGTCATTGGAAGTTTACTGATTCTCTTGATGTCCGGTTTCATTGTGAAGCCTATCAAACGTCTGACGGAAGCTGCTAAGAAAATGGCATCAGGCGATTTATCTGTACGATTGACGCATAAAAATCAAGATGAGTTCGGGGAACTGATGGAAAGCTTTAATCATATGGCTAGTGAGCTGCAAAAGATAGATTCAGTTCGTGATGATTTTGTCAGCAATGTCTCTCATGAAATGCAGTCTCCACTTACGTCGATTAGAGGGTTTACTAGAGCGCTGCAAGATGGTGTCGTTCCAGTAGAAGAGCAAAAAGAGCATCTGGATATTATTTATCAGGAAACGCTGCGCTTATCCCGCCTAAGTGACAATCTGCTTAGATTAGCCTCGCTGGATTCAGAACATCATCCGGTTAATCTCACCACTTTTCAGCTGGATGAACAGTTAAGAAGAGCGATCGTTCTGGCGGAGCCACAATGGGCACAGAAAAACATTCAGATAGAATTAGATTTATTGCCCTGCGAAATTACGGTGGATAAAGATTTATTTGATCAAGTCTGGCAAAACCTAATCAATAATGCTATAAAATATACAAGCCAAGAGGGTATCATTCATGTCGAAATCGAGCGTTCTATAGCGTTTGTGAAGGTCTCTATTAAAGATTCTGGTCAAGGCATACCAGAGGAAGCATTGCCACGCATTTTTGATCGTTTTTATATGGTGGATAAAGCGCGGAGCAGCGTTCATAAAGGGAATGGACTTGGATTATCCATTGTATTAAAAATTCTAAAAATGCATGATTGTAAAATAGAAGTGGAGAGCAGGGTTGGGGTAGGAACCCAGTTTATCGTCTCGATCCCTATCTCTCAACCCTATGAATAGTTAATGAGCTGAAGCTTAAGGCAAACGCTGACCCTTTCATTTGTAAACCAAGCACTAGAAGACTCTCAAAAAGTTCCCAGAACTCGGTTCGCGCAAGCCATAGTTGCAGTAGGAACTGAACATTTGATCGGCATGATTGAATTAAACATTAGAAGCCATACGGACAGAAGCGGTGAAATCGGCTATATTGTCCATCCTGATGCCTGGGGACAGGGAGTCGCTACAGCAGCGGCCAAACGGATGTTAAAGTTCGGTTTTGAAGAACTGCAACTACATCGAATATACGCGACCTGTGACCCTAGGAATAGTGGATCATCCAAGGTGCTCACCAAGATAGGTATGACCTATGAAGGAAGATTAAGGGATGCTTTACTTATTAAAGATGGGTGGCGGGATTCATTGATGTTCAGTATGTTGGAGCATGAGTGGACGGTAGCCCGCTAAAAATTAACTCTTGCTTCCCACTGGTAAGTTCACTAGAATATAAGTATTAGCTTATATACTTTCGAAAGGAGGAGAGAAGGAATGCAGACACTAACGGAAATTGCTGAAGACTTGAAGCTATTCGGAGATAAGACCCGATTGGCAATGCTTTCTCTTCTGAAAGAGCGGGAATGGTGCGTGTGTGAATTCGTTGATATCTTTGACATTTCCCAGCCGGCGATTAGCCAGCATTTACGGAAATTGAAAAGTAGAGGAATCGTTAGGGAAAGCAAGCGGGGACAGTGGGTACATTATTCGTTAAATGTCGAGGATAAACCACATCTTAAGGCTGTTCTTCAACAGATGCCTAGTACCAAATCGATATTGGCTGAACTGAATAAAGAGGCTAAAGAGCCATGCTGCGACTAAATTTCAGGTAAGGATTTTTTTGATTTATATATAACCATATAGTTATATAATGATGTTGGATTGAAGTCACATGCTTATATAGGAGTGTTGAAAAAGATGTGGATTGGCAGTAAAAGGGGGATGGCACTTTGCCTATTGTAGCTATCCTTATATTTTTAGTAACTTTAATCCTTGTAATCTGGCAGCCCCGTAATTTATCGATTGGATGGTCAGCCTGCGGTGGCGCGATCATAGCTTTGCTAGCTGGGGTAGTCAGCTTTAATGATGTTCTGGATGTAACGCAGATCGTGTGGAATGCTACTTTAGCGTTTGTGGCTATTATTCTGATTTCTTTAATTCTGGATCGAATCGGATTTTTTGAATGGGCTGCTTTACATATGGCACGGGCTGCCCGCGGGAATGGCAGACGAATGTTTGTGTACGTCATCGTTCTTGGCGCGTTAGTGTCTGCATTTTTTGCGAATGATGGAGCGGCTCTGATTCTTACGCCTATTGTGCTTGCGATGGTAAGGGCGCTGCATTTTGATGAGAAAAAAGTATTTCCGTTTATTATCGCCAGCGGTTTTATTGCCGATACCACCTCACTGCCGCTCGTGGTCAGCAATCTGGTCAATATCGTATCGGCGGATTTTTTCGGGATTACGTTTATGGAGTATGCAGGCAAGATGATCATACCTACGCTGTTCTCACTTGTGGCGAGCATCGTGGTGCTCTATTTCTTTTTTCGCAAAAGTATTCCCAAGCACTTTAACGATTCACAGCTAAAAGATCCGCATGAGGCGATTAAAGACAAAAAAATGTTTCGGCTTTCATGGATTGTATTGGCTGTTCTATTAGTGGGATATTTTGTCAGCGAATTTTTAGGTATTCCGGTATCTGTGGTTGCGGGGATCATAGCTATTTTGTTCCTGCTTCTCGCGAGAAGAAGCCCTTTCGTCAAGGTGAAAGAAGTGATTACAGGAGCGCCTTGGGCGATTGTGTTCTTTTCTATTGGAATGTATGTCGTAGTATATGGACTTCGGAATGTTGGGCTGACGGATTTACTTGCTAAGATGATTGGGTCTATTGCTGATCAGGGCTTATTTGCCGCAACGATGGGTATGGGCTTCATAGCTGCATTGATCTCATCGCTGATGAATAATCTGCCTACCGTTCTGATTGACGCGCTTGCCATTGATGCGACGCATACCACTGGAATCATTAGAGAGGCTTTAATATATGCGAATGTTATAGGTTCGGACTTAGGACCGAAGATCACTCCGATTGGCTCACTCGCCACACTGCTGTGGCTACATGTACTTTCGGCTAAAGGCGTGAAGATTTCTTGGGGAACGTATTTTAAGACAGGTATTATTTTAACCATTCCAACGTTATTTATTACGCTTTTAGGTCTTTATATGTGGTTGTTAATTAACTAATTTGAATAGGGGAAGATCAAGATGAACAAGAGAACGATTTATTTTTTATGTACAGGGAATTCCTGCAGAAGTCAGATGGCTGAAGGCTGGGCTAAGCAATATCTAGGAGAAGGATGGAGCGTGTACAGTGCCGGTATTGAAGCTCACGGTCTAAATCCAAAAGCTGTACAAGCCATGAGCGAAGTAGGTATAGATATCACGGGCCAGACCTCGGATATTATTGATGCTAATCTGCTGAACAACGCGGATCTGGTCATTACCTTATGTGGAGATGCTGCGGATAAATGTCCAATGACCCCTCCGAAGGTCAAACGGGAACACTGGGGCTTCGATGATCCGGCAAAAGCGCAAGGGACGGATGAAGAGAAGTGGGCAGTGTTCCAGCGTGTGCGTGACCAGATTGGAGATAGAATCAAACATTTTGCGGAGACTGGTGAATAAGCAAAGGGAGGAAGTAACCTATTCTTTTAACTTAGGGTATTTCACCACTGGCCATTTCACTTTCCGTAAGGCATCGGTCACTTCGGGTCCAACGTTCAAATTACTTTGAACCAATTCATGGGGAGTGAGAGCCATCCATTGGTTCAGAGAGACGTCGGCAAAACGATCACTTTTGAACATTTCGAGGAACCACAACGATTCTTCTCCTGTGTTCTGAATATAATGTCCAAATGCAAAAGGAACATACCCAACATCGCCAGCCCTGTAATTAAAGGTACGTGCCGCACCGTTTCCGGCAAACACAGTCATCCGTCCTTTTCCGGTAAGATAATATTGCCACTCATCGTTGTTGGGGTGCCAGTGGAGTTCTCTCATTCCTCCAGGTTCAATCTCTACCAGTGCAGCAGCCACGGTCTTGGAGATCGGAAAGTTGCTGGAATCAACGATTCTGACGCTCCCGCCAGGAGTCTTCAATGGAGGCTGTGCCAATAGCGAATGTTTGAAACTCTGTGGAATTTCTCCGTAAGGCGACTGCACCTTTTGTCTTTGTAATGAGCCGGGAACTTGATCCTGATAAATGTAAACCTGTTCAGTGGGGATGGAGTCAAAGGTCTCGGCAGGTATTCCAAAGTTAGCTGAAAGAACCTCTTTGGGCGTATGGGCGAACCAATCGGAAATAGACAAGGTATTCAGATCAGAGAAGCTTCCGTCGTCGAAGACAAGGAGAAATTCACAGCCTTCTTCAAGACCTTGTATAGAGTGAGGAATACCCGGCGGAAAATACCATAGATCACCAGGTCCTACATCTGCTATAAAGTTCCGCCCATTCTGGTCCACAGCAGTAATCCGAGCGCGGCCTAACAGCATATAAGACCATTCCGCTTGCTGATGCCAGTGAAGCTCTCGTACTCCACCGGGGGTCAGGCTCATATTCACACCTGCCAGTGTAGTTGCGATAGGGAGTTCTCTGACGGTTACTTCTCTGGACCAGCCACCATGATTAAGCTGCATATGCGCATCGGAGAAAGAAAATTTCAAATTGGGAACCAGGCCCGCATCAGTCACCGGAGGAACGAACATATCCGGATTCTCAAGATCCCGCATAACATCGCGGGGGCCTTTATCTAATCCCCCTGTGCCATCGCTTCGGATGGGCTGGGGGATGTTTGTTTTTTTTGCCGAATCCTGTCCAGCAGAAGTCATAAGCTGTTCTCCTTTCTTGTTCCTTAAGAGTTCAATGAAAATATATGCGGAATGCTGTCTTTTATGATGGATAGCAGAAGTGGTACAAGTTGACATGTGTAGGGTCATCATTGATTATTACTAATAGAGGCTAAGGTTCTAGATGAACTGGAGAGGGGTTTGTGATGATTCACATCAAGGAGTCCTTACAACGATTAGGGAAAATAAAAGCTTATGTAATAGGTCTTTTAGTGATTATGTTCGCCGCGGGATCTGCGGTTACACCTACATCGGTGTCAGCAGCTGTCCAGTTAGGGACACAGGTAATGCCACTGTCATACGGGGGATATTACGTGCTTTTTCCAGGTAAACTCGCCCCTTATTTCAAAGCAGGTAAATTAATGGTGCCGATTCGAGCCTTCTCCAATGCGATTGGCGCAGATTTGCTCTATGACGCTCTGAGCAAGAGTGTTACTGTTTCACTGTTGGACCGATCTGTAGGAAATATTAAAGCAGGGCAGCTAGAGGCAGATTTTAATGGGGAGACCGTAGAATCATTAGGCGTTGCTCCAGAGGTAAAGGATGGCACTCTGTTTGTTCCGGCTTCCCCTATTTTAGAAGGGCTTAAGTCTTTTCGCTGGGAAGTGCAATTTAATAATGTGAATAAATTAACCCTTGGCATTGGAGCCAGAAAAGGGGAGGAATGGGTGAAGCCTGAGGCAGATCTTGCCCTTGCTCCTTATCCACTCGAAACGACAGCACATCCGTATCCTTTATATCCTACTATGCTAACGCAGGCTCAATCCGGGAAAGAATATAGATTAACCTTAGGCGTGCAAAATACCTCCGGATTCATCATCCCTAAAGGAAACGCGGAATTAGAGCTGGTGAGTGTGGACAGTAAAGGAAATTCTTTTTATCAAACGTTGAAAGGACCTGATTCGTTAACCTCTAAGGCGGCATTATTATCATTTTCCGTTTCCATTCCAACAGAGGCTGAATACGTCATTTTCAGGTCACGCACATTTAGAGCGCAATAAGGCAATTGCTATAGATTATTCAAACAAGCTAGACAGAGAGCGGGTAAAGAAACAGATGACAGGTAACAAAGAACAGCAATATCGCTTCAGCGAAGCACCGATTTGGGAATTGCAACGAACATATTATGAAGAGCAGGGATTAAAGGCTTGGAATAATGATCAGGTCCCGCAGTACATCACGAGTAACCCTATGATTGCGACAGCATACGCAGAGATGATCTTTGGATTCCTGCAAGACCGGGCTGGACAAGGGCATCTCTCAGAGACCGTTACGATTCTAGAACTTGGAGCTGGAGCAGGCCGGTTAGCCTTCCATGTGCTTAAAAAGCTATGTGAAATCGTAGACTACGCAGATATTCCTCTACCTCCTTTTCGTTATGTGATGAGCGATTTGCCTTCCAAAAATATATCCAGCTGGCAGCAGCACCCGAGCCTACTTCCTTACGTGAAGCAGGGTATTTTGGACTTCGCACGTTTTGATGCTGTGCAGGATGTAGAACTACATTTAGTACACGCTAAGCTCAGCATTCGGCCTGGTGATTTACAGCAGCCATTGGTGATTGTGGCAAATTATTTTTTTGACAGCATTCCGCAAGAATTAATTTATGTGGATGAAGGAAAAATATATGAATGTGAGGTTTCGATCCAGTATTCTGCGGAAGTTGATCCGGATAACCCCTCCGATGCGCTCGGCAAAATCATCCCGCAGTACCATTATCGGCGTGCGGCTAGTTATGAAGAGGAGACTTATCCCTATCATGACGTTATAGCGCTTTATCAGCAGAAGCTGGAGGATTCACATATACTCTTTCCGGTGGTGGGGCTCACTTGTCTGGAGCGGCTTGCGCGGCTCTCTACAGAGGGATTCGTGCTGCTTACAGCGGATAAGGGAGACCATCGCTTAGAGAACTGGGAATTTGCAGAACCTCCATTGCTGATTCATCACGGAAGCTTCTCTTTGACTGCGAATTATCATGCGATAGAACATGTGCTGAAACAAAAAGGGGCGCATTCAATATTCACCAGTCATCACTATAAAAACCTAAACATCGGCTGTATTCTTATGCTTCCAACTCCGTTGAGCTATACAAATACTCGGCTGGGTTACAAGCGGTTTATAGAACGTTTTGGTCCCGATGATTTCTTTAGTATGAAGGAATGGATGGATCAGCAATTAGATACGATGGGGCTGCAGCAAATTTTGGCCTTTTGGCGTTTGGGTGGGTATGATGCTGAATGGTTTATCCATAGTGCTGAACAGATTTCGGAGCTACTGCCCAGTGCCAGTGATGAAGAAATGCTGGATTTACAGCGAGGAATACAGTTGATGTGGACTGGCTATTATCCGATGGAACAGAGTTATGACCTGTCGCTAGATGCGGGGTTACTGCTGTATGAAATGGATAAATTCGCGGAAGCATTGGTTTACTTAGAACGCTCTATGCATGCCAATACGGAAGAACCATTAGCATCAGTGCTTTATAGCATGGCAATTTGTAACTACGAGCTAGGAGCTGAAGCTGCTGCATTGGAATACGCGCGTAGAGCTTTGGCTGCAGAGCCTGACAATGAAGTAGTATTGGAGCTTCTCACGGCGCTGAGCGAGGAATAAGCACATTTACATAGGGTTATCTTTTTGGTATCCTATACAAAATAATCAAACGCGATGACGAGAAGAGTACATGAAATCATTCCTTCACAGAGAGCCCTGGATGATGAGAACAGGGTAAGGGGGATTTTATCGAAACAAGCCTCTGAGCGGCATATCGGAACCGGACTAAGGGGATGGTATGACGGGAGCTCCTGTTATAGAGCTAGAGTATAAGCACTGCGTAAGATGTTTTGCCGTACTTGATGAGATTAATATGGTGACATATT
Source organism: Paenibacillus sp. FSL H7-0735 (assembly GCF_038008505.1). Classification (NCBI taxonomy): domain Bacteria; kingdom Bacillati; phylum Bacillota; class Bacilli; order Caryophanales; family Paenibacillaceae; genus Paenibacillus; species Paenibacillus sp. FSL H7-0735. The sequence goes on along the minus strand of NZ_JBBOZH010000002.1, from coordinate 836,842 downwards.
AATGAACCTGGGGTGGTACCGCGAGAATTTCGTCCCCAAGACCATAAGTCTTGGAGGTGAGGTTCTTTTTATTTTGCAGATTAAGCAGGCGGATATCACTTATAAACAGGAGGTAACACCAATGAACGAGGAACCGGAAGTATTAGCAGAGAGCTACATCGACAGATTGATTCAAGAAGAGCTGGGAGCAGGGACTTACAGTAGAGATATTTGCACGAGATTTCCACCTGAGCCTAACGGGTATCTGCATATTGGCAGTGCGTATGCTATTCACACGAACTATACGACTGCGAAAAAGTATGGCGGGAAGTTCCATTTGCGCTTTGATGACACCAATCCTTTAAAAGAGGATCTGGAGTATGTAAATGCCATCATCGAAGATATTCAATGGATGGGCTATCCACCGGACCATATTTTTTATGGATCAGATTATTCTGAGAAAATATACAATAGCGCAGTTACGTTAATCCGAAAAGGAAAGGCTTATGTCTGTGATTTATCACCTGAAGAGGTGACGGCTTATAGAGGGACACTTACGGAGCCGGGAAAAAACAGCCCATTCCGGGAGCGTTCTGTTGAAGAGAATTTGCGGTTATTTACGGAGATGAAAGATGGAGTTTATCCGACGGGAGCCAGAGTGTTGCGGGCTAAAATAGATATGAGCTCACCTAATATCAACTTACGTGATCCGGTGATTTACAGAATCATTCATGCGGAGCATTATAGAACGGGTAACGAATGGTGTATCTATCCGATGTATGATTTTGCCCATCCTATACAAGATGCTATCGAAGGGATTACGTATTCCTTATGCTCGATTGAATTTAAGGATCATCGGCCGCTCTATGAGTGGGTACTGAATGAGCTGGATACCCCTGAGGCTCCCAAGCAAAGAGAGTTTGGACGGGTGAACATCACCGGAGTTGTGACGAGTAAACGGTATATCAGGCAACTGGTTACAGGCCATTATGTGGACGGTTGGGATGACCCAAGACTTCCTACGCTTCGCGGTTTACGCAGAAGAGGTTTTACACCGGAGAGTATCCGGAATTTTGTGAAGGAAATTGGATTTGTCAGAAATAGCACCATTGTGGATATTGCCATGTTAGAGCATGCGCTTAGACAAGATTTGAAGGCAAAGGTTCCAAGTGTGATGGCTGTTCTTAAGCCTTTAAAAGTGGTCATTACTAATTATCCTGAGGATCATAATGAAGGGCTGACGATTGAGAATAACAGTGAAGATAAGTCACTTGGGGAAAGAGAGGTTCCTTTTTCACGAACCCTTTATATTGAACAAGAAGATTTCATGGAGGAGCCGCCAAAAGGTTATCACAGGCTGACTATGGGGAACGAGGTAAGGCTAAAGGGTGCTTATTTCATTAAATGCAACGAAGTAATCAAGGACGAAGTTACCGGAGAAATCCTAGAGCTTCGCTGCACCTATGATCCGAGAACGAAGAGCGGAAGCGGGTTTAATGAACGGAAGGTTAAGGCAACCATTCACTGGGTATCGGCAGATCATGCTATCAAAGCTGATGTTCATCTATATGAGCGGCTGCTGAAAGATAACGACGGTCCTAAAGAAGACGGTGAGCGCTGGGACGCGTATCTTAATCCGGATTCCTTGACGATCCTGAAGGATTGTTTGCTGGAGCCATCGATGGGCAACGCAACGCCAGAAGATAAATTTCAATTGATCCGGCATGGATTTTTCTGTGTGGATACGAAGTACACCACGGCAGATAAGCTGGTGCTGAATCGGATAGTACCGCTGAAGGACACATGGAAGAAAAATTCATAAGCAGCTTAAGCTAGGCGAAGATCGGGTAATTTCTGATCATCGTCTTGCTTTTTTTTGTTATTGGTCATAAGTATTATAAGCAAATGAAAATTCCATATGAAACATATTTACATTTTTCAGAAATAAGCATATACTTTAAATATAAGTTGCACAGGGGAAACTTTCGTGTATATAGACAACTTTTTCAGGGCAAGAGGAGGAATTGAAATGCTCGAACAAACTTTAGTAGAACAACCACATATAAAACAACATAAGAACTCTGTTTCAGCACAAGCCGTACTTAACGGGGAGATCAAAGGGATTAAACGATTACTTCCTTTCCTAGGCCCAGCTTTTATCGCTGCAGTTGCTTATCTGGATCCGGGTAATTTTGCCACCAATATTACGGCAGGCTCCAAATATGGATATCTTTTATTGTGGGTGATCGTAGCCTCGAATCTAATGGCTGTATTAATCCAAGCGTTATCCGCCAAGCTGGGGATTGCGACAGGCAAGAACTTGCCTGAGATCGCTCATGATCGTTTTCCGAAGAGTGTATCTATCTTCTTATGGATTCAAAGTGAACTGGTGATTATAGCTACGGATCTGGCAGAGTTTATCGGGGCGGCATTAGGATTATATCTCTTATTTGATATTCCCATGCTGCCAGCAGCACTGATTACTGCGGTGGGTTCATTTGCTATCTTAGAGCTGCAACGCCGGGGATACCGCTCCCTTGAGGCAGGGATTGCCGCAATGATCCTTATAGTCGTATTAGCCTTCGCTTTTCAAGTTATTGTAGCTAAACCGGATATGGGAGCAGTTGCCGTAGGCATGTTTACACCTAAGTTTGAAGGGGTGGACAGCATCCTTTTGGCCGCAGGAATTCTAGGTGCAACCGTGATGCCACATGCGATTTACCTGCATTCATCACTTACACAGAACCGTATCGTCGGGGTGAATGAATCGGAGAAAAAACAGATTTTCAAATTGGAATTTATAGATATTATTATTGCGATGATTATCGCAGGTGCAGTAAATATGGCTATGGTTATTGTCTCTGCGGCATTGTTTTTCAAAAATGGTCTCGTGGTTGAGGATCTGGATGTCGCGTTTCAGCAATTTGGTCACTTAGCTGGGCCAGTAACGGCGATCTCGTTTGGGCTGGGACTACTCATTGCGGGACTGTCGAGTTCCTCCGTAGGGACTATGGCTGGCGATGTGGTTATGCAAGGCTTCATCAACAAAAGAATTAACCTGTACTTGCGCCGTGCGATTACCATCATTCCCCCACTAGCGATCATTGGTTTTGGTGTGAATCCAACGAAGGCACTCGTAATAAGTCAAGTGATTTTGTCCTTTGGGATTGCGTTCGCGTTGATTCCACTGGTTGTGTTTACAAGCAACCGCCAGATTATGGGCGGGTTAGTGAACCGCAAAATGACAGCCACTCTGGGCTGGATTATCTCCGGTCTGGTTGTATCGTTGAACTTGTTCTTGGTCTATCAAATGCTCGTATAAGGAAGCAGTCAAAAGAGCCCGACCCACAAATCTCCTCAGATCATACCTGAGAGATACATGGGTCGGGCTTTTTTTTTGGAGGGTTGTTCCAGCCAGTTATTTAAAATAATCTGCTACGCCTTCGGCGATGGCTTTAGCCGCTTTTTTCTGATAGGAGGTCTTGCGGACAATGGACTCGTCTATAGGATTGGTAAGGAATCCAAGCTCGACCAAGGTAGCTGGAATCCGATTCTCCCTTAGGATGTGATAATCGCCAAAGGACAACCCGTTGCTCTTCAGACCGATGCCTTGCCCCAGCCGGGTTTCAATCGCCCGCGCGAGCTTCAAATCATCCGCTTCTGAATAAAAGAAGGTCAACGTTCCGGACACATTTTTAGGTGAAGAATTATAATGAACGCTTACAAAAGCATCAGCACGCAGGGCTTGGCTCATCTGAACACGACGTGCTAACGTGGGCTTTTGATCGTCTCGGGTGCGAGTCATCTCTACCCGTGCTCCTTTAGCAACAAGAGCATCCCGGACATAAAGTGCAGTGTGCAGATTCAAATCCTTTTCCATGGTGTTATATGTAGTGCCGAGCATGCCCGGATCACTGCCGCCATGACCAGGATCGATGACGATTAGCTTTCCTCGTAGTCCGCCTTTATGCTGGACGGTGCTTATGCTGCTTGTACTGCTTGGTGTGCTTCCGCTTCGGATATATTGCTCTGCCACCCAACCAGTTTCACCGCTGGCTGTGCGAATTCGAGCCCAGCCGTTCTGATGAAGAAGGAGAGTGACTGTATCCTTGGCTTTTAAAGAACCGAGCACCTTATATTGTGTTCCTGGGCCACTTCGGATGCGTAGAGAATCAGCCGTGACTGTAGCCTTTGAAGTTCTACTAGAAGCATTGGCTGATGTTGACGAGGCAGTATTGGTTTTAGTAGCAATAGACGTTCCAGAAGCGCTGGATTGCAGGGAGTTGCTGTTCACCTTTTTTAGGTAATAACCCGCTACCCAGCCAGAGGTGCTCCCCGCCTTAACCTTTAACCATCCGTGCTGCTCATCAGTCACAGTAACCCGAGCCCCATTCTTAATTGATCCTACAACAGTTGCATTCTTAGCCGGTTCATCGCGTACATTTAAAGAACTCGCATATACCTGTGCGGTATAACTTCCCGCTGCTGTCTTTGCTTCAGCAGACTGTGGCGCTGCTATACCCAAAAGGCAAGCTGTGAGCAGGGTGACACCTATCATTTTGTTCATAGTATCCTCGCTTTTTGAGAGTAGTCGTAATTCCTTACCCAATTTACGAGGTTTAGAATAATATTTTTTGAGAATAAGGCCTCTTTTCTGGTGGTCAAAAGACTTGTATAATTATTACATATCGGGAAAGAGGATGAAGGAGCATTGCCGTGACTAAACCAAAGCTATTCATTGGATCTTCCAGGGAGTCTATACGTTATGCAAGAGCGATTCATGAGCAGCTGAAGAGGGATGCTGAAGTGCATCCTTGGTATGCCAACGCTTTTCGTGCGAATGAATACACCATGGAGGCGTTGGAGAGAAATTTGGATGAGAGCGATTTTGCCGTATTTGTGTTCTCGCCAGATGATGTCGCCAAAATCCGTGGTAAATATTATTATGTGACCCGCGATAATACGGGGTTTGAAATGGGTTTGTTTTGGGCTAGATTGCGGCGCAGCCGTGTTTTTTGTCTAGTACCTGATCAGGTAACTGCGCGTGATGATCTGATCCCTGGAGAAAATGTAGAAGAATATCATCTGCTATCTGATTTAGCAGGAATTACATCGTTAGAGTATGAAGTGCATCACGATAATCCTACGGCTGCTGTGGATGTGAGCTGTGGTAAGATTATTGATAGTATTCAAGAGCGTGGAAGATTCCGTGACCCGCTTAAAGATTTAGAGCAGCTAAAGATGGATTTAAGGCGCAAGGAAAGTATCCTTCATTTTTTTTGGCAATATAATAGTAATGTGACCATCTCCGAGAATGGAGAGAAGTATCACGCACTTAGTGAGGCGATACGCAATTCCTTTTTACCTCCGAAGCATTGTCGTGTAATCGGTGCAGCCATCTGGCAGGCACAAGCGAAGGAACAACTAGTTCAGGTGGGGGGGAATGTCGGACGCGGTCACTCCTATCCCTTGTCTGTAACGAAAGGGAATGAGAAGCAGCCTAGTGTGGTAGATGCATTTTTATCGAGTAAATGGACTTTTTTTCAACGCACGGAAGTTGCAGAGGTATATATCCTATGCTATCCTCTAGGTAAGAAGTATGTTCTTTCCGTTCATTTCTCAGGAAGTGATGGATTATCTGCAGATGATCTTAAGGCGGTAGTTGGGAATAATCAGGATTTATTCCGTACCATCAATCATTTAGTAGGAGAGGATTCAGCATGAAGAGAATAAAAGGTATTAACAGCTTATCCGATGCTGTTCTCCGATCTGCGAGTGGTGGGAGCAGGAGTGCAGGCGGCGATGACAAAAGCACCAAAAGAAAAGCAGGCTCGAGTCATTCTACTCAGCAGCCAGCTTCAGCTCAGATTTATACTGCACCTTCTTTGGACGGCGGAGACGACGAATATAAGAAGCTTATCAGCGGAAAAGTAGATAATAATAAACCATCCTTTGCGTGATTTTTTTATAAAAAGGGGGCCTCAGCCGTTGGCTTGAGGGCCCCTTTTTGGTATTCCATTCTAACGGCTGTTCTTCTTGGCGATCTCCCGCCGTACGACAGGTGCAACCTCTGTTGCCAAAAGCTCAATGGCTTTGGCTACCTTAGCGTAAGGAAGGCCACCGATATCGAGCTGAGTCATAAAGCGGCTATGACCGAACAGCTCATGCTGATAGAGAATTTTTTCGATAATTTGCTGCGGGCTGCCCACAGCCATCGTGTTATCAGCAGATACATATTGCCCAAAGTCATCACGAGACACCTTGTACTCTTGACCCGGTTTTGGACTGATAGAGTTACGGTAACTATAGTAGTAAGGGTAATATTCATCCAACGCCTGCTGTGAGGTTTCAGCAATGTAGCCGTGGCTAGTGATCGCAATCTTTAGATCCTCAGGTGCATGTCCTGCTTGAATTCCGGCACGCCGATAGGTTGCGGCAAGCTCTTGAAAAGGCTCTGGACTGCCGCTTAGGATGGCGATAGCCATTCCGGTCCCGAGCATCCCGGCCTTCTCCGCGCTTTCTGGAGAACCGCCTACACCAATCCAGAGTGGAAGATTCTCCTGTAATGGACGTGGAGCAATCTCCGAATCCTTCAGCGATGAACGGAAGGAGCCCTCCCAGTTCATAACTTCATGTTTGTTAAGCTCCAAGAGTAAATTGATATTCTCGGAGAATAGACGGTGATAATCTTCAAGCTCATACCCGAAGAGCGGAAAAGACTCCACAAACGCACCACGCCCCGCAATAATCTCTGCACGACCATTCGACAGCAAGTCCAGTGTGGCGAAATCCTCGAACACCCGCACAGGATCAATGGTGCTTAATACGGTTGTTGCGCTCGTTAGTTTAATTCTGCTAGTAACCTGAGAAATGGCAGCCAGCACGACTGGCACCGAAGAAATTACAAAATCAAGACGATGATGCTCACCTACACCAAATACATCAAGTCCCGCCTCATCTGCCAGCTTAGCTGCAGCCACGACTTCGTCGAGACGTTGTTTTGGACTGATCTTGTTCCCTGTATGACAATCCGCAACGATGTCTCCTAAGGTATAGATACCAAATTCAAAATCGGATGCTGGTGCTGCGGTTGCTTCGTTACTCATGCTCACAAACCCCTTGTTATTCATATATTTGCTAAAGCCTGTCCGTGTATGGAGGAATGTGATTATTATAACACAATGACTTACAAAATGTAAGTTTGTGAGTAAATGTTTTGATTTCTTCTGTTGTTTTTGACAAAATGGAATAATAATTCATAAGGGTTATATCCTGCTCGTCTGATGTTATTATATTTGATTTTAAGAATCTATCCAAATGAGGCAGTTACTTATATGAGGAGGAGTTTGGTGCCTGGGACATGACATGTATGTAGCCCAGACCGATGGGAAATTGGTTGCTATTGATCTAAACGGTATGATAATTGTGCAGATTAAAGGGACGTTAACTGCTTTCAAGGAGCCTCAGGCTCTAAAAATGAAATAATCGAATCTACAACGGCTCTCCGATAAACATCCGGCAGAGTCGTTTTTTAGTGGAATGATTCCACAATCCCCGTGCGAAAAATACAAATCTATTTTATGATAATAAGGTTATATGATGAGTAGACTGTAAGTTAACGAAATTACATAGAAGGACCGAGGGATATTATGGAACAGCAAGCGGTTTGGGCGATAGGCATTTTTCTGCTGATTTATGGACTTATTATTTCCGAAAAGATTCACCGTACCATTCTGGCGATGTTAGGAGCTATCGTCATGATAGCGATGGGCATTGTGGATCAGGAGACGGCACTGCAGCACATCGATTTTAATACTATAGGACTGCTTGTAGGGATGATGATGATTGTAGGGATTACCGCAGAGACGGGGCTCTTTAAATACGCAGCTGTGAAATCCGCTAAGTTGGCGAAGGGGAAGCCGAAAAGAATACTGATTGCTTTGTTTGTGATTACCGCAGTGGCTTCAGCCTTTTTGGATAATGTGACGACAGTGCTGCTTATGGTGCCAGTCACCTTCAGTATTACAAGACAACTGCGCATACATCCGCTGCCTTTTTTAATGTCACAAATTATCGCATCTAATGTAGGCGGAACGGCAACCTTGATCGGAGACCCGCCTAATATCATGATTGGCAGTGCTGTTAAGGAGCTGACCTTCATGGCTTTTATTAGCAATCTGACACCTGTGATTATCATCATTGTTTTGGCGTATATCCCGCTGCTGTTATTGATGTTCGGTAAACAAATTAAAACTACACCTGAATTGCAGCAGAGCATCATGGATATGGATGAGAAGGTTATGATTACGGATCATAAGCTGCTGCGAAAATGTCTGATCGTATTGGCAATTACGATTGCCGGGTTCTTTTTACATCAGGCGTTACATTTGGAGTCCGCTACAGTTGCACTGGCCGGTGCATTTTTACTGCTGCTGCTGACCGGAGGGGAACATATGCTGGAAAAAGCTTTTCACAGCGTGGAGTGGATTACGATCTTCTTTTTTATCGGACTGTTCGTGTTGGTGTCAGGGCTTGTAGAGACAGGTGTGATTGCAGAGCTGGCAGCAAAAGCGATTGAAATAACGAATGGTGATGTGCTGATGAGCTCAATGATGATTTTATGGGTCAGCGCCATTACCTCAGCATTTCTGGATAACATTCCTTTTGTAGCAACTATGATCCCTCTGATTCAGGAGATGGGCAATATGGGGATCAGTAATTTGGAGCCGTTATGGTGGAGTTTGGCCTTAGGGGCTTGTCTGGGTGGCAATGGCACATTGATTGGTGCGAGTGCTAATTTGATCGTAGCGGGTTTGGCAGGTAAAGAGGGGTACCCGATTACGTTCATGAAGTATTTGAAGGTCGGTTTTCCTTTGATGCTGTTGTCCATTGTGATCTCCAGCGTGTATTTATATTTAAGATATCTGATGTAAGCAGCGTTATTAAGAGCCGGGGGAGCGATATGCTTGAAGTGATATTTTGAAACGGCAGGTAGAAGTTGTGGAGGAAGTAGAAGGAGTAGAGGAAGTAGAGGAAGTAGAGGAAGTAGAGGAAGTAGAGGAAGTAGAGGAAGTAGTGGAAGAAGTGGAAGAAGATGCAGGAGTATAAGTAACAAGTGGAGGCAAAATGCAGATGTTGAAGCGGTGAACATATGTTGAAGTGACGGTGGGAGCATATAAGTGTATTTTGTACAGTTATAACTCATCGAATAAATTGTCCCCAAAAAATAGCTGTATTCAGTACACTTATTTTCATGATTTCCTCAGCTAAAGGTGATTTTTCTGGATTTTAATTGTATAGAATACAGTTATATTCAGGACACCCCCTTTTTTATACGAAATAAGTGTACAGAATGCAACTAAATCAAAGATTTGATCTAGATTCGGCGATATAAAATATACGGGGGGATCCGGAGGAGTTATTCCGAGGTTTACCCAAAGTCGACTTAACGCTACGCAATGCAGATAATCAAGCAGGCAGTGATTCTCCAATATCTGGAGGCTCACTGCCTGCTTGTTTTTTACATTAGAAAGGGCTGCTTAAGGAGTATGACTTCCAAAATACTGGTAACTTCCTTTGGGATATTGATTCCACTCGCCCTCAAGTGAATACTGCTGTGATCCAGTGTATATACCAGATTTACGGACAATAGTTCCACCTGTGGAGAGGAATTGCTGATTAGAGGTAGGGTCACCGAGAACATCTACGATTTGGCCGTTTTTCTTCAGTACTAATGCTGTAATATTATATGTTTTTGGATTATATAGACTCAGCTCATCATTGTAATAGGAGATATTCATTAAATCAAATGCGTCCCCAAAAGTAGAATCTATAAACATATAAGGCATTGCTACAGATACAGGAAATAGTGGCCGGGAATAAACCTGTTTGGTTTGAGTGGCTTTCATAAATTGGTGGACTTCAAGGGTGTAACCTTCTGCTTTTCCTGCGGGATTACCATTTCCTTTATAGTACAGCTCAACTGCGATTCTGCCGTCACCGCCGTCCAGATACTCTGAGAAGAATAGCTCGGAGGTACCCTGTGAAGCCACACTTATAGATAATACAACCGCTTTGCCATCAGAACCTACTATCCATACCGTTCCTGGACTTGTAGGACCATTCCATATAGCTCCATTCAGAGTTGCAGGTCCGCTCAATGAACCTGTGCTGCTTTCTGTATACACTTTAAATTGACTCTGATTAGGAATCAGCTTGGAAATATCGAAGGAAATATTGGACACACCTTGCTTGGTGGTTATTGGCACAAAGCCGTTGTTTACAAGCTGGGCTGTAATCAAGGTGAAAGTTGAGGTGGTTGAACCTCCTTTATTATCCATTGCTGTGAGGGTCACTAAACCACTAGCTGAACTATTAGCTGCCGGAGTTACCGTCAGAGTGTTGCCATTAAGGCTAAGTGTACCAGCATTTACGTTATCTATAGAAGCTGAATAAGTAAGCATGTCATTGTCTGGATCTTGAAAAAGCTGGGCCAGATCAAATATACGTGGTGCCGTGATACCTGGTGTTAAGAGTTGAGTAGTGATTCCAGATATCGCAATTGGTGGCTGATTAGACGTTACAGTGAATACAAAAGTAGAAGTGTTAACGCCACCTTGGCCGTCCATTGCTGTTATTGTAATCATGGCCGTACCTGAATTGACCGGCACAAGGTTGAGATGATTCCCATTTACAGATACAGTGGCAACGCTAGCGTCAGAGGATGCAGCTGCGAATGTAAGCGGGTCGCCGTCCGGATCAATGAACACATTACTGATGTCGACGTTTTGGACACCGTTTGTGATCAGAGCAGATATTGGATCAATATTATTTTGCGCGACTGGTGCATGGTTCACCGGAGTCGGCGCCGGAGTAGGCTCAGGAGTCAGCACCGGAGTAGGACTAGGAGTCACTACCGGAGTAGGACTAGGAGTCGCTACGGGAGTAGGCTCAGGAGTCGCCACCGGAGTAGGACTAGGAGTCGCTATCGGAGTAGGCTCAGGAGTCGCGACCGGAGTAGGGCTCGGAGTCGCGACTGGAGTAGGCTCAGGAGTCGCGACTGGAGTAGGCTCAGGAGTCGCGACTGGAGTAGGCTCAGGAGTCGCCACCGGAGTAGGACTAGGAGTCGCGACCGGAGTAGGACTAGGAGTGGCCACCGGAGTAGGCTCAGGAGTCGGTACCGGAGTAGGCTCAGGAGTCAGCACCGGAGTAGGACTAGGAGTCACTACCGGAGTAGGACTAGGAGTCGCGACCGGAGTAGGCTCAGGAGTCGCCACCGGAGTAGGACTAGGAGTCGCTATCGGAGTAGGCTCAGGAGTCGCGACCGGAGTAGGGCTCGGAGTCGCGACTGGAGTAGGACTAGGAGTCGCTACCGGGGTAGGGCTCGGAGTAGGCGCCGGAGTAGGACTAGGAGTGGCTACCGGAGTAGGGCTCGGAGTCAGCACCGGAGTCGGACTAGGAGTCGGTGCCGGAGTAGGCTCAGGAGTCGGATCGCTCACGGCGGCGTTAGCAGACGTGGACGAAGTATACGCAGGAGCAACGGCTCCAGATGTATTTTGAACCGTTTGGATATTATCTTGAATGGCTGTGTAATTTGTTATGAAATGTGAAGGCAGACTGTTGCCAGGCAACTGCAGATTTTGAATAGACAAGGAGGGATCGATGGTGATCTTAGCGCCGCCTTCAACTATTTTTAAGGTTTGCAGGGAACCGCTACCATGAATAGTAACTGGAGTTATAGAATCCACAATGATCTGCCCAATTTGGCCCTGAAAAGTTATACTCGAAACGCCATTTTTAATCTTCAAATCACCGGTAACATTGCCTTTAATAACAACATCATTTCCAGAAATATTGAGCAAAGAACCGGAGGGTAAGCCGGAGGTATTTAGTTGAACCCCTTTTTGTACAATTTCAAGCTCTTGCAAACCATCTACATGACGATTCAAGGAATTGAACTTAAGGACAGCTCCTCTTAAAGCATCATGGTTGTTATCACCCATTAATTCTTTGAGTTTACCTTCAATGAGGTAAGGCGTGCCATTGATCGTTACGAAATCCCCATCTATACTGTCGATCGTTGCAGTTTGTTGTTCTTCTTTAAAAATATTCAGCAGAAAAGAAGCCATATCCTGCCGCTGAACAGTACCTTTGGGGCTGAACATATCTTCGGGAGAGTCTATAAGTTTAAGGCGTAATGCGACATCGGTATACTCTTTTGCCCAATTGCTAATTGTGGATTCGTCCTTAATCTTGTTGGCTTGTCCGCCTTGCGCTCCAGTTCCGCGGATGGCACGTACAAATATAACTGCAAGCTCTTCTCTAGTTACAGGTCTGGATGGATTAAAATCACCTGTAAGATCACCCTCCATAAATCCTGCCTTTTTAACAGCCTCAATAGCGGACACACTCCAACTGGAATCAGATACGTCTCTAAAGGAAGAAGCGGAGTTTACTGAGGAATCTAGCTTTAAGGTCTTCGCTAAAATGGCTGCCAGCTCTTGGCGAGTCATTGTCGCAGTGGGTCTGAATTGTCCGTTGGGATCGCCTTTAAGCAAGCCTAGACGAGCAGCCTCGAGGATTGCGGCACTTTTCGTCTGTTGTATTTCGGTTAAATCGGAGAACGGTGGAGTGATTTCAGCTGCAGATGCATAGAGAGTACCACCGAACAAGGTGTTAAGGGCAACAAGTGTTGCTCCCCATTTTAATGATATGCTTTTCAAGCAAAAGCCCCTTCCTTAGAACCAATTTGTCATAAGCTTACTTCATTATATCGACGCAAAAGTGAGGTTTTTTAATACTTTCATCCTACTAAAAGTGATTTAATTCATTGCTTTTCTAACTTATGAACTAGAAAAAACTCCACTTCTGTTCCATAAAAGGGCTTGTTTTTTGTTGACAGCTTATAAAATCGATGATATTTTAAATATTATAATTCCAATTGATTTACTTTGAATAATGATTGCCGACTGTTCCTACAGAGGTATTGCGAATGTAAAAACGCAATGCCTCTGTTTTTTTGTCCATACAGATTAAAGGAGGGGTCAAGGTGGGAGAAGCGTTGCTGTCTATTTCGAACCTAAATAAACGTTTTGAGTCTGCCGGTGGTCATGTTCAAGCACTCCATAATGTAGATCTCCATGTACAGGAGGGCGAATTTATTACAGTCATCGGCCCCAGCGGCTGTGGAAAAAGTACACTATTACGCATCGTAGCCGGTCTGGATAGCGGGTACACTGGCAGCGTCACCCTGGAAGGGGCGGAGATTGGGGGTCCTGGGATCGATAAGGGTTTTATTTTTCAGGAGCATCGCCTCTTTCCCTGGCTTACCGTTGAGAAGAATATTGCCTCTGATTTACCGCTAGGGAACAAGGAAGTCAGGCGGAAGGTCGATGAATTGATTGATCTGGTGAAGCTAAATGGATTTGAGAAATCTTATCCCCGCGAGTTGTCGGGAGGGATGGCCCAGCGGGTAGCAATAGCTCGTGCACTTCTGCGCAATCCGAAAATACTGTTGCTGGACGAACCGTTTGGTGCACTGGATGCATTCACTCGGGCCCATATGCAGACGGTACTGCTGGACATTTGGCGGGCTAACCAAACAACCATGATTTTTGTAACGCATGATATTGATGAGGCTGTGTTCTTGGGTAATCGAGTAGTGATTCTAGAGCCGCGTCCCGGGAAAATACGTAAAATTGTACCGATAGATTTACCGTATCCACGGAAAAAAACAACGACCTCCTTTCAAGAGCTGCGTTTGAAGGTGTTGAATTATTTTGAAAAGGTAGATGAGCTAGAGCTTACAGACGGAGCCGGAATATAAAATAGGTCGACCATACCCATGGAGACTTTCGAAGACATTACTATTCGAGGGTCTCTTTCTGTTTATTTAAAGTGATTGTAAAGCTGAAAAAAGGTGGGTTCAAAGTATGACAAATCGGGCTGTAGCCATAAGAACTTCCGGAAGACCCGGAAAGGTGGCAACACTAGGACTTGGTCTTTTGCTGCCGGGCAGTGTGCTGATTCTGTGGCAGACGCTCGGGCATTATGGAATGATCTCGGAGATGCTGTTCCCTACGCCGTATACGATTGCGGAATCTTTTGTAACTTTAGCGGCTTCAGGCGATTTGTGGCCGAACTTTAGGATCAGCTTGGTCAGAGCCTTTTCTGGATTCCTGCTAGGTGGTGGACTGGGTCTGCTGTTAGGACTTCTCGTAGGCCTGTTCCGCAGATCGGAGAAGCTGTTAGATCCTTCCCTGCAAATGATCCGCATGATTCCCAGTCTGGCGGTAGTACCGCTGTTCATTTTATGGTTCGGGATCGGTGAGGAGTCGAAGGTGCTATTGATTGCTAAGGGAGCTTTTTTCCCACTTTATATTAATACGTTCATGGGAATTCGCGGCGTGGATAACAAGCTATTTGAAGTTTCCCGGGTACTTGGCTTCAGCCGGTTGAAGCAGATTGGCAGGTTAGTACTTCCAGCAGCGCTGCCGAACATTATTCTTGGAGTTCGTCTCTCTCTAGGGCTTTCTTGGCTGGGGTTAGTAGTGGCAGAGCTTATTGCATCTACCTCAGGCATTGGATACATGATGTCCGATGCGCGTCAATTCGCGGACACACCAGTGGTGTTCGTGGGAATTATTATTTTTGCCGTAGCTGGATTGTTGAGTGATTCCATTGTCCGTTACATTGAACGACGGTTGTTGAGATGGCAAGACAGTTATCGCGGATAACCTTGAACGCTCATTAAACAAAAGGGGGATGCACCATGAGCGATGGAGTAGAAGCTATTATCAAAAATACTAAAAGAGCCAGAGAAACGCTGGATAGCAGCGGCACAGCTCCTTTATCCAAGAAGACACCGAAGAAACCCGCAATACAAGTTGCATGGAAACCCTTGCTCTCTGATTGGGGAATGGGTGCAATTATCCCGGTGGTGACGTTAGTCCTTTGGCAGCTGGCAGGGAGTACGGGGCTGGTCTCAGCAACCTTTTTGCCGACTCCGCTTTCGATTGCAAGAGCTTTTACCGACTTGTTGGTTACTGGAGAGTTAACTCATCATCTGGGTGTCAGCATGGGTAGGGCGGGCATCGGATTTCTTATTGGAGGTGTGTTGGGTCTTCTATTCGGCGTACTGACTGGCTTGTTTCGCAGTGTAGAATATGTACTCGATCCTAGCGTACAAGTGCTTAGGCTTGTTCCCCATTTGGCTATAGCGCCGCTCATTATTCTCTGGTTCGGGTTTGGAGAGATATCTAAAGTTGTGATCATTATGACAGGCTCATTTTTTCCGCTCTATATTAATACGTTTATGGGCATCCGCAATGTGGACAATAAATTGTTCGAAGTAGCTCGGGTATTAGGATTCAGTCCTTATCAGAAGCTGCGCAGGCTTATACTCCCGGCGGCGCTGCCTGGAATTTTGTTAGGGCTAAGGTTGTCGCTGGCTGTAGCTTGGATTGGTTTGGTTGTAGCAGAGCTTATTGGATCACAGTCAGGTATTGGGTTTCTTATCAATGAGGCGAAGCAGAACTCTAATACGGAGGTTGTATTCGTAGGCATTATTATTTTCGCAATTGTCGGTAAGCTGATCGATTCCTTGTTCCGGATTATTGAACGAAAGTTCCTGTTCTGGCGCGATAGTTACGAAGGCTAAACAAACTGAGGAGGTCTTGAACATATGAGTGGATCGGTGAAAAAAGGATCGGTGAATTTGGTGGCAGACGTGCTCGTTATCGGAGGAGGTCCGGCAGGAACGTGGGCAGCCCTTACTGCATCGGCGAAGGGGGCCAAAGTAATCCTTGCAGATAAAGGGTACTGCGGTTCAAGTGGGGCAACGGCACCGTCGGGAACGGGGGTCTGGTATGTGAAACCGGATGAGAAGCTCCGGAAAGAGGCAAAAGCAAGTCGTTATGCGCTTGGCGGTCAGCTGGCTGAATCTCGCTGGATGGACCGGGTGCTGGATCAAACCTATGCCAATATGAACAAGCTGGGTGTTTCCGGTTATCCATTCCCTGTAGATGAGCAGGGCAATCAATTCCGAAGAAGTCTGCAAGGACCGGAATATATGAAATTAATGCGTAGGCTGGTGAAAAAGGCAGGCGTTAAAATTCTAGATCACAGCCCAGCTTTGGAACTCCTGGCGGATGAGCATGGCGTAGCTGGAGCGGCTGGAGTTCATACTCAGAGTGGAGAAACCTGGACTGTTCAGGCAGGAGCAGTCGTCATTGCTACCGGAGGCTGCGCCTTCCTAAGCAAGGCACTTGGCTGCAACGTGTTGACCGGAGATGGCTATCTCTTCGCTGCTGAGGCTGGGGCGAATCTGTCCGGCATGGAATTCTCCAATGCCTATGCGATCTGCCCTACGTTCTCTTCGGTGACCAAGACGGCGTATTACAGCTATGCCAGCTTTTATTATGAGGATGGAAGCATTGTGGAGGGAGCCGGTTCCAAGAAAGGCCGTTCTGTAATTGCCCGGAATCTGTTGGCAGGTAATCAGGTGTACGCCAAGCTGGATGGGGCACCAGAGGATTTAAGACCGCTGCTGCGGGTGGCGCAGACGAACTTTTTCCTTCCTTTTGACCGCCAGGGAATTGATCCGTTCAAGGATGCGTTTCCGGTTACTTTGCGGCTCGAAGGCACGGTTCGGGGGACGGGTGGCATCCATATTACAGATGAAAGCTGCGGCACAGGTGTTCCCGGACTTTACGCGGCAGGAGATGCTGCTACCCGCGAGCTGATTTGCGGAGGTTTTACTGGCGGAGGCAGCCATAATGCGGCGTGGGCGATGTCTTCAGGTTCTTTTGCTGGTGAAGGAGCTGCTGTCTATGCACAGAGTCTGGGGTCGCACGCTGCGCAGCGTAGTCCAGTCGGCTTATCATCATCACCACTGGTGCATCAGGAAGTGAAGCCGGGAGTGGCGGCCCAAACGGCAGAGTATGTGTCTGCTGTACAGGCTGAGGTGAAGCCGTATGACATCAATTTGTTCCGGACAGAACAAGGGCTGACTTCTGCACTAGATCGTCTCGATGGGTTGTGGAAAGAGCAACGAAGCCGCGAAATTCAACGCACGCCAGAAGGGGTCAAGGCACGTGAAGCCGAAGCCATGACCGCAACAGCCCGCTGGATGTACAATTCTGCACTTGCTCGTACAGAGACGAGAGGCATGCATAAGCGTGAGGATTTCAAGGCTACAGATCATGGCCAGCATCATCGTTTGATCAGCGGCGGATTAGATCAGGTATGGGTGAAGACGGAAGCCGTGGCTAAGGAGGGTGTTCTATCGTGATTGAGGTGATCAGCGCTGCCAGATGTGTAGAGTGCAACCAATGTGTATCTGTCTGCCCGACTAATGTTTTCGAACGGGTAGAGGATGGCATTCCTGTTATTGCCCGGCAGAGCGATTGCCAGACTTGCTTTATGTGTGAGCTGTATTGTCCTGTCGATGCTCTCTACGTTGCACCAGACTCTGAGAATATTATTGGTGTGACAGAAGCGGAACTTCAGGAGCAGGGACTACTTGGCGGTTATCGTGAAAAAGTAGGCTGGGGTAAGGGCAGGCAGCCGGTAGCAAGCCATGACTTTATGTATAAATTGGCGTCGAGGGCAGGGTTCTGAGCTTGATTAAGATTTAAATAAATAGCATAAACCTAGGGGGAGAAACAATGAAACAAGCGTACAGAAAGATTCAAGGGAAACGTTCAAGGAAGATTCGTTTTGCACTTTTAACTACAATTATGATGGCCATGCTGGTGCTTCAGGCTTGCGGAAATAATACGGGCGGCAATGGAGCATCTGCCTCCGGGGGATCAAATACGGAGAAGGCGGGAGAAGAGGCCACGAGCGATGTTCCAGCGGTATTGAACTTTGGGTTTATCGGTTCCAACAAACTGAATGTGCCTGGCGGCGCAGAGGGTTGGGGCTTTTATAAAGGGATTATTCAAGAAGAGTTGAAGAAATACGGCATTACTGAAGTGAAGCTTACTGGCTTTCCAAACGGTCCGGATCAGACAGAATCCTTGATTAGTGGTCGGCTGGATATCGGCAGCCTTGGAGATACACCTGCTATTATTGCCTACGCTTCTGGAGCCAAGACCCGTCTGATTTCACAATCTTCCGCGAACACGATCGGTTATTTGATCGGCAAGAAGGATGGGCCCAAGACGGTGAAAGATTTGCAAGGTAAGACTATCGCAATTCAAAAGGGCTCCTTCATGCACCGCTATGTTGTTGGATTACTACAGGAAGAAGGAGTAACCGACTACAAACTCGTGCATATGCTCATTCCTGATGCTACCGCAGCTTTAGCCCGTGGAGATATAGATGCTACAACAAATCTAGGCGTTCCTGCGCTGAAGCTGATTGACCAAGGCTACACTCACTTAGATGATGCCTCGAAGCACCCGAATCTGCTTGGTTCTAGCGCAACAGTTGTGTCTGAGGATTATCTGGCGAAATTCCCTGATTTTCCGAAGGCATGGAACGAAGCTAGAGAGAAGGCCTTGGCAGACTTGAAGCAGCATGAGGATGAGTATTATCAATTTCTGGCTGAAATCGGAGATACAACGCCTGAGCTGGCGAAGCAAGTGAATCCGATTAGTGATATCAAGGATACTGCGTTCACTGATGAAGGAATAAAGCTGCTGGAAGGTACCAAAAACTTCCTCGTCGAAGAGAAGTTAGCGAAAAAAGACTTCAATATTAGCGATTGGCAGTTGAAATAAAGTTGCTTAAAGGCTGCTTTAATTGAACTTAAGATTCTTCTATAAAGGTAATTGAGTGACTGCGGTGAATGTTTGGATTTTCGGCCGCCACTCCGCCACTCCTCCCTTTAGTGATTTTTAAGTTCAACTAACTCAGCTAATGGTGTAGGAGGAAAAAAGATGTCGCAGCTTAAGAAGGAAATGACAGTGGATGTCCTCGTGCTTGGCGGAGGTCCTGCTGGGGCGTGGTCGGCATGGAGTGCAGCCTCGCAAGGTGCAAAGGTAGTCCTGGCGGATAAGGGCTACTTGGGCACAAGTGGCGCAACTGCACCGGGTGGAACAACGTTGCTCGTTATCCCTCCCATTGCCGAGCTGCGGGAGCAGGCAGTGCAGGCCAGACTTAAGGCCGGCGGATATTTATCGGAGAATGCCTGGATTCACCGGGTGCTGGATCAGGTAGAGCAGAACCTGGCTCAAGTGGAGCAGTGGGGGTATCCGTTTCCGAAGGATGAAGAAGGAAACTCACTGCGTACCCATCTCCATGGACCAGAATATATGCGGATTATGCGAAAAGTTGTGCGCAAAGCAGGGGTCACAATTCTTGATCAGTCACCAGCGCTGGAACTTCTTCACGATGAACACGGTGTCGGTGGAGCGCGTGGGATCAACCGCCTGACAGGAGAGTCCTGGGAAGTGAAGGCTAATGCCGTTGTGATGGCTACCGGAGGTTGTGCTTTTCTCAGCAAAGGCCTTGGTTGCAACGTGCTGACAGGGGAAGGATTGTTGATGTCCGCAGAGGTGGGAGCTGATCTTTCGGGCATGGAATTCAGCCGCCAATATGCGCCAAGCTTTGCGGACGGAACCGTAACACGTGGCCGCATGCTGGCTTGGGCCACCCTTTATGATGCGGACGGTCATCCGTTGCATAGAGGGGATCGGACCTTTGGCAGCATTCCTGAGCTGATGCTGAAGGGTCCGGTTTACGCTTCGCTGGATCTGGCGGACACCGCGGAGAAACAGGATTTTCTTCGCAAAGCGCATCCGATTTTCTTTATGCCGCTGGAGCGGGCGGGAATTGATGCGTTTAAGCAGAAATTCCCGCTCACCCTGCGCTATGAGGGCACGATGCGCGGCACTGGGGGTCTGCGCTTGAGCGGCACGGATTGCCAGACGACCGTGCCCGGACTCTATGCGGCCGGAGATGCCGCATCTCGCGAGAAAGTGACCGGCGCCATCTCCGGCGGCGGGGCTTATAACGCTTCCTGGGCCATGTGCAGCGGAAGCTGGGCTGGGCAGGGAGCCGCGCAGCATGCGCTGTCCTGCCGAGGACAGGCGAACAGCCGCAAGCTGACCGCAGCGGGACGCTACGGGCTGGAGGCTGGCGCCGATGCCTCGGAAACGCTGGAGGTGAAGCCGCTAATCGCGGCAATCCAGCGTGAAATCTTGCCGCTGCAGATCAATTATTTCCGCAGCGAGCCGGGCATTTCTTCAGCCTTGAAGCGGCTGAATGCCTTGATGCCCTATTTGAACGGGCAGGCTCCTGCCAGCGTTCAGGGCATCGTGCAATCGCGTGAAGCCGCGGCTATGCTCGCGGTCGGCAGGTGGATGTACACCGCGGCACTCGCCCGGAAAGAGACCCGCGGACTGCAAAAGCTAGCGGAATATCCGGAGCTTGATCCGCGCCAGACTCACCGGCTAATCTTATCCGGTATTCAACATATAAGCATCAGTACAGAGGCTGTGCCCCATGCTCATGAACTGAATGCGCTGAAGGAGGGGCAAGCGATATGATCGAATTAATCAGCTTGGAGCGTTGTGTTGGTTGTAAGCTGTGTACGAAAGTATGTCCGACGAACGTATTCGAAATGCAGGGGAAGATTCCGGTCATTGCCCGTCAGGAAGATTGCCAGACCTGTTTCATGTGTGAAGCTTATTGTCCTGTAGATGCTTTATACGTGGCACCACAGGCGGATCAGCTGATCGGTGTAAATGAGGAGGCGTTAATCCAGTCAGGCGCGTTGGGAAGCTGGCGTGCTGAAATCGGCTGGGGACCAGGTGCGAATGGCTCGATGGCGGAGAGGGATACGACTCCTTATTTTGAAGTGTTTACCGAGCAGTACCGTACATGAATAAGCAGAGGCTTAAACCCAAAAAATCCGCCCGAAAGCTAGGCGGATTTTTCATATATTAGAAACTTACAGCAGGGCTTCGATAGCTGGTTCAATATCCAGCGGGTCCACCGTAGATTCGAATCTAGTGACAACATTGCCTTCGCGATCAATCAGGAATTTAGTGAAGTTCCACTTGATTTCGTCATTGTTCAGAGCCTCTGGATCTTTGTCTTCAAGCATGCTTTGCAGCAGCTTTCCTGAAGAATGGTTGATATCGAACCCTTCAAATCCAGCCTGTTCTGTTAGGTAGGTGAAAAGAGGGTGTTTAGCTTCGCCTTTTACGTCAACCTTTTCAAAGAGTGGGAAGGTTACCCCGTAATTAATTTGGCAAAATACATTAACCTCTTCATTGCTGCCGGGTTCTTGCTCTCCAAATTGATTGGAAGGAAAGCCGAGAATTTGGAGGCCACGTTCCTCGTACCGCTCATAAAGCTTTTGCAGATCTGAATATTGGTGGGTAAATCCGCACTTACTTGCTGTGTTCACTATCAGTAGTACTTTACCTTTGTATTGCTCTAGCTCGATATCTTTTCCCCGAATACTGCGTGCTGAATATTGATAAATGCTCATGGCTGCTACATCCCTTCAGTTAAGTTATCTATGCTTTTTGAAAAAGAACAGGAAATATTTATAATAATTAAATTGTAAACAATTCAATTATCGCTGTCAAACAATACAGCTTGAAGGAATTGGAACCGTAATTGCCAGGTTGGAATAGGATAGATAATGGGTATGGATCAGTCAAAAAAATTTATTGCGTTAAAGCTACTCTGCGTTCCATTATTATCTTGCATCGGGAACGTTTTTTGATTAAGATAGCAGAAACCAGCGCAAAAGCCGCGCTGACATAGATAAGGACTATGACGAAGAGAGTAAGCATTATAGCGGATCTTAACAGGGAAGGCGTGCCGGAGACTGAGAGCACCCTCATGAGACGATTAATGCCGAAGTTCACTTCCGAGTCGGCCCCTGAAGTAGTTTGTCACAGGTTGTGGCAGGTATGAGTAGGGAGGCCCGCGCCCCGCGTTACCGGGTGAAAGACAGAATTAATTCTTAGTCAGGGGAACATGAGATTCTATTCCTTTGTGCTAGTATTCGGGTTAATTCTAAATAAGGGTGGTACCACGGCTCCTCGTCCCTTGCGACGGGGGGCCTTTTTGCGTTCCAAATTATAACAAAAAGAGGGAGTGGAAGGGTAATGAGTAACGTGGAATTGGATGTTCTTAGAGGTCGTCTGGATGAAATTAATGGGCAATTGCTGGAGCTGATCTCCGAGCGGGCTAAGATTGTTCAGGAGATTGGAGTAGTTAAAGAAAAACAAGGTGTCCCTAAATTTGATCCGGAACGGGAAAAACAGATGCTGGATAAGCTCGTAGCGAGCAACAAAGGCCCTTTCACTAACGGGACGATCCGTAGCCTCTTCAAACAAATTTTCTCAGCTTCTCTGGACTTACAAACAGATGATCATAAAAAAACTTTACTGGTAGCCCGCAAGAGCCACAAAGAGGATACAGTGATTGTTCTGCCGGGAGATGTAACGGTTGGCGGTGCTTCTTCACTGATGGTAGCCGGTCCTTGCTCCGTGGAAAGTGAACTGCAGACTCGCACCGTAGCTGCTGCCCTGCAAAAAGCCGGAGTACGTGTAATGCGTGGCGGTGCCTTCAAGCCTCGGACTTCACCTTATGATTTCCAAGGGCTGGGAATGGACGGTTTAAGAATATTACGAGAAGCAGCAAATGAATATGGACTGCTGACCATCAGCGAAATTGTAGATCCAAGACATATTGAAGAGTCGCTTGATTATGTGGATATCATCCAGATCGGTGCACGTAATATGCATAATTTCGAGCTGCTAAAAGCGGTCGGAGAAGTCGACAAGCCGGTGCTGCTGAAACGTGGATTGGCTGCCACACTCGATGAATTCATCCATGCAGCGGAATACATCATGTCTCGTGGAAACACACAGATCATGCTGATTGAACGTGGAATTCGCACCTATGAAAAAGCGACCCGCAACACGCTTGATATCTCAGCAGTGCCAATTCTCAAACAGGAATGCCATTTGCCAGTATTGGTTGATGTAACTCACTCGACAGGCCGCAAAGACATCCTTATTCCATGTGCGAAAGCCGCACTCGCAGCTGGAGCTGACGGCATTATGGTGGAAGTGCATCCTGATCCTGCAACCGCATTGTCTGATGCCGCTCAGCAGCTGAACATTGATGAATTCAACACCTTCTTTAATGAAGTGAAAGCTTCCGGATTGTACCGGTAATCTAGAAATATAGAATTTGCATGATATTTTAAGGATTCGCTAGAAAATGAGGTGTATAAGCGCTTACAAGTCTAACTAATCTTTTTGTGAAGGTTAAGGTGGGTCGAGTACAATAAGCAACATTAGCGTTGCACCGGCCCCGGGTCTTTTCTGACAAAAGATCCACACATTTTAATAGTCACAGGAGGAAAATAGATTTTGAAGCAGCTTACCTTAAATAATGGGTGGTTTTCTAACACTCGAACCGATATTTTATCGGGGATGACCGTAGCCGTTGCGCTGATTCCTGAAGCGATCGCTTTTTCGATCCTGGCGGGAGTAAGTCCGATGGTTGGTTTATATGCCTCTTTTTGTATTGCGATTGTAACGGCACTTGCCGGGGGCAGACCCGGAATGATCTCGGCGGCTACGGGAGCTATGGCTCTGTTAGTCGGAAGTCTCGTACTAGAACACGGAATAGAGTATCTGTTCGCGGCAACTGTACTGGCTGGTGTGTTTCAGATATTGATGGGGATGCTAAAGCTGGGGCGGTTTATCACGTTTTTGCCACAGCCGGTCATGACAGGGTTTGTCAACGCGCTGGCGATACTGATTTTTATGGCACAGCTTACCCATTTTAAAGGACAAGGCTGGGTGATGTACGGACTGGTAGCTCTGACCTTGCTTATTATCTACATGGTTCCTCGGTTTACCAAAGCCGTACCTTCAGCACTTGTAGCGATCGTTATCGTTTCTGTTCTTAGCATCGCTCTTCATCTGGACGTAAGAACCGTAGGCGATATGGGGAATATTACAGCAACTTTGCCACTATTCCATCTCCCGCAAATCCCGTTCACGCTGGATACTCTGCTTATTATTTTGCCATATTCACTTTCACTGGCCGTAGTTGGGCTATTGGAATCCCTGATGACTGCCACCTTAATAGACGATATTACGGGCACAGGTAGTGATAAGAACAGAGAGGCGAAGGGACAGGGGCTTGCGAATGTAGTCACTGGTTTTTTCGGAGGGATGGCAGGCTGTGCGATGATTGGCCAATCGATGGTTAACATGAAGTCAGGAGGACGCACGCGTCTGTCCACGTTTGTGTCAGGAATCTTTTTATTATTCCTAATTATCGTACTTGGCGATGTGGTGAAGCAGATCCCGATGGGCGCGCTCGTCGGCGTAATGATAATGGTCTGTATCAGCACCTTTGAATGGAGCTCACTCAAAACTTTAACCCGTGTTCCGCTAAGCGATGCGCTGGTTATGATTGTGACGGTGGTCACCGTGGTGGTTACAGACAACCTTTCTATTGGGGTTTTGTTTGGGGTTCTGCTAAGTGCTTTAACGTTTGCTTGGAAAATAGCTTCGATCCGCCTAACTGTTCAGGAAGCAACCTCTTCCAAGACATATGCGGTTTCCGGCCAGCTGTTCTTCGGCACGACAAGCCACTTCATTCATGAATTCGCATACGAAAGCGATCCGGATCATATTATTATCGATTTTTTACACTCCCATGTGTGGGACCAATCCGCTGTCCATGCCATAGCGAAGACGATGAGCAAATACGCCGAGCATGGCAAAAAAGTCACCATTACAGGACTTAATGACCAGAGCTCACAGCTGGTTCAGCGGGTGGGATTATCATTACAGTAGGACATACAAAAAAATAACGGATACCCTCAAAAAAGATTGCGCTATGTGCGTGATCTTTTTTTTATAGCAGATATTAACTGAAAGAAAAGGCCAGCAAGGTTTTACTTTGGATTTAAAATAATATAAAGTATAAAGTGGATAATGTTTATCCGCTTTATACGCGGACGGTATTATCTACAGTTTGAATCAAGCTATTTACGTAAATCGAGGTGCTGTACATGCATATGAAAACAGGGGTAGAACAGTCGGTATATGCACTGGTTCTACTCAACATGCTGCCGGATAAGGCGGTGTTGTCTGGGGAAGCGATTAGCCAGCAGCTCGGAGCATCGGCGACCTATTTTCAGAAACTGTTAAGAAAGCTGGTAACCGCAGACATCATCACGTCTGTTCCTGGCATTAAAGGCGGTTTTAAATTAAAGAAAAGCCCTGAAGATATTCGTGTATATGACGTTTACCTCGCGGTGGAAGGCCAGCAGTCGCTGTATTCATCGAATGGGATTCTGGTAGACATGTTGGATTTAGAAAAAGAAGACAGCTGCTGCCTGTTATCGAATCTGATGGAAGAAGCTGAATCCTCTTGGAAAGCTGTATTAAAGCGAGAGACTATTGCTTCGTTGTCGGAGGAAATGCGTGCTGAACGCTTTAAAGATAAGATTGCAGTCTTAGAGGAATGGGTCAGCAATAAAATGGTCATCTAACCAAAGAAGGGATGTATTCGCATGAGATTAAGCGTATTGGATCAGGCACCCGTGACAAGCGGTAACACAGCGGAAGGTGCCCTGAATAAAGCAGAAGAACTGGCTATTTTAGCAGATGAGCTGGGATATAGCAGAATGTGGATGGCAGAGCACCATGGCGGAAATACTTTTGCTAGCTCAGCTCCGGAAGTAACGGCTGCCCGTTTAGCCGCCAAGACCAACCGTATTCGAATCGGCACCGGCGGTGTAATGATGATGCATTATTCTCCTCTTAAGCTGGCGGAAGTATTTAAAACGTTAAGTGCTTTTTCCCCGGGGAGAATTGATTTCGGTGTGGGACGAGCTCCTGGTGGCGATACAAGCGCCATGTACGCTTTATCTGAAGGCCGTGAGTTAATGCTGCATAATATGTATGACAAGCTTGGCATTACCATGCAACTGCTTAGTGATCAGATTCCGGAAGATGAGCTATATGCCAAAAATCTCGCTGCTCCAACGAAGGTGGCGCTCCCTGAAGTATGGTTGTTAGGCTCGAGCGGCAATAGTGCGCGAAAAGCTGCACAAATGGGAGTCGGATACTCCTTCGCACAATTTTTTAATGGTGCGATGAGTAATGAGATCTTGGACCATTACCGGAATAACTACCAGCCTTCTATCTTTATGGACAAACCAGAGATCAGTGTATCCTATATGGTGACCACAGCAGAAACGAAGGAAGAAGCTGAGTATGAAGCGTTACCGCAGGATATTTTTCGGTTGATGATGAGTAAGGGCCGGATTACTCAGGTGCTGACACCAGAAGAAGCTCAGAACATTTCGTTATCGGAAATTGACCGGATGTCAATCAAGGAAGGGCGCAAGATTCATTTGGTTGGTGCGGTTAAAGACATCGCCGTACGTTTGCAAGAAGAACAAGCACAATATGGATTCCAAGAAGCAATGATATGCAGCATCCCACATTCGCAGGAGAAACGGCTAGAGGTTTACCGACTACTGGCGCGTGAACTGCTAGGCTCTTGATTCTGGATAGCTAACCTTAACCCGCATTTGATGCGGGTTTTTTGTATGCTAATTTAGCTTTTGATCGGCGCATCCCCTCAAAAGACAATAAATTAACCCTACCGCCTCCTAAAAGTAACATTTGAATGCCTAACTTCATCTATGATTAATGAAAGATTTAATTTTAAAAAGAGGTAGGAAGTGATCAAGGATGTTTCCTTTACATAAATCCGTTACGCTGACAGCCTTGTTTCTAATGAATCTGCTGGCAGGTTGCCAACATCAGGTGGACCCATCCTCCCTTCAATCGGCTAACGACTACCACACCTCAAGACCGAAGCCAACGGACACCGCTGCAAATCTCATTAAGCTAGAGTGGAAGCTGGAGGATACAATCCCCGTAGTCTCTCAACTAATTGCTCCACCTACAGGCGCTACTTTGATTACAGAGAAGAAGCTGGAAGATTTCGGAGGAGTCAAAGTGAGTGTGTATACGATGGCTAGTGACGAAGACTATGTGTATGCCAGAACTTCTACTTCCAAAGGGCAATACAGTCTAGGGGCGATAGGAACTTATAATTATCGTCAACCGGAGGATATCAAGGTAGAAGTAGTGCGGCTGTTTAGCGAAAAGGTGTTGAAAATCACTGGAGGACTAGGAGCAAATAACTCGCTCAGTAACTATTATTTAATCGACGAGAGCGGTAACCCCTCGGGTTTGCTGCAAATTGATACCGGACATTCCAGAGAGCTGGATGTTGATCAGGATGGATCTTTTGAGGGTGTAGCCGCACATGGAAATCCGATGAGTGCCTACATTTACCGCTGGAATGTTGATCACGCTGAGATAACTTTCGTTAATGATGCTTTAAAGGCGGACTCCGTGGTGCTAACGGATGAAGGAATATATGAAGCTTCTAATATCGGGGACAAGCAGAGCAAAAAATTCCGGTTGACCGTAGAAGGACTGATCCCAGAGCGGTAACGCCATGACCACTGCTGTTGAAATATTTCCTGCGACCATTTACCCTAAACCTCCGTATAGACGGTTAAGCTTGAATGATTATCCATAATCTAGGAGGGGTATTGGATGAATATGCAAATGAATCCGAAATTGAAACAGCTGCGTCCGGGAAAAATAGTCAGCGGTATTGCAGCGGTGCTCATTGTATTGTTGATCGGCGCGAACTCTTTTGTATCTGTGGAATATGGGCATGTAGGTTTATACAAAACCTTTGGCAAATTAAATGACAATACATTGTCACCCGGCATTCATTTTAAAATCCCTTTTATTCAGACAGTGATTCAGGTCAATACACAGGTAACGAAGGCGGAGACCGATACTTCAGCCTCTTCAAAGGATCTTCAGCCTGTGTCCACACATGTGGCGGTGAACTATTCCGTAAATAAGGCTTCGGCCTTTAATCTGATGAACAATATCGGAGGTAATTTTGATAGTGTAATTATCAATCCGGCTATTCAAGAAATCGTTAAAGAAGTGACAGCCAAATATCCAGCAGAGGATTTGATTACGCGTCGTGATGTGGTGTCGAGTGAGATTAGTGAGCACTTAACCGCTAGGCTGGCAAAATATGACCTGATCGTCAACGATATTAACATCGTTAACTTTAAATTCTCGGAGGCGTTTAACCAGTCGATTGAAGCAAAGCAGGTTGCCCAGCAGCAGGCGCTGAAGGCGGAAAATGATCTCCGGCGGATTGAAATTGAAGCGAAGCAAAAAATCGCCCAGGCGCAAGCAGAGGCCGAATCTTTAAGACTTAAGAAGCAAGAGGTTACACCTGAGCTGGTGCAGCTGAAGCAAATTGAGGTTCAGGAGAAAGCGCTGGAAAAATGGAACGGCGTGCTGCCATCTGTAACAGGGGGAGCCACACCTTTTGTGGATGTTCAATCCCTGACTAAATAATTCATTATTGGGTTTCTGATTTATTTCACAATTTGCTTTATGCCAATAGCGGCTCGAACGCCAAGATGCCTCCTATTTACCTTATGTAATTCCGGGATTGGCTATACGGACACTCCCTAGTTTATCAACAACTGCTCCTCTGATAGGAAAGCCCTACTTCTATAGAAGTAGGGCTTTTTATACTATTAATATTGATAAAGCATCGTAGGAATTTGCCAGCCAGCGCCAACTGACCAAAAGAAGACATAATCGCCACGTTTGATTCGTCCGTCCTCGACTCCGCGTTGAAAGGCGATAAAAGGACTGCTTGTGGCTGTATAGCCGAACTCGTCGCCTACATAAATGAACTTCTCTGCGGTTAGTCCGAGTCCGATTTGGATGAGCTCGATATTTTTCAGTGAGAATTGTGAAAGACAGAATGCAGAGATATCGTCCGTAGTCAGACCGTTGCGTGAGAGAAGCTCTTTCATATCCGCTATAGCTGCGTCTACACACACAGTACCGTCAAAAGGGGTCCACCGTATCCGAATCTGCTCTGGGGTCATACCCTCTTGATAAATATTCGACAGGCCGCAGGCCGGGAACATAATATTCTCGGAGCCCTCAGAATCGGTGTAATAAAGGGAATCTATGAAGCCTGCATGCTCGTTGCTGCGCTCCAGAATCACTGCTGCTGCGGCGTCCCCAAAGTTAGGGTAAGTAATTTCATCATCTGTATTGCAGTTCACTGAACTGTAGTCGCTTCCTACGACGAGTGCGTACCTGATGCTGGGATTGGCTTGCATATAACGACTTGTCTGCTCCACGGCAGATACCATTCCTGCGCAGTTAGCATTGGAATCCTGCGTAATGGTCCGGTGTTTACCTTGAAGCATACGGTGTAGTAGAAGTGCATTGGTAGGATAGGTGTACTCTGGCGTCTGTGAAGCGAACATGATCATGTCCATATCCTCACCTTGCAAATTCGCTTCGCTAAGCACTTTTTGGGCAGCCTTTAATCCCATCGTCAGGGCATTTTCACCCTGTTCTTTTACGATGTATCTCCGGTCGCGACCCATGACTTCTAGGAATCGTTTGATGTCCTTGCCCATACTCTGAAAATGCTTCAGATAATATTCGTTATCTACGATATGCTCTGGGTGGTAATAAGCAGCTTGGCGAATCGCTATATGTCCCAAGTGGCGCCTCCTATGCTTCAATAATTTCGTAATTTTCTAATTTCGTTGCCCGTGCCACTCGGCTTAATTGCATTTTTAGGACAGGGCTTTTGGCAATAATAAAGGTTACTTTTTTAAATCCGGATTGTTTATACAGTATGTAGCATTGCTCAAGCATGGGAAGTGTGTCCTTTGAGGATACATTCAATGTCTTGCAATCTAGGATGATCTCATATTGTTTGGGGTCGAATGCACTTATGATTTGGTTGTACTCATTAATGAAACGTCCTGCATCTTCTGGCGACATAGTTCCTTCGACTTGTACATTCAGTTTTTGATCTGCAGCATTTGTGGCGAAATTGAAGTTTCCCATTTTTGATTAATCTCCTCCTAAGTATTATCTAAGAAAAATTTTGATGAATAGGATAAAAAAACCTATTTATCTAAGACTATTATCGTATTTTTAATTGGGAAAGTTTAGGGGATTAAACCTTTATTTTTTTAAAAAGATAATTTAGGGAATGATAAACTACTTAAAATCCATAAAATCTGCACAAATTAAGGTTTGAGGTAGGCATGCTCACCCTGTTTGCTTTGCAAAGCAGAGTTCTATTGGTATGATTACAGAGATGAAAAAAACTACTATCCAAATCATGGAGGAATAATAAAAATGAGCGAAATTACACTATCGGGGATTATTGATCATACACTGCTTAAAGCAGATGCACGGAAAGAAGACATTATTAAATTGGCGGAGGAAGCTAAAACTTATAAGTTTGCTTCTGTCTGCGTAAACCCTGCTTGGGTAGCTACTGCCCATGAAGTGCTGAAAGATACGCCTAAGGTTAAAGTATGTACAGTTATCGGCTTCCCGCTGGGATCATCGACAACAGAGAGCAAAGCATTCGAGACTACCGATGCTATCGCTAAAGGTGCTGGCGAGGTGGACATGGTCATCAATATCGGAGCATTAAAAGATGGCAACGATGAGCTGGTTAAACGTGATATTGCAGCCGTTGTAGATGCAGCTCGTGGCAAAGCACTGACAAAAGTCATCATTGAGGCTTGTCTGTTAACGGAAGAAGAAAAAGTTCGTGCCTGCAAGCTATCTGTTGAGGCTGGAGCAGATTACGTAAAAACATCCACTGGATTCTCTACAGGCGGGGCAACGAAAGAAGATATCGCGCTTATGCGTGCTACAGTTGGACCTAATATCGGTGTAAAAGCTTCCGGTGGTGTACGTAGTGCAGAAGATGCACATGTAATGGTACAAGCAGGTGCAAGCCGTATTGGAACTAGTGGTGGTGTAGCGATTGCTAAAGGCGAAACAAGCCAAAGCAATTACTAAGCCGAGGGGCTGAATCGGAAGCGGCGAGTGAGGAGGACAAGCTCAATCGCCGCTGTCCTGATTCAAGCTATTAACCGATCAGTTTGATTAGGAATTGTGTTTTATACATAAGGTTGAGGTTTTTATTAATTTATATTGAAAGCGTTATCCAGTAGATAGAGGACACTAGCAGAAGCATTTGACCAAAGTACAATAATTCACACCGGAATAATGAGAT
The DNA here is from genome assembly GCF_038008505.1 of Paenibacillus sp. FSL H7-0735. Lineage (NCBI taxonomy): Bacteria > Bacillati > Bacillota > Bacilli > Caryophanales > Paenibacillaceae > Paenibacillus > Paenibacillus sp. FSL H7-0735. Next base: position 805,726 of record NZ_JBBOZH010000002.1, on the reverse strand, counting down.
TTTTTTCTTTTCAAATGATGTGGTTTGTGAGAGAATGAGTACAATTCAAAATTGTTAATCATTTCTATACTTAATTATAGGGGAGGAAATACCTATGTCAGAAGATCGCAAGCTGTCGTTTGAAACTTTGGCTGTCCATGCAGGCCAGGAAATTGATCCAACTACTTTCTCACGTGCTGTTCCGCTTTATCAGACCACTTCCTACGGGTTCCGTGATGCTGATCATGCAGCGGATCTGTTCGCGCTAAAAGAATTCGGTAATATTTATACTCGGCTGATGAACCCAACTACGGATGTATTTGAACAGCGCGTGGCGGCACTTGAAGGTGGGGCAGGTGCGCTTGCTACAGCTTCCGGGGCAGCGGCTATTTCCTTTTCCATTCTAAATATTGCGGGCGCTGGGGATGAAATTGTATCTGCTGCAAGCCTGTATGGCGGAACTTATAATCTTTTCTCGACAACACTGCCTAAGCTTGGTATTAAGGTTCATTTCGTAGATTCGGATAATCCTGAGAACTTCCGTGCTGCGATTACGGATAAGACCAAAGCTTTGTATGCAGAAACAATCGGCAATCCACAGGGAAATGTTCTGGATATTGCGGCAGTTGCAGCGATTGCCCATGAACATGGGATTCCTCTCATCGTAGACAATACGTTCCCAAGTCCATATTTATTGCGTCCGATTGAGCATGGCGCGGACATTGTTGTCCATTCAGCAACCAAATTCATCGGTGGACATGGTACATCCATTGGTGGGATTATTGTTGACGGTGGTAAATTTGATTGGAAGGCAAGCGGTAAATTCCCAGGTCTTACGGAGCCAGATCCAAGCTATCATGGAGTGGTTTATACGGAAGCGGTGGGCCCGATTGCTTATATTATTAAAGCCCGCGTTCAATTGCTTCGCGATTTAGGGGCGGCGATTTCTCCGTTCAACTCTTGGATGCTGCTGCAAGGTCTGGAGACTCTTCATTTGCGGATGGAACGTCATAGCCAGAATGCGCTGAAGGTAGCACAATATTTGGAGGCACACTCCGATGTGGAATGGGTAAGTTATTCGGGACTTCCTACGCATCCATCTCATGAATTAGCGCAAAAGTATTTGCCTAAAGGCCAAGGAGCGATCCTAACTTTCGGTATTAAAGGTGGAAGTGCTGCGGGACGTAAATTGATTGAGAATGTGAAGCTGTTCTCTCATTTAGCGAATGTGGGTGATTCCAAGTCATTGATCATCCACCCAGCAAGCACAACACATGCACAACTGTCGGATGAAGAGCAAATCACAGCCGGAGTAACGCCGGAATTGCTGCGTTTGTCGATCGGGACGGAATCCATTGATGATATTATCTATGATCTGGAGCAAGCTATTGCAGCCAGTCAACAATAGAAGTTTATATTTCGAAAAGCATTACCGCTCTGCGGTGATGCTTTTTTTGTTGCGTAAAAAAGTTGGAATATTCATCGGATTTGGCAACGCTTGCATATTTCAGGTGTGGCTCCCGTATTTATAAGTGAGGTAATGAAATGTCGGTCGCTTATGTTATATAGCTTGGCATACCGGCAGCAATCCAAAGATAAAGGGTGGGTGCGAGGATGAAGGGTGAACGTCAGCAGGATGGTTTGCGGAGTAGTGAAGAGCGCCCGTTCAAGTTCATGTATAAGGCTGGTGATCGGACTGTGGGAATGGAAATGAGCCAAGCTGGGTCCGTAGCCTCGGCTGCCGCAGAATTTATCGCTGGAGTAGAGCAGAGGGATGTCATTGAGCCTTTGAAGCGGTCTTATTTTAAGCGGCCGGGGGAACCATCGACATTCCTAGTGCTGCGTGAAGGAAGAGAAGAACGTCTTGCTGGACGGGAAGGAACAAGGACTGCTCAAGCGGGCCCTTGTTTGATACGGAGTGAGGAATGGCTGCTGGAACCAGAGCTGTTCTGTCTTTATGAGAACTGGTTATCTAGCGAGGATGAACTGCAAGCAGCACGGATTCTGCAGCGAATCTCTTATCGTCTGCGCGCAGCTGCTGCCGAACTGCTCGAATCGCCGGATGGCGAATGGGCAGCGGTCACCCTGCTGCATCCAGAGTCGCTTGCGGTGGCGCAGCCCGCCAAGCTTGCCGCGCTTCAGGACGCGCAGCTCGAAGCGCTGTTCGCTGCGGTGGCGGAGAGCCAGCGGCAAGGCGGCGATTGCCGCCTGGACCTGCTGGTCGCCTACACCGCAAGCGCAGCCGAATTCGCCGCGAAGCGCGAATTCATCGAAGACGTGGCCGATCAGACACTCGGCCACGCTTATGCGGCGGCATGTCGCATCGGGGCGCTGATCGCGCCCGATGTGGAGCCAGCCGCCGCTGCGGAAATCGCGCGTATCGCCGATTTCCTAGTGCTGGACGGCGCGGCGGGCGAGCACGCGCCGGAAGAGACCGCCGCGGAGGACTTCGCCCTGGCGGCGGGGGAGATCTTTGCCGCCGTGACGAGCGTGAAGCCGGCGGCGGTGGTACTTGCCGCGGGGACACCGGCGGCGTCGGCTTTGGCCGATCTGTATCAGATCGGGCTCAGCGGGATCTTTTGCAGCGCCGGTCAGCGGACCGAAGCGCTGCTGAGAGCGGCCTGCCTGATCTGGATCGCCAGGCAGCGTGAAACGCTGGATACTGCCGCCGGGGGAAGGCAGTAAGCTTTTTCTGCTGAACGATACGGTGCAGTTCATATAAGAATCGTAAAAAGACTTCAGAGCAGCGATTATCCGGTTATCGGGGAATCGTTGCTCTGTTTTTTTGGTCGTTAGCTGCCTGCTTCAACAGCGTACATATAACCCATTACTCAATCACTATACTCAACCTCCATGCTCAATACTGTACTCAACCTACGTATTTAAACTAATCTGTATTCATGCTTTGTATTTAAACGCCGTGCTCCTACCTGTGCTCAACCTCAGCGCTTAAACTAATCTTCACTCATGCTTGCATTTAAACGCCGTACTCATACCATGTGCCCAAACACTGCACTCAACTCCGCACTTAAACTAATCGTGCACCTCCGCAATTAAACTAATCAGCACTCAAACTCGGCACTAACCTCCGCACACCTCAACCCCCGATGCTTAAGGACCCAGATGACGCTATTTTCCTGATTTTAGCTTTTTTAGCATGGTTTCGGATACGAGAGACGCTATTCGTTAGGAAGAGGTACATATTTGGTGCTTTTCAGGTCAATAGCTGCAATGAGGTCCGTTAGATTACCAAATGTGTTTAAAACCAGCGATTAGGGTCAGCTGAGTCCGATAGTAGCTACATACGCGAGCAACTTGCATCATACGTTCATCAATCTTGTCGTACTCATACTTTACGCTCAACCTCCGCCTCAACCTCCTGTACTCTCACCCTGTGCCCAAACTCCGTACTTAAACTAATCTGCACTCATGCTTTGGATGCAACCTCCGCACTCAACCTCCGAACTCATCCCCCGCACTCAAACTAATCAGCATCGAACCTCTGTACTATCATCAGGACCAACAAGGAAACATTAGTTTTGGAACATCTACATTTGTTTCCAGCATCTTCTTACATTTTACATAAACAGGATAATGACAGTGGAGGCTCGAATTTTATTAGCATCTTACTGAATAGGGGTGCTGTAGATGTCCACGAATTTTAGAGTTGGCTTGCAAAAGGTCGTAGATCATTCTTACGATATTGAGATTGGGGAAGGTCTTTTTGGCGCTCTGATTGAGGATTTAAAACGTGGAATTGTCGAGAATGTAAGCAAATTCGCGATTATTACAGATTCCAAAGTCGAAGCCCTGTATGGACAAGCCTTGCTGGAACTGCTGCTTCAGAATGATTTTCAAGCGGAGCTTTTTTCTTTCCCTGCTGGAGAGAAGTCCAAAACCCGAGAAACGAAGGCAGAGCTGGAGGATCGGCTATTAAGCCGTTCTTATGGACGAGATTGCTGTATCCTTGCCATTGGAGGCGGGGCGGTAACGGATTTGGCAGGTTTTTTGGCTGGAACATTTGGTCGGGGAGTGCCAAGTTTGAACTATGCAACTACCCTTTTAGCAGCAGCGGATGCTTCTATTGGTGGTAAAACGGGCGTGAATACACCGGTTGCAACCAATCTAATTGGTGTTTTTCATCAGCCTAAAAAGGTCTACATCGACCTAGCCACTTGGAGAACGCTTCCGGTACGTGAGCTTCGCAGTGGTTTGGCTGAAACAATCAAACATGCCTGCATCGCGGATGCTGACTTTTTTGAGTTTCTTGAACAGAATATGGAGCGAGTTGTCTCCTTAGAAGGCGAACTTGTATTAGATCGAGAGGTTTGCGAACGGATTGCTTTTCATAATTGCGAGATCAAGTACAGCGTGGTGGAAAAGGACGAACTAGAGAGCAACCTGCGCCAAATTCTAAATTTGGGGCATACTGCTGGCCGAGCGTTAGAGGCTTTAAGTGGTTATGAATTATTACATGGTGAAGCTATTGCGATTGGACTCGCGGTTCAGGTGCAGCTGGCAGAGCAGTTGGGGTATGTAACGGCTGACGAAACTCAGCGTGTGATTGCTTTGTTGAAGAAGGCGGGACTTCCGACTGAAATACCAGCAACCATTACAAATAGAATGCTGATCGATAAGATGTATACGGATAAAAAGGTTCGCAAAGGGCGTATACGGTTTGTGTTTCAAGCTGGAATTGGAGCGATGAAGTCTTTTGAAGGTGGAGCTTATTCGACGCCAGTCGAAGAGCAAGTCCTATCCGAGCTTTTAAATAAAATACGCAGTTAAGATAGGAAAACGTTATTTTAAATTTATGACGAATAGCCCGGAAGGTAGGGTTTACTTTTTCGTTCAAGGTGGTATTATTAAAATATAAGTTGCACTAAGGAAATATAGTTGTACTGTTGCAACAATGATTATCATTCTCACTACTCATAGTTATCATTCATGCTGTCCCGGCTAAGCCGGGGCAGCATGTGTCATTTTAGGGGTCTTAAGAATGGCTCTCATTATCATTTAGACAAAACAAAGCGTGTGCTCCCGAAGCAAGTTTTGTTGCGAAGAGAAGTTAATGAAGTAATCCTACACAAAACTTTCAGGATGGTGATTATTATGCAAGCAACATCAAAACATTTACCCCAGCAAACCTCAATCTCCGGCAGCATGAAGAAACCAGGCGCTCCAAAACGCCGGTTCGATCTGAGAGCCATGCTCAGCAACTCCGAGATGCAGGCTGCGCTTGGCAGCGGAGTGCTTATGCTTTTTGCTTGGGCTATGGGTAGCTGGTCAGAAGTTTTCTCTATAGTACTTTATGTTATTTCGTATACCATTGGTGGCTGGAACAAAGCCAAAGAAGGCGTTGAGACGCTCGTCAAAGAACGTGATCTCGATGTGAACCTGCTGATGATTGCGGCTGCACTAGGCGCAGCTACCATTGGGTACTGGAATGAAGGTGCTATGCTCATCTTTATTTTTGCGCTTAGTGGAGCACTTGAGAGCTATACGATGGAACGGAGTAAGAAGGATATTTCCTCACTTATGGCCTTAAAACCTGCCACAGCCATGCGGATTGAAAAAGGAAGCATGAACGAGGTAGCTATTGATCAGTTAGTAATCGGAGATCTGTTGCTTGTACGTCCAGGGGATCTTATTCCTGCAGATGGTAAGGTGTACAGAGGAGAATCGGCAGTAGATCAGGCTTCCATTACAGGAGAGTCAGTGCCTGTTGAAAAATGTGCCGGCAGCGAAGTATTCGCAGGTACGGTCAATGGAGAAGGTCCTCTTTATATTGAAGTAACGAAATCAGCAGAGAACACACTTTTTTCCAAGATCATTAAGATGGTAGAAGAAGCAGAGACGGATGTTCCAAATTCACAGCGATTCATTAAAAGACTGGAAGCCATCTATGCACGGGTAGTTGTCGCCTCGACTGTGGCTCTTATTTTCCTTCCACCCTTTTTGCTGGACTGGAGCTGGAGCGCAACCTTTTATAAAGCGATGGTTTTTCTTGTAGTAGCCTCGCCTTGTGCGTTGGTCTCATCGATTATGCCTGCGATGCTGTCGGCTATTTCCAAAAGTGCGCGAAAAGGGATTTTATTTAAAGGCGGGGTCCACCTAGAAAATATGGCCCGGACCTCAGTTGTAGCTTTTGATAAGACAGGGACCCTTACAGAGGGAACTCCGCAGGTGACTGACTTTATTGCAGGTGAAGGCTACAACCGGGAAGAATTACTGGCGATTAGCGCATCCATTGAGCATATGTCCCGCCATCCATTGGCGGAAGCCATTGTGCGTAAAGCTGAGGAAGAATATCTGGAGCTTCGGGGGGTGCAGGAAAGTAAAACCATCACTGGCTGGGGAATTGAAGGTCAAGTTGACGGGCATCTCTGGAAAATTGGTAAGTCCAATTTACTGGATGAGCTGACTTCGTCTGCGATGAATTCTGAGCTAGCATTCTGGAGAACTAAACGGCAGCAGTTGGCGGAAGAGGGGAAGACTGTCTCCATTATTTTGGACGGTGAGCATATTGCAGGTATGATTGCATTGCAGGATACAGTTCGCCCACAAGCAGAAGCTGCAGTGCGGAAGCTGCAGGAGCTGGGGATTAAAGTGGCTATGCTTACGGGTGACCGGGAAGCTACAGCAAAAGTTATTGCGGCTTCAACCGGAGTAGATTTAGTATTTGCCGACCTTTTACCAGAGGATAAAGTAAAGCATATTAAGGCGCTTCGTGAAAAGCACGGTAATGTTGTGATGGTGGGTGACGGTGTGAATGATGCGCCTGCTCTGGCTACAGCGACTGTTGGCATGGGTATGGGCATGAAAGGCAGTGGTGCAGCGCTTGAGATAGCCGATGTAGTGCTTATGAATGATAATATTGAAGAGATCGCCTCGACCATTTCATTGGCACGGCGTTCACAGCGTATTGTGAAGCAAAATATGATTTTTGCTGTAACAGTAATCGCGGCTCTGATGATCAGTAACTTTGTGCAGGGCATCGCCCTTCCTTTTGGCGTGATCGGTCATGAAGGCAGTACGATATTAGTTATTCTTAATGGGCTGCGATTGTTACGGTAAGAGGTCAGTGATGTTATTGCGCATTATTTATTGCCAAAAATTAAATTGTTCACAAATGATTTTTTCCTGAGGGAGTCTGGCTTATTGACATTTTTGCTTTCAGTTAGCATAATTAAGACTACATTATAATTATTTTAAATAAGAAGCGACGTCACTGCCGTCTAACTCAAGGAGGATATAGATATGTATAAATCAATAATTGTTGGAACCGGACCGGCGGGGTTGACTGCCGCTATCTACTTGGCTCGTGCCAATTTGAACCCACTAGTAATCGAAGGACCCCAACCTGGCGGACAATTGACCACCACTACAGAAGTGGAGAATTTCCCGGGATTTCCTGATGGGATTATGGGTCCAGACTTAATGGATAATATGCGTAAACAAGCTGAACGTTTTGGTGCGGAATTCCGTACGGGTTGGGTGAACAGTGTAGAACTTGGAGAGCGGCCTTTTAAGCTTAATGTTGAAGGATTGGGTGTTCTTACGACGGATACCTTGATCATTTCCACTGGCGCTACGGCAAAATACCTCGGTATCCCAGGCGAACAGGATAATGTGGGACGCGGTGTGAGCACCTGTGCTACCTGTGATGGATTCTTCTTCCGTAATAAAGAGATCGTGGTTGTTGGCGGTGGTGATTCTGCGCTTGAGGAAGCGGGTTTCTTGACTCGTTTTGCCTCCAAAGTAACTTTGGTACACCGTCGTGAAGAACTACGTGCTTCCAAGATCATGCAGGATCGCGTTCGCGATAATGTTAAGGTAGCTTGGAGCCTGAATCGTACTCCTCTGGAAGTAACTTCTGGAGATAAAGGCGTGAGTGGACTAAAAGTGCTGAACAATGAGACAGGACAAGAAGAAATCATTGAAGCAAGCGGAGTGTTTGTGGCGATTGGCCACCATCCTAACACTGCATTCTTGGGTGGACAAATCACAACTAATGCTGAAGGTTATATCATGACTAATCCCGGTACTTCTGAAACTAATATCCCAGGCGTATTCGCTTGTGGTGATGTGCAGGATACCCGTTATAGACAAGCGATTACGGCAGCAGGCAGTGGATGTATGGCAGCTATGGATGCTGAGAAATACATTGAAAGTCTGGAACATAGCGCGGTCATTCTGTAATTTGGTTAGAAAACTCCCAGTGCTACAATAAATAACATAACTGTAATCTTCCACAGGAGGTCTAATGATGGAAAATGTAATTGTATATACTTCAACAAATTGTCCACATTGCCGTCAGGTGAAGAGCTTTTTGAGCGAAAAAGGCGTAGCCTATGAAGAACGTAACATCGAGCAGAATGATGATTACGCACAGCAGGTTTGGGATATGGGAATGAGAGCTGTTCCTGTAACTGTAATTGGTGAGTACAAAATCGTGGGGATGAACAAAACTCAGTTCGACAAAGCATTGGCGACTGTTAATTAAATAAGATTTCTGCGAAGAAATTGCAAAAGGTCGCTTCCATTTTGGAGGTGACCTTTTTGTGGTCTAGGTATACAAAAATAGCCTGACGCTTATATGCGCAGGCTATTTTTTATGATGTAAATCGCGAAGTTCAATTTAAGCTTGAGTGAAAGAGGTAATGATCTGAAATAGGACGTATACAGCAACACCGCTGCCGATCAGAATGAATCCTGATTTCTTTTTGGCTTGAAAAAAACGGAGCACACCGAGACTGATCAAAGGGGCAATAATGAGCAGAAAAAGCAACACAGTGATGAACATCTGTGCCGAGATATCAGACGTATCAACATAGGTCATGGACTCGCTCTCCATTTCAAAAAAGGGGTTGTAGTGATAAATGTCACACTAACTTATCCTTTATTATATAGGATTTAAGTTGCTTTTACTGCACTTTTGATCCACCTAAATGCGGCAATTTTACGTCAATTCTATCCGCTTATGAATTTCACTCGTGAAACTGTCCCGCAAAATCGTTGTCCATTAGACTACATTAAACGGTGACCCGAATATCGCCTAGAAAATGCATAACCGCAGAGAACCCCGCGCCTATCATCGTGCCCCGGCTGCCCAGCTTGGAGAAGGTAATCTCGAGCTGCTGCTTATGATAAGGAAGCGTACGCTCCGCGACAACCCCGCGAAGAGGCTCCCCTAACCAGGCTTCTGCTTCGGATAAAGCTCCACCGATGACAATCAGCTCTGGATTAAAGCTATTGATTAGATTCGTTACTCCGATGCCTAGATATTCACCCATAGATGAGAAGTGGTGCAAGGCGTCTTCTTGTCCAGCGGCTGCATAACGGACCAGTTCTTGTGTAGTATGAGCAGGGAGGGAGAACTCGGAATGGTCATAGGTTTTTTCCGAGGCATATAGCTCCCAACAGCCACGACTCCCACAACTGCACGGCTTGCCTTTTGCTTCAATCGTCATATGTCCGGTCTCGCCGGCATATCCTCGTGCACCTTTGTACAGCTCGCCGCCAATAATAATACCGGATCCGATCCCTGAACCCGCACTGATGTAGAGCAGATGTCTAACATCTTTTGCCGCCCCAAAGTTCAGTTCACCTTGTGCACCTGCGTTAGCTTCGTTATCAATAGTGACTGGAACCGCGAATTCTGCCTCCAGAATACCCCGCAGGTCGACCATTTCCCAGCCAAGGTTGGGAGCAAAAAGAACAACCCCGTTCTCATCCACCATCCCGGGGACACCTACTCCGATGCCGACGATACCGTATGGGGATTCAGGTGCTTTATCAATCAAGTCTGAGATTATTTTTTTCATCCGTTCCAGTACATAAGGCAGCGCATGATTATCCAGAGAGAAATCGCTTTCGAAAAGAATGCCACCACTTAAATCACATAAGACGGCTGTCAGCTGCTTCACTCGCAACTCTATGCCGATTACGCTGCCAGCCATGCTATTAAAATGCAGCATTAGCGGTTTACGGCCGCCACTGGATTGACCTGGTCCAACTTCAGTCACTAATTCTTGAGCGCATAGCTCTGCCACCAGATTGGATACGGTAGCTTTATTCAGTCCGGTCATCTCTGAAACCTTGGCGCGCGAGAGCGGAGAGTTCCTTCGAATAGTATGTAGTACGATCGATTTATTGATTTTTTTGACCAGCGCCTGATCTCCGGTAACCTTCACGAATCACACATCCTTTTTAGCATAGTTCCCTTTTGTTGTATGCCACTTAGTCTAGAGTGATGTGCTGGAAATTGCAATACATCGGCAGAAAAGAGGAAATCTATGTTTGTTGGATTTTTTGAATATTAAACGGATAGGCAAGGGAGACTTAAAGAGGCGGAAATTTTATAAAAAAACTTTGTTTAACCAATATACAAAGTCAAAAAGATGTGTTAAGATGATGCTGTAAACGCTTGCTAGCGTAGCACAATATGAGGAGGATTACACAATGGCTTATTTTGAGACAGTGAACAAAATCTCTTACGAGGGAAGCCGTTCCACCAACCCTTATGCATTTAAATTCTACAATCCTAAAGAAGTCGTAGCCGGCAAAACTATGGAGGAACATCTGAAATTTGCAATGGCTTATTGGCATACATTAACTGCTGGCGGTTCTGATCCGTTTGGCGCTGAAACTGCAATTCGCAGCTGGGACAAATTGAATGGTCTTGATAAAGCTAAAGCTCGCGCTGAAGCAGCATTCGAATTTATGGACAAGATGGATTTGCCTTACTTCTGCTTCCATGATGTAGATATCGCACCAGAAGGCGCATCTTTGCGTGAGTTCTACAGCAACATCGACACTATCGTTGATATCCTTGAACAAGGCATGAAGACTTCCGGCAAGAAATTGCTGTGGAATACAGCTAATATGTTCACTAACCCACGTTATATGCACGGTGCAGGTTCTACACCTAACGCTGATGTTTTCGCACATGCAGCAGCACAAGTGAAGAAAGGTCTGGAAGTTGGTAAACGTCTGGGCGCAAGCAACTATGTATTCTGGGGCGGCCGTGAAGGTTACGAAGAATTGCTGAATACAGATATGGGTCTTGAACAAGATAACATTGCTCGCCTGTTCAGCATGGCTGTAGATTACGCTAAGGAAATTGGTTTTGACGGTCAATTCCTGATCGAACCTAAACCAAAAGAGCCTACTAAACATCAATATGATTTCGATGCAGCAACAACAATTTCGTTCTTGCAAAAATACAAGCTCGACAAGCACTTCAAGCTGAACCTTGAAGCTAACCACGCTACGCTTGCAGGTCATACTTTTGAACATGAACTTCGTGTAGCTCGTATTAATGGCATGCTTGGATCACTTGACGCTAACCAAGGGGATACACTGCTTGGTTGGGATACTGATGAATTCCCAGTAAACATCTACGATGCAACACTTACTCTTTATGAAGTATTGAAGAATGACGGTCTTGGCAAAGGCGGAATTAACTTCGATGCTAAAGTACGTCGTCCTTCCTTCGAGCCAGAAGATCTGTTCTTGGCACACATCGCTGGTATGGATACTTACGCAAAAGGCTTGAAAGTTGCTGCTAAATTGATCGAAGATCGCGTATTCGAAGACTTCGTTGACAAACGCTACAGCAGCTTCACTGAAGGCGTTGGTGCAGACATCGTTTCAGGTAAAGCAACATTGGCTTCTTTGGCTGAATATGCTTTGAACAATGAGAACCCACGTCCTAACCAATCCGGACGTCAAGAATACCTGAGAGCTACCCTTAACCAATACATCTTGGCTGAGTAGTCTTTACAGGGAGCTTGAAGCTTAAGCTTTGAGTCCAGTTTGAACAAATGCAACGGGGGTTGCTGAAGAGAGCATTCTTCGGCAGCCCCCTTTTTGTAGCCAAAACTAAGCGGATGCTTACGAAGTAAGTTTTATTCGAGGTAACTCAACGTAGTAAACGCTCATAAAACTAAGCAGATGCTTACGAAGCGAGTTTTATTGCGAAGAGAATCAAGAAGCTAAGCTCCATAAAACTTTTAGGAGGTCAAAAATGAAATACGTTATAGGTGTTGATTTGGGGACTAGTGCAGTGAAGACTGTTCTAGTGGACCCGCAGGGGAAGGTGGCTTTTGAGCATTCTGAGTCCTACCCGCTAAGCAGACCCCAACCTAACTGGAGTGAGCAAAATCCTGAGGATTGGGTAAAGGGCACGCTGGTCAGCCTGCGCCGTCTGATTGAAGTATCAGGCATTGACCCGTCTCAAGTAGACGGTCTAAGTTTCTCCGGACAAATGCACGGATTGGTACTGGTAGATAAGGAAGGGCAAGTGCTGCGTCCAGCTATTCTTTGGAATGATACCCGTACTACTGCACAATGCCGTAAGATTGAGAAGACGCTTGGAACGAAGTTGATCGATATCGCCAGAAACAAAGCATTGGAAGGTTTTACACTGCCTAAGATTCTGTGGGTTCAAGAGAATGAACCAGAAATATTATCACAGGCGCATCAGTTCCTGCTGCCAAAAGACTATGTACGCTATCGGTTGACGGGTGATTATGCAATGGATTACTCCGATGCTGCCGGAACGTTGCTATTGGATGTAGGCTCTAAAGAATGGAGCGCAGAAATCGCAGAGGCTTTTGAACTTCCACTTTCTCTTTGTCCTAGATTGGTAGAATCCTTTGAACAGACTGGAACATTATTGCCGGACATTGCTGAAGCATCAGGTCTTTTATCTTCAACGAAGGTATTTGCTGGTGGTGCGGATAATGCTTGTGGCGCGCTCGGAGCGGGTGTATTGGGAGAAGGCCGGACCATGTGCAGTATTGGTACATCTGGTGTAGTTCTTTCTTATGAGAGCAATAAAGATTTGAATCTCGAAGGCAAAGTCCATTTCTTTAACCATGGTGAAAAAGATGCCTACTATATTATGGGGGTTACACTAGCTGCTGGTCATAGCCTTACGTGGTTTAAAGAAACCTTTGCGGCAGACAAAAGCTTTGATGAGCTGTTAAGCGGAGTTTCCTCTATTCCAGCTGGCAGCGGCGGCCTGTTATTCACTCCTTATATTGTAGGAGAACGTACACCACATCCAGATGCAAATATTCGCGGAAGCTTTATTGGTATGGATTCAGGGCATACGTTGACGCATTTTACACGAGCAGTATTAGAAGGCATTACCTTCTCACTGCGTGAATCCATTGAGATTGTACGTGAGTCAGGCAAAGAGATTACAGAGATCATTGCAATTGGTGGTGGAGCTAAAAATGAGGCTTGGCTGCAAATGCAGGCTGATATTTTCAATGCATCTATCGTGAAGCTAGAAAGTGAGCAGGGTCCGGCAATGGGAGCAGCTATGCTGGCGGCTTATGGAAGCGGATGGTTCACATCCCTTGCGGAATGTGCAGAAGCGTTTATCCGTCCTGCTGATGTTTATAAACCAGATCCGAAACAAACGGCAATCTATGATGGTTTATTCAACCTCTATCAGGAAGTTTACGGCCAGACCCGCGAATTGAATAACAAGCTGGCTGCATATCGCCAATAAAGCGCCATTTATCTATCTGTCTGATATAAAAAAGGTCTTTCGCATCTGGCGGAAGGCCTTTTTAAAGACCATCTTCTTTATAGAGGTGATGAACGGCAATATTCAAAAATGTTGCCGTTTTCATTTTTCTTCTGTAAAGTATGGAATATCTCCAAGGTAGTGGCAGCCTGTAAATGAGATAGCGAAGGTTTCGGGGGGCGAAAGGCCATGTTTCAATGGTTTGTTAAGGTGCTGAATGACATCAAAATCCGCAATAAGCTGCTGCTTGCTTTTTTACTGACTACACTTTTGCCGGTATTACTGGTAGGTGGTTATCTTACGATTGAGATGAGGACCATGGCGTTTGAGAACGCACTGGAGCAAGCTTCAATTAACGTAGATCGGGTAAAAAAAAGAACAGAAGAAGTCATCGGTGTATCGCAAGATATAGCGTATCGATTGTCCAATGATGCCCGGCTGAAAAAACTCGCCATACGCCAGTATGTAAGCACTTATGATGTGGTTGAGGCTTATCGGGATTACACTGATATGCGTGAATACCTAAGATTATATAAAGACATATCCAACATACGTTTATACACTGATAATGCTACGCTGCTTAACAACTGGGAGCTGATCAATCCTTCGTCTGCCATTAAGGAGAGCCAGTGGTATCAGAGAGCACAGCGGTACGATAGCCTCGTCGGTTGGGAATATATAGAGGATGAGCGTGATCAGCGGAATTATTTAAGCCTTGTCCGCAAAATCGAGCTGGAGGGCTCCAGTAAAATTGGCGTGCTCGTTATTAATGTAAACAGTCACCAGCTAACTTCAATTCTGAGCCAGGAATCATTTGATACCATGATCGTGGATGATCAGGATAACATCATTGCTGCGAACCGGAGCGATCGAACAGGAAAGAAACTGGCAGATGTTTCTTTTGATACAAAGCTTTTGGGGCAAGGAAGCGGGAGCTATGAGGCAGAAGTAGATGGTGAAGCCTCCAAAATAGTGATAGAAGAACTTAAACCACAAGCCAGCCGTAACGCCCTGCGAATTATTTCTGTTTTTTCTATTGATAGTATAGTCAAAGAACCTAATCGGGTGATTAAGCTTTCGATTACCGTGATTGCCGTAAGCGTTTTATTGGCCTTTTTAATCATATATAGTTTCTCTTCGTTATTTTCACGTCGATTATTGCAGTTAAGCAGACATATTAACCGCGTTAGTACGGGTGATTTTGACACTTCATTAAAAATTGATGGCAAAGATGAAATTGCTCTGTTAGCTCGTCAATTCAATTCTATGGTGCGGAGTATTAACGATTTGATGTTCGAGGTACAGGAATCTAATGACCAGAACAGTCTGCTGGAACAGAAACAGAATGATATCCGTTTTAAAATGCTGGCAAGCCAGATCAATCCTCATTTCTTGTTCAATGCGCTGGAATCTATTCGTATGGAGGCCCATATGAAAGGGCAAGTGGAGATTGCACGGGTAGTGCGTCTTCTTGGCAAAATGATGCGCAGTAATCTGGAGGTAGGCCGAAGTAAAATTTTGCTTAGCCAGGAGCTTGAAGTGGTTCGTTGTTATTTGGATATTCAGCAATTCCGTTATGAGGATCGTTTGAAATATCAATTTATTGTAGACCCTGCCGTCGAATCGCTCTACATCCCGCCGCTGATTGTGCAGCCGCTTGTGGAAAATGCGGTGATTCATGGGCTGGACAACACGATGGATGGAGCAATGGTTACGGTGAATATCAAGCGTGAGCAGAATCATGCGGTCTTTACCATTACCGATAATGGAGCCGGGATCACTCCGGACAAGCTGGAGCAGATCCGTTATACCCTTGAGGTTCGTGATGAGCAGGAAGAGGCACGGATCGGGCTGCGCAATGTACACGACCGTTTGAAGTTATCCTACGGTGTTGAATATGGACTGAATATCGAAAGCCGGATGAATGAAGGAACATCTATTACGTTTCGTATTCCAATGGAGGACATAAATCTATGATCAAAGTATTGATTGTTGATGATGAGCCAAAGCTGCGGGAAGGCCTTCGGGCTCTAATCCCTTGGGAAGAGCTGGGGTATACGGTGGTGGCTACGGCCGCCAACGGCTTGCAAGCTCAGGAGAAATATCATATTTTTTATCCGGAACTGATTGTGGTGGATATCCGCATGCCTGGTATGGACGGGCTGGAGTTAATCGGTGAGCTGCGCGAAGAAGGCTCGACCAGCCATGTGCTGATTTTAAGTGGTCATGCGGACTTTGAGTATGCCAAACGAGCCATTTCTTACCGCATTGACGGCTATTTACTGAAGCCGGTGGATGAGGAAGAGCTGATCAACTATTTAGAGGAACTCAGAGTCACGATCGCTCAGGAAGATCGCTTTAGCCGCTGGAATGAAGAGGAGCCTGCCCGTAATCGTGAAAGCCTGATGCGTGCATTGCTGCAGCCTTCAACTGCGGAGGAGGGGGAGAATGATCCTGCTAAGCATGCGGCAGCACTGGGTCTTAAACCAGACCGTGTCGAAGTGATCCTACTCGAACTACTCGCGCCTGCGGGCGGCAGTGAGGAAGGAGAGCGGGCCGTTAAGGCCGCGGTAGAACAGTATTTTGGCAGCAGTGAAGAGCGGATGTTTTTCACGATGCCGCCATATATTGGATTCCTGCTGCAAGAGCCGCTGCCAGGAAAGCAGGAACAGGAGCGGCTGATGGAAGAGCTTTCTTCCTTAATTTGCCGTGAGGGGTACGACTTCAGTGCAGCAACTGGAGGCCCAGTAGCTGGACCAGAAGAGGCGGCACAGTCTTTTCAAGTGGCGCGTGAACTGCTGCGCCGGGCATTCTTTTACCGCAAAGGGATTCTGATCAGCGCCGATCTCTCCGGTATGTTGTTTCCTGGAGTGGCGGAGGCATACGCCGAAGAAGGGCAGGATGCGGAGAGCCGCCTAATGCTGGCTGTTGAAACCGGAAGCCGTGCTGCCATTGAACCGCTGGTGGATACGATCTGTGCGGAGCTACTGAATGCGGGCAGTGAGGAGCAGCAGATTAAAGATACATTTGTGCGGATTCTCAGCACGGTGTTGGCCCGTCTCGAACCGGTCTATCCAGAGATTCGCAGCAATGCTGCTAAGCATTCCCCGCCGATCGGTGAGCTCTACCATAGTCATTATCTGGCAGACCTGCAAGAGCAGGCCGTCAATTTCATGGCGGAGATCGCCGATCAAATGTCCAGTGGCAGCAAAGGGAATGAGATCAAAAAAATTACGGAGCTAATCAACCGCCGTTACAATGAGAATCTTAAGCTTGAGACCTTATCCGAGTTATTTAATTACAACAGCGCATATCTAGGTAAAATGTTCAAGAACACTACGGGGGAATACTTCAATACGTATGTGGACAAAGTGCGGATTGAGAAGGCGAAGCAATTCCTAGCACAAGGCATGAAAGTATATGAGGTGGCCGAGAAAGTAGGGTACATGAACCCCGATTACTTTAACGCCAAGTTCCGTAAATATGTAGGGCTCTCCCCGAGTTCTTTTCGCAAAAACATCTAAAATAGAAGCCCAAAAAGCCACAGTTGCAGTTCAGGTATAACCTGAGCTTTAGCTGTGGCTTTTTTTTCTTACATTAAAGCTACTTCACTAATAATAAATCTAATCGTTGCTGCAATTCTAGATTTGCAGGGTCCTTTAGAAGGGCCAGAAGTAACGCTTGAATTTGGTCCATCTCTTTAAAAGGTTCGTTTTGCACATATTTGTCATGTATTCTGGTTTCCAAGGTATATCCATAATCGAACCCTAATGTTGAATACGTCGAAAGGGCAGCAATTTTACTCGCTTGCTCTACAGCAAGAATACTTGGTGTTGAGGATCGTTCTAATTCCACTCTTAGACCGTCGAGTTCTGATGTAAGATTCAGGTCTAGCCTATCCATAAATCTGTTATGGCTTACGTTGTTATTGAATTGAAATAAATTTAGTGTCAATAATACTGCGGCGATAATCAATAATAATATCTTGATGTTTTTGTTTTTCATTGCTCTCCTATTACCCTCCTTCAGGAAAAGAAATTGCAGGTACAACAGATAATGTCGACTCGGCATGTGCATATAAGGAATATGTATCTGAAATAGTTAAAGTACTGACGGATCAGGTAATATTTTCTAGCTAAGATGATATTAAAGTAATTAATTTTAATTGAACCATACGGAGGTTTTCGTTGAGGAGCAGGGCAGAGGTTACGGGTATACTTGTTACGCCTCATCTGAGAGCACATTACAGTCTTCATTCGCGGGTATGACGGACTCCAGAGTCGTTATTTGGGCTATTTCGAGTCCAATTTCGATTTATCGGACTCGATGGACGTTATTAGCTGCAAATGTTCTCCAAAAGGTGGTTTTTTAAGTGAATAAGGTCTTTATAGTCCGCCTAACACAATAGGATGTGCAATTTGCTTAAATAGGGTCATTTCAGTCCGCGCCTTCGCTTCCGGCCACGTTCACTTATAGAACGTTAGCTCGGGGCGTTTTATTAATTATGGGGTGAAGTATTAATTGTGTGAAATAGACAGGGGATTAAGTATCGTATTGATTTATGAAATCAAATAATTTCACGTGATTATATTTTCAGTAAATTCATGTTTGTTTTCAGTTTTTTCAACGATGTATCCGCTTTATTTTGGCTATAAATCTCTAATTTTCACCTGATTTTAGGTCGAATTTATAGGGTACTGCAATCGCTTACAGAGATTTAGAATATAGACATAGAGAGGAGGGGCTTTATGAAAGCGGACACAGTAACTTCTCAAATCCCGCCGGATACCCGAACACGCAACAAAAAGCCTGCTTCAGGAGGACGGTTTTGGAGAAGCTTTAAGAATCAAAAGTACTTATGGATGATGTCAATACCTTTTGTGATCTGGGCATTCGTCTTCAGTTATCTCCCGTTATGGGGTTGGACGATGGCTTTTCAAAAGTACAAGCCCGCACGTGGCTTTTTTGAACAAGAATGGGTAGGTTTTGAACACTTTAAGACACTGTTCAGTGACTCGCAATTCCTTCTGGCGCTGCGTAATACGCTGGCGATGAGTGGAATGGGCTTAGTCGCAGGATTTATCTTTCCAATAACGTTTGCAATATTGCTCAATGAAGTGCGTCTTGGCTTCTTTAAAAGATTTGCTCAAACAGTCTCGTATTTGCCCCACTTTGTATCATGGGTGGTTGCAGCGGGGATTGTAACTAAAATGTTATCTGGTGAAAATGGTCTTGTAAACGATATCTTGTTAGGAATAGGATTCATAGACGCACCTATCCAGTTTATGGCCCAGGGCCATCTCTTCTGGGGAATCGTTACCTTATCGGATGTCTGGAAAGAGACCGGATGGAACGCCATCATCTACCTTGCAGCTATCGCAGGTATTGGGCCTGAATTGTACGAAGCGGCCCGGGTAGACGGTGCCAGCAGGCTTCGTCAGGTATGGCATATTACACTTCCGGGTATTCGCCCAACAATTACTGTACTACTCATTATGTCGGTGGGTAATTTGCTCAATATCGGCTTTGAGAAGCAATTCTTGCTTGGAAACAACCTCGTTACCGACTATTCTCAAGTGCTAGACCTGTATTCACTGAAATACGGACTGGGCATGGCGAGATATTCCTACGGTACTGCGATCAATATATTCAACTCAGTGATCAGTGTAATTCTACTGTTTACGATTAATGGAATCTTCAAACGTACAACAAAAGAGAGCCTTCTGTAGCACAGAAGGCCCTTCTACCCAATCGTGGCAGTAAATTGCCCTTTTCATGAAAGGAGAGCATTACAGTGGGAAATTCAGCTATCACCGGAAAGTCATGGTCAGACCGGATCTTTGATTTCTTTGTATATTTTGTAGTACTGTTCGTGGTTGTAATCACGATTTATCCGTTTTTGAACGTGCTTGCAATCTCACTGAATGATTCAGTGGACAGTGTGCGCGGTGGAGTGACCATCTATCCCCGGGATTTTACCTGGGACAATTACCTAAAGATCTTCACTTTCTCCGGATTAATCACCGGGTTTAAAATATCCGCTTTGCGGACAATTATCGGTACTTTGTTCGGACTGATCAGTGCCTCGATGCTGGCGTTTACGATCAGCCGCCCTGACTTTGCAGGTCGCAAGTTTGTTTCCACATTCTTGGCAATGACCATGTATATCTCAGGAGGAATGATTCCAATATATATGCTGATCAAGGATCTGCATATGATGAACAGCTTTGCAGTCTATGTATTGCCTGGACTGGTTAGTGCCTTTAACGTCTTCGTTATCCGCTCCTTCATCGACGGCCTGCCGTATGCGTTGCAGGAATCGGCGAAGCTGGATGGAGCCAATGACTTTACTATCTACTTCCGGGTTATTCTGCCATTGATGAAGCCAGCGCTAGCAACGATCGCGCTGTTCCTAGCAGTAGGTCAATGGAATGCTTGGTTTGATACTTATCTGTACAATGGTTCAAGCCCTAACTTGACCACATTGCAATATGAATTGATGAAGGTTCTACAGACCACAACCAGTGGTAACGGAGGCGACTACCGCTCCAACATTGCTTCGCTGGCTTCCAATCAGGTCTCGCCGGAGTCGCTCAAAATGGCGATTACGATTGTCGTAACCGTACCGATCCTGTTGGTTTATCCGTTCATTCAGAAGTATTTTGTTAAAGGTATGACACTTGGTGCTGTGAAGAGCTAATCACAGTTCAACGGGGGAGCTTAGTCTCCCCTATGCTTAAAACCTATTGTGTATCCGTTTTCTTTTGGCAAGCTGGGTAAAGTATTAACAGGTCTTCACCTGTGATACGATAGATAAACAATTTTAAGGAGGGTTTATTTAATGGGAAGTAATAGAAAGATAAAAGCCAAAGCTACGGCATTAACGCTCACTTCTATTATGCTGCTCGGTGTGCTTGCAGGCTGCGGCGGTAACAATGGCAACAACGGTAATGCTGCAGCTGGAAATACAGGCGGCAACGCAACTAATGCTGGAAATGCGACCAATGCGGCTGAGGATATTTCCCCGCTCACGATGACCTTCTTCAGTGCAGACCCTAACCCGAACTGGACAGGTATGCAAGATGAAGTTGGTAAAGTGATTACGGAAAAAACGGGAGTAACCCTAAATGCTGAATATGCAGTTGGTGATCCTCAACAAAAAGTAGCCTTGATCGCAGCGAGCGGTGAATATCCGGATTTGATCAGTGCTAAGACTGATGTCAGCAAGCTGGTGGATGCAGGCGCAATGCTTGATCTAACAGACCTGATTGAAAAATATGCTCCGAATATCAAAAAAGTATTGGGCGAAGAAGGCATGAAACGTTCACGTTACAGTGACGATGATCATGCGATTTATGCCATCCCTACCTATGCAGGTGTGGACAACAAATATTTTGATGCTGGTGGCGGATTTGAACTACAGCACCGTGCTGTTAAAGAAGCTGGATATCCTGCAATCAAAACTGTTCAAGATTATGAGAACGTAATCAAGGCTTACCTGGAAAAACATCCTACCGATGAAAATGGTAACAAAAACATCGGCCTGACTCTGAATGCAGACGATTGGTACATGTACATTACAGTAACTAACCCAGCATTTATTACTACTGGTTCTCCTGACGATGGTGAATATGCGATTGATATCGACACCCAAGAAGTAACTTATCACTTCCGTCGTCCGGCTGAAAAAGAATATTTCCGCTGGCTCAACCACATGAACGATATCGGATTGCTTGATCCAGAAAGTTTCGTTCAAAAGTATGATCAGTACAAAGCTAAAATCGCTACCGGCCGCGTTATTGGTTTGATTGACCAAGACTGGGGTTATGGCGATGGAGAAAGAGCATTGAAAGCTGAAGGCAAGCTGGATCAAGGCTATGGACACTATCCTGTAACCTTGTCTGAGGAGTACAAAGAAACCTCCTTCTGGCCTACAGGCTTCATGGGTGGTAACGGAATTGGGATCAGCGTAGATGCTAAAGATCCAGTTCGTGCAATTAAATTCCTGGACTACCTAGCTTCCGACGAAGGTCAAGTACTGGTCAACTGGGGTATTGAAGGCAAACACTACAATGTTGTTGATGGCAAACGTGTCATTCCTGAAGATGTGAACGACCGTAAATATAATGACACTACCAACTTCCAAAAAGAAACTGGCTTGGGTAATGTCGGATCAAACTATGCATTGCTGAGCGCTCACTATGGCGACGGTGTATTGGATCCATCTGGTAACTACTACACAACTCGTTTCCCTGAGCAAGTAACCGTAGGTTACAATGCGGTTGAAAAAGAAACACTTGCTGCTTACAAAGCAACCACTTGGAAAGACCTCTTCCCTAGTGAAGATGAGTTCAAAGTTAAACCTTGGGGCGCGGCATGGAACATCACGATTCCTGGGGATAGCGAAATCGTCGTTCTTGACAACAAGCTGAAGGATATCAGTTGGAAACGGATCCCTGAAGCAATCTTGTCTAAACCAGCTGATTTCGATAAAGTTTGGGATGCTTACATGGCTGAGCTAGATAAAGCTGGTGTAACGAAAGCTGAAGATTTGCGTGAAGAGCTGGTTAAACAACGCGTGAAACTTTGGAATGATTAATTATTAAATTTCGTCTAATACAATAAAAGCATGAAGATGGCGGGAAGTCCGAACGAAAGTCCGGGCCTCCCGCTGATTGCTTTTCACCGGTCATAACAGGACAGGAGGAATATACATGGGAGAGAGCAAGAACTCCGGACAGCATGAGTTATGGTACAAGCAGCCGGCGGCTGTATGGGAAGAGGCGCTGCCCGTAGGTAACGGCAGGCTGGGCGGCATGGTCTTTGGTGGAATCGAAGAAGAACGGATTCAATTAAATGAAGACACCTTATGGTCGGGTTTCCCGCGGGATAAAGCCAATTATGAGGCACTGCGGCATTTAGCCCCAGCCAAACAGCTAGTAGCAGAGGGAAAATACAAGGAAGCAGAAGCACTGGTGGACGCCAAAATGTTAGGCAGCCGGACGGAATCCTATCAACCACTTGGAGA
Organism: Paenibacillus sp. FSL H7-0735; assembly: GCF_038008505.1. NCBI lineage: Bacteria > Bacillati > Bacillota > Bacilli > Caryophanales > Paenibacillaceae > Paenibacillus > Paenibacillus sp. FSL H7-0735. The sequence goes on along the minus strand of NZ_JBBOZH010000002.1, from coordinate 783,173 downwards.
TTTGCGATTGAAGTTTAATTTTGCAGGTGCTGTAGAGGATTACCGGAGGGAGCTTGATCTGGATCGGGCGTTGGCTACGGTATCCTATACTGCCGGTGGTGTAAGGATCGTACGTGAAGTATTGGCCAGCAGACCGGATGAGCTTATAGCTCTTCATATCCGTGCGGAGGGGGGAGAGGGCCAAGCTACTCTGCCAGATTTCTGGGCGGATCTGGCATCACCGCATCCTTCCCACTCGGAGATTACTCCGAATGGCTTGCTTATTATGACTGGCCGTGCCCCGTCGCATGTGGCTGATAACTACGTAGGGGATCACCCGCGTGCCGTATTATATGAAGAGGGCCTTGGCATAAGTTTTGCTGCGGTTATGGATATCCAGACGGAAGGTGGGGCTTGTGCAGCGGAGAACGGCTCGCTGTTGATTTCTGGCGCGCACTCCATTACCCTTCGTCTGGCTGCGGCAACCGATTATGCCGGGTATGACCGGATGCCGGGAAGCGGTGGCAAGCTGCCAGCGGAATTGTGCCTAGAGCAGTTAGCTTCAGCCTCAAAAGGATACGCAGAGCTTAAGCAGCGCCACCTAGAGGATCATCAATCCCTGTTCCGCCGTGTGCAGTTGACGCTTGCATCTGCTGCCTCCCGGGGAGAGCTTCCGACTGATGAGCGACTGGCACAATACCGCGAAGGACAGACGGATCCTGAACTGGAAGCGCTACTGTTCCAGTATGGCCGCTATCTTATGATTGCTGGCTCACGGCCGGGGACACAAGCTCTGAATCTGCAGGGCATTTGGAATCCCTATATTCAGCCACCATGGAACAGCAATTATACGACAAATATAAACACCGAAATGAATTATTGGCCGGCCGAGTTATGCGGATTGGGCGAATGCCATGAACCTTTAATAGATTTTATTACGGAGCTTAGCGTGGCTGGCAGCCGTACAGCGAATATTCATTATGCCGCACGCGGCTGGACAGTACACCATAATACCGATTTGTGGCGGATGACTTCTCCATCAGACGGTAAGGCGATGTGGGCTTTTTGGCCGATGGGCGGGGTATGGCTCTCTCGCCATCTATGGGAGCGTTACGCTTTCCGTCCAGATGAGGACTATTTGCGCACAGCTTATCCCTTATTAAAGGGAGCCGCATTGTTTTGTCTGGATTGGCTAGTGGAGCTGCCTGATGGAAGATGGACGACAGGTCTGTCTACCTCGCCAGAGAATGTATTTCTGACTGCTGAAGGCATACCATGCAGTGTCTCGGCTGGCTCAGCCATGGATTTATCGCTCATCGCTGAGTTGTTCAAGCACTGCATTCAGGCTGCTGACATTTTAAATACCGATGTAGAGCTGCGTCAGGAGCTTATGCAGAAACAGAAGCAGCTTGCCCACCAGGGGATCGCACCGGACGGAACTGTCCGCGAATGGAATGAGGATTTCGCTGAACAAGAGCCTGGGCATCGTCATGTTTCTCATTTGTATGACCTGTACCCTGGGAACGTAATTAGCCCTTCCTCCACACCAGAGCTAGCGGAGGCGGCAACATTCACACTGAAGAAACGCATAGAACACGGAGGTGGCCATACAGGCTGGAGCGCAGCTTGGTTGCTTAATCTTTATGCGCGTCTGAAGGATGGCGAGAGTGCGGTTAGCTGTCTACGTCGCATTTTGCAAGATTCCAGTTTGCCGAACCTGTTCGGTAATCACCCTCCGTTTCAGATTGATGGAAACTTCGGAACTACAGCCGGAATAGCAGAAATGCTTTTGCAAAGTCATCAGGAGGGTCTGGAACTATTACCTGCTCTTCCAGAGGAATGGTCTGAAGGCAGCGTGAAAGGTTTGGTGGCACGGGGTGGCTTTGTCACGACTATAGAATGGAGCGGGGGCTGTTTAACAAGGGCAGAGATTACATCCACTCATGGCCGATCCTGCAGAATTGTTCAACACCAGCCTTTGCTCATTCAAAAACCGGATGGTACACAGATTGAAGGAGCGGGGCTGGAATTTGAAACAGCAATAGGAGAGACCTATATCATTACACCCCTAAAGAAATAATCCATATCGGTCTGGCTTAGTGGCTGTTCTCAGAGTAGAATTATTCTACAGAGAACAGTCTTTTTTTGCCCAAGTCCTCATTATCTATTAAATGGAGGGTTTTGAATAAGTCTGTAGGAGCCGGAGGATCAGAATAATTATGTGGAAAAAACGCTTCACGTTGGCAAAAGTCATTCTTGGAGGAGTGATTATTTGCGCAGCCATTCCCCCGACATTGTATTGGACCTGGGGGCATGCTTATGCGGCCACGACTTCACCGACCGTTCGTTCTGTGAGTGAAATTGCCCAGAAGCTAACCGGTGCGATGAATAATCGTAGAGAGACTATCACTTTTACTTATGAGGGGAAAACCTCGAATTTAAAAACACAGATACAAACGGGTCTAGATCAAGCGATGAATAGCGATCCCTATTTGTATTACATCATAGACAGCTACGGATACACTTATCGAGGGAGCAAAAGCTCTGTAAAGGTTACGGTAGAAGTGAAATACTTGGAAACGCTGGAGCAGACCGCTTTTGTGAACAAAGAAGTAAAGGCAACGCTCAAGAAGATCATTACACCGGGCATGAATAATCATCAGAAGGTTAAGGCTATCCACGACTGGGTGGTGCTGCGTCTGAAGTATGATACTTCTTATCGTAAATATACGGCTTATGAAGGTCTGAAGAGTGGCAGTGCCGTTTGCCAGGGGTATTCGCTGTTGACCTATAAGCTGCTCAAGGAAGCGGGATTCAGTAATAAAATCGTTGAGGGCACTGCAAAACAGCCGGGAGGACGCAGCCAGTCTCATGCTTGGAATCTAGTGCTGCTCGAAGGAAGATGGTATCATCTCGACACAACTTGGGATGACCCGACACCTGATAAAGCCGGCGTGGTAAGCACCGCGTATTACTTGAAGACTGATGCACAAATGCGTCAGGACCATAGCTGGACGAAGTCTTATCCGGCAGCCTCGGTTGCCTATTATAAGACCTTGTCAGCACTTGTAGAGCGTGGAGGACAGAGCGCCGGGGTGTATAAGCAGCTTCAGAAGGACCTTAATTATGAGCTGTATGCCGAGGAGCGGATTGTACGTTCAGCAGCAGATTTAATTCAGCTGGCGAATAAGGCTGTCGCTTCAGGAGAGGGATCTTTATTATTCCGTTATCACGGTAGTGGAACCCAGCTGAAGAATGATCTACAGGAATTATATAAACTTGGACTAGAGGAAGTGTCTTATTCTAGCACTTCTTTTGATAATACGGGTGATCTTAAAGTATATGTGACTTGGGAATAGGCAAAGGACTAAGTAGAATCAGAAGCTGAATATGCTAGATTGCTTTATGCAAAAAGGGATATCCCGCAGCCTTTCAGGCTTCTGGATATCCCTTTTTGCGGAGACTATTTATTCTGGGTGAGTACTAAGATCGCATTTATCCAAAGGAATAATATTACTCTTGCGGAAGAAGCGATAGCCGGCCCAAATTAAGACGAATAATGGCAGGCTGATATAAGAAACGGCAATACCGTACCAGTCGATGCTTCCACCTGAGAAGGCGCCCATATTCTGGCCAAGGATGGCTACCGCACAAAGTACTAAGGCAAATATAGGTCCAAACGGGAACCATCTAGCCCGGTAAGGCAGCTCATCAAGGGAATGACCTTGAGCTATAAAGGCGCGTCTGAAACGATAATGGCAGACAGCGATGCCGAGCCAGTTAATAAATCCACACATACCGGAAGCATTAAGTAGCCAGTTGTATACGGCACCGTCACCAAAGAATGATGCCAAAAAGGCCAACATACCGACAGCTGTGGTCACTAGCAAAGCTCCAACGGGAACACCGCGGCGATTAAGCTTGCCTAGAGCACGTGGAGCCATTCCATCCTTAGCCATAGCGTACAGGACGCGGGTGGAGGCGTACATTCCCGAGTTCCCGGCTGACAATACGGAGCTGAGAATGACAGCATTCATGACGGATGCGGCAATAGCAAGCCCAGCCTTATTAAATACGATCGTAAATGGACTGACTCCGATATCATCAATACCACCGCGTAGCAGATCTGGATTCGTGTAAGGAATCAGCATTCCAATTACAAGTATAGCGAGGATATAAAAGATTAATATACGCCAGAATACTTGGCGAATAGCAATAGGTACGTTGCGGCGAGGGTTCTCACTCTCACCTGCTGCAACACCGATTAGCTCGGTGCCTTGGAAGGAGAATCCCGCAGCCATAAAGACACCGACGAAAGCGAAGAAGCCACCGTGGAACGAGCTGCCCCCGATCTGGAAATTGCTGAAGCCTACGGCTTTTCCACCCATGATTCCGAAAATCATCAAAACTCCGACAATAAGAAAGGCGATAACAGTAATAATTTTGATAATGGCAAACCAATATTCTGATTCTCCGTATCCACGAGCAGACAGGAAGTTAAGACCGAACATCAACAGCAGGAATACAAGACTCCAGAGAAAGGAGGGACTGTCCGGGAACCAGTATTTAATAATGACGGTGGCGGCAGATAATTCTGCTGCAATCGTAACCGCCCAGTTATACCAGAAGTTCCAGCCGATGGCGAACCCAAAAGCGGGGCTGACGAAACGCGTGCCGTAAGTGCTAAATGAGCCCGAATCCGGTAAATAGGTAGCGAGCTCTCCCAGACTGGTCATGAGGAAATAAACCATAACACCAACAGCCGTATAGGCTAGAAGTGCTCCACCGGGTCCGGCTGAAGCGATAGCGCCACCACTGGCGAGGAAGAGTCCAGTACCAATAGATCCTCCAAGCGCAATCATGGTCAAATGCCTTGCTTTAAATGATTTTTTTAGCTCAGGCGGGTTACTAATGCTGCCTTGTGCTAGATTTTGCTGCTTGCCCTGCATGATTTGACACTCCTTATGATCTAATCTTTCAATTCATGAACGGGGAGTGCTGAGCTGCTTCCTCCCGCAGAGCGAGAGAGTGTATTTGGTGGTCTCCATAAGGTTATGGACAAACACTAAATATACAAATTCTGTAAACACAAAGAAACCGCAGACTATATCTGCGGTTTCCATCTATACAGCTCCGCATCATACTCCCTGTGAAGATAGCGCAACACATTATGACCTGCTACTATGCAGGTTATACAATGTGACAGTTCCGTGCCTTTCGGCAACGACCCCAGCCTGCACCGCTGTAAGAGCGACAGTGCAAACTTCGGCAGATATTCCTTTCGACGCGATTCATAGACGGCTCTAACGTCTCCACGCGCGTACTCTTTATATCCGCGACCTCTACCTCATCTTAGTATGACGAGGCTATCTTTACTTCATTCATTTATAAACAACAGGAATTAGTATAAAGCAAGTTCGCAAGTCAAGCAATGACAAAATCCGGTAGGGAACATTAGTTACGACGACGTTCTGACATTTGCTGCCAAACGGTACCCGCCGCTGCTTCACCGGAAGCGATACGTTCCAAAGCCATTTTGGCCTGAAGTCCAACCTCGAATTCCGGATCTTCCGCCGCAACTGACAGCGCTGCTTGGGCATCGGATGTGCCCACCTCATAGAGGAAACGTGCTGCGCGCCAGCGGACAAGCTTGCTCTTATCCGTCAGTGCCGCCGTCATCACAGGCGTGGCGGCAGGATCGCCGATGTCGGACAGCGTATCGCCTGCCGTACGTCTCACGGCTGGCGCGCTGTCTGCCATCGCCTCATAGAGCAGCTCCATCGCTTCGGGCGTGCGAAGGTCGCCTAGATACACGACCGCAAGCCTGCGAATATGCAGCTTGGGATCGTGCAGCGCCGCCTTAAGCTCCGGCAGGAGCTCCGCCGTCGGCGTAAGGTCCTCCAGCGCGGCGTAGCGCACGCGCCAATCCTCATGCTTCAGGTCTCGCAGCAGCTCATCCTGACTGCGGGTTCGTCTCTGCTCGACGAACTCGCCTTCAGCGCCGTGCGCAATGGCTTGCTGCACGAGAGAGTCGAGGCGTTCCTGCGGATACGCCGCTTCAACCTCTTGCTCCACCTCGCGTGCAATCTCCGCGGGCTCGCCATAACGCACGCCGTAATCAGTGAGCTTACGCTCTTTAATCATCACGGCGCTAGCCACATCCATAACCGCCTTCGTGAAGCGGTTTGCTAAGGAGATGCGCTCTTCATTCGCGCCGGTCTTAACGCGGATTTGCAGCGGAATTCCGCGGAACATCTGGACGAAGACTTGGGCTTCGCCGAAATGAGCGCCAGCGTTCTCATCGGCAAGATTCCAATCGTCAATTAAGCCTTCGCTGTTGCCGAAGCGGTTCTGGACTTCTCTTAGAATCGCTGCCCAATCCGCATTGCCCTTGCGTTCGAGCGCTGCAAAGTCAGCAGCATGATAGATGCTAATAACGCCCGGTATCGTTAACATTTCGCGTGCCCAGGCAGGTGCGGAACGTTCACTTTCTGGTGTATAGGTTCTGCGGATTCCAGGTTCCAGACTTTCGTCCAAATGAAGCTTCATCGTATTTGGACTTGGAGTCGGTTCAATAAAAGTAATCTTCATACGTAGCTCCCCCTTGAACGGTATATGCACCGCCATACTTTATACACATATTATCTCATTTCTGGCGTGAAACACAAAAGGGTGCTTAGATATTTTGCGGAAAAAGGGCGCACCCTTACCAAGTAACTTGTATATTTTGCAAAATACTCTGCCGTTCAATATAGTTGTATTATATTCGCTAAAGTAAAGCGTGCTCGGCAAACTTCTAAAGATGAGGTGCTCTATGGTTAAATTTCGCTACAATAACCTCGACAATGTGAGTACCGATAAAACACTTAAAGAGTTTCGTAAGTGGCGGGAGGAACGTCGACGGAAGAAAAAAGATTATTCATATGTAGTGCCAAGTACGCCACCGAGGTTAGCTTATCTGGCGGAGAATCGGCTGGAGACTACCATTACGTGGATTGGGCATTCCACGTTTTTCCTTCAATATGAAGGGATGAATATCATTACTGATCCAATCTGGGCGAGAAGACTAGGCTTTGAGAAAAGATTGGGGCAACCCGGGATTCCGCTCAGCGAAGTGCCTCCCATTGACCTGATTCTGATCTCGCACTCTCATTATGACCACTTGCATATGGCTTCTATCCGTAAATTATATAGAGCAGGGACAACCCTTGTTGTTCCTATAGGCTTGAAACGAAAGATGCTCCGCAAAGGATTTCGCAACTGCATAGAAATGGAATGGTGGCAGGAAAATACGCTGGGTAAAATTAAGCTTACCTTCGTGCCGACTCAGCACTGGACGCGGAGAACGCCTTGGGACACGAATACTTCGCATTGGGGAGGATATATTCTGCAGCCGATCGAATCGGATAGCGACAAGCTGCCCCCAAACCTGTATTTCGCAGGAGATAGCGGTTATTTTCCGGGTTTTAAGGAGATTGGGAGCCGCTATAAGCTTCATGTTGCACTCATGCCGATTGGAGCTTATGAACCCGAGTGGTTCATGACCTCGCAGCATGTAACCCCTGAAGAGGCTATACAAGCATTTGTAGATGTTGGAGCGGAGACCATGATTCCGATGCATTACGGCACCTATAGACTTGCTGATGATACGGCCCGGGAAGCGCTGGATCGGATGGAAAGTGCCCGGCTTAAACAAGGTATTTCTGAAGAAAGAATCCGTACGCTCAGTTATGGTGAAACGCTTGTTATACAACCCGAGAATCGCATAACTGGACAATAATTGAAAAAATTCCTCCTTACTGGCGACCTCTGTACAGCAGCTGGAATAACTTTAGTATTGGAGAGAACAGCTGAAAAGGCTATTTTACGGGCTTTTTGCTCTCTATTTATGCTATAATGAGCCGAAACCCTAAGTGAAAAGGATGGTAATGCGTAATGATTAGCACAAGCGGCGTAACACTCCGCTACGGAAAACGCGCTCTCTTTGAAGATGTAAACATAAAATTCACCCCTGGTAACTGCTACGGTTTGATTGGCGCCAATGGTGCCGGTAAATCAACCTTTCTGAAAATTCTGTCTGGTGAGATCGAAGCAAATACCGGTGAGGTACATGTTACACCAGGCGAACGTCTCGCAGTACTCAAACAGAACCATTTTGAGTATGATGAATTCCCAGTACTTGAGACCGTAATTATGGGTCACACACGCCTTTATGAAATTATGAAAGAAAAGGACACGCTTTATGCGAAGTCCGATTTCACAGAAGCGGATGGCCTGCGTGCAGGGGAGCTTGAAGGTGAGTTCGCTGAGCTTAACGGCTGGGATGCTGAGCCAGATGCAGCTGCCATGCTGATTGGTCTCGGAATTATGCGTGAACTGCATGACAAAAAAATGGCCGAACTGAGCGGCAATGAAAAGGTACGGGTACTCTTGGCGCAAGCCTTGTTTGGCCGTCCAAATAACCTGCTGCTAGATGAGCCTACCAACCACTTGGATCTCGAATCTATTGGCTGGTTAGAGAACTTCCTCATGGACTATGAAGGTACTGTTATCGTCGTATCCCATGACCGTCACTTCCTGAATAAAGTATGTACGCATATTGCGGATATTGATTTTGGCAAAATCCAAATGTACGTCGGCAACTACGACTTCTGGTATGAGTCCAGTCAGCTTGCACAAGCTTTGCAGCGTGATTCGAACAAGAAGAAGGAAGATAAAATCAAGGAATTGCAGGCATTTATCCAGCGTTTCTCGGCCAATGCTTCCAAGTCTAAACAAGCGACATCACGTAAGAAACAACTTGAGAAAATTACACTGGACGATATTCGTCCGTCCAACCGTAAATATCCGTTCCTCAACTTCAAACCTGAACGTGAAGCGGGTAAACAATTGCTGACAGTCAGCGGTTTGTCCAAAGCGGTTGAAGGTGAAAAGCTTCTTGATGAAATCAGCTTTGTAGTAAACAAAGGGGATAAGATTGCTTTTGTGGGCCCTTACTCCCAGCCTAAATCACTGCTGTTTGATGTGATCATGGGTGAGCAAGAAGCGGATGCGGGGGAATATACATGGGGAGTAACTACAACTCAAGCGTATTTCCCGAAAGACAACTCCAGCTATTTCGATGGTGTAGAAATGAATCTTGTAGAATGGCTACGCCAGTATTCTAAAGATCAGGACGAAACTTTCCTGCGTGGATTCTTGGGCCGTATGTTGTTCGCCGGAGAAGAAGCACTGAAGAAAGCAAGCGTGCTGTCCGGGGGCGAGAAGGTTCGCTGTATGCTGGCCAAAATGATGCTCAACGGCGCAAACGTGCTTGTGTTCGATGAACCAACCAACCACTTGGATCTGGAATCCATCACGGCACTGAATAACGGGCTGATCGATTTCGATGGCACGATTCTATTCACTTCCCATGACCATCAGTTCATCCAAACCATTGCTAACCGCATCATCGAGATTACACCTACAGGTGTAATTGACCGCTCCATGAGCTACGATGAATATTTGGAGAATCCAGAAATTAAGGAAATGCGCCAGCGCATGTATCCTGTAGAAGTATAATATTTAATTTCCGCTATGCGGAAGGAACCCATGAAGCAGCTACTCTAATCCTTTTAGGATCAGGGTAGCTGTCTTTATAATTTCGATTTTGAAAAGTTATTAACAAGTAGAATTCTACGGAGAGTATACGCGGGGCTTCTAAGACGGGAGTCTTTAGCCCTTGAGTTTTCCAAAGCGCATGTTTTCAGCTGACTAATCGTACAATAAAGAGAATCAGTTATGAATTTGAAGAGTTCTAATCCATCCTATCAGGCAGGACGAACGTATAAACGGCTGCGTTTCCCCGAGGGATTCGCAGCCGTTTATGTTTAAATATAAGTAAATACTAAGATCCGCCAGTACGACGGCGTTGGTTGTTAGGCTTTTTGTTATTTTGGCTTTTTAGCGGTTTGGCGGAACCAGCCTGAAATGTGGATCCAGGTTTGGAGGAAGATTGTTGTTTCTTCTGCTCCAGTTTTTTACGGATAGCTTCCGCTAAGTTGATTTTTCCTTTATCGTTGCTTTCGCTCATTATGATAACCTCCTTCGAAGCAAGTCCTTACACTTTATTCTAATTGTTTTTAAATGCTGCCACAAGGGCAAGAATAATTGAAAGAATTCTTTTCCGTATTTTAAATAATCGGGGAAAAAGAGGGGGAGCCAAGATGACTGATATTTACGAAGATATACGTAAAGGGGAACGAGGAGCTTGGGTTAGCATAGCGGCTTACCTCATCCTATCATCATTCAAGCTGGTTTGCGGTTATTTATTTGCATCTAGCGCACTCGTAGCGGACGGGGTCAACAATTTAACAGATATCGTGGCATCCATAGCTGTGCTGGTGGGTTTACGGATTTCGCGGAAGCCACCTGACTCTGACCACGCTTATGGGCATTTCCGCGCAGAGACCGTAGCGGCGTTGTTGGCTTCTTTTATCATGGCGGTAGTGGGCATTCAAGTGATTGTAGAGGCGGTGCGGTCCTTTTTCGATCGTACAAAAGAAACGCCACAGCTCTGGTCGGCAGGGGTGGCTATTGTATGTGCAGTGGCTATGATGGGAGTATATATATATAACAAAAGACTGGCCAAGCAAATTAACAGTGGGGCACTTATGGCAGCGGCTAAGGATAATTTTTCTGATGCTATGGTCAGTGTTGGAGCCGCAGTTGGGATTGTAGGCGCACAGTTTGGTTTGCCATGGATTGATTCCGCAGCGGCTGTTCTTGTCGGACTCATTATCTCCAAGACTGCTTGGGATATTTTTCGTGATTCGACCTATCGGCTTACCGATGGCTTTGATGAAGATAAATTGATGGATCTACGCAGTACGATTGCTCGAACGCCGGGAGTAGAAGAGATTAAAGATGTGAAGGCACGGGTTCATGGTAATCATGTGCATGTGGATGTTGTAGTGGAGGTGGATGCGAATATTTCTGTGACGGAAGGTCATGAAATAAGTGATTCCATCGAAGAAAGAATGAGCAAAATGCATAATATTATGAATGTGCAGGTGCACGTGGAACCTAAAAAATAAATTAAAAATGCTATATTAAGGGAAAAACACACATATTCAAGGAGAAATCAAGACTTTAGACCTGTATGTTACCATAAAGTGGCATGATTATATGTGAAATTTGGAGCATGTTCCAAATCCCGGGCAAGCCTATAATGAGGGCATAAAGGAATAATGTAGTACAATCCTTTATTGAAATCTCATCATGGAATTTGGGGGAACGTATGATCAAATCACATAAGCAAATTACAGCATCTTTGTTAGTATCTGCTGCAATTGTTGCAGGTTTAGGAGTATCTGCTCCTGGACAAGCAGCGGCAGCCTCAAGTTCATCTAATTCAGTTACAGCAGCTTCAGCCGTTCAAACAGGTGTAATCGAGGCTAGTGTTCGCCTTCGCAGCACCCCTTCTACTGACGGAGAAATAGTGAAGTACTTGCAAAAGGGAGATCAAGTGCAGATCCTTTCGCAGCCTAACAGCTATTGGTATCAAGTAAAAACGGCTGATGGTTCAGTGGGTTATACAAGTGCAGGAGATAAGTATATCAGCGTATCCTCTGCTTCAGTAACGACACCATCGGCACAAACTGGCACCATTAAGTATGGTGTGAATCTTCGGGTTTCACCTTCAACAAGCGGAAAAGTAATGAAGCTTTTGAATAAGGGAGAAAAAGTAGAAGTTCTGGCACAGCCTAACAGTTACTGGTATCAAGTTAAAGCGGCGGATGGTAGCATCGGATATATAAGTTCAAGTGATCAATATAGTACACTTTCAGGAAACGGTGGGGGATCTGGAACGGTAACGCCTACACCAACGCCTACACCTACACCTACACCCAATCCGCCTATAACAACACCGGGGGCTTCAGCCCAAATCGAACGGGTAATTGCTGCAGGCATGGGATATCTAGGAACGCCTTATGAGTATGGCTCCAGCAGAAATGATACAAGAACCTTTGACTGCTCGGACTTCATCCGGCAAATTTTTATGGATGCTGCGAATCTCAAACTGCCGGCGGATTCCCGTCAACAAGGAGATTGGGTGAAGTCGAATAGTACGATGGTTACGTCTATTTCCAATTTGAAGCGCGGCGACTTAATGTTCTTTATGGATTATAAGGGGAATTCTGCTTCTGCTTATGAGGGAATCGACAAATCTACAGCTAGAATATCGCATGTTGCTATGTATCTAGGAGATGGACAAGTTCTACAAACTTATTCCGTAGCTTCAGGCGGGGTAAGAGTAGATAAACTAAGCGCTTCTTGGATGAATCGTTTTCTCTACGGAGGTTCGGTCATTCGCTAAATATATGAAAAATGCAGGAAGCGACAGCATCGCATGTTTGTGACGGGTGAACGATGGCGGGCGTACGCGCAAGAGGGCTATCCTTTTAGTAGAATTCTCTACTGAAGGGGTAGCTCTTCCTGTTTTATCTGTTTAGAATATGTACTCTCCACATAAAAAAAGGGCAGTACCATCGGCCATTTTTCTGGCTCTTGGGACACCCTTTTTTCGCATATTGATAATTAAGGTAAGATCACATTGGCTGTTACAGGAACCTTAACCCATGCTTTTCCTAGCCAAGTGTAGATTTCTCTCCATTCATTACCCCAAGTGTCCGAAATAACTTCACCTGTTGTATCAAGAGTCTGAACGCCAAGCCAGCCTGCTGGAATTATACCTCCGACGGAAAAGTAGAAAGGTGTTTTCTCGGTCAGCACTATTTGTGGTGTTGCTGGAATCATATCCGCTGGAGTGATAATTGTTTCAAAAGAATTGCTGTAAGTGCTTCCAGTTACGGTTGCAGGATCCGTAGTAGTGTTAGTTACTTCAGCTGCTGAAGCTGTAGCAGCAATGGAAGCCATAAGTCCTAAGGCTACTGTAAGGCTGGCGATTTTTTTCATGTTTGGTTCCTCCTAGTGGGGGTTGGATGTATTTTTTTCCAAAAGCGCTGTTTGCTAATATGCTAGTAAACGTAAATGATGCGTGATGAACCACCCATCCAACATTTCTTATTTTCTCAAGTGACATCCGTGCAGGAATGACCTATACTTTCTGCATGATGAATAAGATATATGGATAGATATGGGAGGGATACGACAGTCACACCATTAAAATGAGGGGCTACTACATAGATCTACCTCTGCGTCCCGTGAAGAGAGAAATTACAAACAGAACCAGGAAGACGAAGAACAGGATCTTAGCAAGACCAGCGGCGGCGGCTACAAGGTTGAAGAAACCAAAGATTCCGGCGATTACTGCGACTACAAGTAGTATTGCGGACCATTTTAACATTACATATCACCTATCCTTTTTTGATTAATGTAGTCATTGTATAAACGGGGACTTTGATTTTGAAACAAAAGGGAAGAGGGACTCTTGACAAGACTCGACAAGATGTTTCGGCTTATGGGACCAGGGGTAACTATGCAGTATACAAGGCTGATTAGCCGATATTTATGAGATATGGAAGGGGTTATGAATATGATCATTGAACTTAGTGTAGCTCTCGTCGCAATTGCATTCGCAGTACTTGTTTTCTTTTTAATTAAAACCTTAAAGTCGGCAAAGGATTCACTCGACAAAGTCAGCCAAACCTTGGTGGAAGTACAGAAGACGATGGATGAGCTTACTTATGAAGTGAAAACGACGGTCAGACACGCAAATGAAATCACTGCCGATGTACAGCATAAGATTCAAAAGATTGACCCAGTCATCGATTCTGTCAAGAATCTGGGTGATGTCATGAATGAGCTGACCTTAACGGTCAAACAAGTGTCAGTCACAGTGATTGAGAAATATCGTAAATCGCGTGAGCTGAAGGAGAAGAGTAAGGAAGTCTCTATAAAAGAAGCTCCGTTAACTCCTGCTGAAGAACGTACTGTTAACTCCTATGATGCCATTTATGCTGAGAAGTCACCGGGAAAAATAGCTACAGTGCTAAAAGGTGTAGACGTAGCTGCAACTCTTTGGAAGAAATTTCGTCATTAAGCATAAGATAGTAAAGCTTCTGTAATCGGTGGCTGCAGATAAGAAAGGTGGGACACAACATGAACATGATGATCCTTTTATTTGGTCTTCTTTTCCCATACTTTGATGCGTCTCCACAGTTGGCGCCTATCGCTACTTTTATTGAACAACCTAAGTCGGTTCTCGCATTTGAACATGCTTCAGAATCCAGCCCATATATCAATGACTTTGATTCTCTGCAAGGTGTTGCTTTATATGCCACAAAGGAAGAAATGTTTCTGGCCAAAGGCAATCCACTTGCGGTGACAAATGATCCATTACAAGAGACGGTGGAGTACCACTACGCAGATGTGACAGTGGGTGTGGGCGAGGGGATGGTACTTTATGTACATGTTTCACCTCCGCAAGCACGGCAGTTTGGTTTACATGTAGATGGTGTAGAAATCGATCCTGTAAGAGATAATTTGCAAGATACTTTGGGCAAACCGTATTTTATAGCTGAAGATGGGGATGTATATATGAGAGGGAATAATGCACTCAAAATATATCGAAATTTGGCGGGTGAATTTGAAGGAATTGATTTATTTGATAGTATTTCTTCCTAATGTGTTTCATATTTGAGCAAATTGGTTAATAAACATAGGCTGTCTTTAGAATAGAGTAACCTCCAGAACCACTAGGTATAGTGGGGCTGGAGGTTACTTTGCTGAATACGTAAATTGATCCTATGACTATATTTACATATTATGAAAATAGAAATAACACTGTAAAATAGCGTATGATATAGTTAGTAGGTTTGCAGAATTTTACGGTCGTAATACTATTCGTGTGAGGTGAAGATGATGAGAATCTTAATCGTGGATGACAATCCGACTAATGTTATCATTATCCGTGAAATCCTGAAAAAAGAAGATTACCGAAATTTCGTAACCGCATCTTCTGCCAAAGAGATGTTGGAACGGCTTGGAATCGGTTCTGGGAGTGAAGATGGACGTCCCCGGATGTCAGATATTGATCTGATTTTACTGGATATGATGATGCCAGAAATGGATGGGATTGAAGCATGTCGTGTTGTGCAGCAATACGAACATCTTAAGGATATTCCAATAATAATGGTTACAGCTGTAGGCGATTCTAAGAAATTGGCCGAAGCGCTGGATGCAGGTGCAGTAGATTATGTTACGAAACCTATTAATAAAGTGGAGCTAATGGCCCGGATTCGGCTTGCTCTGCGGTTGAAACGTGAGAAAGATTGGCATAAAGAACGGGATCAGCGAATCCAGGAGGAGTTGAGACTGGCTGCGCTTGTGCAGAATGCTGTACTCAGCCTGCCGCTGCAGGAAGAGAATTTCGAGGTGCATGCTATCTATCAGCCTTCCTCTGAATTGGCAGGTGATTTATATGCGTGGTATCCCCTTGGGGATGGCCGATATGGCGTAATCCTCCTAGACATTATGGGACACGGTATATCATCATCTCTTTTTTGCATGTTCCTTGCGTCAGTATTAAAGGATACGGTAACTACCTATGTAGAGCCGGAAAAGGTAATTCAGGAACTCAATCGAAGGTTTAACCAACTTTATATTGAGAAAAAGCTGATTCAATACTATTTTACGACGATTTATCTTGTGATTGACACTCGTATAAAGCGTATTGACTATGTTAACGCTGGGCATCCACCTGCGCTGTTTTTTGAGGGCACAGCTAAGACTCCGGTCTTGCTGGAAAGTAATTGTCACCCTGTAGGCCTGTTTGAACGGATTGATATTCAGCCTCAGAGCTTGACCTACGAAGATGAAGGGCATTTGGTTCTCTATACAGATGGTCTGCTGGAGCTGGTTGAGGGTGAACAGGAAGAGCAGCTGAAGTTCATGATTAAGCATTTAAATGTTGAGCATGAATGGAAGGAAGAAACTATACGGGCTGCTTTTTTCAATGCTGATGTTCCTAAAGAGCGTGACGATGACAAATGTATAGTGTGGATCTCACTGAAGAAGGGAACAGAATGAGGATGAAAATAAAGGCTAAACTCTTAATTGGTTTTAGTGCGATGCTGGCGATTATGCTGGCACTTACTATGATTGGATACGATCGTTTGGATTATATGAATGGTCAGCTTGAGGGTTACCAGGATAGATATATGAAGGGGCGTTCTTCTTCAGGTATGCGTGGAGAAGTGAATGATATGGCGCGAATATTAACGACGACCATGTTAAGCGCTGATACATCAACGGTAGAATCACAAAAAAAAGAGATTGATAAAAAAATAGCTAAGGCGAATGAGCACTACGACAAAATAAAAGAATCAATGACTAGCGCTGAAGAGATGCAGATCGTTACTCAAATTGATGATTCTTATACGATCTATCTAAATTATCAGGAAAAAATATTGAAGCTGCTATCAGCTGGTTATTTCCAGAATGCCAGCACGTATTCTAACACAGAGGGACAAGCGATTCAGAATGCGGTATTAAACGCTCTGAACAGTCTCTCTGATTATAATGCCTTTATTATGAATGAAGAGAGCGCAAAAGCTAAAGATGCCTATCAAAGCTCTACTCAGATGGTCATCTTGATGATGATTGTGGGTCTACTACTTGGACTTGGAGTTGTTCTATGGATCATTCCAAGCATTACGCGGGGGCTTAACGTCGTTTCGATGATGATTACCAGCTTCGGCAACGGCAGAATTCGGGCTATAAGGCGCATCAAGGTTACTTCTAAAGATGAGATTGGTGAGGTTGCCCTTGTCTTTAAGAAAATGGCTTTAGATCTTGAAGAGAAACAGCAAATGGAACAGGCCTATGCACAGGCGCAGAATGATCAATCCTGGCTGAATGCAAATGTTGCTCAGGTGACAGAACTTCTCCGGGGAGTTAGCTCATTGGATCAGGTCTCACAGACCTTTATCAACGAGTTCACCCCTGTGCTGGGAGCCCAGTTTGGGGCAGTATATTTAAAGGATGCTAACCGTCCCGATTTTCTGCGAAGCAGTGGTTATTATGCAGTAGATAGCGATAAGAAACCAAAGGAAGGTTTTGTGATTGGAGAAGGACTCGTAGGACAAAGTGCGCTTGATATGCACCCAATCAGATTGGAGCGGGCTCCTGAAGATTATATCTCCGTGAAATCCGGCTTTGTGGATTCACAGCCAGGATATATTTCCATTCATCCGCTTATTTTTGAAGACGAGCTGCTCGGTGTAGTAGAATTCGCTTCATTCCAGCCATTTAGCAGTCTGAAAAATGATTTGCTGCAACAACTTGCGAATAATTTAAGCATTATTTTCAATAATATTAGTCGTCGTCTGATTGTAGAGAAATTACTGCGTGAGTCACAGGCACTTACGGAAGAACTGCAATGTCAGTCAGAAGAGCTGCAGACTCAGCAAGAAGAACTGCGTCGTTCCAATGAGAACTTGGAAGAGCAGACGGACGCACTTAAGCGTTCAGAAGAACTGCTGCAACGTCAGCAGGAGGAACTGGAACATTACAATACGGAACTCGTCGCCAAGACTCGTGCACTAGAGGAGCAAGTGCAGGAGGTTGAGGAGAAAAAAGATGAAATTGAGCATGCTAAGGTTCAGCTAGAGAAACAGGCTATGCAATTATCCGTGACTAGTAAGTATAAATCAGAATTTATGGCGAACATGTCCCATGAATTGCGGACGCCGCTCAACAGTCTGCTGATCTTGTCCCAGCTGCTTACCGAGAACAAGGATGGTAATTTAACGGAGAAGCAGGTTGAATTTGCCCATACGATTTATATGTCAGGTGCTGACCTGCTTAAGATGATTGATGAAATTTTAGACCTGTCCAAGGTTGATGCAGGAAAAATGGAACTGAATCATGAAGAAATTAAACTGACTGAGCTGAAAAGCTTTGTGAAGCAGAATTTTGCTCCACAGGCGCTCAAAAAAGGACTCTCCTTACGGATAGCCTTTAACGAGCCGCTGCCAGATAGCGTAATTGCCGATAGTCATCGGTTGAAGCAGGTCTTAAGAAATCTGCTTTCCAATGCCTTTAAATTTACAACCGAAGGTTTTATCGAGTTTTCAGTTAGCCCGGCAGATACAAATCTCTTGCCACTAAATCTGCCGAGTGATAATGAATATATTGCTATTGCTGTGAAGGACAGTGGCATTGGTATTCCGGCTGACAAAACAGATATTGTATTCGAAGCCTTCCAGCAAGTAGACGGAACAACCAGCCGTAAATATGGAGGCACGGGCCTGGGATTGTCGATCAGCCGTGAATTGGTTCGTATAATGGGTGGAGCTATTGTGCTCGAATCCCGTGAGGGGCAAGGCAGTACCTTCACTTTGTATTTGCCGGTGAAGGCAAATTACAGTAAACAACCTGCAGAAATAGAAGCTGCTGTGTCCAAAGAGGATTCAACATATGATGAATATATTGGAGACATGCTTCCAACCTTAGTGCCAGCAGCCGTTAACGTACCCCTTCCACAACTGACAATTGAGGATGACCGTGACAATTTGACGGCGAATGACAAAGTCCTGCTTATTATTGAAGATGATGAAAGCTTTGCGAAAATCTTGCTAGACATGGCTCGTGGTCGCAGATTTAAAGGCTTAGTAGCGCTTCAAGGCGATATTGGACTGCAGATGGCAAAAACTTATTTGCCAGATGCGATTATTCTCGATATACAGCTGCCTGTAATGGACGGCTGGACCATTCTTAGAGAGCTGAAAAGTGCATCTCAGACCCGTCACATTCCTGTTCATGTTATTTCAGTGAACGATGAAGTGAAGCAAGGATTGATGATGGGAGCTATGGCATATCTAAGAAAACCATCTTCAAGAGAAGCATTGGAGCGGGCTTTCTCACAAATTGAGAACTATACGTCCAGCACTGTGAAGTACCTTCTGATTGTAGAAGATGATGAGATTCAACGTCGTTCCATTATGGAATTGATTGGTCATGATGATGTAGCTATTACCGCGGTATCAACCGGCAATGAGGCACTGATGGAGCTGCGCAAGCAGAGATATGATTGTATGGTTCTGGATCTTATGCTTGGGGATATGAACGGCTTTGAACTGCTGGATCAGATTCGTGATGATGAGGAATTAAACGATCTTCCTATTATTATTTATACAGGTAAGGATTTAGATAGCAAAGAAGAGACACAGCTCCGCAAGTATGCTGAATCCATAATTATCAAGGATGTTCGTTCTCCGGAACGACTACTGGATGAGACAACGTTGTTCTTGCACCGGGTAGAAGCCAATCTTCCGGAAGATAAACGTAAAATTTTGCAGAAGCTGCATAACAAGGAAGAGTTATTCGAAGGGAAGAAAATACTGCTCGTCGATGATGATATTCGTAATGTTTTTGCACTCTCTAGTGTACTGGAAGAATACCACATGGAAGTGAAGTTTGCGGAGAACGGACGTGAAGCGCTGGAAATGCTGGTAGAGCAAGAAGATTTTGATCTCGTGCTTATGGATATGATGATGCCGGAAATGGACGGATATGAAGCTATGCGCCGAATCCGTGAAATGCCGCAATATCAGAAACTGCCTATTATTGCGCTTACCGCCAAAGCAATGAAAGAGGATCGTGCCAAATGTATTGAAGCGGGAGCTTCTGATTATATGAAGAAACCGATCGCAACAGGTCAACTTCTTTCGTTAATGCGTGTCTGGTTGTATTCGTAAACTCAAATTTGGGGTAATACCTTTTTAAGAACTAACATGACTAGAATTACGGTGTGTTAATAAGGGAGTCGGGATAACAATGAAAGCGATAGAACACGGATATGAGGAGCAGCCCGTTATGGTAGGAAGTGACGAGTTGGAGCAAATTGAGATCGAGCTGCTCCTTGATGGAGTACACCGTTTATATGGATATGATTTCCGGAATTATGCGTTGCCTTCTTTGAAGCGGCGTATCTGGCATCATGTGCATGCGGAGAATGTACACAGCATATCCGCGCTGCAAGAAAAGGTGCTGCATGATCGTGCCTGTTTTGAACGATTTGTCTATAGTCTCTCCATTCCGGTCACCGAAATGTTTAGGGACCCGGGGTTATTTTTAACGTTTCGCCAGAAGGTAGTTCCGTTGTTGAGGACTTATCCCTATATTCGTATCTGGCATGCTGGATGCTCCACTGGTGAAGAAGTATACTCTATGGCCATCCTGCTTCATGAAGAAGGGCTTTACGATAAGGCTCGGATTTATGCCACAGATATGAATGAGCGTTCTTTACAGCAGGCTAAAGAAGGCGTCTATGATATTAGCAGAATGAAGCAATACACTAAGAATTATTTGGAGGCGGGAGGTACCCGGGCATTCTCTGAATACTATACAGCGAAGTATAACTCGGTTATTTTACAGCCATATTTACGCAAAAACATTATATTTGCTGAGCATAACTTAGCTACAGATACTTCTTTTAATGAGTTTAATGTTATTTTCTGCCGCAATGTGATGATCTATTTCAATGATGAGCTGCGTGATCATGTTCACGGCTTGTTTCATGAAAGTTTAAGTCGTTTTGGAATACTTGTTCTAGGCTCTAAAGAATCCATTCACTTTACGAAGTACAGCGATTGTTATGAGTCTTTGGACAGAGTAGAAAAAATATACCGTAACATAAAATAACGCATGAAGGAGGGTGGTCCTATGGGGTTTCAAGAACCAATTCATATACTACTAGTAGATGACCGTCCTGAAAATCTGCTGGCGCTGGAGGCGGTACTTGAAAGCCAGCATTATGAGCTAGTCAAAGCCACCTCCGGCGAAGAAGCGCTGCGGTGTTTGTTAAGGTATGATTTTGCTGTCATCGTACTGGACGTGCAGATGCCAGGTATGGATGGGATCGAGACCGCAAAGTTGATTAAAGCCAGAGAAAAAACAAAGGAAATTCCGATTATCTTTATCTCTGCGAATAGTAAGGAAGCGGAGCATTTATTCGCGGGCTATTCTGCAGGGGCTATTGATTATATGGTTAAACCCTTCATTCCACAAATTCTGAAGTCTAAGATACAAGGTTTTGTCGAGATGTATATTACGAGCAAAAAACATCAGACTCAGACCATGCTGCTGCAGCAAAAGACGAAAGAGCTGGAAATCATAAATAGTGAGCTCGTAAAGGCTAAGGAAGAGGCGGAGATCGCCTCCAAAGCGAAGTCGGAATTTCTGGCTATGATGAGTCATGAGATTCGTACACCAATGAATGGCGTAGTGGGTATGATTGATTTATTAATGGAGACTGACCTTGCTCCTGAGCAGAAGGAGTATTCCGAGATCATTCGGAAAAGTGCAGACACGTTGATTACGGTTATAAACGATATTCTTGATTTCACCAAAATGGAATCCGGTAAAATGGAAATCGAAGAGCAGCTGTTCGAACTTCGCACATGTATTCAAGAGGTGTTCAGCCTCTTTTCGGTGGAAGCGGGAAAAAAGAACCTGGAGCTCGCTTATTTTATCGATCAGAAGTTGCCTAGACTTTTATATGGAGATATGGCTCGTCTACGCCAAGTATTAATTAATCTGATTGCTAACGCAGTTAAATTTACAAATCAGGGCGGTGTCTATTTAGTCGCTTCCATCAAAGAAACATCTGGGCACAAGGTAGAAGTCGAGTTTACGGTCATGGATACAGGGATTGGTATTTCTCCAGAGAAATGCGACCGATTATTCCAACCGTTCTCACAGCTGGATTCTTCAATGACACGGAAATACGGGGGGACAGGGCTTGGTTTAGCCATATGTAAATCCCTTGTAGGCATGATGGGCGGAGAAATACGGGTAGAATCCATGGAGCAAAAAGGAGCTACCTTTATTTTTACGATTCAAGCATCCGTACCTGGAGAAGATTTGACAGGAGGTTATCAAGAAGAGGAATCGCCTCATCTTCTTCTTAATCAGGAGAGCAGAAGCCGAATTCTTGTTGTAGATGACCATCCTATCAATCAGCGTCTGATGGTTAGCATGCTAGATAAGCTCGGCTATGAAGCTGATATGGCTGAGGACGGGAAACAGGCTGTGCAAATGGCGCTTAAGCAGCCCTATGATTTTATCTTTATGGATCTCCAAATGCCAGTAATGGATGGCCTGGAGGCAACCGCCCAAATCCGTCGAGAAGGCGGTCCGGCGGCTGAGAAGACTATTATTATTGCAATGACTGCGAATGTCATGGATGGCATTCAGAATCGCTGTAAAGCCTCAGGAATGGATGACTATATCAGCAAGCCACTTAAGATGAGCAGTATTAAGCAGATTATCTCTCGGTATTCTAGCAGCGATAATCGGATGGTTGAACCAGATACATCTATTTTTCAGGCGTAACCCAAGATTTACTAGTTTATATTTTAATGTTATTTGTTTCAAAGGTAGGACTATGAGGTTATTAATATAGAAAATATTTATCAGGAGAGATCGTCTATGAACACGCATAAAAGTAATAAGTTTCACGCTAAGACAGAGACAAAAGAAAATGTATGTACGGTTTTCCTGAATGGTGAACTTGATCTATCCGTTGCTTCCGATTTCCGTTTGGTAATGGAGCCGCTTGTAGGTGATACGAAGCATGATTTAGTAATAAATCTTAAAGAATTAAAATACATCGATAGCACGGGTATTGGTATTCTACTTTCGATCCTGAAATCAAGACAAGGTATGGACGTTAAGTTTATGGTTGAGGATGTTCCTCCCCAAATTCAGAAGCTGTTTGACATGACTGGTATTACCAAGTTTTTTGCCTCCCAAGAGAATTCCCACTAGGAAAGGATAGAACAAAGAATGAGTGATGATGTGCAAAAAGTAATTCTTCAGCTGCCGGCTAGCGCAGAGTATGTGGATATTGTTAGGTTAAATTTATATGGTATTGCTTCAAAAATGGGCTTCACCTACGAAGATATTGAAGATATGAAGGTAGCTGTATCAGAGGCGTGTAACAATTCAGTATTGTACGCCTATGGACAACAAGACGGAATGGTTGATGTAATCTTTGAGGTGGGTGAAAGTGCCTTATCCATTACAGTCAAAGACGAGGGGGAGAGCTTTGACGGTTTGGAAGACTCGTCCAGTGAGCGTATGACACTGCATGATAAAGAGTTGAGTGACGTTCAGGTCGGCGGTTTAGGGTTCTACTTAATGCAAGCGTTGATGGATGACGTGAGCGTCGTAAGTGAGGCCGGAAGAGGGACGGTAGTAACTTTGAAGAAGCACCTTAACTTTAGCGAGGAAAAGGTATGAGTGATAAGGTGACTCCCCCCGAGTCCATGAATGAAGCAGTCACCCAAATTTGGGAATATCAGCAGACTAAGGATAATGAACGCGCAACAGTGCTGATACAGAAATATGAGCCTATGGTAAAAATGGCTGCTGGAAAAATTTCTCGCAACCGCCCCGACTTGTATGAGGATTTATATCAGGTCGGGCAAATGGCGCTCATCCGGTTATTACAGCAATATGATATTAGCCTTGGAATCCCTTTTGAGCCCTATGCGATGAAAAGCATGATTGGACATATGAAGAATTTCCTACGTGATAAATCTTGGTACATACAGGTACCTAGACGGATTAAAGAAAAGGGAGCACTTGTTCAACATGCGATTGACGAACTAACAGTGAAGCTGGAACGTTCGCCTGCGGTGGATGAGATTGCTCATTATCTTGATTTGTCTGTTGAAGAAACTGTAGAAGTACTGGCGGGCAGAGAATGTTATCATTACGTCTCCCTAGACTCGCCCCTTTCTCAAGAGGAGACAGGAGCTACACTAGGCGAGCTGATCAGCTCTGACGCAAATGATTACGAGACCGTAGAGAAACGTATGGATTTACAACAAGCACTAGGTCAATTGAAGGAACAGGAGCAGCAGGTGCTGCTGTTAGCGTTTCAAGATGGACAATCCCAGCGGGCGATCGCCCAGAAGCTGGGGGTATCACAGATGAGCGTTTCACGCATACAGAAGCGGGCCACTGAGAAGTTAAAGCAGATTATGGCCAACTCTTCCTATTGAGTTCCTGTATGGGTAGTATACATTTTCGACGATAAGGACATGCCTCTCTCCGCTGACTGGAGACCCGCATGTCCTTTATTTGTATACTGTTGTAGACTTATTCCCCCGCTTGTCCGTCCAACCTAGAGGATTAGACGGACAAGCGGGGGAAGCGGTCGTTGGGGAATAGATCGATAGTCTTGCGGTTAGCTATTAGCATCAATGTATTTTTTAATTTCGCCAAGATACTCTCCGATTACTGGAACATTAAGAAAAAGACTAAGAATGTAGCCTAATAAACCAAGGACTACAAATGTTCCGAGAGATAGTCCAAGTCCCCGAGATATACCGGCCATCAGGTTTGTGATGATTCTTTTTTTCGGATCTGAATAGTTGTCGAGAATGTCCTTGAATTCTGATTTTTCCAGTGAGTGAGCGATCTTATCAAGACGACTGTTTAAGCGTTTCACTTCATGTCGCAACTCGAAAGGATGTTCATCAATTTCATAAGGTTTTGTTTGGTTATTTGAATCTGCCATGCGCCATCCCTGCTTTCTATAGCCCGAACGGGCATTAATTAAATGTCTAGTTGTATCTGCTGATGTGAATAAAGGTATAACTAAACAACAGCCAGCTGCGGTCAGCTGGCTGTTGTTTGTTAAAGTGATAGCTGTATGATGCCGCAGATTAGTAATTGGATTTATAGGAGGATTTTACATCCTCTTTCGCATCCTTAGCCTGATTGGCAACCTCTTTAGAGGATGCTTTGGCTTCATCAGCTACGTCTTTAGAGGCGTCTTTAACATCCGAGCTTACATTGCTTGAGGCTTCACTTACAGTGTCACCAATTTTACTTCCAGCCTCTTGAAGAGTGGCGGCAATCTGTTGTTTGCTGTCACTGACAGTGGTATAGATATCAGAGGCTTTATCTGATACCGTACTAGCCAAATCGGTTGCTTTTTCGCCAACTGTTGTCGCAATAGCTTTGGTTTTGTCAGTTACGGCACCAGCAACTTCTTTGGTCTTGTCTGTAGCTAGAGAAAGTTTATCTGACAGATCACTGCGCATTTCACGGCCAGGCTTTGGTGCAAATAGCAGGGCTGCTGCGGCACCAATTAAGCTACCAATAAAGATACCTTTTAATAAGCTGCTTCCGTTCTCTACTTCATGTTCTACGTTACTCATCACCAATCACTCCTTATAATTTATCTTACTTCGTATATAAACTTTGGCGTATGGGCTGAAACAGTTGAAGAGCAAGGGGGAGATTACGGGAGGTTAAGGGAGGATACGGTAACCTAGATGGCTTTAGGTCATATAAACCGCGTTTTTGAGGCTTTATCAACATTTGTTTATGCGCAAAAAGAAGGGCGAAGACAGGCTGTGATATGCAGCATATGTCTCCATCCTTCTACGATTGAATTTAGAATGTTACGGATTAATCATTAACGGCTTGGAGTACCGCATAGCCGAATTCAGGCAGATTCAGATACAGCTGGGATGTGGAGGATTCAGTCCGCTTCTGCGTCTTTAGGTTTACCCATATCATGTCTGCCCCGGTTACAGGAATGATGACATCGGCCATAACATCTTCATTATTCAATACGATTATGAATCGGCTTTGTTTGTCCCACCGCTCATATACAAGCAGCTTTGGATAACCCGGAATCTCCAGCGCTTTAAATCCACTGCTCCGGAATGCGGGATGAGATTTACGAAGGCTGATCGTCCAGCGATAGTATTCGAGCAATTCTTGATTCTGTTTCTGGGAGTCCCACTCCATGCATTTTCGGTTGTCCGGGTCGTATCCGCCATCCATGCCGATTTCATCGCCATAATAAATACAGGGTGCTCCCTGAAAGGTCATCTGGAACAAAACGGCCAGCTTTAACTTCCTGATGTCACCGCCACAAAGTGTCAGGAAACGAACTGTATCATGGCTGTCTAGCAGATTAAAGGCGGCTTCCGTAATTTGTTGCGGATAATTCGCTAGCATAGTAGCAATCGACTGAGAGAATTGTGCAGCATTGATCTGTCCGTGGGCGAAAAAATTAATTTGAATATTCGTTAGCGGGTAATTCATAACGGCGTCAAACTGATCGCCAAGCAGCCACGGCAAGGAATCATGCATGATTTCTCCTACGAGATAGGCCTCTGGATTAACGCTTTTGATCGTACTGCGGAATTGCCGCCAGAACGAATGGGAGACTTCATTTGCGACATCAAGCCGCCAGCCGTCTATACCGATTTCCTCGATCCAATAGCGGCCTGCATTCAGTAGATATTCTATGACTTCAGGATTCTCAGTGTTGAATTTAGGCATGATAGGCTCGAATGCAAATGTGTCATAGGTGGGAATTCCGTCGATGACCTGTGGCGGCCACTCGCGTACATGGAACCAATCGGCATAACGCGAAGATTGCCCGTTCGCGAGCAGATCAACAAACGGCGGGAAGGTATGGCCGCAATGATTAAAGACACCGTCCAGGATGACACGGATGCCTTTGGAATGACAGGAGTCCACAAGCTCTTTCAGCAATGTGTTGGTGCCAAAATGAGGATCGACCAAGTAATAATCTTCTGTATCGTATTTATGATTGGTGGTTGCCGCAAATAGAGGATTAAAATATATAGCATTGATGCCCAATTCACAGAGATAATCCAAATGATCTAGTACACCCTGCAAGTCTCCTCCGAAGAAATTCCGAGGACTCGGTGTGCCGCCCCATTCGAGTACATCTGTCGGATCGTTGGTGGGATCACCATTCGCGAAACGCTCCGGGAATATTTGATAAAATACTGCATCTTTCACCCAAGATGGAGGGGAGTGCACATCTTCACGATTCAAAAATGGAAAGTCGAACAGACCCTCATATACAACAGCAGGTGGCTCTGGATAAAATCCTTTTTCCAAAAAATAAAGAACTTCGTCTTTGTTATAAAGCGCAAAGTAATACGCGAGTCTGCGGTAAACAGGACGGACGGAGGCTTGCCAGTAATCGAACAAGCCGTCAGAAGCGAGGCGCTGCATTGGAATGACCTCATGCGTTTTGTCCCAGCCAAATTTATCTCCACAGAAAAGGTCGATCTGTGATACGTTGTCCCGCTTAGTTCTTAGGCGAATATGAAGTGTAGACTCATCGTAGGCATATGACCAATTTTGTCCCATACGGTGATAAACGGCTTCCGGTTGAATCATACTCATTTTCCATCCCTTCGGGCATGTAAACGCAAAAAAGGGCCAACCTCATGATTTTCAGAGGTTGAACCCTTGGCGGTTTCATTGCCTTTAAATTTGTCTGCATCTTACCATAACCCTCAAGAGCAAAGCAAGAGGTTATTTCACAATAATTTACAATATGGAATATTTAGTATGTGGTAGGAATAAAGAGAAAATAAGAGAAAAGATAAGATAAACTTTGTTAAACCGTCTTGTTTGGACTTATACCCTGATTGCAATCAAAATTATGGATATTATAGAATGAGGGCGAACGAACTTGATTTTTCATAACACGCATTCAAATTAAAGGCACTGTTACCTGCAAAGGTACAACCTCGGCACTTTGTGCAAATGAGGTTGTACCTTTTTTTATATGCTTTTTTTCAATGCGGGTTAGGTTTAATCACTCATGATCGAAGGGGAGATGAGCAAATGAAGAAGAGTAAACGTTCCAAAATGCAAGCGGTAACATTTAGTTTAGTCCTATGCCTGCTGTTAACTTTGACGGTCACCGCATGCGGTTCTGGCAATGGGAACTCCGCATCAAAGCCGAATTCGAGTCCGAATTCCGCAGTGAACGAGCCGGGGGGAACCACAAATGAGACAAATACCGAAGAGAAAACCACTGATGAGGAAATGAAGCCAGAAGCAGGGGCCAAACTTATGGTCTGGGAAGCCAAGGAGCAGCTTGAATACATGAAGCAGGTAGCTGCTGATTTCGAAAAAGAATATGGTGTTCCCGTCACGGTTGAGGAAATGGCGGGTGGCGATCAAGGCGCAAGACTGGCGACGGATGGTCCGTCTAAACTTGCTGCAGATGTGTTGACTCTGCCCCATGACCAGATCGGGCAAGCCGTAAAAGCAGGGCTGCTTTTGCCAAATGATGTTTTTGAGGAAGAAACCAAATCAACGATGGTGGCAACAGCCGTTCAGGCATCGTCTTATGATGGCATTCTTTACGGTTATCCTAAATCGGTGGAAACCTATGCGCTGTTCTACAACAAGGATCTGATTCCTGAGGCTCCTAAAACGTGGGATGATGTGATTGCTTTTGCAGATACGTACAACAATCCGAAGGAAAACAAATTCGCAATCATGTGGGAATTCGTCGGATATTACAGCTATCCGTTTATTGGCAGCTTCGGCGGATATATTTACGGAGACAACAATACGAATTTCAAGGATATTGGATTGAACAATGAGGGCACTATCAAAGGATTTACGTTTCTGCAGAGCCTCAAAAAAATTCTGCCTTTGAATGCAGGAGATATCACTTATGACGTGAAAACCCAATTATTCCAAGAAGGTAAGCTGGCGATGAATATCGATGGGCCATGGTCCATAGCGGCGTTTAAGGAAAATGTTAACCTGGGTGTGGCTCCTCTTCCAAAGGGACCTGACGGTCAAGACAGTCTTTCTTTCTCCGGTGTCAAATCGTATTATGTTAACTCATATACGGAATATCCGGTCGCAGGCCGTTTGTTCGCACATTTTGCAAGCAACAAGGAGAACCAGCTTAAGAACTTTGAGATGACGGGAGCGATTCCTGCGAGTATAGAGGCTGGAGAAGCGCCGGAAATCAAAGATGACCCTATTATTGGCGGATTCTTCGAGCAATTCCAAAATTCCGTTCCAATGCCTTCCGTTTCAGAAATCAAATCCGTCTGGGAACCCCTAAAAGCAGCGTTTGTGTCCCTGTGGAACGACTCGAATCTTGATGTTAAACAGACGCTGGATCAGACTGTAACCACGATTCAGGCCGATCTGGAGTCGAAGTAAAGGGCAGGTGATTTAACCATGAGGAAAAAAACAGGCGCAGCGCTACTCTCGGCTATTATTCCGGGACTGGGCCAGTTCTACAACCGGCAGTGGCTGAAAGGATTGGTATTCCTGCTGGTAGGGTCTGCTGGAATCTTCTATATTGCTCATGATCTGATGGGTCATTTGCATGGCTTAATTACGCTTGGGGAATTTCCAAGCCGTATGGTCAAGGTAGGCAAATTAACCCGGATGGTGGAAGGCGACCACTCCATTTTTATGATGATCAATGGTCTAATGGCATTGCTGGCGCTGCTCTTTTATACAGCATTTCATTTATTGAACATCAGAGATGCATTCCTAGTTGGAGCTGCACGGGACCGGAAAGAGCCCATTCATTCATTCGCTGAATCGCTCAGAGCTATGGGGCGGAGGAATTTTGCCTATCTTGTCCTCGCGATTCCCTTTGTGGCTGTGGTTTTTCTGACGATATTACCACTTGTTTTTTCGGTGCTACTGGCGTTTACGAACTATGCCGACCCGATTTTACCGCCAGCACATCTGGTAGACTGGGTGGGTTTCGGTAATTTTAATAAAATGCTTAGTCTGGATGTCTGGAGTTCCACCTTCGGTGGAGTGCTGACTTGGACCTTGATCTGGGCGGTTATTGCTACTGCGACGACTTACATTGGAGGTGTGCTCATTGCAGTACTTATTCACCAGCCCCGTGTCCGTTGCAAAAAGCTTTGGCGCACACTTCTGATCGTTCCGTTCGCTATTCCCAATATGATTTCTCTGCTCGTCATGCGCAATATGTTCAATAATCAATTCGGACCGATCAATAGTTATTTAAGAGCCTTGGGACTGGAGGGTGTGGCCTGGCTAACCAATCCTTTCTGGGCTAAGGTCACTGTAATTCTGGCTAATATGTGGATCGGCATTCCGGTGACCATGATTCTGGCCTTCGGGGTGCTGACAACAATTCCGAAGGATATGTATGAAGCGGCAGAAGTAGACGGTGCTGGGTCATTTTATAAATTCCGCATGATTACGCTGCCCATGGTATTGTTCGCAACCGCACCTATCCTGATTATGCAGTTTGCCGGCAACATTAACAGCTTTAATGTCATTTATCTAATGACTAACGGAGAACCGGTTAATCCCAACTACCAGTACGCGGGCCACACTGACTTGCTGGTGACTTGGCTTTATAAACTGGCGCTGAACCAGTCGCAGTATAGCTTTGCTTCTGTCATCGGGATTGTCATCTTCCTGATGGTCGCGACATTCTCCATCTGGAGCTACCGGCGGACGCGATCCTTTAAAGAGGAGGATATGATTGCATGAAGCTAAGACTGACGGAAGCGTTAAAAACGTTTGGAAGCCATTTATTGCTGATTGTGCTCAGTTTTATTAGTCTTTTCCCAGCCTTCTGGATTATTATGTCTTCGTTCAAAACAGGAAACAGTTTGTTCAGTGACTCATTGATTCCTAAGAATTTTACCTTTGTTCATTACAAGGAACTGTTTGAGCAAACTAAATATTTGTTATGGTTCATGAATACGCTAAAGATTGCGGCGTTGTCTACGCTGCTCGGCACCTTTTTGCTGCTGCTGACTTCGTACGCCATTTCTCGTTATCGATTTACGGGCAGAAAAACTACACTAACCGCGCTCCTAGTTCTGCAGATGTTTCCGGGATTTATGGCTATGATTGCAGTTTACGTGCTGCTGAACACACTTGGGCTACTGAATTCTCATTGGGCACTTGTGCTCGTATACAGCAGCGGCGCTATTATCACGAATGTTTTTGTGGCTAAAGGTTTTTTTGATACGATTCCTAAAAGCTTGGAAGATGCTGCGCGAATGGATGGGGCGAGCCATATGAAAGTATTCCTTTCTATCATGATCCCGTTATCTAAGCCGATGCTCACCTATGCCAGCCTTATGATTTTCAACGGCTGCTTTGTGGATTTTATATTCGCCGACCTTGTATTGCGCACGGAGGATACAAGAACGCTCGCCGTTGGGCTTTACCGGATGGTGAACCAGAGCAACTCAACCGAGTTTACGTTGTTCGCTGCCGGAGCGGTATTGGTCGCTCTCCCAGTCACGCTGCTGTTCATTTTCCTACAGCGTTTCTTGGTGGATGGCCTCACCGCAGGTGCAAGCAAAGGATAAGGCGAACTGCGCTACCCTTGTGAAGCTACGCTGAATTCGATAAAAACCGCTTTCTACTCAGAGATTAAGCTTCTGAGAAGGAAGCGGTTTTTTATATTTTATCCGGTTTCTATAATCTTCTTGGTGTGGACAGGATTGAAGAATAATGAAAATAGGAGTAGAATTCCTCATGGAACCAACACTTAAGGGAGTTTGTGGAGTACTCAAAAATCCCCGGAGCACGGGGTTATTTTCTAGCATTTATTAAATGTGAATACTAATAAGTCCTTGTGAGTTATAGAGCATCTAGAGAAAAGAGGAGAGATATTTTGGAAACCGTATTAGTACGAGAGTATCGGGCGGATTTGCTGGAATGTGTCCATAGTGGGCATATTGCCATCGTAGGAGAGAATGGAAATTTAATGGGGTATGCAGGTGACCCGGAATTTGTATCGTTCACCCGTTCAGCTGCTAAACCCCTTCAGGCTATTCCAGGCGTACGTGGGGGGATCGTGGAGCATTACGGCTTTACTCCCGCAGAGGTTGCCCTGATGACCGCCTCTCATCGGGGAGAGAGCTACCATGTTGCTGCGCTAGAGAGCATATCCTCCAAGATTGGCATCGATGAGCAACAAATGATCTGTGCAACGAGTTACCCGCTGGATTATTCCAGCAGGGAGAACGCCATTCGTGGTGCGGGCAAAAGAAAGTTCTATCATAACTGTGCGGGCAAGCACATGGGCATCTTAGCTTACAGTAAGCTCAAAGGTTTGCCGCTTGAAGAATACTCACAGCCGGAGCAAACGGTGCAGCGTGAGATTATCGACACCATTGCTTATATGGCTGGTGTGGCCCCAGACAGCATCGGTTTAGGTACGGACGGATGTGGACTTCCGGTATTTGCTCTGCCTCTGACCGCCTTGGCGACAGCCTATTTGAAATTAGCCAATCCGGATTTGATTGCAGATGAAGCTACTCGCAAAGCGGTTACTACTATTACAACGGCAATGAATGCTTATCCGGAGATGGTTTCTGGATCTGGTCGCCTTGATTCTATTCTTTTGGAAGATGATAATATTATTGCTAAAGGTGGATTTAAGGGTGTGTATTGCTTCGGTTTACGCCGTGAGCGACTGGGGATTGCCTTCAAGATTCTGGATGGGTCGGAAGAAGAGTGGGGACTTATTGTACAGGGAATTTTAAACCAAATTGGTTATAGTCAGAAAAATACCTTGGAAAAGCTGCGCAATGCATTTTCAGGCGTGATTTACAATGACGGGGGTACACGAGTAGGCCATGCGGATACCGAGTTCAAGCTTAATTTCATAAAGTAGGATCATATAAAAAGAGCCCTTCGACTACGAATCCATCTTCTGGATACGCAGCGAAGGGCTTTTTTCTACGAGAAGCGGTGGTCATCTTTAAAGGACGGCAACATCGTTTCTTCTTGTATAGGGAGAACTATTATTTATGACGTAGACGGCCGAGTTCGGAGACGAGTGCTTCCACCTGAGAAATACTCAGTCTGTCGCTGCCCATGGCTACCTCATATACATCATAGATATCTTCATAATGATCTACTGAAAAAGCGGAGGCTTGCATCGCCGCAGCACTGGCCATTTTTAATTTGTTTTTGATAGCCTCGATCATATACTCAACATTTTCCTGACTAGGCTTTGTTAAATCCATTAGGTTAAAACATCCTCTCTGTATACTGATTCATGTATTTTACCATGTTTGGCAGCTTGACCACCATTTTTTTGTCGGGTTCACTGAAATCATGTTAAATTAAAGGCATGAGATCAAAAAATATCATCGAAGGGAGCAAATGTATTGGCAATCAGAGAACAGGGAAGCGGAAAACGCATTAAAATGGACGATGCTGGACTGGTGTCCTTTTTCATGGAAATAGCTGCTCTGCATCCCGCTGAGGAAGTCACGTTTCTTTGTATCGGAACAGATCGATCTACAGGAGATGCACTCGGTCCGTTGACGGGCAGCAAACTTGTGGAACATGGCTTCCGACATGTAATCGGTACGTTGCCTTCTCCTTGCGATGCAGATAATTTGGTGGCCAGAGTGGCTGAGATTCCCTCCGGGCATATTGTAGTTGCAGTAGATGCTTGTCTGGGCCCTCCGATCGCGCTTGGATATTACTTCGTTTCGAGTGAGCCACTGCTGCCTGCACAATCGGTGGGGGCAAATCTTCCAGCCGTAGGTCACTATAGTTTGGCGGCCGTTGTAGATATGAATGGCCCGAAACCTTATCGGACGCTGCAGACTACTCCACTGCATAGAGTGATGGTTATGGCAGAACATATCGCTATAGCGGCAGCAAAAGGATTCGGACTCCAGTAGTACCCATTGGGCACTTAAAAATAAGCTGTCCGTTTCAAGGCGGGCTGTTTTGCTTAATAATAGATATTAGACACATTATCTTAGTATTCTAGAAAGAGGGAAGCAGCCATGGAAAGAGTTCGTTGTGACGGAAGCAATATATGCTACAGTGATCAGGGGAAAGGCGAAGTTATTGTATTGCTGCATGGCTTTTGTGGAAGCGCTGAATATTGGGAACAAGTCATTCCTGTCTTAAGCAGCGGCTACCGAGTGATTGCTCCCGATTTACGTGGTCACGGAGCTTCGGAAGCTCCACTAGGACCTTATAGTATTGAACAAATGGCAGATGATGTTCTGGGTCTGTTAGATTCGCTGGAGATTGCTGAATGCATCATGCTTGGTCATTCGCTTGGCGGATATATTACGCTATCGTTTGCTCAGCGTTATGCTTCTCGATTGAAAGGCTTTGGATTAATTCATTCTACTGCTTATCCAGATAGTGAAGAAGCTAAGGAAAAACGACTGAAGAGTGTCAGCGCGATTCAAAATGAAGGGATTACTCCTTTCGTAGACAGCTTCGTACCAGGCTTGTTTGCTGAAGCAACCGCTTCTGCATCCCCACAGCTGCTGGAGCGCGCTAAAGAAATCGGCTACAAAACGCCTCCACAAGGAGCGGCAGGAGCTGCACTGGCGATGCGTGAGCGTCCAGATCGACGGGATGTAATTACGGCCACTACGTTGCCGGTATTGCTTGTTGCTGGCGAGCAGGATGGATTGATTCCTGCTGAACGAACCTTTACTGCGGATAAGCCAAATGTAACGCAAGCAACGATATCGGGTGCAGGCCACATGAGTCTTTTTGAAGCTCCTGAACGGTTAGCCGAGATCATTAAGGATTTTGTCCAGGCTTCCGTTTTAGATAATAGCCGCGTATAAAAAATCTTCTACAAAGAGGCAGCACGGCGCCATTCTGGCGTGTGCTGCCTCTTTCTTTTAGGGCTATCTAATTATCTGGTATTCTCCTTAACTGGCATAGAATTCGGCAATGGTTTAAGATAAATCAATAGAATAATTTAAGTGGTATGAGTCCTGCAGTTTTTGCTACCACAGTACGGAAAAGGAGGATGTGCATGTTTCGAAGAGACTATATTGTCCGGATGATCGAAGATATGACGGCGATGGTTGCCAAGGTACTTACTCTAAAGCAGGAACGGAAGACGACAGAAGCTTTATGGGAAATCGATGAGCTGTTGAACCGGCATTTTCCGCTGAATTCACGTCTTTTAAATTCACTATCTGTAGAAGATATCATAGATATGTTTCGTTTTGGCGGTGTGGTTGAGTCCGATAAGCTTCAAGGTCTGGCCAAACTGCTGAAGGAAGAAGGCAGTATTTATGCCGCAAATGGCGATAAGGATGCAGCATTATTTAGAAGTATGAGAGCCTTACATTTATATTTGTACGCGGATCTTCACGGTGCAGACCGGGAGCTGCTGCATATGACTCAGGAAATGGATGAACTCTTGCAGGATGTGCAGGCCTATCGGCTCCCGGCTAAAACGGAGCGGCTACTGATGGAGTATATGGAGTCGGTAGGGCGATATAGTAAAGCGGAGGACAGCCTCTACCGGCTGTGGGAGCAGGGAGAAAATGTTGTAATAGAAGGGGATAAGCTATACAATCGACTGCTGCTCAAATCATCTGCAGAATTGGAACAAGGTACTCTTCCTCTGGAGGAAGTAGAGCAGGGGTTAAAAGAGTGGGGCAGGATAACAGCGATACGAAAGGAATCAGGAACCTGATGAATACGATGAATATCCCTTTATATATTATCGATGCTTTTGCAGAACAGGCTTATTCAGGCAACCCTGCGGCGGTATGTTTACTGGAGCATCCCGTCGATGAAGGTTATATGCAGAAGACAGCAGCGGAAATGAACTTGTCAGAGACAGCTTTTCTCTGGCCAGAGGAAGATGGATATCGCCTGCGCTGGTTTACACCTAAAGTTGAGGTCAAGCTATGTGGTCATGGGACTCTAGCAAGTGCACATGTATTATGGGAGAGGGGACTGCTAGCTCCTGATATGGAAGCAAGGTTCTATACACGCAGTGGGTTGCTCAGAGCTTCTCGTTCAGGAGATTTGATCTCACTGTACTTCCCGCCTTATCAGCTTCAACCCTCTCCTGTAATTTCAGGTCTCGCAGCAGCGCTTGGTATTGCAGAAGCGAATGTGGTGGAAACTATGCGATATGCTGACAATGTGCTTGTACGACTGGATCAGGAAGCACGGGTTCGCGAACTCAGCCCTGACTTCGGAGCTTTATCCGGGCTTGAAGGGAGAGGCTTCGCGGTTACCGCAGAAAGCTCTATCGAAGGTATTGATTGTGTATCACGTTTTTTTGCGCCGAAGGTAGGAGTGAATGAGGATCCGGTAACAGGCTCAGCGCATACTGCACTGGCACCTTTTTGGGCGGATAGACTCAATCGTACGCAGTTGACCGCTTATCAAGCTTCGAAACGTGGAGGTTTGCTTCAGTTAGAGGTAAGTAAAGACCAGATTAAGATGTCTGGGCGAGCATTAACTATAGTTAGTGGAGAGCTGCATGTTAAGCCCTGCTAGAACAAGGAACGACCCTTGTTAACACGTGATATAATGAACGATGATGGTTAGGAGACATAGATTCTCCATTTTTAATCCCGAAAGTGAGATGTGCGTTGTGGAATCTTTAACAGCTCTAATTGAACAACTAATTAACGACCGTACTTTGATTACGGCTACCCTAAGTCAAGTGCGTTATAAAGGCGAAAATTGTACCAAGGTGCAGGTTAAACCTGTTGAACTAAAGGGTAAGCTGCATTATCAGTTTGCGTCCTATATTGGTACAAAGGTAGAACATCGCAACGTACCCGCAGAATTGGCGGCGGAAGAGATATCTCTTTTATTTAGAGAAACATATCGGCAAGGCTTGTTGTGTACAGTAGAAGCCGATTATCAGGTGCTTATTAGCAAAAAATTCAAAGTATCAATCCTAACTAAGTCTCCAAGTAAAAAAGAAGAGCCGGATCTAGCTCACAATCGCCGCAAACGTTATGTGCTGAAGGATGGAGAGCCTGTGCCATTTCTGGTGGAGCTTGGCATCATGAACAAAGAAGGCAAAGTGCTGGCCAAAAGATATGATAAATTTCGGCAGATCAATCGTTTTCTGGAGATGGTAGAGGACGTGCTTGCCGATCTGCCAACCGGCCGACCCTTGACGATTGTGGATTTTGGTTGTGGAAAATCATATTTGACCTTTGCACTGTATCACTATCTGACCGTTCGCAAGAAGCGGGAGCTTAATATCATTGGATTAGATTTAAAAGCAGATGTGATTGAGCATTGTAACGAACTTGCTGCCAAAATCGGTTATGATCACTTGAAGTTCTTCGTGGGTGACATTGCTGAGTACAATGAGCTGGAGCAAGTAGACATGGTGATCACACTTCATGCTTGCGACACAGCTACCGATGCTGCCCTTGAAAAAGCGGTACGTTGGGGAGCGTCTGTTATTTTGTCCGTGCCTTGCTGCCAGCATGAATTATTCGCACAAATCGAAAATGAAGTAATGAGCCCTATGCTTTCGCATGGCATACTGAAAGAGCGTTTTTCTGCCTTGGCTACAGATGCCATTCGCGCCAAATTGCTCGACATGATGGGCTATAGCAGCCAGCTGCTGGAATTCATCGATCTGGAGAATACGCCGAAGAACATTTTGATTCGTGCCGTTAAGAGTTCAGCCGGGGACAACTCCGTCAAATGGCGCGAATACACCGCATTCCGCGATTTTCTGGGAGCAAAACCCTACCTCGAACGCGTATGCGCTGATCTGCTTCCCACTGGGAGTTCGGTAGAAGGGTAGAGGATATTAAGGTAGAGAGCGTAGAACGGTAGGACTGTAGAATGGTAGAACGGTAGGACTGTAGAATGGGCACTTATAGGTGCAGGCTAATTCGATCAGTTGTACTTTTTACAACTATATAGCTTTTTTAATGGGAAATTGGATAGTACAGCTAGTGCGATCAAATGGTTAGGACGGTACAGCTAGTGCGATCAAATGGTTAGGACGGTACGGCTAGTGTGATCTAATGGCGAGTTGGTTTAGTTGTACTTTGTGCAACTAAATATGCTCAGAAGCTGCGTTTTAGTGATTTAGTTGCACTTTGTACACTTAAAAACGAACAATACTCCGCATATGGCGGGATTCTCGAAAAACAGTTGCAGAAAGTACAATTAAAGTGGAAGTAAGCAGCGAAAGCACGGGATTAGTTGTACTTTTTACAACTATATAGCCTTTTTGAATGGGAATTCGGATAGGCAGCTAATGCGATCAAATGGTTAGGACGTTCCAGTTAGTGTGATCAAATGGTTAGGACGATGCAGCTAGTGCGATCTAATGGCGAGTTGGTTTAGTTGTACTTTGTGCAACTAAATATGCTCAGAAGCTGCGTTTTAGTGATTTAGTTGTACTTTGTACACTTAAAAACGAACAATACTCCGCATATGGCGGGATTCTCGAAAAACAGTTGCACAAAGTACAATTAAAGTGGAAGTAAGCAGCGAAAGCACGGGAGTAGTTGCACTTTTTACAACTATATAGCTTTTTTGGATGGAAATTCGGATAGGCAGCTAATGCGATCAAATGGTGAGGACGGTACGGCTAATGCGATCAAATGGTGAGGACGGTACAGCGAGTGCGATCTAATGGCGAGTTGGTTTAGTTGTACTTTGTGCAACTAAATATGCTCAGAAGCTGCGTTTTAGTGATTTAGTTGCACTTTGTGCACTTAAAAACGAACAATACTCTGCATATGGCGGGATTCTCGAAAAACAGTTGCACAAAGTACAATTAAAGTGGAAGTAAGCAGCGAAAGCACGGGATTAGTTGCACTTTTTACAACTATATAGCTTTTTTGGATGGAAATTCGGATAGGCAGCTAATGCGATCAAATGGTGAGGACGGTACGGCTAATGCGATCAAATGGTGAGGACGGTACGGCTAATGCGATCAAATGGTGAGGACGGTGCAGCTAGTGCGATCTAATGGCGAGTTGGTTTAGTTGTACTTTGTGCAACTAAATATGCTCAGAAGCTGCGTTTTAGTGATTTAGTTGCACTTTGTACACTTAAAAACGAACAATACTCCCCATATAGCGGGATTCTCGAAAAACAGTTGCAGAAAGTACAATTAAAGTGGAAGTAAGCAGCGAAAGCACGGGATTAGTTGTACTTTTTACAACTATATAGCCTTTTTGAATGGGAATTCGGATAGGCAGCTAATGCGATCAAATGGTGAGGACGGTACGGCTAATGCGATCAAATGGTGAGGACGGTACAGCGAGTGCGATCTAATGGCGAGTTGGTTTAGTTGTACTTTGTGCAACTAAATATGCTCAGAAGCTGCGTTTTAGTGATTTAGTTGCACTTTGTACACTTAAAAACGAACAATACTCCGCATATGGCGGGATTCTCGAAAAACAGTTGCAGAAAGTACAATTAAAGTGGAAGTAAGCAGCGAAAGCACGGGAGTAGTTGCACTTTTTACAACTATATAGCTTTTTTGAATGAGAATTCGGATAGTACAGCTAGTGCGATCTAATGGTTAGGACGGTACGGCTCCTTTGTGGAGAGGTATCGTCTTTTTGCGTTCTAGTCTTGTATAAGGGAAATGTGGAAAGGATAGAGATAAATTAACGAATACAGGGGTATCTAAATGTGGCGTTTTAAAAAAGACTGGAGTCTGGAATCATCAATTGCATATATTTGTGGAGGCTTAGTGATAGCGGCTGGGGTGGGTGCTTGTTTGTTGCGGGGATTGTTTTTTACTGATGAGATGTATCCCTTTCTAACCTTATGGTTTGTGCTGTGTTGTGCGTGCTCGCTTTATTATCTTGTTGGGGTTGGTGCATGGAGAAAAAGTGGGGGAGGAGTAGGTGCAGTAAGAGGTTTTACGGGAGTCAATGGGGTTAGTGAAGTTAGTGAAGTTAGTCAAGTTAGTGGAGAAAATAGGGCGTTAAGAATATTATTAAGCGTCCCTTTAATTATTCTATCGCTTTATGTGATTCATTGGTTGTGCGGGCCACTTTCTTCCCAGGGAACTATGAATGAAATGCTGCGGTGGGGCTTGTATGCTAGCTTTGCAATATTGGTTTGTTTTTGTGCGGTGAACCTGGTGGGACGCCGGATTTTAAATGTAACTTGGTCTATGCTGGGTATGACTTTATGCCTGAGCGCTTTATTGGCTGTGTGTGGAGTGGTAAAGTTGCCTTTCGCTGTGGCCTACAGTAATTCAGCAGAAGTGAGCGCCACAGGGGTTAGATTAGCAGGATTGATGGAATATCCGAATGCTTTTGGTGCTGTGATGGCTGTTTTTCTGCTGGAACGGCTATTTGCTGTTGCTGTTTATTATGGGGATCCAAAAAAGAGCGCGAATATGTTGGGGGCAAGAAGTGTTGGGCTGGGGATGGAGTGCGCAGATGCGGAACGGAGGAGCAGAGGGGAAGAAGGCGTAGAAGCGGAGCAGGGAAAAGCGGGAAGCACGACCGCCGCGCTGCTGCGCTTGCTGCCGCTGTTCCCGTACACCGCCGCGCTGCTCCTCACCGAGTCGCGCGGCGCATGGCTGACGGCGGCTTGCGCCTGCGCCGCCGTCTTGCTCTGGAAGCGGCAGCTAATCGCGCCGCTTCTTGCTGCTGGCGCCGCGCCCGTGGCCGCCGCGGCGCTACTCTACCGCCAACTGGCCCGTGCCGGGTTGGCGGTAGAGCCAGTGCCCGGCCTGCTGTTGCTGGCCGGGCTTTGGGCCGGCGCGCTGCTAGCCGGCCTATGGCTGTGCCGCCGCCAATGCCAGCGCGGCGCGGCGGGCACTGCCCGAGCCGCCATGCTGGCATTGGCGGCGGCAGGTTGGACGGCGGCGGGGATCGCCGTCCTCCTGCACGTGCGCGAGCGGATCACCGGACCGTCATCGACGGTATCCGCGCGCGGGCTGTTCTACCGCGACGCCTGGCGGCTAGCGGTAGAGGCACCTTGGCTGGGACGTGGGGGTGAGACTTGGCGGCATTCATACCTTGCCGCCCAATCTCGCCCTTATGTAGGCAGCCAGGTGCATAATGGATACCTCGACATCCTGTTGAACTTAGGATTCGTTGGTCTTGCAGCCATACTCCTTATGCTGTTGGCAGCAGGCTGGCTGCTGGCTACTAAATCGCTGCGGTTGCTGCCGCCGTTTCTGGTCATCGTCTTGCACAGCGTCGTCGATTTTGATTGGAGCTATGGATTATTTTGGCTGCTGCTATTCTGGCTGCCAGCGATTGCTCTGGCTGAGCATAAGCAGAAACATCAATCTGCGCCAACCCACCCTCAGTCTGAGACCAAGCTGCCAACTCACTCCACATCCACGAACCCGCTCACCAATGTCACTACACCAGCGAATCCACTAATCGCTCACTCCACATCCACGAACCCGCTCACCAATGTCACTACACCTGCGAATCCACTAATCGTTCAATCCGCATCTACGAACCCGCTCACCAATGTCTCTGCACCTGCGAATCCACTAATCGCTAACTCTATATCTACGACCCCCCTTACCAATGTCACTACACCTGTGAATCCGCTAATCGCTCACTCTACATCTACGAACCTGCTCACCAACGTCACTACACCAGCGAATCCGCTAATAGTTTACCCTACATCCAAGAATCCGCCCCAAATCCGTCTTCGCCGACTAATCGGAACTGCGGCATGTTGTTTTTCGCTTATGCTGGGGGTGCTATCTTTTCACGCCGCTCAAGGAGAGAAGTTCTATCGACAAGCGATTATATCGGTGAGTCCTTCGGTGAAGGTAGAGTTGCTAGAGCAATCGCTGGCGTGGAATCCCCAGTCACCTCGAACGGCTATAGTATTATCTAGGCTGCTC
Organism: Paenibacillus sp. FSL H7-0735; assembly: GCF_038008505.1. Lineage (NCBI taxonomy): Bacteria > Bacillati > Bacillota > Bacilli > Caryophanales > Paenibacillaceae > Paenibacillus > Paenibacillus sp. FSL H7-0735. The sequence goes on along the minus strand of NZ_JBBOZH010000002.1, from coordinate 741,775 downwards.
TCGGGTGAACAGAGCGTAAGTCTGCTTCGGCAGAGTTTGTTGTATTCTCCCGAGAATGCCAGCTTAAGCTGGGAGCTGGCTGAACGATGGATGAGCAGCGACCATCCGGGGGCAGCGTTATATTGGATAGGCCAGAGCCTTAGGCTGGATAAGTACAACAATGCCAAGTGGGTGAAGGCGATTGAAGGGATGCTTCTTATGGGGCAAAAGAAGCTTGCAGAAGGAAATCGAAAGGAAGGCCTAATCTGTGTCGCCTCTGGGAATGAACTTCTTTTGAAATATAGAAGGTTGGCAGAAGAGGAGGCTAATAAAGGAGGGCAACATAATGACCGCGAGTTCCGAATGACAGAACAAGCCGACGACTTGAGTCGACGGCTTAGTATGTTTGCTTTACGATTTTAGCGGACGTGAAATCATCCAGGAGTAGAGAATGGGCACGATAATTGCAAGTACGAGTGCCGTAATAATAAGAAGCTGAGACAAGGCTCCGCTCAAAAAGGCTCCTGCAAAAATAAGTAGGCCACCGATCATCCACATTATCCCGGATAGGCGATGTGTTTTTCGCCATACCTCGGGGTTGGCGAGCGTCCAGGCTGTACGAACCCCAAACAAGTAATTATCTTTTACCTGTGGCATGTAGTTGCCGAGAGCAATAAACATTATTCCGACAGCTCCTATGGCGATCTTCCCAACGTTTATATCTTTACCTAGACCGTAAGCAATCGACAGCACCAGCATTAGATTAAAAAGCACCCCAATAGCAAGTCTGCTCATGGCATAGGCGTTTTCGAATTTTTTGTAATTTTCCCGCTTAGGATCGATGCTGCGTGTGAACTGCATGATTAGCGGGAGCACAATCCCTAAGATTCCGAACACAAAAATAGCAATATTTTTGTCCCAGTATCTGTTGACCTTACCCGTAATTCCAAACTGTGCTGGTAACTCCTGCGGCAGCTTGCTGTAATTGATCAGAGCGTAGGCTAATGTAGCTAAACCTAATATTACGATGAGGGTATCCTGCCATCTCCATTTGAAATCTTTCATCATTAATCCGCCTCCTTTTTGGAATCGATATCCTGACGTTGCTGCTTTCCGTCCAGCGATTTACTCTCCGTCTCCGTTTGCTTACCTGTACCAGTGAGCTCCAATAACCAACCGAGAACCTCTTCGAGGACTGTGGTGTTTAGCGAGTACATAATAAATTGTCCTTTTCGCTCATCCTGTACCAGATCGGCATGCTTCAGCGCATTCAGATGGTGAGAAATGCTTGGCTTAGACATGTTGAAAAAATCTGCGATTTCACCTGCGGTTCGATCTTTCTCCCTTAGTAACCGAATGATTTGGCGACGGGTAGGATCAGCTAGTGCTTTAAAGGATTCATTCATATTCCACCCTGCCTTTCGATATTTAAATAATTATCTAAATATATAATAGCTCTTCACTTTCATAGCTGTCAATGCAGTATTCACTTAGCAATAGCGTGTGTAAAAGTGTCACCGAATCTTTAAAATTAACTGCCGTCCAAAGCCGACTCCTGTTAATACTAACGATGGGCATGCATTCCTTGATGCACCGAACATACGATGCAGAGGAGCAGATATATGATACTAACCAATAAAGTCGCAATTGTTACAGGTGCAGGATCGGGGATTGGAGAAGCGATTGCTCTTCTTTTTGCCCAACAGGGGGCTAAAGTGATTGCTGCGGATATCCATCTGGACAATGTAGAAGCGGTGGCCAAAAAGGCAGAAACGGGTGAGGGACACGGAGTTATCTATCCCGTAAAGGCAGATGTCTCGAAGGAAGAGGACACACAGCGAATGATTGATGCCGCAACCACACAGTTTGGAGGCCTTCATATCCTTGTTAACAATGCCGGTATTATGGATAAAATGACGCCAGCGCACGAGATCACTGATGACATGTGGGAGCAGGTGCTTGCGGTCAACGTAACCGGTCCGATGAGAGCCATTCGTAAGGTTTTGCCGATTTTTATGGCACAGGAAAGCGGATGTATCATCAATGTAGCCTCTATTGGCGGCTTAGCGGGCTCGCGTGCGGGAGTGGCTTATACTTCCTCTAAACATGCTGTAATCGGGATGACCAAAAATATAGGATTTCAATACGCTAAGCTTGGAATTCGCTGTAATGCCATAGCGCCGGGCGGGGTAAAGACAAATATTGATCTGTCTGATCCAAGCCCTTTTGGGAGTCAAAAAGCGGGCGAAGGAATGGCGTCGATGCCACGGACAGGGGAAAGCAGTGAGATTGCTTCGGTAGCCTTATTTTTGGCTTCAGATGCTGCAAGCTTTTTGAATGGGTCGGTGATAACGGCTGATGCCGGTTGGATGGCTTATTAATTGAGCGCAGATAAAAAGGTGTTCATTTTCCCTTTATTGGTGGAATTTGTTCACCTTTTTTGTTTATGCCTGTTACTCAAACTCTTTTTAAGTGTGGATTGGAAGATGGAAGCTGCTTGCCACGTAAGTAGAAGTGATAAGGTTGCTTGTGCTAGAATAGGCTAAGAGAAACTGGAAAATATAGCAGAGCGGCAAAGCTTTTAAAAATATAAGAAAGTATAAGATTAGTATCTATGCTTTTATGTTCTTATATTTCACTCGCTTAAACGCTTAGCGTCTTATAAAGATGCCAAAGGCGATTAGCTTGATACATGTAGCCATATTCTGCGGAAAAGGGAGGAGGAGCACGTTTGCATTTTATTTCTGATCTGATCTCGACATTATTTGAATGGATTCAGAGTCTTGGTTATTTTGGGATTATGATCGGACTGATGATTGAAGTTATTCCGAGTGAAATTGTATTGGCTTTCGGTGGTTTCTTGGTATGGAGTGGAGATATTAATTTTTTCGGCGCAGTATTGTTTGGTACGATAGGCGGAGTGATTGCCCAGATCTTTGTATATTGGATTGGCCGTTATGGGGGCAGGCCTGTACTGGAGAAATACGGGAAATATATTCTTATCCAAAAGAAGCATATTGATCATTCGGAAGAGTGGTTCAATAAATATGGGACAGGCGTAATCTTTACGGCACGCTTTATTCCCGTTGTTCGCCATGCCATTTCCGTTCCAGCGGGGATTTCTCGTATGCCTTTAGGTAAGTTCACTTTATTGACTACACTTGCTGTTATTCCATGGAGTGCTTTGTTTGTATATCTCGGTATGACATTGGGGAATAAGTGGGAAGATATTGACGAAGTAGCAGCTAAGTACACCAACGAAATTATTCTTGTAGCGTTAGCACTAATCATCATTTATTTTGTGTATAAGTGGTTTAAATCCAAGAAGAGAGGGACTGCAAAATGAAACCGAATGTAGCTCATAAATTTGGAAAAGGTCTTACACCGCGCCAATTTGTAGAAAGCATGACGAAGAACCAGCAGGCTTTTGAATCCTGGTATGAGAAGTTTTCTTGGGAAGATGAGAGCGACAAGGAATATTTCGAAAGTCTGAACCATCGTGACGATTTGCGGGTACTTATCCTTGCCGCTGATTGGTGTGGAGATGTAGTACGTAATGTCCCTGCGGTTTTCCGTATTTTGGAGACTGCCGGAATGAAGACAGAGGTATTCATTTTGGAAGAGAATCAGGAGCTTATGGATGAATTCTTGACCATGGGCGGAAGATCTGTTCCGATTGTGATCTTTGCGGATACCGGCGGATACGTGCTTGGACATTGGGGTCCTCGTCCAGAGCATGTGCAGAGCCTAATGAGAGAGTTCAAACGTGAGAATCCTGATCGTGAGGCTGCTGATTACGACAGCAAAATCGCAGAAGTACGTAAGGCTATGGGGCATGCTTATGGGGAAGGAACGGAATCACAGGCAGTTATCGCAAAAGAGCTGCGTAGTCTGATTTCCGGATTCTAGACCGATGCTAAATATACGTTCGTTTAATTTAGGTCCGCTTCAGACCAATGCATACTTGCTGACAGGTGCGGATCCAACGAAGGGAATCATTATTGATCCCGGCATGAATCCTGCGGCATTAGTGCGGAGTATCGAAGGGATGGAGATCGAGGCTATTTTGCTAACGCATGCGCACTTTGACCATATGGGCGGCGTAGACGAAATTCGTAAAGCTAAGAAATGTCCTGTTTATTTACATCCACTAGAAAGTGAATGGCTCAGCAGCCCTAAGCTGAATGGTTCATTGATGTGGACTGATATTTCGCCTCCTCTGACTACAGATCCTGCAGAGTATGATCTGGCAGAAGGACAAGTTCTGCAATTCATCGGACATACCTTCCGGGTGTACCACACACCTGGGCACTCTCCGGGCAGTGTCAGCTTCCTATGCGGGAATGATTTATTCTCTGGAGATGTACTGTTTAAGATGGGAGTTGGGCGCACCGATTTGCCTGGTGGCAGAGAACGTGATTTGTTCGATTCTATTCGTGGCAAGCTGTACAAAATGGATGATGAAGTGAAGGTTTATCCAGGTCACGGCTCACGAACAACTATCGGTTTTGAAAAAGTTCGTAACCCTTATATTCCTCAATAAACAGTCATTCTAGTAGAACTGACAAGAATCGGGGAATTTTTGATAGACAAAGGGATACAAAAGGACTACACTATTGTTAATTAAATGTAACATTAACCTCGCGAAGCACGCAGACTGCGGAATTAATCCCGGTTTGCGTTCTTTTTTTTGTCTACATATAGGTTTAAAAGCATGGGGGGAAATAGATTGGAGAAGAATATGTATTACCCGTTGGATTACGGATGGTATGACTCCAAGGAGAAATGGACTAGTTTTTGCAGCAGTAAATGCCAATGTTTTTCAGAATGTTCTGGAAGGGGAGGTTTTTGTACTTCCATAGAACGCAGGGACATACAATCTGAGAATAAGGATGGGAGAATACCAGTGGTTTCAGGAGGCGAGCCCAGAAGAACGCCTCTTTTTTGGCATTTTCCAGCAGAAGCAGGATTGCTTCAGCCATGGCGGCGTAAGCTCTGGGAGCTCAAAAAATAATATTAAAACGGAATGAACGAATCACTATACATAATCGTATTACAAATAAGAACTAATCCTGAATGGAGGGGCAGATGAGCGATCAGGCGCTGGAGAAAATCAGGCAGGCACAGCAGGGAGATACTTCAGCACTGTCTTCACTGCTGCGAGAACATTATACTTTTTTGTTCAAATATTTACTTAAAGTGACTATGGACCCGTTACTGGCAGAGGATCTTGTACAGGACACGATGGTCAGATGTATGGAAAAAATCAATACCTATAACGGTTCTTCTTCGTTCTCCTCTTGGTTAATCACCATAGCTACCAGAATATTCATCGATCGAAAGCGGCGCTGGAAACGTGAGGCAGATTGGAAGAAACGGGAACAACAGGCCCAGGGCACCCGTTCGATTCGTTGGCGGTTTGAAAGCAGGGGGGAAGAATGGAGTGAAGTACTCGATTCCATCTCCAAGCTACCCTCTGCTCAGAGGGTAGCTGTGCTGCTGAAGCATTATTATGGCTATAGCTATGAAGAAATCGGTGTGATCATGCAAATTCCTTCAGGCACGGTCAAATCGCGTGTATCCCTTGGTCTTAACCAATTGCGAAAGGAGCTGAAGGAGGATGGAGAAGGATAAGGAGCCAGAACTGTATTTGCACAAGCTTACTGAAGAGCTTGAGCGTTTGGATGCGCAATATGATGATATCACCCCACCTTCGTTACAGGAACTGGAGTGGTTAATGGCTGATGCAGCTGTGCACAGAAAGAGAAGGGAACGTAAAGAACTACTGTTATTCTGGGGGGTCTCATTGATCCTGATCTGCGCATTTCTATCCATTCTCACTTCTGCACCCATGATCTATTGGATTATTCAGGCGATCATTCCTGTTGTAGGACTGGGTGGCTTAGGGATCGCCAGGATCAGAAGAAATAGAGAAGGTGTACAAGAATGAATGAGCTACAAGATGTGCCTCTTTGGTTGTGGTTTGGCATAGCAGTAGCATTAATGCTGCAAGGGACCTTACTGTTCCGGGATGCAAGACGGCGCGGAAAAAAAGCTTGGTTCTGGGGATTGTGGGCGATTACTACAGTTCCGTCCCCAGCATTAGTCTACTTACTCGTTGTCATACTTCCTGACCGACGTAGAAGGAAGAAGCAGTTGTAAAGCTTTAGTAAGAAGCTCGTTCCTTTCATCCTATTACAAGGAGTGGTACTTCATGGAAGAGGTAAAATGGGGTTTAATCATGCCGTTAATTATTCTTCAGGCTTTGCTTGCAATTATTGGACTGATATCACTGGCCAAAGCGGATAACGTTCGTGGCCCAAAATGGATGTGGATTATTATCATTATTTGCGGAAATATATTAGGTAGCGTAGCTTATTTCACAATAGGAAGGAAAGATGTCTGATGTCACTCCTTCAAGTTATGAATTTGCGCAAAAGCTATGGGGCGCATATTTCCGTAAATGATATAAGTTTTGAAATTGAGAAAGGACGGTGCGTCGCTTTATTGGGGCCTAACGGTGCTGGGAAAACGACCACACTTCGTATGCTGGCAGGGCTGCTTGAACCCACCTCTGGCATGATTTCATTTGAGGGGAGCCGTCCTGGAGCCGAATATCGCAGAGGATTAGGATATGTGCCACAGTCTCCAGCTTTTTATGGGTGGATGACTGGACATGAGTATGTTGTTTTCGCTGCAAAGCTTAGTGGAATGGGAACTAAAGACGCAACCAGCAGGGCATTGGAATCGCTCGAGCGTGTAGGGCTTAAAGGTGATGCTCGTCGCCGGATTGGTGGATACTCCGGCGGGATGAAACAGCGGCTGGGTCTGGCTCAGGCGCTTGTGCATCGGCCTCGTCTGTTATTGCTTGATGAGCCTGTATCTGCACTTGATCCGATTGGCCGCAGAGAAGTAATGGGACTGGTGCGGGAAATACGTGAGGAGACAACTGTAGTTTTCTCTACACATGTGCTGCATGATGCAGAAGAAATTTGCGATGATATTATTTTAATGAATCAAGGCTTGATTGCTGAGAAGGGATCTTTATCACAGCTTCGTTCACAATACAGCCTTCCTGTTATTCGTTTACGTACGGAGAAGCAAGAAAAAGCTATTCAGTGGCTGGAGTCTCTTGCTGCCAAACCGTTTGTACTGGAGACTCAGTTGTTCGGAGATCATGCCATTTTTAATGTCAACGATGTAGACATGGCCCGTTGGACGATTCTGCAAGAAGCGGTGCAGCTCGAAATTCCATTACTGCAATTTGAAGCGGGTTCTTCCACGTTAGAGGATTTATTTATGAAGGTGGTGGGAGTATGAGAAGCGCCTGGGTCCTTTATCGCAAAGAAATGCTCGAAATGGCTCGCAGTTATAAGTTAATCTGGATACCTGTCGTTTTTATCCTATTAGGCATTATGCAGCCGTTAACTACTTATTATTTGCCGGAAATATTAAAAGCTTCAGGTGATGTTCCTCCAGGTCTCCTAGAGGGGTATGAAATACCGAGTGCCGCAGCTGTGATGGCGCAATCTTTGGGACAGTACGGAACGATCGGAATGTTAGTATTGGCGCTTGGCGCGATGAATGTTTTAGCTGGTGAGCGCTATAGCGGAACTATGGAATTAATTCTGGTAAGGCCGGTTTCTCCAGCCGCAATAGTGTTCGCTAAATGGGCAGCACAGCTGACCCTGTTGATCGTTGCTCTAGGATTAGGTGCAGCGGGCGCTGCTTACTACACGGAGCAGTTGATTGGTTCACTATCTTGGGGAGATGTCATCGCAGCTGCTGGAGTATATGGATTGTGGCTGTTATGTGCTGTATCAGCTACGTTGTTGTTTAGTGGGTTTTTAAAATCCCCAGTTGCCGCTTTTTTAGCATTGGTGCTAATGGCAGCATTATCATTAGGCCAAAGCTTATTGCCTTCATGGTTTGAATGGGCACCTGCGGGGCTTGCCGGGTTGTCGGCTGAAATCCTTATGGCTGGAGAAGGATTCAGGGTTGGACCCTATCTTTCAGCAGCTATTTTGATCTTGATTTGTTTAGTGGGTGCTGCACTTTTGACAAGGAAGAATAACTTAACCGCTTGAAACTTAAGTTATGTTTTTATTAAATATAGTATATTTTCATAGAATTTGTAGGATCGGCCAGCCTTCAACTAGACAGTTCTATCTTTTTTTAGTAGACTGTTGAAACAAGCAAAATCTTGAAAGATTTTGGGGTTAGGAGGTAGGGCGATGCTGCGTTTAGGAGAGAAGATTGTCATTGTTGCGGACGCTTTCGAGCAGAGTCTTCCTATCGGGGAATACGGCTACCTAATTGCTTACGACCGCAATCCCGATAATGCGTTTGACTATGTTATTCGTGTACCAGAGGCGAATAGGAACTTTTATGTTCCGGCTGAGGACATTGAGGCGGAAGAACATTTATTAGTAGCTGAGGCTGAAAGAGCAACGCATGAAGCGTTGATTGATTACGCTTTGTCCACGTACAATGAGAAGCTGTTCCATCATTTGATGAACGGTGAAGATATGGATATAGAAGAGACGGAATCAACGTCAAGCGAAAGCATGTCCCAAGCGGATTTCATCAAACAAGTGAATCTTAGAGCTTGGATTTAAGGAAGGCCGGCGCAAGCCGGCTTTTTTGTTTTGTCATAAAAAGTATTTCCCCCACATTAATCCTCTGAATTTACACATCATTTTCAAAATCTTTTCTTTTATTCCTTCTTTATAGTTTTCGAAAGTTTGTTTTTTATTTTTTTGGTATACAACCAATCTCCTGTTTTATGTATCTAAATTATTGAGAGCCGAATACGAGAATGCAGATCTGCGGTATAGGCGTTTTAACTTAAATAAAGGAGAACCTCAAGTGAAGATGATAACCGCTGTTCAAAAAGCGAGAAATGGCGATAAAGAAGCGTTTATCCAGCTATGCCGGCAGATTGAACCTGAAATGTACGGCATGGCCCGATCTATTTTGGGCAGGGACGAGGAATGTGCAGATGCCATGCAGGAAGCCACCCTAAAGGCTTACCGGTCTATCCATGGATTGCGGCAACCAGAATTTTTCAAGACATGGATGCTTCGCATCCTTATAAACGAATGTCATAAGCTCCAACGCAAGCGGACAAATATTGTGGAGTTTGGAGATCCCCTTACTGCTTTGGAATGCCATTCCTCCGGTGCAGAATATGAGAAAATTGAGCTGCGGGAAGCAGTAGAACGATTGGATACTTCGCTCCAGACCGTGATATCGCTGCATTATTTTCAGGACATGCCCGTTAAGCAAATTGCCGATCTTCTGAATATTTCCGAAACGGCAGTCAAATCGCGCCTCTACAGAGCAAGAAAAAACTTATTGAATGGATTCTAATGATATTTAGAAAGGATGGAACAGATGAAGAAGAGAACAGCGCAAGAGCTTGAATTGCTTTTGAAAGATATGGACATCCTCCCGGCAAATGAGCTTCCCTCTATGATTCGCCAACGTCAAGAGGATACGTATACAATGCTGGATCATGTGAAGATAAAGAGATCCACGCACGAATTTCGTAATGTTAAGAGGACAGCGCTTGGCTTCGGGGCAGCTCTTGTTTTGGGGGTTATCGTGCTTGGAGGCGGCTTTACTTCTCCCGCATTGGCTAGGTCGCTGGAACGTATTCCGTTAGTCAATAGTATTTTTGAGCTCGCAGGTGATATGGGACTTCAAGCGGCGAGTCGCCAAGGCTTAACGACTGCAGTTGATACCAGTGATCAGGTTCAAGATGTTATTATCCGTGCTAATGAAGTTATATATGACGGCACACGGCTTTCTGTAGCGTTGAAACTTGAAGGTGAAGATGAAGAGGGAGTATTCAGTGGAGACATTCAGGATTTGCAGGTATTTATTGATGGACAGCCTTTAAACGCTGCTGGGGAGGAAGAAGAGGATTCTTTTAAACACAATATTGGCCTTATCCTTTCTCCGGGAGTAGATGAACAATCGTTGATTTTGCAATTTTCAGAGAAATCCTATGATGAGGGAGGCATTACTTTACCAGAGCAGTTCCAAATGACAGTAAAAGGTCGTCTGTCCGGAATCGATGATGATTTTCAAATTGAAATTCCTGTAAAAAAGGATACGAGTCATAATATTGTTCAGCAACCCGGAATCAGTCAAACTTACAATGATGTAACGACCACAGTGGAGAAGATTACACAGACTCCGGCAACTACACAAATACGGATGAGTGCTGTAGCCCTCGAGGGTATTCCTTATACTTATCTGACAGATACCAATAACCTGGCATTAAATTATGAAGTCTATGATGATAAAGGTAACCTGTTGCAATATGTAAACGGCAGCAATGGTTGGTCGGATTCGAAAAAGATAGATGACACAATCCATTATAGTCTTAAAGAGGATGTTAATATTGTACCGCTGCCCAAGGATGTAAAAGCACTGACAATCAAAACCTTTTTCTACAAATATACTGGAGAGGGTAGTGGAAAACGAAATTTGCTAGACAATAATGGATACCCGGCAGTCGAATATATTCCGCAGCTGGAAATGACAATCCCTATATATTGATGAACGATACGCTCCTTTAAAATGTGTAGGAATCTCCTTCACTTTGATAAAGGAGCGTTTGTTTTACAGCCCATCATTGAATTGTCCAAGCTTCTACAATATAATTAAAAACGTTATCCGGGCGCTTTAGCCCTTTAAACAGGAGGGATTTTTCTTATGAGCATTACCGTTAAAGATGTGCAGCATGTGGCCAAGCTGGCTCGTCTGCAGCTGAGCCCGGAAGAAGAGGCAACCTTTACAGAACAAATGAATGCTATTTTACAATATGCCGAGAAATTAAATGAGCTAGATACGGAGAATGTAAAGCCGACCACGCATGTGCTGCAAGTCAGCAATGTAATGCGGGAGGATGTTGTGAAGGATAGCCTTACGCAAGAGGAAGCACTTCTTAACGCTCCAGATGATGAAGACGGACATTTCAAGGTTCCAGCTGTTTTGGAATAACTACATAATTAGAGAGGGGGAAGAATCTTGAGCCTGTTTCAAAATCGATTGCCTGAAGTACACCGCATGTTAACTGCTAAAGAAGTATCGGTCAGTGAACTGACTGAAGAATCGCTGGCGATTATCGCTGAGCGGGATAAGAACGTAAATGCATTTTTGACCTTGAACGAGGAGGGCGCACGCGCGACAGCACGCGCTTTGGACGACAAACTGGCATCCGGAGCAGCACGTGGGTTGCTGTTTGGTCTTCCTGCCGGAATTAAGGATAATATTGTAACTAAAGGCCTGCGCACGACCTGTGCCAGCCAATTTTTGAGCGATTTCCAGCCGATTTATAACGCTACTGTAGCTTCTAAACTGCAGCAGGCAGATGCCGTAACGATCGGTAAATTAAATATGGATGAATTCGCAATGGGCGGATCTAATGAGAACTCAAGCTTTGGTCCTGTACGCAATCCTTGGGATTTAGAGCGTGTGCCCGGCGGTTCCAGTGGCGGATCTGCTGCAGCAGTAGCTACGGGCGAAGTGTTCTTCTCACTAGGTTCGGATACTGGGGGTTCCATCCGCCAGCCAGCTTCCTATTGTGGTGTTGTAGGTCTCAAACCTACTTATGGTCTTGTATCACGTTACGGGCTGGTAGCCTTTGCTTCCTCACTAGATCAGATTGGACCATTAACACGTAATGTAGAGGATTCTGCCTATGTGCTTCAAGCAATTGCCGGTTATGATGCCCAAGACTCTACTTCGGCTAAAGTAGAAATTCCTGATTATTTGAGTTCACTTACTGGTGATGTTTCCGGACTTCGCATTGCTGTTCCTAAGGAATACCTGGGAGCAGGTGTTGATGCTTCTGTGCGTGAGACAGTTTTGTCTGCACTTAAAGTGTTAGAAGGAATGGGTGCTGTCTGGGAGGAAGTTTCATTACCACATACGGAATACGCAGTAGCAGCTTATTATTTGCTGTCCTCTTCGGAAGCTTCATCTAACCTCGCGCGTTTTGACGGTGTGCGTTATGGCGCACGTGTAGATGAAGGCGGAGGATTGCTTGATCTATATCTTAATTCCCGCAGCCGCGGCTTTGGACCTGAGGTCAAACGTCGTATTATGTTGGGTACTTATGCACTCAGCTCCGGGTATTACGATGCTTACTATTTAAAAGCACAGAAGGTGCGTACTTTGATTAAACAGGACTTTGATGACATCTTTAAAAAATATGATGTGGTCATCGGCCCAACAGCGCCAACGACAGCATTCAAATTGGGTTCACAGACTGAAGATCCGCTGACCATGTATCTGAACGATATTCTCACGATTCCTGTAAGCTTGGCGGGTATTCCGGCCGTGAGTGTTCCTTGTGGTTTTGCGGAAGGCATGCCTGTAGGTCTGCAAATTATCGGTAAGGAATTTGACGAGAGCACAATTCTGCGTGTCGCTCATGCTTTTGAACAAAATACAGATCATCACAAGCAGCGTCCACAGCTGTAGTAAAGGAGGGAATGGGATTACTTATGTCTAAATACGAAACGGTCATCGGCTTGGAAGTTCACGTAGAGCTTCATACCAACTCCAAAATCTTTTGCGGATGCTCCACTGAATTTGGAGCCCCACCTAACACTCATACCTGTCCTGTCTGCTTGGGTCACCCCGGCGTATTGCCAGTGCTCAACAAACAAGCGGTAGAATACGCTATGAAAGCAGCGATGGCGCTGAATTGCACCATTGGTGATGTTAGCAAATTCGACCGCAAGAACTATTTTTACCCGGATTCACCAAAAGCTTATCAGATTTCACAATTTGATCAGCCTATCGGCCTGAACGGTTGGATCGACATTGAAGTTAACGGAGAGACCAAACGGATCGGCATTACTCGTCTTCATTTGGAAGAGGATGCAGGTAAGCTTACGCACGTAGATGGCGGTTTTGCCTCGCTTGTCGATTTTAACCGGGTGGGAACACCGCTTATCGAAATCGTATCCGAACCTGATCTGCGCTCCCCTGAGGAAGCTCGTGCTTATCTGGAGAAAATCCGTGCGATTATGCAGTATTGTGACGTATCCGATGTCAAGATGGAAGAAGGATCGATGCGCTGTGACGCGAACATCAGTCTACGCCCAGAAGGACAAGAGGAATTCGGCATTAGAGCAGAGCTTAAGAACATGAACTCCTTCCGCGGTGTATTGCGTGGACTGGAGTATGAACAATATCGTCAGGCTGAGATCCTGGATGATGGTGGAGTTGTTGTGCAAGAGACCCGACGCTGGGATGAAGCACAAGGGAAAACATTATCGATGCGCGGGAAAGAAGAAGCGCATGATTATCGTTACTTCCCGGACCCGGACTTGATCGTTCTGCATATTGATGATGCTTGGAAAGAATCCATTCGTTCAACGATTCCAGAACTTCCGGATGCTCGGAAAGCACGTTATAGCGAGGAACTGGGCCTGACAGCTTATGATGCAGGCGTCATTACATCCTCTAAACTGTTAGCGGACTTTTTCGAAGGATGTCTTGCCTATACGCAGGATGCCAAGGCTGTAGCTAACTGGATTATGGGTGACTTGCTTGCCTATTTGAATGGTAATAATCTGGAGTTGTCGCAGGTGCAAATTACACCACAAGGGCTAGGCGAGATGATCGGGCTGATTGCAGCCGGAACCATCAGCAGCAAAATCGCTAAAACAGTATTTAAAGAAATGCTAGAGAGCGGTAAACTGCCAGCTGTTATCGTTGAGGAAAAAGGTCTGGTGCAGATCAGCGATGAAGGTGCCATTAAAGGGATTGTGGAAGCAGTGGTAGCCGCCAATCCGCAATCAGTGGAAGATTATAAAGCAGGTAAACAGAAAGCAATCGGCTTCCTGGTCGGACAAGTCATGAAAGAAAGTAAAGGTAAGGCGAATCCGGGTCTTGCTAATAAACTTCTCATCGAGGTATTGAGCAGCTAAACGCTTGTCGTCCATAAAAGGACGCCGAAGGCGTTTATAATTGGGGTAATATACTTATGTAATAAGCTAAGGGCTTGTCGGCAACGGCAGGCCCTTAGCGGCATATAAGGGGACTGGTTAGGATGAATACAATTAACAAGCTAAATCTGCAGGATGAAAGCACCGTTAATGAATTATGGAGTCTTCAGCATAAGGCCTATAGACTGGAAGCTGAACTTATAGGCTTTCGTGAAATACCACCTCTGATAGAGACGAGAGAAATGCTCAGCAGCTCTAAAGAGGATTTTTATGGCTGCTTCGATAAAGATGAGGAACTAATGGGTGCTGTTGCTGTAGAGGAAGAATCTCCTGGCAAATTGACGATTACACGAATGATGGTGGGGCCGGACTATTTTCGTAGAGGTATCGCTAGCCATCTTTTGGAATATGTATTTGAGCATTTTGCAGGGATGGAGCAATTCATTGTGTCGACAGGCAAAAAGAATACACCCGCCGTTTCGTTGTACAGTAAACATGGTTTTCTGCCTACCGGTGTGGAGGAAGTCGCTCCAGGAGTTGAATTGATTGAATTTCATCGGAGTGGTTCTCTTTGAAAAAAGATATTCATAGACAACTATTTACGAAAGGAGGAGTCCAAAATGAAACATGACTCTGCAATGCTCCCAGAGCAGGAAGAACTGCAAGGTTCTGTTGATATAGAGACTAAGGAGAATGAGATACAGAAGAGGATTATTCCTCCGCGTCCGAAAAGGCGCCACCGCAAACGTAAATTTATCGCTGGACTGCTGGCAGCTCTCATCCCTGGGACGGGGCATTTGTATTTTGGGCTTCTCCGAAAAGGGATCACCTTCATCTTTCTAATTCTTTTGGATATCTCAGCCTTATTGTATTTCTCATCCATCGGGATGCAGATCAATGTTCCACTGCTTATTTTACTTGCGCTCATTATTCCAGCGATCTATTTTTATAACGTGTATGACGTATTGCAATCAGCAGACAGGCTTCTTCGCTTCCCAGAGGATCATGATCTTGCTATTCCTGTGATCAAAGCAAACGAGGCTCCTAAGCGTCGTAGTATCGTCAGCGAGCCTGGGATATCCTTTGGACTCTTATTGCTCTTAGGGGGCGCCCTGCTTATTCTGTTCCGGCAAAAACCAATATGGCTCCAGTTCTTTATTGAACATTATGCCGAAATGGCCGTGTCTGTCATTTTAGTATGCGGTGGCTTATTTATAGGAGCTAGAGAAATTGCCAGAGCAGTTGTGCAGCGTAAAGACAATGAACCTCGCAAGCGGCGCGTGGGAAGATATACGGCTTCTCTATTACTGATAGCTATTTCTGTTCCTTTGTTTTTGGATTGGAAAGAGGGAACTGACTTTATGCTCCTGCTCTTGAAGTGGTGGCCTGTCATCCCGGTGTTGTGGGGGATTGAGTTCCTGCTGATGTTTATCTTCTCTAACCGTTCAGCCAAGGGAACCAAAATCAGATTGGATTTACGTGGGCTTTTATCTGCTATATTACTAGCTGCGAGTGTATTTATTGTTGCAGAGCAAGAACATTATTTATACCTATGGAAAAATGTCAGTCTTAATCTGACGGCAGCAGCAGTGGACTATGGTGAGGCTAAAGGCAGCAAATATCAGAAAGCCCCACTAATTGTTCCGGTGGAGTTAAATACAGCCAAAATATCTATTGATAGTATTAATGGTGATATTTTATTACACCGTGCTCCAGTGGACGATATTCAAATTACGACGACAGTTTGGGTAGATCAGTTGGATGGACCGATGGCTGAAGCTATATCAGAACAGTCCTTTGTGGACGTTGTTGAAGGGCCCAACATCAAAATCACCTCGAATAGCAAGGCCTATGGTGAATCCGGTAAACGCCAGCCACGCATGGATTTAGACATTTACTTGCCGGAGGATCGCCGTTTTAACCTCGATGTTCGCACTATGAATGGCGGGATCACGTTGCAGAATGTAGAAGCCATTGAAGACATTTCTCTGGAAACGGGGAATGGAGAGCTGATCCTTCATCGTATCTTTGGTAATGTTAAGGGAAAAACACTGAATGGAGCTGTCCGTGCCAGATCTGTTCAAGGCAGCGTTGATTTAACAACGAGCGGAGGCAATATGAATGCTTGGGATGTTACCGGTGCTTTGAAATTATCGACGGCTGTCGGCAATATTAGTGCGATCGGAAATAGCAATGATATCGATATTACTACCAAAAACGGTAATTTAGAGGTTGATGGAGCCAGATCCAAGCTACATGCCGAATCTCTAAATGGTACCATTGATGTTCGCTCTTCTGATGTTGCTGGAGACTGGGATATTTATAGCGCAGTTGGTGACATCCAATTGTATTTGCCGATGTTAAGCAACTATACAGTGAATGGTTCCAGTGGATATGGTGATATTACTTCAGATTTGCCTGAACTTACAATTGATAAGAAAAAAGTATCAGGTGAAGTGGGGACCGGCGAGTTCAAGCTTCATGTTGAAGGAAATAGCAATCTAAATGTTAGGAAATATTGAAAAAAGTAATTTTTCTTATATAATAATAAATATAATGTATAGACTTCGTTGACAATATTGAAAAATCGGTCTTACAATCTTAAGAAGTATTTCTTTTATTTTTAAATTCAAAAGGCGGTGACAGTAATGGGGAGTGGAGTACAACATGCACTGGAACAATTAAAGACAACAGGTGTCCGTATAACGCCCCAGCGTCATGCGATTCTTACGTATTTGATGGAAGCAATGAATCATCCTACAGCTGACGATATATACCGGGCGCTAGAGCCGAAATTTCCGAGCATGAGCGTAGCAACTGTATATAATAATCTCAAGATGTTTATGGAAGCCGGCATGGTTCGCGAGTTGACCTACGGGGATAGTTCCAGTCGTTTTGATGCCAATGTATCTGATCATTATCATGTCATCTGTCAGCTATGCGGTAAGATTGAAGATTTTAGTTATCCTTCGCTTCATGATGTAGAGATACATGCAGAGCAGGAAACGGGCTTCAAAATTACGGGTTTGCGTATGGAATTGCATGGAGTTTGCAAATGTTGCAGAGAGAAGCAACAATAAGACAGAATACTACTGTACTCAAGGGCGTATAGCCAAGCTACACAATAAACGTGTGAAATCCGAAAGCGGAGGACTCACGTTTTTATTTTTTTCAAAATAACAAAATATAGTGAAAATGACTAACTTATACTGGTTATCCGGAACCAAGTGGATGTTATAATCGTATTGTTAGACTTAACTTAAAATTATCTAGTATTTGGAGGATATATTTTGGACAGAAGATATAGACAGAAACGCGTCAAAAAGCGCGGAGGTCTTTTCCGACGCTTTTTTGGACTTTTGCTCATTGCGGCAGCAGCTTATTGGGTTGTGTTTTTTGTAATGCCAAATCGCCAGCACATCGATCCAGACTGGAAAGGCCTAGAACATCCTATCTTCGTAAAAGGAGAGCTAACAGGATATTCCGCCTCAGGAACCGGTGATAGCATGCTTTTACCTCTACCATTACTGCAGGAACATGTGGACTCATCTATTCGTTATGAAGAAAAGACTAAATCGGTCATCCTATCAACGGAAAGTGAACTTCTATATATGCAAGAGGATAAAACCGATGCCAGTTTGAACAATCGTCCGCTGCAGCTGCGACTGGCACCTGAAGTTAAGGAAAAGATAACTTATCTTCCTGCGGATGTTTTAGAAGATCTGTATGGGTTTGAGATTCAAGAGGATACGACTACCGGGGCTGTGCTGTTAATGACAGCAGGGGAGACTGTACCGCTGGGAAAAGTGAAAGGTGAAGCCGAAGATAAGACAGTCGCTCTTCGCAACGAAGCGTCGATTCACGCACCCATCGTGGCGGATATGTCCCCGGGAGCCAGTGTTAGTATTTGGAATAAGGAAAATGAGGACTGGCTGTATGTGCAGTTAAGCAGCGGTTACGCGGGTTATGCCAAGGCTAGTGATATTATCTCGGACGGTCAAAAGACAGTGGAACCCAAAAGCACCACTCCCTCACGGGCAGAACGAAGCTGGAAAGGGAAGTCAGTAAATCTGTATTGGGAAGCTGTTTATCAACGCAAACCTGATCCAAGTACATTTGGTGAGCTTCCAGGTGTTAACGTGGCTAGCCCGACTTGGTTCAGTATCATAGATGGTGATGGGAATGTGCGAAGTCAGGCTGACAGTGCGTATGTGCAGTGGGCACATGAGCGCGGGTTGGAAGTATGGGGGCTGCTCAGCAATAGTTTTGATCCAGACATAACCACTGAGGCATTATCGAGCTATGAGAAGCGGATGAACGCGATCGTACAGATCCTCGAGTATTCAGATTTATACAAGCTGGATGGAATTAATATTGACTTTGAGAATGTATATACGAAAGACGGGGAGAATGTTACACAATTTATGCGAGAGCTAAAACCTATGGCTCAAGCCAAAAACTTAATCGTCTCCATAGACGTAACGCCTAAATCCAACAGTGAGATGTGGTCAGCTTTCCTTGATCGTAAGGCTCTTAATTCAGTAGTGGATTATCTTATTGTTATGGCTTATGACGAGCATTGGGCTGCAAGTCCTATCGCGGGCTCTGTTGCGTCTCTGCCGTGGGTAGAAAGCTCGTTAAGCCGGATCATAGAGGAAGACGATGTACCGCCTGAGAAGCTGATTCTAGGGATTCCACTGTATACTAGAATTTGGACTGAGGCCCAGGTGGATGGCAAGACCAAAGTAAGCTCTAAATCGGTTAGTATGAATGCCGTTGAAAAAATTATTAAAGAGAAGAAGCTAACCCCAACCTTTGATAAGGCAGCTGGGCAGAATTACGTTGAGTATAAGGAAGATGGCGCTCTTAAAAAAATATGGATCGAAGACAAAGTTTCTTTAAAAGCTAGAGTTGAGCTTGCTAAGTCTTTAGGGCTTGGTGGCATCGGTTCATGGAATCGCAGCTTTAGTAATCTGTCTGCGTGGGAGGCATTACAAGGGATTCATAAGTAATTATTATTTCATTCATAATAAACAAAGGGGCTCCCAATATAGGGGCCCCTTTGTTGTATTAAGCAAATGTTTGATTGCATTATAAATCGCTAGTAATAAGCTTCTGTAAGATGTGTTTTATTGATTAAGCTGCTGACTCTTAAGTTGTTCCGCAGTAATATTGGCCTCAGCTGGATCCATAGTAAGGATGGTATGGCAGAACATACAGCGGTCTGTTTTGCCCAGCATTTTGGTCAGCTTGTGACATTCAGGGCATTCCAGTTGGACTGCGCTAGTTGACAGCATCCCAGCCCAGAAATAGATTGCAAGACTTGCCATCATTGAGATTAAACCGATTACAAGACCGATTCCAGCGAATACTTTTCCAGTTGAGCCCCAAAACACGATGCCCGCTGTACCCAAAACCATAAGTCCCATTCCGAGCATTGTGAGCAGTAATCCCCATGTGCGAAAAGCGTTGATCTTAGCCGTTTTAAACTTCATGAGTGTTTGCTCCTAACTAAATATAGTTGGGTTGTCCAGAAGGAACTGTCTTTCATATGTAGAATAATAATTATAACTGAATTATAACTGACTGGACGCAAAATCGCCAAATTTAATGGAGGGAAGCATGGAACTGTCCAATGTAACTTTGTTGAGTGGAGAAACGTTTGATGAGAATGTTTTAGGAGCGGTCGTTTTGCGGCAGAATGGGGATATTCCGTTTCAAAGCGCACTTCTTCAAGATTTTGATATGATAGTGTTAGTATTGCATGAAGAACAGGATAGAGAGCATATTGTTCGCCATACCATTGCCGGTGACCAACGGACCCAGTCAGTCCATATCGGCCTATTTGCTTTGGAGCAGGCTGTTATGGCAGGGGATAATAACGAACTTCTTATCAGTTTGATGAGGGGGGAAGTGATCTGGGACCCCAAGGGAATACTCGAGGAAATGCGCAGCGAGATATTGCAATTTGAAGGACCGATCAAGGAACGGGTCGCATTTATGGAGTTTGCCCGCTTTTTGCATATGTATGTGAAATCCAAGCGCTATATAGAGGCTGGCTTTATTATGGATGCTTACAACTGTGTATTGATAGCCTTATATCATTGGGCAAGAATAGAAGTGAGTGAAGTGGGTGCTTTCCCCGAGCCAGCTATTTGGGAGCAGGTTAAAAGCATGAATACCTCTGTTCATAAACTTTATGAGGAGTTAACGGTCAGTACTGAGACCTTAGAGCAACGTGTGGAGCTTGTGCTTCTTGCATGTGAATTTGGGATTATGTCCAAAATGACGGACTGTTGTCTATTGCTCTTTAATATTTTGAATAGCCGTAAGGAAGCATGGAGCATTAAAGAATTACTGCAGCATTCAGGTCTGAGTCAATTAGAGTCTGAACTACCCCTTGTTTTACGAAAGCTGGTTTCTCGTTCGCTAATCCGAGAGATTACATCTTGGGCTGATGTTCACGAGGGAGAAGGGCATGCGATCCGCTATACATTATAGAGATGAATTAGATACAGTAGAAGATGTTTAATTATAGAGAGATGAGCAAGGATAGGGAGAGGCTGAGCACTCTCTTTTTTATTTGTTTACTAATATGAAACGCTCATATTTATTCAGAAAAATTAATGGTTGACTCTTTCCTTGTTCATGTGTTAAATTATAACTCGTCCCTCTGACACAGAGATGTGCTTTCGAAAACATTCGAAAGACAACCGAAAAAAGAAATTAAAAAAAAGGTTGACTAAAACGAGGGTGCTGTGATATATTATAAAGGTCGCTGCTGAACAACACATCGACGAAATAAACGGCTTGATCTTTGAAAACTGAACAACGAGTGAGTAGGAAATCACGTAAGTGAAATCCAAAATTAGAGAATTAATTTTCTCGTCAGATGTTTCAAAATGAGCATATCGCTCTTTTCAATACTAATTGGAGAGTTTGATCCTGGCTCAGGACGAACGCTGGCGGCGTGCCTAATACATGCAAGTCGAGCGGAGTTACTTTGAAAGCTTGCTTTCAAAGTAACTTAGCGGCGGACGGGTGAGTAACACGTAGGCAACCTGCCCTTCAGACTGGGATAACTACCGGAAACGGTAGCTAATACCGGATAATTTCTTTTTTCTCCTGAGAGAAGAATGAAAGACGGAGCAATCTGTCACTGAGGGATGGGCCTGCGGCGCATTAGCTAGTTGGTGGGGTAACGGCCCACCAAGGCGACGATGCGTAGCCGACCTGAGAGGGTGAACGGCCACACTGGGACTGAGACACGGCCCAGACTCCTACGGGAGGCAGCAGTAGGGAATCTTCCGCAATGGGCGAAAGCCTGACGGAGCAACGCCGCGTGAGTGATGAAGGTTTTCGGATCGTAAAGCTCTGTTGCCAGGGAAGAACGTCCGGTAGAGTAACTGCTACCGGAGTGACGGTACCTGAGAAGAAAGCCCCGGCTAACTACGTGCCAGCAGCCGCGGTAATACGTAGGGGGCAAGCGTTGTCCGGAATTATTGGGCGTAAAGCGCGCGCAGGCGGCTATTTAAGTCTGGTGTTTAAACCTTGGGCTCAACCTGAGGTCGCACTGGAAACTGGGTGGCTTGAGTACAGAAGAGGAAAGTGGAATTCCACGTGTAGCGGTGAAATGCGTAGATATGTGGAGGAACACCAGTGGCGAAGGCGACTTTCTGGGCTGTAACTGACGCTGAGGCGCGAAAGCGTGGGGAGCAAACAGGATTAGATACCCTGGTAGTCCACGCCGTAAACGATGAGTGCTAGGTGTTAGGGGTTTCGATACCCTTGGTGCCGAAGTTAACACAGTAAGCACTCCGCCTGGGGAGTACGGTCGCAAGACTGAAACTCAAAGGAATTGACGGGGACCCGCACAAGCAGTGGAGTATGTGGTTTAATTCGAAGCAACGCGAAGAACCTTACCAGGTCTTGACATCCCTCTGAATCTGCTAGAGATAGCAGCGGCCTTCGGGACAGAGGAGACAGGTGGTGCATGGTTGTCGTCAGCTCGTGTCGTGAGATGTTGGGTTAAGTCCCGCAACGAGCGCAACCCTTAACTTTAGTTGCCAGCAGGTAATGCTGGGCACTCTAGAGTGACTGCCGGTGACAAACCGGAGGAAGGTGGGGATGACGTCAAATCATCATGCCCCTTATGACCTGGGCTACACACGTACTACAATGGCCGGTACAACGGGAAGCGAAGCCGCGAGGTGGAGCCAATCCCATCAAAGCCGGTCTCAGTTCGGATTGCAGGCTGCAACTCGCCTGCATGAAGTCGGAATTGCTAGTAATCGCGGATCAGCATGCCGCGGTGAATACGTTCCCGGGTCTTGTACACACCGCCCGTCACACCACGAGAGTTTACAACACCCGAAGTCGGTGGGGTAACCCGCAAGGGAGCCAGCCGCCGAAGGTGGGGTAGATGATTGGGGTGAAGTCGTAACAAGGTAGCCGTATCGGAAGGTGCGGCTGGATCACCTCCTTTCTATGGAGAATCGTCTTCTGCAATGAAGACATTCAAATCGGAAGCTCAGCTTCCAAAACTCAGGTTTAGGCCTGTTACTCACTCGTTGCTCAGTTTTGAGAGTTTAAGCTCTCAAGTAAGACTTGATCCTTGAAAACTGGATACCGAAATGAATTTGCGTTTTAGAACATCTTTTAGCAACTTGTGCAAACAAGTAAATGTTATTAGTGAGATGATTCCAAAAGAGAATGTCATCGTATGATATTTTCCTGCGGAAAAATCAAGGTTAAGCTAATAAGAGCACACGGAGGATGCCTAGGCGCCAGGAGCCGACGAAGGACGTGGCGAACAACGAAACTGCCTCGGGGAGCTGTAAGCAAGCTTTGATCCGGGGGTGTCCGAATGGGGAAACCCAGCTGTGGTAATTCGCAGTTACTCATACCTGAATACATAGGGTGTGTAGAGGCAGACCAGGGGAACTGAAACATCTAAGTACCCTGAGGAAGAGAAAACAATAGTGATTCCGTCAGTAGCGGCGAGCGAACGCGGAACAGCCTAAACCTAAGAGCTTGCTCTTAGGGGTTGTGGGACGTCTCACATGGAGTTACAAAGGAATATGGTAGGTGAAGAGGTCTGGAAAGGCCCGCGATAGAGGTAAAAGCCCTGTAACCTAAACTGTATTCTCTCCGAGACGGATCCCGAGTAGTGCGGGGCACGTGAAACCCCGTATGAATCCAGCAGGACCATCTGCTAAGGCTAAATACTACCTGGCGACCGATAGTGAAACAGTACCGTGAGGGAAAGGTGAAAAGCACCCCGGAAGGGGAGTGAAATAGAACCTGAAACCGTGTGCTTACAAAAAGTCAGAGCCCGATCTATGGGTGATGGCGTGCCTTTTGTAGAATGAACCGGCGAGTTACGTTTAACATGCAAGGTTAAGCCGAGAAGGTGGAGCCGCAGCGAAAGCGAGTCTGAATAGGGCGAATGAGTATGTGGACGTAGACCCGAAACCGTGTGATCTACCCCTGTCCAGGGTGAAGGTGCGGTAACACGCACTGGAGGCCCGAACCCACGTACGTTGAAAAGTGCGGGGATGAGGTGGGGGTAGCGGAGAAATTCCAATCGAACTCGGAGATAGCTGGTTCTCCCCGAAATAGCTTTAGGGCTAGCCTCGGTATAAGAGTAGTGGAGGTAGAGCACTGATTGGGTGCGGGGTCCGCAAGGATTACCAAGCTCAGTCAAACTCCGAATGCCATATACTTATTGCCGGGAGTCAGACAGTGAGTGCTAAGATCCATTGTCAAAAGGGAAACAGCCCAGACCATCAGCTAAGGTCCCCAAGTGTGTGTTAAGTGGGAAAGGATGTGGAGTTGCACAGACAACCAGGATGTTGGCTTAGAAGCAGCCACCATTGAAAGAGTGCGTAATAGCTCACTGGTCGAGTGACTCTGCGCCGAAAATGTAACGGGGCTAAACACACCACCGAAGCTATGGCTAGATACGTATGTATCTGGGGTAGGGGAGCGTTGTGTAGGGGTTGAAGGTGTACTGAAAAGAGCGCTGGACACTACACAAGTGAGAATGCCGGTATGAGTAACGAAAAGATCAGTGAGAATCTGATCCGCCGAAAGCCCAAGGTTTCCTGAGGAAGGCTCGTCCGCTCAGGGTAAGTCGGGACCTAAGGCGAGGCCGAAAGGCGTAGTCGAAGGACAACAGTTTGAAATTACTGTACCACCGTAATCCGCTATGAGCGATGGGGTGACGCAGGAGGGTAGTGACGCGGACTGATGGATGTCCGTCTAAGCAGTGAGGCTGATGTGTAGGCAAATCCGCACATCGTTAAGGCTGGGCTGTGATGGGGAGCGAAAATTATAGTAGCGAAGGTCATGATCTCACACTGCCAAGAAAAGCCTCTAGCCAGGAGAAGGTGCCCGTACCGCAAACCGACACAGGTAGGCGAGAAGAGAATTCTAAGGCGCGCGGAAGAACTCTCGTTAAGGAACTCGGCAAAATGACCCCGTAACTTCGGGAGAAGGGGTGCCCCGGTAGTGTGAATAGCACGAGGGGGCCGCAGTGAAAAGGCCCAAGCGACTGTTTAGCAAAAACACAGGTCTGTGCGAAGCCGCAAGGCGAAGTATACGGGCTGACGCCTGCCCGGTGCTGGAAGGTTAAGGGGAGTGGTTAGGGGTAACCCGAAGCTATGAACCGAAGCCCCAGTAAACGGCGGCCGTAACTATAACGGTCCTAAGGTAGCGAAATTCCTTGTCAGGTAAATTCTGACCCGCACGAATGGCGTAACGACTTGGGCGCTGTCTCAACGAGAGATCCGGTGAAATTTTAATACCTGTGAAGATGCAGGTTACCCGCGACAAGACGGAAAGACCCCATGGAGCTTTACTGCAGCTTGATATTGAATTTGGGTACGATCTGTACAGGATAGGTGGGAGCCGTAGAAATCGGAGCGCAAGCTTCGGTGGAGGCGCCGTTGGGATACCACCCTGATCGTATCTAGGTTCTAACCTAGTACCCTAATCGGGTACGGGGACCGTGTCAGGCGGGCAGTTTGACTGGGGCGGTCGCCTCCTAAAGAGTAACGGAGGCGTTCCAAGGTTCCCTCAGAATGGTTGGAAATCATTCGCAGAGTGCAAAGGCATAAGGGAGCTTGACTGCGAGACCTACAAGTCGAGCAGGGACGAAAGTCGGACTTAGTGATCCGGTGGTACCGCATGGAAGGGCCATCGCTCAACGGATAAAAGCTACCCTGGGGATAACAGGCTTATCTCCCCCAAGAGTCCACATCGACGGGGAGGTTTGGCACCTCGATGTCGGCTCATCGCATCCTGGGGCTGAAGTAGGTCCCAAGGGTTGGGCTGTTCGCCCATTAAAGCGGTACGCGAGCTGGGTTCAGAACGTCGTGAGACAGTTCGGTCCCTATCTGTCGTGGGCGCAGGAAATTTGAGAGGAGCTGTCCTTAGTACGAGAGGACCGGGATGGACGTACCGCTGGTGCACCAGTTGTTCCGCCAGGAGCATGGCTGGGTAGCTACGTACGGACGGGATAAGCGCTGAAAGCATCTAAGCGTGAAGCCCCCCTCAAGATGAGATTTCCCAATTAGTAAGACCCCTTGAAGACGACGAGGTAGATAGGTTGGAGGTGGAAGTGCAGCAATGCATGGAGCTGACCAATACTAATCGGTCGAGGGCTTATCCTATACTTAGAATGCAGATTCGTTTCGGATTCAGTTTTCAGGCGATTAAGCCTGGTATGAATATTCCCTGATAGCTCAGTTGGTAGAGCACTCGACTGTTAATCGAGTTGTCACAGGTTCGAGTCCTGTTCGGGGAGCCATATGGAGAGGTGTCCGAGTTTGGCCGAAGGAGCACGATTGGAAATCGTGTAGGCGCCACAAGCGTCTCGAGGGTTCGAATCCCTCTCTCTCCGCCACAAATTTTTAATTAGTATGGCCCGTTGGTCAAGGGGTTAAGACACCTCCCTTTCACGGAGGTAACATGGGTTCGAATCCCATACGGGTCACCAAATTTTCACTTGATTTATCCTAGTGGACTTTGGTACAATAACAATTGTTGTTTATGGAGGCTTAGCTCAGCTGGGAGAGCATCTGCCTTACAAGCAGAGGGTCGGGGGTTCGATCCCCTCAGCCTCCACCATAACATATTTTACTGGCGCGGGGTGGAGCAGCCCGGTAGCTCGTCGGGCTCATAACCCGAAGGCCGCAGGTTCAAATCCTGCCCCCGCAACCAATTAACTTAAGCAATTATATCTTTTGGAACCGTGGTGTAGTTGGCCTAACATGCCTGCCTGTCACGCAGGAGATCGCGGGTTCGAATCCCGTCGGTTCCGCCATTTTCATCATGGCTCGGTAGCTCAGTCGGTAGAGCAGAGGACTGAAAATCCTCGTGTCGGCGGTTCGATTCCGTCCCGAGCCACCATTTATCATCACAAAAGAATGAGTGCCATGCCGGTGTAGCTCAATTGGTAGAGCAACTGACTTGTAATCAGTAGGTTGGGGGTTCAAGTCCTCTCGCCGGCACCATCCTTGGAGGATTAGCGAAGTGGCCAAACGCATCAGACTGTAAATCTGCTCACGTAAGTGTTCGGTGGTTCGAATCCATCATCCTCCACCAGTTTTTAGGGGCATAGTTTAAAGGTAGAACAACGGTCTCCAAAACCGTTGGTGTGGGTTCAATTCCTGCTGCCCCTGCCAAGTTCTTTCTAAAGTTTAATATGGCGGCCGTGGCGAAGGGGTTAACGCACCGGATTGTGGTTCCGGCATTCGTGGGTTCGAGACCCATCGGCCGCCCCATTTTCTTTAAAATGAATAATGGCAACAATATCAACTTAATATGGCGACTGTGGCGAAGGGGTTAACGCACCGGATTGTGGTTCCGGCATTCGTGGGTTCGAGACCCATCAGTCGCCCCATTTTACTTTAAAATGTTATTGGGGATTAGCCAAGCGGTAAGGCAACGGACTTTGACTCCGTCACTCATAGGTTCGAATCCTATATCCCCAGCCATTTTATGCGGACGTGGCTCAGCGGTAGAGCATCGCCTTGCCAAGGCGAGGGTCGCGGGTTCGATTCCCGTCGTCCGCTCCAAAATTTACATGGCGCCATAGCCAAGTGGTAAGGCAAAGCTCTGCAAAAGCTTTATCCCCAGTTCAAATCTGGGTGGCGCCTCCATTTAGTTCATATGTGCCGGCGTGGCGGAATGGCAGACGCGCTCGACTCAAAATCGAGTGGGAAACCGTGGAGGTTCGAGTCCTCTCGCCGGTATCTTAAAAAGGTTAGTAAGAATGCTTTTATAAGCAATCTTACTAACCTTTTTTCTTTATGTTCTTAGTTTTACAGGATTAAGCCGTTGAATAGAGGAGTTTCTCTATTTCAACGGCTTTTTTTAATCTGATTAGTGATTAACCTGATTGATTATTAATGCGGAATGCTCGCGGGGTATGACCTATTTCTCGTTTAAACATATTGCAGAATTGGGCATCGTTCACAAAACCTGCAGCAGCAGATACTTCAGAGATTTGCATCTGAGTATGACGTAATAGAGATTTTGCATAATCCAGGCGTTTT
This sequence comes from Paenibacillus sp. FSL H7-0735, assembly GCF_038008505.1. Lineage (NCBI taxonomy): Bacteria > Bacillati > Bacillota > Bacilli > Caryophanales > Paenibacillaceae > Paenibacillus > Paenibacillus sp. FSL H7-0735. The sequence goes on along the minus strand of NZ_JBBOZH010000002.1, from coordinate 714,261 downwards.
AACAGCAAATACCGCAGGGGTGAAGACCCGAACCGTTCTTTAAATAGATGGCGAAAACGATCGTAGCTATATCCGGACATTTCTGATAGTGTTTCGACGGACAATTTATGGCGATAATGCTCATTCATATAATTAAGGACATATTGTACTCGGTCTTCTGTTGGGGATTGATATCCAGAGGCACTAAGAAGCCTCATAAGATGGACGGTAATCTCGCTCATTTGTAGGTTTAGAAGCTCAGAGAATCCGTCTTGCTTGCGTGTAAACTCTGCTTTCATTCGCAGCAGGATTTGAAGAACGGTCTGATCTTTATCATCTTCATATACGCCGAGCAGATTACTCATATTAGGGTGTTCCGAGTGGAAGCCTACAAATAATACATTTGCATCCTCACGGTGGTGCTCGTCATGTTTATGATTGGGTGGCACAAGCGCGAAAGAAGAGGAGCGAAAATGGTAACTTCGGGGGCCAACATTGGTTGTCCCTACCCCCTGTAAATAATAGACTAGTTCGTAGCATTCATGCTGGTGTGGAGGGATATAAGTATTTAGCTCATGTGTGGCACTTACAATATATAGAACACGATCCATGATGATCCTCCAATACTTATGTTTTAGCCGAATCGTACAAAACTATGACCGAAATCATATAATTATTTTTAATAATATTTGTTATGATCGTATCAATAAATCCGAAAGTTCGCAACCTGACTGGCCATCTCGTTCGGAAATAAAGCGGATTATTAATAATAATGGTATTTTTATTGCTATTTTTGAGCCTAAACGTTAAATTTATTACTTTTAATGATACTTTATTTGGAAAAAAGAGAATTTCCATTTGAACCGTGAATTATACAATGGGTGAAGATGGGGATTCTGCCGGATTACTAACCAACTAAAATTAGGGGTGGAATAGAGTAATGAATAAAAAAGTTCTTTCTTTGTTGTTATTAATGGTGATGGTTCTGGTCACAGCATGTGGGAATAACACGTCCAATAACGGTTCTTCTGCGAATACTGGATCAAACGCTGCTGAGGGTGGAGAAACAGGTTCAGGGGATAAACTCAAGGTTGTATTGCTGATTCCGGGGACACTTGGGGATAAATCATTTTTTGATTCCGCTAATAACGGCTTGCAAAAGGTTAAGAATGAACTAGGTGCAGTAACAAAGGTTGTTGAAATGGGCGTTGATAAAACGAAATGGGAGCCTACATTTAACGATATCGCTTCCGAGGATTGGGATGTAATTATTTCTGGCGGTTCTGAAATTACAGAGATGTTTAATGCAACGGCAGAATTGTATCCAGACAAAAAATTCATTAATTATGATACCGACATCGATGAAGCACCAGATAACATGTACAACATGTCTTATGCGACAAATGAAGTATCTTTCTTGGCAGGTGCCGTAGCAGCATTAGCTACACAATCGGATATGCCGAATGCTACCCCTGAGAATGTGATTGGGTTTGTGGGCGGTATGGATATTCCGGGGATTAATGCTTTCTTGGTCGGCTACATTCAAGGTGCTCAGTACGTTGATCCTGATGTAAAAGTGGCTGTGTCGTACGCTGGTGATTTTGTTAACCCGGCAAAAGGTAAGGAGCTGTCTCTAATTCAATATAACTCCGGTGTGGATGTTATTTTTAACGTGGCTGGGGGTACAGGTCTTGGGATCTTTGACGCAGCTAAAGAGAAGAAAAAATATGCAATCGGTGTAGACTCCGATCAGGCAATGTTGATTAACGATACGGATAGTGAAAAAGCAAATCTAATCGTTACTTCATCTATTAAAAAGATTGATACGGCTATTCTAGGTGCAGTGAAGAGATTGCAAGAGGGAACGCTAGAAATGGGCAAACGTGATGTGTTGAGCTTTGTAGATGATGGTGTAGGTATTGCTGAGAATGATATTTATAAAAATGTATTCCCGGCTGATCTTCAGGCCAAGGTTGAAGAAGTGAAGCAAAAGCTGATCAATAAAGAAATTAAAGTGGATAATGCGATGGGGATGGAAACTGCAGAGGTAGAAGCTATTCGTAACGCAGTTAAGCCTTAAGCTTTAAATCTTAAGATCAGCTCTATAGAGATAAACCTACAGTTGGAGATTCTTCTAGTCAGGGGAATTCCAGCTGTATATTTTTGCAGACCTCCAAGTTGAAAGGCGTTGAGACCTATGTACAAAGCTCTGCTGGAAATGCGGGGAATTACCAAGGTATATCCCAATGGCGTCGTTGCAAATAAAGACGTGCATTTTTCTTTACGTGAGGGAGAAATACATGCGATTGCAGGTGAGAACGGTGCTGGTAAATCGACTTTAATGAAAATTATGTTCGGCATGGAAGAGCCAAGTGAAGGCGAGATCTATATCAAGGGTGAAAAAGTGAAGCTGCAATCCGCTCAGGACGCCATTGATAGAGGCATCGGCATGGTCCACCAGCATTTCATGTTGGTACCTTCGTTTACGGTGGCAGAGAATATGGTGCTGGGTATGGAGCCGCGCAGAGGAGTTGGCATTAATTATGCCGAGGCTGTGCGCATGACGGAAGAGACCGCAAGGAAATACAATCTGGCCGTGGATCCTAAAGCAAAAGTAGAGGATCTTACAGTTGGGATGAAGCAAAAGGTTGAGATTCTTAAGGCGCTGCTGCGTGGTGCGAAAATTCTGGTGCTTGATGAGCCGACTGCGGTGTTGACTCCACAGGAAACAGAGGAATTGTTCCGCGAGCTTAAGCAATTAAGGGAACAGGGTCATACGATAGTTTTTATTTCGCACAAATTAAAGGAAGTCAAAGCGATTTGCGACAGAATTACGATTATGCGCAGCGGCCGTAGTGAAGGTGTTTTTCAAACACAGGATGTGACAGAACAGGAAATCTCGCGACTAATGGTCGGCAGAGACGTCGTGCTGAAATATGACAAAGAGATTCTGGCTGTTAGTGAGCCAGTACTAACGGTGCAGGGACTCAGTGTGAATGATGCAGATGGCAAAGCATTATTGTCGGATATCAATTTTGCGGTACGTGGTGGGCAGATCGTTGGGATTGCTGGTGTAGAAGGCAACGGGCAGACACAGCTCATTGAAGCTCTTACAGGTAGCTTGAGAGGTGTCTCAAGTCAGGGCTCTGTACTAGTGAAGGGAAAGGATATCCGTGAATCGGATATTTTGGATATTCGTAAGCTAGGCGTTTCCTATATACCGGAGGATCGGATGCGGCAAGGGATCGCTAGTGAGGCAAGTATAGCTGATAATCTGCTATCTACTCAGTATCGTACAAAAGCAATGAATAAAGGTCTTTTTTTGAATGGCTCACGAATTGCCAAGCTAGCAGTATCCCTTGTAGAGGAATTTAAAGTCCGCTGTTCAGGACCTTCTCAGCCCATAGGAATGTTGTCAGGTGGTAACATGCAGAAGGTAGTCGTAGCTAGAGAGTGTTCGACTGAACCGCAGCTGCTTATTGCAGAACAGCCGACACGGGGTGTGGATATAGGCGCAGCCCAGTTCATACATCAAAAGTTGTTGGAATTACGTTCAGACGATTGCGCGATTTTGCTAGTGTCGGCAGATTTGAATGAGATCTTGGAGATCAGCGATAGTCTGCTAGTAATGTACGAGGGTAAGATTGTTGCCTTTTTCGAGGAGCCCTCTAAGGTTAGTGAGGAAGAATTAGGTCTTTATATGCTGGGGATTCATCGACAGGACGAGGAGCACATCGGGAGGGCCGTAAATCATGTTTAAAGTTAAATATTTTGAGTACATTCGGACATCGGCGGTAATCGTTATTGCACTCGCTATTGCCTTTCTGATCATCTCTTTGGTCAGTAATCAGCCTGTGAAGACGATTGGTATATTCCTATTAGAGCCGTTATCCAGTAAAGGTCATATTGGTAATGTGATTGAGATGGCGATTCCGCTCATGTTCACTGGGTTGGCAGTATCCTTGTTGTTTCGAGCCAATATGTTCAACCTGGGAGCTGAAGGGATTTTCTATTTCTCCGGTGTTGTAACTTCCGTATTGGCTATTCATTTAACGTTGGACGGCTGGCTGCATCCGATGGTAGCTATTGCTGCAGGTTCAATTGTAGGAGCGTTGCTCTCAACAATACCTGGTATTCTGAAGGCAAAATGGAATGCTAATGAGTTGGTTACATCCTTAATGTTCAATAATATTTTGTTCGGAGTAGGGCTATACCTACTGAACTATCATCTACGTGATGCTAAAGCTTTTGCCAATGTATCCTACAAATTCGAGAAAACGGCACTGCTGAGTAAAATGGTCTCGGGCACCCGGATTCATACCGGTCTTATTATCGTTATCGTGCTTATTATTGCAGCTCATCTATTCCTATACAAAACGAAATGGGGATATGAGCTGCGCATGACAGGCATCAACCGGGACTTTGCCCGTTATTCCGGTATGAAGACAGCCAAGGTTATTATTCTCGTTCACTTGATTGCAGGTTTTATCGCAGGTATGGGGGGTTCCGTAGAAGTGCTGGGGATGTATAACCGTTTCCAATGGACGTCACTGCCTGGTTATGGTTTGGATGGTGCCCTTGTAGCGATGTTAGCCAAAAATAATCCGCTGTCCGTAATCGGCTCTGCATTGTTCCTAGCGTACATTCGAATTGGGGCTGACATGATGTCGCGACTGTCTGATGTACCTTCAGAGATGATCTCAATTATACAGGCAATTATCATTCTTCTGATTTCGGCTGAGCAATTTCTGAAGTTCTGGAAAAATCGGATGCTCTTGAAGGAGGCGAAGGAAGCGTGAACAGTTTGTTTGATGTAATTTTTACAACTGACTTTGCGTTCTCTGTCCTTCGCGTGACGACCCCGATTCTGTTCGCCGCGCTCGGCGCACTCATCTCCAACCGTGCAGGGATCATTAACATTGGGATGGAGGGTATCATGCTTGTTGCCGCTTTAGCGGGTGTAATCATAAGCAGCTATACGCATAGCGCGTGGGTAGGTCTGCTTGGGGCGGTGCTGTCTGGAACATTGATCGCTGGAATATTAGCTTTTTTCACCCTGAAATTCAAAACACATATCATTCTCGGGGGTGTGGCCATTAATATGTTCGCTTCGGGAGGAACTGTGTTTATCCTCTATCTGCTTAGTGGCGACAAGGGTTCTTCCACTTCTCTGGCGAGTAAAGTTTTGCCTAGTGTCCAGATTCCTTTGTTGAAGGATATCCCGGTGCTTGGACCTATTTTATCGGGGCATCACATTCTGACGTATGTTTCTATATTGGCTGTGTTTGTTGTCTACTATCTATTAAATCGTACACCGCTTGGACTGCGCATTCGTTCAGTGGGCGAAAATCCACATGCGGCTCAATCCGTGGGTGTAAGTGTTGTGAAAATACAGTATATGGCTTTGCTGCTTAGCGGATTTTTTGCCGGTTTAGGCGGTGCTTATATGTCGATGGGGTATTTGTCACTGTTTACCCGCGATATGATCGCTGGCCGGGGCTGGATTGCCATTGCCGCTGAGTCGATGGGAAGAAGTACGACCGTAGGCACGGCGCTGACCTCTTTATTATTTGGTACTGCAGATGCATTGTCGAATGCTCTACAGGTGTTGAAGATTCCTGCGGAGCTAATCGCTACTCTTCCTTATGTAGCCACAGTAATTGGACTTGTGATCTACGCAGTATCTGAGACACGAAAAAAGAATAAAAAACTTAAAAGCCCGCTAGTTAAATAGCGATTGAAATGATTGATACACAGACAAGGAGTGAGTAACTATGCCAACACCTATTATTATTGACTGCGATCCAGGGCATGATGACGCAATAGCGATACTGCTTGCCATAGCAAATTCGGAGAAGTTAGATCTGCGCGGGATTACAACGGTTGGTGGAAACCAAATTTTAGATAAAATCACGGAAAACGCCCTGAAGGTGATCAGCTTCGTGAATGCTGACATTCCTGTAGCTAAGGGGGCTGCTGGCCCACTGTTCGGCAAGCTTGTTACAGGTGAGGAAGCGCATGGTGAATCGGGCATGGATGGGCCGCTTTTGCCCCCAAGTAAATTCCGCCCTGTAGAGCAGGGTGCTGTGGAGTTTATGCTGAATATCATCCGTTCTTCAGAGGAGAAGATTACGCTTGTGCCGATGGCTCCTTTAACAAATATCGCACTGCTAATCACGGCTTATCCAGAGATTAAAGACAGAATTGAAAAAATCTCACTAATGGGCGGAGGTATCTCTTATGGGAATGTCACCTCTACTGCGGAGTTTAATATCTATGTAGATCCTGAAGCAGCCCGTATTGTGTTTGAGTCGGGGATTCCGATCATAATGAGTGGTCTGGATGTGACCGATAAGGCTGCTATTTTTGAAGATGAGATCCTAGCATTGAAAGAGCGGGGACCAGTGTCTACAATGGTCGGAGAATTGCTGGATTTCTATTCGATTTACGGTAAAAAAATGGGCTATGTCGGCAGTGCGCTGCATGATCCATGTGCTGTTGCCTGGCTGCTGCATCCGGAACTATTTGAATTTGAGCATCTATATGTAACGGTGGAGACAGAAGGCAAGCTGACGCGGGGAATGACAGTTGCAGACAGACGGAAGAAGACGGATCGTCCAGCGAATGTGCAAGTATTGGTGGGAGTTGACCGGGAAGCATTTATGAAGCTGATCTTTGATTCACTGGAAAAGCTTGATCAAGAGCTGCTGCTAGCGGCTGAAGGGAAGTAGCCTATGGCAGGATGGGAGAGACTTCAAGAGACCGTGCAGTTTGAAATTGCTCAGCGTGGAGAAGAAGGTTGCGAGATTGATGGGTTCGCGGATAAGCTAGCGGCTGCTGGTGCTGATGAGCTCAAGCTGATGCAGGTATACAATGAGCTAATGGAGCTTACGATCAGTGAGGATTTTCCGTATCAAGAGCCATCCTCTCTGGAGGAGATTCGTCAACTACGTCCAGAAGGCCCACGTAAGCTTGAGGCGGACTGGAGCGAAGCGGAATGGAGAGATAAGTTCTATGGAGCCTGGCTCGGTAGAAGTGTCGGCTGCGCACTCGGGAAACCGCTGGAGTATTGGGACTATCTCTATGGGAAAGATGGCCGTCCGGGCTGGGAGAATATTGAGCTATGGTTTCAGGGTGCGGACGCCTGGCCAATTACTGGCTATACGCCTGGGCATTCACGGGCAGAGGCTGAATATGGTCTTGGCTTAAGCGAATGGACACATGCCAGTACCCGCGAGACGATCAAGTATATGGAAAGCGATGACGATATTCGTTACACTGTCCTGGGTCTTATGCTGCTGGAACAGAAAGGTCTGAACTGGGATTCTTGGGATATCGGAAAGCTGTGGCATACACATTTAACATATAGTCAGGTGTGCACGGCGGAGACACAGTCATATATGAATTTTGCGCAGGAGACCTCTCATCTGCATGGCGAGAAGCCTGCGGATTGGCTGGTGCGGCAGGAAAGAGTGCGGATGCACTTAAACCCTTACCGCGAGTGGATTGGTGCCGCTATACGCGCAGATGGACTGGCTTATGGTGCAGCAGGTTATCCTGAGCTTGCGGCAGAATTAGGCTGGCGTGATGCTTCATTTTCACATGTGAAAAATGGCATCTACGGTGAGATGTTTAATGCGGCGATGATATCGGCAGCTTTTGCAGAGAAGGATAATGAACGGATCCTAGAGATTGGCCTTAGCGAGATTCCGCGTACCAGTCGTCTTGCCAGTGATGTTTTGCGGGGGATAGATATTGCGCAGAAGGCCAAAAGCGAGCGGGACTTGGTTCGTAACATTTGGGATACTTTTAGCCACTATGATGCGGTCCATACAAATAATAATGCTGCTCTTGTAGCCGCGTCGCTTGTTTATGGCGGGAATGATTTTGAAAAAACAGTCGTCACTTCCGTATACGGTGGAATGGATACAGACTGTAACGGGGCAACTGTGGGCTCAATTATGGGAGCGAAGCTTGGAGCAAGTAAGTTGCCGGCTTCGTGGATTGAACCGCTTCACGATACGTTATATGCGGATCTGCCCGGATTTCATCCGATAGCGATTTCGGAATGTGCGGAACGCAGCTACCAAGTGTTCTTGAAGATTCGCGGAGAGCTTGGCGAAAAGGGATAAAAGATTTAGCGAGTATGGGACTCGATAGATCAGGGATTCAGGGATTACTATATGAATTATGGGATGTCTTAAGCTACCGGCTTAGACATCCTTTTTTGCGTAACAGCAGGTCTTTAAATCACACTCCAACGAACCAAATGTAGCTTTAACTGCATTTCATACACTTAAAAAAACTAAATATGGCTATATTAACAGTGGAGCGTTTTGTGGTGGGGCAATAGGAGAATCATGATTTCAAGAGGGAAGGATTACCTTTGCTAACCCTTTTTATTTTGTTAATAAATGTGTAAAAAGAGCCCGGTATAAAGGGTTTTTAGGTTTTTATCAAACTTCCTGGTATATCATTTAAATAAAAATGATGACACAGCAGAAGAAATGTCTTATTATTTAAGGAGATTTTTAATAAAACAGATTTTAGAAAATTGTAATACAATGTCTCACTTCATGGAGGTTCATTATATAAGGGAAAGGAAGGGGGAGCTTCTAATACTGTCGCTGAGTCGGGTAAGTAAAGGGTTCAAGCTTAAGGAAGGCATCTATCAGGCTGTGGATGAGGTATCGCTGGAGATAAAGCAGGGATCCATTCACGGGATCATTGGTGAGAGTGGTGCGGGGAAATCTACGCTGCTGCGACTGATGAATCTTCTGGAACAGCCGGATCAGGGAACGGTTACTGTAGATGGCCACAACCTGACCGAAATGCCTAGTAAAGCACTGCGTAAAGCAAGGCAAAAGATTGGAATGATCTTTCAACAATTTAATCTTGTTTATAACGTCACAGTAGAGCGGAATGTTTCGATCCCGCTGGAGCTGGCAGATGTCCCAAAGCATGAACGAATGAAACGTGTGAAGGAGTGTCTGGATTTTGTTGGACTGGCAGATAAGGCAAAACAATATCCGGCACAGCTCAGCGGAGGACAACGTCAGCGTGTTGCGATTGCCCGCGCGCTAGTGAACAGTCCGGGAATATTGCTATGTGACGAGCCAACGTCCTCTCTGGACCCAGGAACCACTACTGATGTCTTGAACGTGCTGAAGCATGTGAATTCAAGTCTTGGAGTAACGGTTGTGATTGTTACGCATGAGATGGATGTTGTCAAAAGCATATGTACTCATGTATCGGTGATGGAAAAAGGGCGCATTGTAGATTCATTCTCTCGTGAAGACGGTGAATTCCGTCCAGCAGCAGCCAGCACCGGGACATACCGCGATCAGATTCTTGGTAAAGCGGGGGAAGGTCATGTTTGACAGTGTACTTCAATATCAGGCACAGATGTGGGATTCGATCGGTGAAACCTTTGTGATGGTTGGTATTTCTGTTGGGGCGGCAGTACTGCTGGGGCTTCCGCTGGGCACCTTGTTGTTTTTTTTCCGAAAAGGGCAGCTTTATGAGAATACAACGTTGTCTCTGGTGCTCAACAGTATCGTTAATATTATCCGCTCGTTTCCGTTCCTGCTGCTGGTCGTTGCGCTAATTCCAGTCACTCGTTTCCTGGTCGGGACCGCCATTGGGACGATTGCAGCAGCGGTTCCATTATCTATAATCGCTATTGCCTATTATGCTCGGTTAGTGGAGCAGTCGTTGCTGGAGGTTCCTAAAGGGGTCATTGAAGCAGCATTATCGATGGGAGCCTCGAAGCTGGGCTTGATCTTTAAATTTTTGTACGTGGAAGCTCGTTCGGGTCTAGTCCTTGGACTTACTACTTCTACAATTAGTTTTATCTCCTTCTCGACCGTGATGGGAGTTGTTGGTGGGGGAGGGGTTGGTGATTTCGCTATCCGTTATGGTTATCAGCGTTTTGAGACGGAAGTGATGATCTATGCCATTCTAGTGATGATTGTATTGGTCCAATTGGTTCAGTTCACTGGGGGGACTATCGCAAGGCTGTTGGATAAGCGTTAATACAAAATAGTTCAATATATAAACTGGGGGTTAGTAGTACTAATGAAAAAATCAATGATACTTGTGCTTACATTAATGGTATTGGTCGTAGCGGGTTGTGGCTCTAATAAAGCAGCCGAGAATAATGCTGCAAAAGGTAGTAATGATGAGTTAACCAAATTAAAGATCGCTACACTGATCCCACCTATGACAGAAATTCTGGATATTGTGAAGCCGCTCCTTAAGGAAGATGGCATTGATCTGGAGATCGTTGTTCTCTCTGACAATGTGCAGCCTAATGAGGCTTTAGCTAATAAAGAGGTAGACGCTAACTTTTTCCAACACGTTCCTTATATGAAGCAATATAATGAAAGCAAAGGCTCTAATCTGGTAGAGGTACAGCCTGTCTATGACGCTATTTATGGCGGATACTCCAAACGTTACAAGACTATAGCTGATCTTCCTGAAGGGGCTACGCTTGTAATGGCTAATGATCCATCTAACATCGGTCGTTCATTGCAAATGTTCGCTGCAGCTGATCTTATTAAGCTAAAAGAAGGCGTAGGCATTCAAGCCACACAAGCAGACATTACTGAGAATCCAAAAAAATTCAAGTTTGAAGAAGTCGATCTCCTAATGCTGGCCCGTATGCTTGATGATGGCGATTTAGTAGCCATGACTCCGGCTTATGCGAGCCCACTAGGATTGACACCGAAGAAAGATGCGCTGATTACGGAAGGCGAAGATTCCGAATTCACAATTACTTTGGTGGCACGTGAAGACAACAAGGATTCTGACGCCATTCAAAAGCTGGCTAAACGGATCAGCGGTCCTGAAGTGAAGAAGTTCCTTGAGGATAATTACGCGGATATTGCGTTGCCTGCGTTTAAATAAGCTGAATATGGATCTATAAAAAAAGGGCAGCCCGGCGATATTTACCGGGCTGCCCTTTTTGTAATAGGACTATTTAGGTGTGTCTTACATTACTCGGCTTCTCTCAGCCGTTCCACTATGGATGCTTGGGATAACGTTTTATAGGCTCTCAGTGTCACTGTGTAAGCGAGAATTAACAAAATAGGAACGGTGAGGATAAACGGCAGCCAACTCATCTGAAATACCATAAAGGCCATATTTTCCGTGATGCTTTTGGAAAGGTTATAGGTCAGCAATACACCTAATGTTGAGGTTATGAGGACGGTTAGCAAAACGGTGTATAATCCTTCAAGGATCAGCATACGTTTTAGCTGCTTTTTGGTCATGCCAATACTCTCCAGCATGGCAAATTCACTGCGGCGTGAGACTACCCCGGTGAGTACAGTGTTGATATAATTCAGCACCCCGATTAGAGCAATGACCAGGCTAAGCCCATACCCCACGGTTTGAAAAATGCGAATGAATCCACCGAGCTCATCTTTATAATCCTCCCTAGATTTCAAGGATAATTCATTTGTCGAATCTGTTAGAGCCTTGGCTGCATGTTCTACTAAATCCATTTTAGCTGGATCGACATGTAGTGTGGCTGAAACAATATTGGCTCGATCTGTACCTTGCGGCATTTCCTTCTGCAGCTCCGAAGCAGGGAGGAAGACGTTGTACCCTAACAAAGAGAAAGATTTTGTTGTGGCAGCATATACTGCATCATTTTTTACTACTGCCATCACTTCATAAGATTTACCCGACTTCTCGAAAGTGACTGTATCTCCAGGATGATAATAGGCGCGGTAGCTATCTTCTTCTATAAACATGGCCTCAGCTATGACCGCATATTTTCCTGAAGCAAACTTCTGCCTGTTAAACTCCCCTTCAATAATATCCTTGTCCACAAGATCAAACCAGCCCGGATCTAATCCATATAAATTATTGTAGATCACCCCCCTCTTATCTAAAGTGGAGAGAAGATAGGGATGTGGATCAGCAGCTGCCATTGGCTCCAAAATAGCCCGGACAGCATCATCGACAGGAGATGGAACATATCTGTGGTAAACCTTATCAACACTTTCTACACCGTCAATTTTACTTAGATTGTTGGCGAAATCCTCTGAAAGCTTGTATGGATCACCGTCTCGAGGCCCTGTAATACTGACTAACACTTCATTCTGAACCAAAAAATCACCGGAGATAAAGGAAGCCAGATATTTGTTCACATCCAGTGAGGAAATTACTGTGAAAATGGTACTGAACAAGATGATACTCAAGGAGAGTGAAGAGAGCATCAGGATCAGCTTCTTTTTGCTTCTGAACAGGTTGGAGAACGCCATGTTGTGAAGTTTTGCGCCATGTTTTGATTTTTTGGCGTTCCGTTTTCCGCCGCTGCTGACTCCGGCAAATTTTACAGCCTCTACCGGCGAGGTTCGCGAAGCCATCCGGCCCGGTTTGCTTGCGGCGATCCATACGGTCATAAACGAGAATGCTGCTGCACCAATAAATATCCACGGGCTAGCAGAATAGACATTATCAGTAGAACCGTTTAAAAATGAGGAGGTCATAGGGAGAATCAGCAGACCTAGCAGATATCCCAACCCCAATCCAAAAGGCAATGCGACTAGATAAAGTGAGCGGGCCTGAATGGAGATGATCTTTTTTAGTTGTCGGGGTGTGGTACCGATGGTCTTTAGCAGGCCATAAAATTTGACATCCCGCACGACGGAAATAAAAAAGATATTGTAGATTAGTAAATAGCCGCTCAGCATGGTGATAAGAATGACAACTGCATAAGGAATGATATTCATTAGATTATCGGAGAGAGACACACTTGTATAAGCCGGATTGACACCATAAGGTACATCCAGGCCGGTGTCCGTCAAAATCTTTTGTACCTTCTGTTCAATATTATAAGAATTGTTAAACATCACCCCTAGACCTGCGGTGTTTACATAAGAACCCGTTGCCTCAGAGATATCCGGGTCAATATGGGAAATGTTCTTCTGTGTAAATGCTTCGGATACAAAAGCTAATCCTGACATCGCCAAATTTTGATCGGTTTCGTAATACCCGGAGAGCTTAAAGTCTTGGCTTATGACTTTTTCACCAATGTCTATATCCAGCTTCACAGTCTGGCCTAACTCATGTTTTGCTCCAAGCAAGTCAAGCGCCCAAGTATTTAGGACGATTTCATTCTCTTGGGAGGGCAGTCCGCCAGCTATAAAGTTGATAAATCCGTGTTTGGCATAATTCTCGTCAATTCGAAGGACCTCTACCCGGTTATTCTTGAACAGACTGGTGCTTATATCGCCAACCTTAAGAAAAACGCCATACTCTTTGATGGATGGGTGATTCTTCAGCTTCTCCAACTCGGCAGGATTCAGATATTTGAAGCTTCCATGATAATCGCTGCCAGTAGTCTGCATTTGTGCGCGTTGCATCGATTTGTTAATACTGAGCGCCAAGGTAAACACGGTGGTGATCAAAAGCGTAGTCAGTACGATGGCACAGATGATAGTGAAATTGCGAGCACGGTTGGCTTTGAGGCTTTTTTTGGCTAAAGTAGCAATAGTCTTATGGTTATTCGTGCTGATCATGGCTGGCTCACTCCGGAGCTACGGGGTTGTCCAGTGAAAATGATGCCATCTTCAATACGGATAATACGGTCAGCAGTTTGAGCGATTTGTTCATTGTGTGTGATCATCACAATGGTTTGGTTGAATTTTTCGCTCATCTGTTTAAGTAAAATCAGCACTTCTTGGCTTGTTTTGCTGTCCAGATTACCTGTAGGTTCATCTGCTAAGATGATTGAAGGTTTGGTCGCCAATGCTCTGGCTATTGCCACCCGTTGCTGCTGTCCGCCAGACAGATTAGAAGGTAGAGTATTCATCTTTTCCTGCAAGCCTAAAGTGCGGATGATCAGATCAAGATAAGTTTCGTCAACTTTGCCACCGTCCAGTTCAATAGGCAGCACAATATTCTCCCGCACATTTAGTATGGGTACCAAATTATAGTTCTGAAAAACAAACCCAACCGATCTGCGCCGAAAAATGGTCAGCTTCTCATCACTCATCGCAAAAATATCATTCCCGTCCACGTAAACCTTGCCCTCTGTTGCCCGATCTAATCCGCCAAGCATATGAAGAAGGGTGCTTTTGCCGCTGCCGCTAGTGCCGACAATGGCGACAAACTCCCCTTTTTCCACTGACAGTGATATGCCGTCCAAAGCCTTAACGCTTGAGCCCACCTTTCCATAGTGTTTTTTTAAATTTTCAGTCTGTAGAATCGGCATAACTCTTCCCCTCCAATGAGATCTGTTTGTCCATAATTTAAGGGTAGCAAATCAATCTGACAGGAGAGTGTCTGAATTCTGACCATAATGACACATTCTATTTCAGCGCTGGGGCAGGTAAACAGAGAAAGTTGTACCTTTTCCAGTTTCAGAAATGACGTTGATATGGCCGCCTTGCGCCGTGATAATCTCTCTGGACAAAAACAACCCGATGCCGACCCCTTCGAATTCACGCGCTTGCTTCCCTCGGTAAAACCGCTTAAAGATGTGAGGGATTTCTTCGTTGGGGATTCCAAGCCCAGTATCGGTAAGGTGAATACAGGTGAACATCTCATTGCTTTCAGCAAGAACGGAGATTTGTCCGCTATGCGGCGTGTACTTCACAGCATTCTCGAGCAGGTTGAATAGCGCTTCACTTGTCCATTTGACATCGTGGCAGGCTAAGATGTGTGTCCCGCAGTCAATATTGATCGTAATTTGTTTGTTTTCCGCTTGTGCATAAATCTGGGATAAAGCCTGCGTCAGAGTTTGTATGAGCGGTTTCGCCTCAATCTGCTGTAGGGAGATCATTCCTGTTTCCAAACGTGATAATTTGATTAGAGACTGGATTAGCCAATCCAACTTATCTGACTGCGCTTTAATATGCTGTATGTAGTGCCGGACATTCTCATTTAGTCCGGGCATCTCTTCCAGCAACTGACTGAATACCATACCATGATATTAGAGAGGGGGGTCTTGGTTTGATGGGAGATATCCGAGATCAGCTCTTTTATTTTGTTTTTCTCTGTTTGAATATTTAGTTCATTCGCCTTAGCCATCCCTATATACCGCTTTAGTTTATGTTCCATCGAAGACAGAGCGGTTTCTTCATAGTTAGTGAGTGGCGGCTGGTCATGTATTGCCCGCTCAATCGCTGTATCCAAGGTCTGTATATAGTTTGCGATCTGGCGGTTCCATAACCAGACCCATACGGCTCCTGTTGCTAATAGACAGATGATGAATAGAGAAGTCAGTTGGAGCAGAGTGGGGTCGAACCCGTACAGAAACATTATACTGCCGATAAAACAGGCCACTAGTATAAGGATGATCAGTAAAAAGAGCCTATGAATTTGCTTGAAATTAGCAGGTGGGCTATTGGTTTTCATGGTTTTTGCCCTTCAGTCCACATGTATCCAAGTCCGTAAATGGTCTTGATATATTTAGGCGCTGCCGGGTCATCCTCAAGTTTAGCACGCAGCCGTTTGATGGCTACTGTCAATGCGTTTTCATCCACAAATTCGGCATCCTTGCTCCAGATCTTGTCTATCAGCTGTTCTCGGGTCAAAATATTGCCCGTATTCGTCACCAGCAGCCGCAGCAGCTTTTGCTCAGTTTTGCTCAGCTGGAGCGATTGTTTGTTTTTGTTGTACTCCAGTTTCTCAAAATCGAGTTCTAACGGACCCAATGTTATTTTTCCAGTCCCTTGCGATTCCGTTCTTCTGAGTACTGCCATTACTCTGGCGCGAAGCACCATTAGGCTGAATGGTTTGGTGATATAGTCATCGCCCCCCAATGCAAAACCGGTGATAATGTCGGACTCCATATCATTGGCGGTGAGGAAAATAATGGGTACGCGTGAGGTCTTGCGAAGTTGCTCGCAATAATCCAGCCCACTGCCGTCTGGCAGATTGATGTCCAGAATGATGAGATCAATAGGGTTAACTGCGAAGATATGCTCCGCCGCGGCAATATCGTAGGCTTGATGGATCACAACATTGTTTTGAGAAAGAGTGAGAGCGATCCCTTTATTTAAACTACGGTCGTCCTCAACGATCAGTATGTTCATAGTAATTCTCCTTTGTTTCTTATTTGATCATTATACATTCTCGGGATTTATTCGAAAGCGAGATTTTTATTTAGTAGGCACTTGAAAGTGGGCTTCATATCTAAGAAGACTATTATTGAAAGATTACGGAGCGAGGTTTTTTGATAAAGAGCCACATAGTTAAACCATAAAGGAAAGTTCAAAAGGACATCACCTATGTAGGGTGGTGTCCTTTCAATTTTCGATGGGGGCGCATCCCCTTTTTATATGTGAAAAGGTTGGTTATGACCTACAACTAGCCCAACAGTGGTCTGTAGTCGTACAGCTACCTCGACTAAGGTCCAGTACGAAAAACCGTCGTTGGTCTGTTTTGAAAGTCTGCGATTTACCCTAGAATAAGGCTATAAGGTTAAGGACAACGAAAGGCGGTGAGAAAAAATGCAAAGAAGACAAGGAAACGGATTAGCGGTTGTACTGATTGTGATTGGTGCGGTTATGCTGCTCGGCATTGCGCTTCCTCTGATCCACGGAATGTTCAGATTACTTTTCCCGGTATTGCTGGTTGTTCTCGGGTACTACGGGATTAAGAGCGGACGCAAGATTATCGGTTGGGTACTGATGTTCATTGGTGTGATGTCCCTGATCGCGAAGCTTTCCTGGATCATTGGACCACTTCTAGGAGTGGCGTTGATCGTCTGGGGCGTATCAGCATTAAAGGGCAGAAGTAATAATGGTACTTATTAAGAAGCAATGTACTTAAACAAGAAGCAGGGAGGGAGCAGGAGATCATGAGTGTTTTTCGTCGCATGAGGGATATTACTGTAGCTAATCTAAACGAACGTCTGGAGCAAAGCCAAGATCCCGTGAAACTAATTGATCAATTTCTACATTCAACCCGTGAGGAAATCAGTGAAGCTGAAAGGCTGTACCAGCAATATGCTTCCCACACGAAGCAATTGCAGCAGCAAGTGAACCAAGCAACTGCCATGAGAAACAAACGTGAAGAACAGGCGTTGTTGGCACTGAAAGCAGGCGAGGATCATCTCGCGAAGCTGGCTTTACAAGAAAAGATCATTCACGAGGAAAAACTGGAGCAATACAGCGGGCTGTTAGAACAGAGCAAGCAATCCTTGTTTGAACTTGAAGCACAGCTGAATGAGCTGAAAATAGAGTATCAAACGGTGTACAGCAAACGTCAGTATTATTCGGCACGAATGGAGTCGCTGCGATTGCAGCAACGCATGAATCAAAGAGCCAGTGCTTATGGCAATGGTGGTGATGTTCCCAAAATGTTCGGACGTCTGGAGGATCAGATGTCGGATTGGGAATTAGAAGCAAAGAGCTTGCGTGATTTGCGGCGCATGGGACAGGAATATGCGGTGCAAGCGGGTGAGACCGTAGCGACCGTACTCGAAAGAGAAATGGCTCGCCTAAAGGAGAAACTGAACAATGGTGGAAAGGAGTAACGCTATGAGTCGATTGTATCGTTCAACTAGAGATAAAGTGATGACGGGTCTTGCAGGTGGATTATCTGAGACACTCGGTATTGATTCCACGTTATTCCGGATTCTATTACTGGTCAGCATTCCGTTCACAGGTGGTGCGGTGATTCCGGTATACTTCATTGCAGCAATGGTCATTCCTAAGGAACCGACGCATTATAATCCTTTTGGACCAGGGCCTGGGGCACCGGGTGGCCCATACGGCGGACCCTACTCAGGCAGACCGGAACATGGACACGGACCACAAGCTACTGGCGGATATGGACCTTATGGACGCCAGCCAAATTACAATCCTAATTTTGAGAAGAACAACGCTTATTCGGCACCGGACTCCGGTTTGGATGCGATGATGAAGGATATTGAGAAGAAGGCTTTGCAAAAAGAAGTAGAAGAACTCAAACAAAAACTGTCTAAATATGAGAAAGGGGAATTGTAAATCATGGGAGTATTTCAAAGAATTAAAGATATGACTAAAGCGTCGGTAAATGACTTGTTGGATAAGGTAGAGGACCCAATCGTAATGCTTAACCAATATCTGCGCGATATGGAGGCTGAGATTCACGAAGCGGAAGTAACAGTTGCTAAACAAATGGCTAACGAACGCCGTATGAAGCAACGTGTGGAAGAAGCAGCAAAAATGTCTGCACAACGTGGATCACAAGCTGAACTGGCACTGAAAAATGGCCAAGAAGAAGTAACTCGCAAGCTGTTGGAAGAAAAAATCTACTTTGACCAAAAGCAAGTGGAATACAGTGATCTTCACGCACAAGCTGAAGTACACGCTAAGGAATTGGTGCAACAACTGCATGACATGAAGGATGAGTTCTACAAGCTGCGCAACAAACGTAACGAGCTTGTATCCCGTGCTCAAATGGCTAAAGCCAAAAAACAAATGTCGCAAATCAGCAGTGTACATTCCATTGAAAGTGGCAGTGCATCACTCGGATTCCACCGGATGGAAGAGAAAATTATGCAGCTTGAGGCTGAAGCAGATGTAATGCGTGCACCTTACAGCCCATCTGCTGCTTATAGCAAACCCGTTGATGTTGAGAAGCAACTGAAAGTGGATGAGCAATTGGCGCTACTGAAAAACAAGCTGAACGATACACCTGCGGCTCCTTCTCTAAACAAAAAAGAACAATAAATCCTGTTCCTAAAACTTGGACGGATATGATATGCTGGACAAGAAGAAGCCATACGGTATGGATCTCCATACCGATATGGCTTTTATAGCGGCTAGCTATAATATTTAACGGTGATAATATTCCTCATAGTGACGGATATCTATCCGATATTATAAAATGAGTTTTGCTTCGCAAAACTTTTAGGAGGTGCGGAATGGATAAACGAAACCGTTTGATTGCCATCGGACTGATTGCTGTTGGCTGCATGATGATTTTTGGTAGATGGCTCGGCTTTTTCTCCATTGTCGCGCTTCTGTTCCTGCTGCTGGGCGTCTACCGTACGACATCAGGCAAAGTAAAGCAGGGCTATAAACTGCTCGGGATAGGTGCTGTATTGCTTTTGCTGGACCATTTGGTGCTCGTGCTGGGGATTTGCTTAATCTCACTTGGGATGTTTTTCACCAAATCCAAAAGAGTGCAGCGCAAGGAAGGGTTTATGCAGAAGCAGAACTTTTCATCCAGATTTGACTGGGACCGCTCACCTTGGGTGATGCACAGCCTTAGCTCTTGGCATGTACTGGGTGAGGCCGATGTGGATCTTTCATTAGCTATGGCGGATCATAAGGAAACGGTCATGCTGTTTCAAGGGATTTTTGGCGATATGGACATTAACCTGTCCGATGATTACGGCGTGGAAATTGAAGCTTTTGTGCTCTTTGGGTCCATTGAATTCGGCAACCAGCGGGATACAGGAATGTTAAACCGTCTGAATTGGAAATCAGCCAATTATGACAGCAGTGAATACAAAGTGAAATTTAGTGTTTCTTATTTAATGGGAGATCTAGATGTACGTTTATCCTGATAAGCTTGATAGAGAAGGGAGAGTCCCCGTATGGAAAAAAAGAACAAAAACATGATATCACGCAGCATGGGTGAGGGGGCTCTGTTCTCTTTTGTCATGCTGCTTGTGATAATGTATGTCATGTATACATATGGCTATTTGAAGCCTTTTGAAAGCTGGAAATTTGGCGTGCGGACAGCCGTCACCCTAATTCTTCTGCCTATGGGTTTTGGGATTGGTTATGGCTTTTATCAGAGCTTCCGTGTGAAGCGACAGTTGGAACGTCTTAGGCAGACCCTCGTATTATGGGAAAAGGGAAATTTGACGCTGTCCATGCCGGATCTAGGTGATGATGAGCTGGGAAGGCTCGGAGAACAGCTTGGCCGGATTAGCGGCAAATGGGAGAATCAAGTGACGACGCTGCAGCGGTTGTCCACGAATAACGCGAAGCTTGCGGAGCAGGCGCGGGTATCTGCTATTATGGAGGAACGGCAGCGGCTTGCGCGTGAACTGCACGACGCTGTTTCCCAGCAGCTATTTGCAATCTCCATGACTGCCACGGCGGTAGGCCGGACGTTGGAGAAAGATTTCGATAAAGCCCAGCGGCAAATTGCGCTTATAGAAGAAATGTCTGCCGTAGCCCAATCGGAGATGAGGGCGTTGCTGTTGCATTTGAGACCTGTTTATTTGGAAGGAAAGGGACTCGAACAAGGTCTGCAGGAATTGATCAAGGAGCTTAAGGTCAAGGTTCCAATCGAAATTGTATTTGAGATGGACCCTGATGTGCAGCTGTTAAAAGGGGTAGAGAATCACTTGTTCCGTATCGTCCAAGAGGCGATTTCTAATACACTTCGTCATGCGAAAGCAGAAAAAATAGAAATCCGGCTGCATAGACGGGGAGATACAGTTCGCTTGACGTTGCGTGATGATGGGATCGGCTTTGAGATGGACGACACCAAACAAGCTTCCTATGGTTTGTCGAACATGCAGGAGCGGATTAATGAAATCGGAGGCTCCATTCAGTTCATTACCGCTCCGGGTAAAGGGATGCGTATTGAAATTACCGTTCCGTTAGTCAATGAATAATAGGAGGAAAGAGTAACCATGGAGATGGAGGAAGCAATTAAAGTACTACTCGTAGATGATCATGAGATGGTACGGATCGGGCTAGCAGCTGTTTTAGGTACCGAGGATGGAATTGAGGTCGTAGGTGAGGCTGGAAGTGGAGAAGAAGGTATTCGGCTGGCTCAAGAGTACAATCCCGATGTGGTCTTAATGGATCTCGTAATGGATGGGATGGATGGCATAGAAACGACTAAACAGCTGATGAAGCAATACCCAGAGATCAAAGTTATTGTTCTTACAAGCTATTTGGATGATGAAAAGATGTATCCTGTTATTGAAGCGGGTGCCTTTAGTTATCTGCTGAAGACTTCGCGGGCTAGTGAAGTGGCGGATGCGATCCGCGCTGCGGCAAGAGGACAGTCCGTGCTCGAGTCACAGGTGGCCTCTAAAATGATGAACCGTTTTCGAAACAATGCAAAAGGAGAATCACCTGCTTATAAAGAGCTTACGGAGCGCGAGATGGAAGTATTACGTCTGTTGGCGCAGGGTAAATCGAATCAGGATATTGCTGATCAACTAATTATTGGAATCAAAACTGTGAAATTTCATGTAACGAATATTCTCGCGAAGCTGGGCGTGGAAGACCGGACCCAAGCAGCAATTTATGCATATAAAAATGGACTAGCTGAATAACAACAAAGGACTGAAGCCTCTGCTTCAGTCTTTTTTTATAATATAAGAAAGTAGTTTTGGGGCCTCCGCAAAGTATCTGAGTACGCATTGAAACAAATCCCTCTCTTTGTGGGAATATTTCAGGTATAGAATCTCCTAATTCGAACATACTGTCTAGTAGATTGCTAGAGAGGTTCGAAGGGAGAATGACATATGCGGAAGATGAAGCTGAACAACGGAACAAAAAAAGGGACTTTTTTTATAATGATAATCGTGTGCTGCGCTGCGGCTCTGCTAGTTAATCTGCAAAGTGTTAAAGCGAATTCAACCGTTCTTGATGAGGGCGTTAACCAAGCTTCAACAGGAGCCGAACTAAATCATGCTCTTGGGAGTTTAATAGATCTTGGAAAAGAAACGACGGTTTCTGGTTCACCGCTGCGTCTAGTGTTAAAGTGGCAGGGAGAAAGCAGCAATTACGCGGATCTGTCTGCCGAAGTTGCTAAGTTAAGCACAAGTCTCGGATTGAATGTACCGTCAGGTACTGAGGAAGATGGACATATGACTTATCGTACAGAAGCTGTAAAACCATATGAATCGCGGCTCTCCTTATTTTGGAGTGAGCTTAGTGCAGGAAACAGTTATGTGATTGTAACGTTAGATACGGCTGATCTGCAAAATGAAGCTGGCTTTCAAGCGGCTGCTCGTGAAGTAAGTATGATTCTTGAACAGAATAAAATTAAGGCCGAATGGAATGTATCCCTTCAAGGAAGCGCGCAAGAACAGGGAGCACCTGAAAAAGTTCTAGCACAGACGGAGTCATTGATGCATGACCGGTTTGAAGCTGTGACCGGAGGAGAAAGCTACAAGGATATCTCAACGGTTAGCCGTACGTATTCGATTCCTAATTTGAATCGCTCTGTGATGAGTGGAAATCAGTCAGTTTCTGCCCAAATCGCAGTGCATCATGAAGATCAGAAGGGGACAAACCGCGTAACTATAGGCTTTCCTTTAATAACCATCGAATATTGACATTTTTCTCTTATATAAGCGCAGATATAGTTAATAATAAGAAATATTAATTGAAATTTGCGAAATCCCGAGAGTATTTGTCAGGAATGTGATAGCATCCTTTTTAGGAATATGCTAAAATGACATAACGTCGTTATTCACCTTATGTTAGTATCGACGCTGAGCATGTCAATAAACTATATTACATACAGAAAGATGAGGAGCCATGGCTGAAAATCAAACCCTTGATGCACTGCACACACCCGGTGCTGTCTTTTTTATCTTTGGGGCAACCGGAGACTTAGCCCGGCGTAAGCTTTTCCCGGCGATTTACAGCTTGTACCGTGAAGGTAAGCTGGCACAAGATTTTGCGGTAATTGGCGTGGCGCGGCGCCCGCGTACTCAGGAAGAATTTAGAAGTGATGTGAAGGAATCCATCCTTGAATTCTGCCGTTACAAAGCGGGAGAAGAGAGCGAATGGAATGAATTTGTACAGCATTTCGAATACAAATCTCTGGACATAAACAATATTGATGGTTTCCGCGAGCTAAGAGCACAAACTGAAGTTCTTGAAGAGAAATTCAGTATTCCGGGCAATCGGATGTTCTATCTTGCGCTGGCGCCTGAATTATTCGGCAGTGTCTCCTTCAACCTTAAAGCTGGCGGGATGCTGGATAGTACGGGTTGGAATCGCCTCGTAATTGAGAAGCCTTTTGGCTATAATCTGGAGTCGGCTGAACAGCTGAACGAACAGATTCGTCAGGTCTTCAAAGAAGAGGAAATTTACCGGATTGACCACTATCTTGGTAAAGAAATGGTACAGAATATCGAAGTGATTCGTTTTGCTAATGCTTTTTTCGAACCGCTCTGGAATAATAAACATATTGCCAATATTCAAATTACACTTGGCGAAACCGTAGGTGTAGAAGAACGCGGTGGTTACTATGACCATGCGGGAGCCTTACGGGACATGGGCCAGAATCATATACTGCAACTGCTGACTATGATTGCTATGGAACCACCAAGCCGTCTGCTCGCAGAAGATATTCGTGATGAGAAAGTGAAGGTACTTCGTTCCCTTCGTCCTTATGCGACATCTGATGAGGTTCGTGAGAATGTCGTAAGAGCACAATATACTCAAGGCTTACACCAAGGCAAAACCCTTCCTGCTTACCGTCAGGAAGATAAGGTTGATCCTGAGTCGAATACAGAGACGTATTTTGCTGCCCGTGTATTTGTAGATAACTTCCGCTGGGCTGGAGTTCCTTTCTACATCCGTACAGGTAAACGTCTCCCGGTGAAGACGACGGAAGTGGTAGTTGAGTTCAAAGGTATGCCAACCAACGTTTATTTGGGACAAAAGCATAAACTTGAGCCTAACCTCCTTGTAATCCGTGTGAACCCAATGGAAGGCATTTACGTAAAGATTAATGCCAAGAAACCGGGTTCCGAGTCTGAGATTCAACCGCTGGCTATGGACTTCTGTCAGAGCTGCCTGGTTGGAATCAATTCTCCGGAAGCATATGAGCGCTTGCTACATGATGCGGCACGCGGAGATTCAACTTATTTCACTCGTTGGGATGAGGTATCCTCGGCATGGTCGTTCGTGGATCGTATTGCGAAAGCATGGAGCGAAGAGTCTAGCGACTTATCTTCTTATCCTGCTGGCTCTTGGGGTCCAGTGGAAGCAGATGAACTGCTTGCTAAAGAAGGTTTCCATTGGTGGCCTGTAAACGGCCAAGATGAAGATAATGTGGTTTGGCTGAAGAATAACTAAACCTTGAGTTAATGCTATCTCCCTGCAGAGGATGCAGGGAGATTTTTTGTAATGCTAAGATCTAAAAGATTGGACTTCAGACGGTGTTTGGGGGATCTGGGCACTTTTCTAATAACTGCACTTTGTACAATTAAAATCGCTTATCTCGTTGTGATTAGTCTTTTAGATGTATTTTCTGCAACTATAATCACCGGATAAGGCAGAAAAGCGTGCACAACTTAATTTTAATTGCATCAAATGCAACTAAAGGCTAATGAAAATGCTAATACTTCAAGTAAGTGTAGGAAATACATCTATTTTTTTGAGCAATGATATGTGGGGATCATAATCCAGACCATTCGGGAGATATTTTGCGGCACGTGCTTTTTAGTAGATAATGTCTGCCGGATTTTGATATACTTTAGAGGATGCTTTCACTTGAAGCGGACTGGAGCTAGACCTAAGAGCTATTCATTCAGAAATGAAGGGGTATGAACAATGAGCAGAGCACCGATTTGATGAACCCCAGTGTAATTGAAGCAGAAGCAGGAATTTTATATATGAAGGGATATGTGTAATGAACAAAGCAATAGATCAGAAGCTGCAAAAGGAAGTGGATAGACGCAGAACCTTTGCGATCATTTCCCACCCGGATGCGGGTAAAACAACTTTAACGGAGAAACTGCTGTTATTCGGTGGCGCGATCCGTCTGGCGGGAACGGTTAAGGCCCGTAAAGCGAATAAACATGCGACGAGTGACTGGATGGAAATTGAGAAGCAGCGGGGGATTTCTGTAACGTCTTCCGTAATGCAGTTTGATTATTTGAATCATCGCGTGAACATTTTGGATACACCGGGTCACCAAGACTTCAGTGAGGACACCTATCGTACCCTAACTGCAGCGGATAGTGCGGTCATGCTTATTGACGTGGCAAAAGGTGTGGAAGCCCAAACTACCAAACTGTTTCAGGTATGTGCTAAACGGGGCATTCCGATTTTCACCTTTATTAACAAGCTGGACCGTGAAGGACGTAGCCCGTTTGATCTGATGGAAGAGCTGGAGCAGGTTCTTGGTATTCGTTCTGTGCCAATGAACTGGCCGATCGGTAGTGGACGTGAGCTATGCGGCGTATATGACCGGATGAAAAATCAGGTAGAGCTGTTCCAAGGTGACGATCACTCCATAATCAAGGTTCAAAAAGTTGACGGATACCGTGATCCAATCATTCGCGAAATGGCTGGAGAGTATCTGCATGATCAACTGTGTCAGGATCTGGAGCTGCTGGATGTAGCAGGCGATGCTTTTGACTATGAAAAAGTATTAAGTGGTGAACTCACACCTGTGTTCTTTGGCAGTGCGATCAACAATTTTGGCGTTCAGACTTTCCTTGATAATTTCTTGGATCTGGCACCGAAGCCTGAGCCACGCCGCAGTACTACAGGGGTAGTAGAACCAACGAATGAGAAATTCACTGGTTATGTGTTCAAAATTCAAGCGAATATGAACCCGGCTCACCGTGACCGGATTGCTTTTCTGCGTATTGTGTCCGGGAAATTCGAACGGGGTATGAGCGTGAAGCATGTACGTGCCGGTAAAGATATCAAGCTGGCGCAACCGCAGCAATTTTTGGCGCAAGACCGCGATATCGTAGAGGAAGCTTATCCGGGAGATATCATCGGTCTGTTTGATCCAGGTATTTTTAGAATTGGTGATACATTGAGCCAAGCAGGAGATATGGAATTCGATGAGCTGCCAACGTTCTCACCAGAGATTTTTGCTAAAGTGAGTATTAAAAATGCGTTGAAATCGAAGCAGTTCCAGAAGGGTGTCGATCAGCTGACTGAAGAGGGCATGATCCAGGTGTTCCGCACGGTCAACTTTGACGATATTTTGCTTGGTGTAGTTGGACAACTGCAGTTTGAAGTGTTTGAGTATCGCATGAAGGGTGAATATGGTGTGGATGTTCAGTTGCAGAGAATGCCATACCAGTTTGCACGTTGGATCGTAGATGATACTAAGCCGGATGCGAGCAAATTCAGAATCAACTCAACGTTGGTGACGGATAAGAAGGGCAATTTTGTCGTGTTGTTCGAGAACGAATATGCTATGCGGACAGCGATGGATAAGAACCCGACAGCTAAATTCCTGGAAATGGCTCCAAAAGCATTACTATAATTAGGACGCTATAACTTGCTGAATGTTAAAATAAAACCTCCGCCTCCATAGGTGAAGTTACACCATGGTGAGCGGAGGTTTTTGACTAGTTGCGGTCAGTTTACGATGTGATATTCCCAGGGGTAATGGTCTCCAGGTGATCATGTAGCATGGTAACCAACCTATCTTGCTTAGCGGGGTCTAAATCCTTCCAGATCATTTCGAACACGGCGCCAAGTCCCGGGAGTGCTGCCTCCGGACCGTCCACAGAGCCTTCAATCATGTGACGTAAATCCTCTTCAGATTGACCGTGCACTTTATGAAGAATCGCCTGGCGCAAGTCAATGGTAACGGGCATAATGTACCTCCTTTTTTGAAAATATAGTGATATTGACCTCGTTATAATGTGCCCTGCAAAGGAGCTGGAAATTCAAGTTTTTGTCCAAATATAAGATAGTATAAGTTTGACACATATATATCATCCTTATATTTCTACGAGAAACGGTTGTCATCCATAAAGGACGGCAATGACGTTTCTTCTTGGCTTATGCTATACTGTTTGAGATATAGAATGCTACGGGAGGTACATAGACATGGCCAAAAAACAATATGCCGTCATCGGTATGGGGCGTTTCGGATCTAGTGTTGCTAAGGCGCTCAGCGGCATGGGGTTTGATGTACTTGCGATTGATGCTGACGAGCAGCGAACACAGGAGATTTCAAGTATTGTAACTCATGCCGTATCTGCAGATTCCACGGATGAGGAGGCGCTGCGTGCCCTTGGTATTCGCAATTTTGATGTGGTGGTTGTAGCCATTGGCGAGGACATTCAAGCTAGCATCCTGACAACACTTATTCTAAAAGACCTGGGTGTGCCTGCAATTCTGGCAAAAGCCAAAGGTGAACTGCACGGCAAAGTATTAAGCAAAATTGGTGCGGACAAGGTGATTTATCCTGAACGGGATATGGGAATGCGGGTTGCGCATCATCTTGCTTCGCCTAATATATTGGATTATATTGAGCTGTCGCCGGACTACAGTATTCTGGATATGAAGGTATCCGGACCGATGCTCGGAAAAAATCTACAGGAGCTCGACATCCGCGCAAGATTTGGCTGCAACGTAATGGCCATCCGCCAAGGTGAAGAGATGAACATCTCTCCCCGTGCAGAAGATCGCCTGATCGATGGAGATATCCTTGTTATTGTTGGGCATAAGGATAACTTGACGAAGCTGGAGATGGCGTATCAGTAGGAACAAAGAATAAATGGCAAGGCAGAAGAAAGGAAGACTTTATGGAAATCATGTCTCCGCAAAATACGCGGGTTAAAGAGTGGGCCGGGCTGCAGGAGAAAAAGCATCGTGACAAGGCTCGTAAATATATCGTAGAGGGCGTTCACCTGGTTCAGGAAGCACTGCTGGCTGAAGCAGATGTGGAATGCCTTGCTTATGACCTCGACAAGGGAATGCCAGCTGAACTTAAGGGGCTGCTTCAGGCTGTTCAGGGAATGGAAGTGATTGGTGTCTCGGCGGCGATCATCTCAAAATGCAGCAGCACCAATACGCCGCAGCCTGTGTTTGCCATCGTGCGGAAGGAACAGCAGGCTGTAGAAGCTATCCTAGCGAAGAAGGACAGTTTTGTGGTTGTGCTGGACGGCGTGCAGGATCCCGGCAATGTCGGCACCATTATCCGCAGCGCGGATGCAGCGGGAGCAGACGGCGTGATCCTCGGACAAGGCTGTGCCGACCTCTATAATCCAAAGACCATCCGGTCCACGATGGGCTCGATGTTCCATCTTCCGGTGGTGGAGGGAGAGTTAAGTGAGATTTTGCCACAGGCCCGGGAAAATGGGGCGCTGCTGGTGAGCACTTCGCTGCAGGGCGAAGAATCGTGCTATGAGCACGATTTCCACGGCACCCAGTGGCTGCTGATTGGCAGCGAGGGTAAAGGCATCTCACCGGAAACGGCGCGTCTCGTGGACAAGAGTATCATCATCCCGATGGCAGGCCGCGCGGAATCGCTGAACGCCGCAATGGCGGCGACGATTTTGCTGTTTGAGGGAATGAGACAGCGGGGATAAATTATCACCGTTTGGAACGTAGTTGTGAGTTGTAAGTCATCTTGTCACCGTTTGGAACGTAGTTTGGCACAGGTTTGTAATAATTTTTGGCACAAGTATCTCAGTCCTGATGGTCAAGAAACCCTTGATTTATCAGGACTTTTTTATGATTCTTCTTTAGCATTATCAAAGGTGCTCTAAATGGCTGAAACTGATTTTGGGTTTGAAAACTCATGGAATAATGTTTGGCACATAACGTAGTATGGAGGCGGTTAAAATGAACACTATCGGGACAAATATTAAACGGTTACGTAAAATTCATGATCTAAATCAAACGGATTTCGCTAATAAAATCGGTGTTTCTCAAGGCAGCCTTAGTGATCTGGAGTCTGGAAAAAGCAGGCCAGCTATAGAGACAGTTATTTCAATTTGTACTGTTTTTGGTTGTTCGTATGAATGGTTCTTGACTGGGAGGGAATATTCTACTACTGGGAATTTGAATAATACAATAAGTGAATTAATGCAGATTGTTAAAGAATTAAACAATAGTGATCAACTTGAATTATTAACAGTTGCAAAGTTCAAGCAAAAACAACTACATAATAAATACAACAACGAACCTTCTTAAGGATAATTTGTAGGAAATAGAGTATTAGACCCTCATGGCTTCATTAAGCTAACGGGCAGGAGAATGTCAATTTAATACAGAATAAAACATTGTGTTCGTTTTACATATGAACTTGAAGATTAGAATTAGATATCCTTAATAAGGAGGAAACATCGGAATGAGACTTTACCAGACTGATTATACGAAATTAAGTGAAGAAGATTCAATGCAACATAGACTAATTATGGAGTCACAAATTGTAATGAGAGCTAAGTTTATAGATGAAATACCAGCGCAAAACAAGGCAATTAGGCATTTTGAAACTCTATTCCCTAATAATTACTTAGATTGGGAAGACTTGCTGGATAGATCACGACTTGAAGCGCTATTGGAAGAATATAAGAATGAGATTCATAAAATAGATGCTACAGAATCAAAAATTGCAAATTGGATAAGAACTAATAACGCACATTTTATTATTGCTTCAATACTGAAAGAAACCAATTTTGGACATCACGAGGCTTTCATTATCCCAGAGTTTAAACTAGGCACCTTGTACGAGGTTGATTACCTTCTCATCGGAAAGCGATCTGGGGGTTATGAGTTTATGTTTGTGGAACTTGAACATCCAAATAAACAAATCACATTAGCTGAGGGGCAATTAGGAAAGGCTTTTCGTGATGGTTTGACTCAAATTAATGATTGGGTAACTTATATGGAGGCTAATTTCCGTTCACTCCAGGAAATCTTAAATAAATATGTATGTCCTGGTAAGGACTTGCCTAAAGAATTTCGTGACTACGACTCAACCAGAATACACTATGCTGTAGTTGCAGGACTTCGTAAGGACTTTAATGAGTATACATATAGGTTAAAACGTGATTTCGAATCAAATCAAAATACAAAAATATTACATTACGAAAATCTTTTGGAAAATAGCTATAGGGTTATCGAAAAATACTATTAACTAATAAGGTATATAGATTAAATTTTCGGTCTGAGTGTTATAAGCAACCTTTAAATTAATTCTTAATGGTAATAAAAAGAGATATTTGCTGTTGGATGAGGTAGGTGTTCCAGTTGGTCCTGTTATGAAGTATTTAAAATACCTCGATCAGACAGGTAAAAGCAACAACACACTGAAGACTTATTGCTATGCATTAAAACAGAAATAGGTCAAACTTCAAAGTGAAATTTGTGGAGTTATCTGATACTATTCCAACTATTTGTCCGACTTGTGAAGTTGAATAATTTTCCGATATGTTGGAAATCTTTTAGAGTGCTGAGTAGTTACGTTTTTTTTAATATTTCCTCTCTATATTGGGTTGGAGATTTTGAATAAAATCTTTTAAAAATCAAACTGAATTGTGGCAAACTATTGTAACCAATAATTAATGCGATTTCTTTTATTGTCAAATCAGGTTGTTTTAGCAGCTCCTTAGCCTTTTTCATACGCAATTGGTTAACAAAATAAATCGGGGATGTTTTAAATACCTTGGAATAAGTATTACTTAAATATGTAGGGTGTACTTCTGCAAGATCAGCTAAGTTTTGAAGGGATATTTTTGAATCATAATTTTTTCTAATAAATCTGTTAACTTGAATTAATCTTGGATCAATTTGGTACACGTTCTTTTGAAAATGTGGCGGTTTTTGAAAGTTTTCTAAAATTTTTATGATGTGAGCACTGTTTTTTTCGCATGACTGGTCATTAACTATTATAGATTGAAACGGGGATTCATCAAACACAGTGGCAAAAAAATCCTTGTGTAATTTAGTTTCACAAGAAAATTTAATTCCTTGTAAATAGACGGGGGATTTACTAACGTTTTGAATGGTAAAAGATCCATAACAACACTGAAATAGCCCAGACATATTTTCTAATATTTCAGTATGATATCGGTTGAAAAAAAAATCAATTTTACCCTCAGATTTAATATAAATAAAGTCATTTTTTAGAGTAGTCCATTTTTCAAATTCTCCTGGAAATAAAATTATTCCTTTCATGATTGTTTTAACTTTCACACTCTTCCCCCCATGCACCTCATGAATATTCATAATTTACATCTATTAATATTACACAGAATATATTGTTTATGTTATGTATAATTGATAAATTTAGTATGTTGTAAAATTATAACACTGCGAGAAGAATATGTGTAGTGGTGCTTTTGATTAAGTTTAAGGTAATACATATCTAACTAAGGAAGAATTATTTAAAGATAAAGGAAGTGATGCCATTATTATAATGGATATGTTTAAATCTATTTCTAGTTGGCGAATTGCTTTATAA
Organism: Paenibacillus sp. FSL H7-0735; assembly: GCF_038008505.1. Classification (NCBI taxonomy): domain Bacteria; kingdom Bacillati; phylum Bacillota; class Bacilli; order Caryophanales; family Paenibacillaceae; genus Paenibacillus; species Paenibacillus sp. FSL H7-0735. The sequence continues at coordinate 683,169 of NZ_JBBOZH010000002.1, read as the reverse complement.
ATTATAATTTGAAAGCGATTCAACAAAAGAAAATACCTATATTATTGTGTTAAATAAAGCAAATACTAGATACCTCAAATGAAAATGTAATTTATGTTTAGATTCGATTATTTGGTTCTATTCTATGGTTTAGAAGAATACAGACAGGTTTTGAAGTTATGTTAGTAGGCATTACAAAAGAAAAATAATAATTTAATTGGAAGGAAGTTTAAATCGATGAAAAAAGTAAAAGTTGCAATTGCTGGTGTTGGGTCTTGTGCTTCGAGTCTAGTTCAAATGGCTTCTTTAAATGAGGATGATTCAAAGTTTCATGGAGTTATGTATGGAGATATAGGTGGGTACAAGGTTAATGATATTGAATTTGTCTGTGCGTTTGATGTGGACGTCAATAAAATTGGCAAGGATCTTTCTGAAGCAATCTTTACTTCTCCTAATGTAGCTATAAAACATGTTAGTGTTCCTTATTGTAATGTTGTTGTTGAACCAGGACCTCTCTTGGATGGTATATCAGGAAATTTGTCTGAAATTATCACTGCGGATTCTAGGACAAAAGAAATTGGCATGGATGATGTAGTGAAAAGATTAAGAGAAGTAGAGGCGGACGTTTTAGTTTGTTATTTGCCGACAGGCTCATATGAGGCAGTACGAAATTATGCTCGTGCTGCTGCTTATGCAAAAGTTGCTTTTATAAATGCAACGCCAGAGCCAGTAGCACAGGATGCGGAATTGCAGAATTTATTTATGATTAATAGAGTTCCTTTATTAGGAGATGATATCCGTAGTCACTTAGGTTCAACAACATTACACACGGCATTAATAGAGCTGTTGCATTCCCGTGGAGTGAAAGTTGTAAATACCTATCAGTTAAATTTCGGTGGAAATGCTGACTTTTTAAATCTATCTTCACCAACTCGTTCTGCTAGCAAACAAAAATCTAAGCGTAATGCATTAAATTCTGCAGGGATTGATGCTAGTAAGGTTGCAGCAGGCCCTAATGGATATGTGGAGTATCTTGGTGATACGAAGGTGTGCTACCTAAGAATAGAGGGGAGTTCTGTATTAGGGTCGCAAATTTCAACTGAAATAAGATTACAGGTCGAGGATAGTCCTAACTCTGCGGGAGTTATCATAAGTGCCGTTAGACTAGCTAAGTTATCGATTGATCGGGGCCTTTTCGGAGTAATTGATGATGTCTGCCCAATGTTATTCAAAAGTCCAAGGTATGGGGCAAATGAATCTACTGCATACAAGTTAATTAATGAATTCATAGTTTCAAAATAAAAATTTTAAATCTATAAAAATAAGAGGTGAAGTGAGATGACTTTACATATTTCATCAAAAAAAGAAACGAGCGTGGAAAATCTACCTTTCGAATTGGTAGAAAGGAAAGGTGTTGGTCATCCGGACACCATTTGTGATGCGATAGCCGAAAGAGCATCGATGTATTATTCTCAGTATTGTTATAAAAATTTCGGACGTGTGGCGCATCATTGGTTTGATAAAGTTATGTTAATTGGTGGGGAAGCGGATATTAGTTTCGGGTATGGAAAAATAACGAAGCCATATAAATTAATCTTTGCGGGTAAAGGTGCCCATTATTTTGGGGAAAATAAAATTCCAATATACGATATTTTTTATGAAGCAGCTTCAGATGTGTTAAAAGAAGTACTTACAGGATTTATTCCTGAAGAACATGTGGAGCTTTCTATTGAAATAGTTGATTATCATGGGGCAGGAAGAGCGAATTCTCGTTACAGACCAATGACTATCGATGACCTTGTAGACTTAGATACAAAAACAGAGGTATCGAATGACTGTAACTTGCTTTCTGCACATGCACCACTAAGTAATTTAGAAAAGATGGTTCTATATGGAGAACAATATATTAATGGAACGGAATTTAAAAAAGCTAATCCTGACATAGGATGGGATGTAAAGGTGTTTGGAAGTCGACATGGAGATGAATATAAAATCATTGCAAATATCCCTTTTATAGCAAGTTATGTAAAGGATGAAGGTTATTATTATAAACGGAAAGATGAAATTAAAAGGGATATTTTAACATTTATTGAAAATACGGTAGGGATTAAACCAGAATTAATGATTAATCCTCAAGATAGAAATAATAAGTTTTATCTGACTGCGTTAGGATCCGTTGCAGACACTGGAGATGTTGGTGTAGTCGGGAGAGGTAATCGTCTTAATGGATTAATTACTCCAATGCGCTCTATGAGTATTGAAGCACCAGCGGGGAAGAATCCAATGGATCATACCGGGAAAATTTATGGTGTGTTGACTCAAGATATCGCTGATAAAATCTATACTATATTAAGTAAGCCTGTTGAGGTTCATATATTTACGGCCAAAGAATCTCCTCTTACCAATCCAGATGAAATACTTGTCAGAGTTCAGGGTTGGGAAGAAAATGTGGAAGATGTTCAATTAATTGAACAGATTGTGAGGGAAAAGTTAAATACCATAGAAACTATTACGAAAAGATTGATTTTTGACGGAATCACTATGTGGTGATAATTAATATGAAATATATACAAGAATTAATGCTAAAGCACAAAATTGCTATATTCGATTTAGACGGTACATTACTTGATAGTGAAGGAAAAGAGTATTCAAATGTAAGTTTAGGTTTGAAGCACTTGAATAATCTAGGAATAGTATGCATTCTTGCAACAGGAAGAAGTTTGTCATCAATGACAGTTATGGTGGATAAAATTGATTTTCTTAAGTGTTTCTATCCCAAATTTGTTTGTAATGATGGTAATACTTTATTTGACAGAAATTCTAGAGAATATAAAGTGCTTAATGTAATAAATACGAATTATTTTAACGAATTATATACGGATATAAAAGATTTTGCGGATTGTGTAATTGAAATGGATGGGTATTTGTATGCTAATACAATATTATCTTCAACTAAGTATTGTATGATATTTAAGGAGATACCTCGATCAAGTATTAAAGTATTACCTTTGCAGAGCTTAAGTCCTGGAAATATTTCAGGAATTTACGTTTTTCCCAAAAAGAACCGAGATTTGGAACTTGAGGTATTAATAATTTCGTCACTTAAGAACAATGATGTTGAAATGAAACGATTGAATTTATTGGACTGTATAAAAATAGAAGTTGATAATAAATCGAAAGCTAAAGGTGTAACTTTCCTTCTCAATTCCATTGAAAAAAAAATTGAGAACGCAGTTTCATTTGGGGATTATTTAAATGATATTTGTCTGCTTGAAGGTAGTGGATTTGGGATAGCAGTTAGTGAATCTGTAGATCAGGTAATAGAAATAGCTGATTATCATTTAAAGGAATCAGTAGGTTCGTTTCTGTTGCAAATGTAACTAATTTTCAAATAAAAAGTATCGTGAATTAGTTTACTATGAATCGATTACAAATACAAAAATAGAAAGTGTGAATCAGTAATTATGCAAATATGAAAAGGAGCCATTCCTATAATGAATTAATTTGAGATTTGAACAAAAAAAGCGCCTCCTGTATGCTGGGTCATGGAATGGTGTCCATTCACTGCCCGAATTAAAAGGAGGACGCTCAATATGAAGTATAAACAATCGAAGAAACAGAATCAACGAATTACACGAATTTCTGACAAGACCCTTGTCGTAGGCGCAGACATCGCTAAGGAAATCCACGTTGCTCGAGCTATCGACTTCCGGGAAATTGAACTGGGAAAGAATTGCGTGTTCTCCAATACCCGTGCCGGAATGGAGCAGCTGGTACAGTGGATGAAAGAGCTTCAGCGGGAGCATGCCAAGAGCGACGTCCTCTTTGGCATTTAGCCTACTGGACACTACTGGTTCACCCTGGTGGAGTATTTGGGACAACAAGGTATTCCTTTAGTCATTGTCAATCCGCATCATGTGCACAAGAGCAAAGAACTGGAAGATAACTCACCGACGAAAAACGACTATAAAGATGCAAAAGTCATAGCCGACTTGGCACGAAACGGGAAATACAGTGAACCCAAACTACCGACGAGTATCTACGCAAATCTGCTGATTCTCATGAATCTTCGGGAGAAGATCATGGTGAATCTCGGACAGGTGCAAAGGCGGGTACAGAACTGGCTGGATCGCTTCTTTCCAGAATACACAGAGCTATTTAAAGACTGGGAAGGCAAAGCCTCGCTTATTACGCTGGGCGAGTTTCCTACACCAGGTGAAGTCGTAGAGCTAGGCACAGAAGCTATTGTTCAGCGGTGGAAGAAAGACGTGAACCGGGCTGTAGGCGCTAAGCGAGCGCAGCACCTTATGGAAACGGGAGACGTTCCATCGGTCTGACAGAATGGACTTCCTACCGCCAAAATCGAGATTAAAACGCTTCTGGAGCAGTATGAAATGTTCGCCAGGCAGCTTGAAGAAATTCTGACTGAGGTCGAACGTCTACTCGTGCAAATTCCAGGTACGAAAGAAATGCTTACAGTGCCGGGCGTGGTTGTTGGGACGCTGGCGGGATTTCTGGCAAAAGTCGGGGATCTAAACGGTTATCAGCATGGACAGCAGATTATTCGGCTGGCCGGACTGAACCTCAAAGAGAACAGTTCCGGAAAGAAAAAAGGCAAATCCAGCATTACTAAACGTGGACGCGCGCGCTTAAGGGCTCTGCTATTCCGGGCGGTCATGCCCATGGTAGCAAAGAACGCGGAGTTCAAGGCGCTGCACCAGTATTCACGAAGCAAAGTCAGAATCCACTGAAGAAAAAGCAATCCCTCGTGGCCTTGTGCGGGAAACTCATACGTGTCCTGCATACGCTAGGCACCAAGCAAATTCCGTACGATGCAAACGACCTTTTTGGGCCGGGACGTCAGGCCCAGTTACAGTTGGCAGCTTAAGAATAACCGAACTCACGTTTCTCACCGGAATGAAAGAACCAAGACAAAGGAAGCACGGAGAAGCGGCAGGAATCTATTCCATAAGGGCAACGACCCTGTAAAGGAGCAAAAAACGGCATCCACCTCTTGAGAGACAGAACGAAGGAATGTAAGGGCATTGACCCCGCGTGACATGGGAGGGTAAGCCGTCAAGAGTCAGGTGTGGATATCCAAAGTGCGATCACAGGAACGATCCATGGGTTGGGGGCAACTTCCTCCAATCTCTATTCCCGCCACCGGCTTCACCAGAAAATAATGTCACCCTTACAAGACTTCTCCAGCTCTCGAAAAGTCTATGGTTGAAAATCTAAGAACGAGTGAGTAAACAAAAGGAATTATTAATTTATAGTGGGAGGAGATAGTATGGCTATGTCATCCATCGATAATAAGCTAGCCCTATACGGTGGGCAATCAACTATTCAGAATAAGTTGAAGTATGAATGGCCTAAGATAGCACCTGAGGATAATGCATATATTAGTGAAGTCTTAAATAGAGGGGAAATTTCCTATAATGTTCAAACTGATGAAATAGATAAACTTGAGGAAAACTTTAGAGAGTATTTGCAAGTTCCTTATTGTTTGGCACTAAATTCGGGGACCTCGGCATTATTTTTGGCTTTTTTGGCTCTCGGACTAAAGGCTGGTGATGAAGTAATTGCGCCAACTTATACTTACCCTGCTTCAATTATGCCATTATTGCATTTAGGTGTAAAACCAGTGTTTGTTGATTCTGGGGCTAACTCACCTCTAACAACAGTGGAACTTATTGAACAGAAAGTCACCGATAAGACAAAAGCAATCATAGTTTCTCATATGGATGGTTATGCGGCAAATCTAATTGGAATTGAAAAGTTAGCAACAAAATACAATTGTTATATTATTGAGGATTGTGCCCAATCATTGGGAGCGAGTTATAAAGGCAAATTAACGGGAACAGTAGGAGATATGAGCATTTTTAGTTTACAACAAAAAAAATTGGTTACAGGAGGAGAAGGGGGGATATTAGTAACTAAAAATAAAACTCTATACGAAAAGTGCATTCTTCTTAGTTATTTAGTGATTAGATCAGAGAAAGATGTTACAGATTCTGAATTAAGACCTTATTTTTCTACTGGATTAGGATTTAATTTTAGGATACATCCTCTTGCCGCTGCTTTAGCGAACACACAATTTCCTAAAATGGAACAGAATTTATCTAGTAGAAGAAGGGTACTATTGAAACTTAGTAATAAAATGAAAGAATTAAAATCGATTAAAATGCCTGAAATAGAGGGGGATATTGTCGAAAGTTCATTTTATAGTTTCAAAGTTTTATATTGCCCTTCTACAGTGGGGAATTTACCTATTTCTATATTTATTGAGGCTTTAAATGCAGAGGGAGTGCCCATTTTTAAGTCTATTACAAGACCATTACACATTGAATACATATTTAAAAAGGACAATAGGGAATTTCTACTACGTAATTTTCAGAGTGATGCATTCATTATAGATGAATCGGATGAGTATCCAAATAGTGAGGATTATTTTAATAGAGCTTTGAGATTGCCTCCTTACTTTGAAATATCGGACAGTGATATAGACCTTATTATTAATGCCTTCAAAAAAGTTGAGAACAATATTGATCAACTAAAAAAAAGGATGGAAAAATAATATGAAAAGATTTGAAAAGTTAACTGTAATTGTAACAGGTGGTAGTCAAGGAATTGGTAAAGCTGTATCTCTTCAATTTGCACAAGAAGGAGCAAATGTAGTAATAGCAGATATAGACATAGAAAGAGGAAAAAAATTAGAAAAGAGTATTCAAGATAGTGGGTTCATTGCTTTGTTTGTTTACGCAAATGTATCAAAGGAAGAGTCAATTCAAGAAATGGTTAATCTATCAATAAAGCATTTTGGTTCTGTTGATATTTTAGTAAATTGCGCTGCATGCTTTATTTTTAAGGGTATTGAAGCTACTGTGGATGAGTGGACAGACATGTTTATGACTAATGTAGTTGGTTATGCACTTTGTGCACAATATACAGTACCAGAGATGATTAAAGCTGGTAAGGGGGCAATTGTAAATATTGCTTCCATTTCTGGATTTATCGCTCAACCCGGATATCTTACTTATAACACAACTAAGGGTGCTTTAGTAAATATGACACGTTGCATGGCACAGGATTTGGCTATTCACAATATCCGTGTTAATAATGTTTGTCCGGGTACAGTATGGACTGAAAATAATGAATATTACACCAAGTTAGAATATGGTGAAGATCTTGATCGTGAAGCGGCGAACCAGCATCCGGATATTGGTGGAAAACATATGTTGAAACGAGTAGCTGATCCAGAAGAAATTGCAAAAGCAGTATTATTTTTGGCTTCGGAAGACGCTAGTTTTATTACTGCCGAGAATCTTATTGTTGATGGTGGCTATACGGCTCAATGAGCGGGGGCTTAAATGGATAATATTTTTGAAGTATTAGGAGATTACTACGATATCAAAACTGTTAATGAATTCTCTATATTACAATCAGGAAGTACGAATATCGTCTGGAAAATATCGGATGGAAAGCGTAACTATGTATTAAAGAAAATCAATAGAGAATTTGATTCAGACTGGATTCAATGGACAAGGGAGATAGTTCCCAATTTAAATAATAATGAGATTAACAACGGATTGATTACAAATATCAATGGTAATTATTTTACTCAAAAAAATAGTGAACTATGGTCTCTGTCTACATTTATCGTTGGAGAGAATTTTAAATTAGGTAATAATGATCAACTTAAAGAAGTTGCAAGTTTTCTTCAAAGACTCCAACAAATTGATTGGAGTTCGAACAGCTTAAACGGCTACTTAAAAGTTTTAAGTCATAAAAACGAAATATATAATTGGTACAAATGTACGACAGAGAAATATTTAGAATTTACTGAGACGATTAAAAAATATTCCCAAAATGTTGATTGCTCAGTTATTAAACTTTTACTTTCTAATATTGATTATATAGTTTCAAGAATTGATGATCAAGAGTATGATGAGTTCAAAATGGTACCATCTCATGGTGAGATACAAGGCCAAAACATGATTTTTAATCGTAATAAATTAGTTAGTTTAATAGATTGGGATAGTTTAAGCATACGTCCTAGGGTCTATGATATCGCAATGTCTGCTATATTTCTTTCGAGAAAAAAGAGAGGATCTTTCCATTTATGTAAGAATCAATTTCTCAATTATTTAAGTGAATTTCAGTTAACACATGCAGAAAAAATGAGTGTTTTTCCGACAATAATATTTTATTTGGTACCTAATATAAAAAAAATCAAAGAATATATTCATTTAGCTCCAGATAAGTTGGAGTGGTATTTAAATTGGTCTATTAATGGAGTTAATCAATTGTGTACCGAGATGAAGGAGGTTTTTTGAAAAATGTTTGATTTTATTTGGTATAAGGTATACAGAGAGAGGATTTGTGTGAGTTTATACGGATCAAGGAATTTATTAGACAAAATTGTCGATAGTATTTCACCATATTACTATTCTGAATATGTAGATGAGCCAGTAAATACTTCTTGGAAAATTGTACTTGATATTAATAGTATTGATCATGCAAAATTTAGTGATTGGCAAGAAATTATAGTTAATTATCCCAATGAACCAACCAGAAAGTATTTATTATCATCAAGTGAAAAAACTATTATCATTATTGAGCCCAATGAAATAGTTTGGAAGATTCAGCAAGTAATACGACTGGTTAGAGATATAGTAAGGAATGAATTTATTCAAGAAGATATGAATTATTACCATTCAGCTGTACTTACATATAAAGATAAAGGAATATGTGTGATGGGGTCGAAAAAATCAGGTAAAACTACAACAATACTTAGTTTGCTTACAACACAAAAAGCTAATTTTATTTCTAACGATGATTTATCTCTAAGGCTTATTGATGGGAAGCTTGTTGGCTATGGATGGCCAAGAGCAGTTTCAGTTAGAAATGATTCATTTGAAGCACTTCGTGCATTAAATGTTAATATCAACAGAAATACACTTGAGCTGACGCACCCTTCTAATACAATAAAGCTTAGGGATAATTATACTTTTTTTTATCCTAAAGAAATTGTGCAAACGTTTGGAGGAAACCTACTTCCAATTACTGAGATTGATTTAATAATATTTAGTGAATTTGTAGATGAAACGACTAGTTTAACAAGGTTAAGTAACAAAGAAATAGTAGACATGTTAAGAGAAAACTACGAAGTTGATATCAATAGACATTTTCGTGACTTTGAACATCTTTTTCATAAAATAAGTGAAGAAAAAGTTGAACAGAATATTCAGTATGTTGCAAATAAAGTTCTCGCATATAAACTGAATCAGAATTTTTGGGATTTAAATGAAAGCATACGTTTAATAGATGAGCTAATAGAAAGTGAAATGGTTATAAAATGAAGAAAATTTGGATAATTGGTCCTCCTGGTGTTGGTAAGACCACTTTAAGTGTAAAAATAAATGACGCTTTAGGAACTCCAATGTATGAGCTAGATTCAATTTATTGGCTAGAAAATTGGGTTGGAAAGGCGGATGGACAGTTTAGAGATGATGTAAAAAAAATAATACTGGATCCAGAATGGATTATTGATGGAGCATATTGGCAAATTGAAGACATTATGATAGAAAATTCGGAAACAATAATTTATTTGGAATCTTCTCTAAGTGTATTGTTATTTAGAGTAATGAAACGAAGCCTAAAAAGAATTGTTAAAAAAGAGAAGTTGTGGCAAGGAAATCAAGAATCATTTTCTTTTGTTTTTTCTAGAAATGGTTTAATTAGATATACTATAAAACAATATTTTATATTTAAAAAAAAGTTCTCAACATATAAAGGGTATCGGAAAGTAGTAAGGATTAAAGGAAAGAAAGATATGGATGATTTTGTAAATTATTTAATTACTTTATTACGAGAAGAGGAAATAAAGCATGTACGATTGTAAAACATCAGCCAGAAATATATTTTCGGCATTAATAAAATGTAAGAGTGAACAAGTAGTAGCTAGTGAATTCATACATTGGGGAACTGTAGAAGATAATGATTCAAATTCTTGTATGAACCAATTTCTTGTTATTTTAAAGCCAGAAATATGTGAGATCGGAGAGGGAATAAAGACAGAGGAAATAATTTGGCACACTCTTAAAACATTTAGTGAAAACGGCATATCGGTTAATGCCGCACACGTATTTAACGATAAATATATTCGACTTCATTCAATCGTTGAGAACCAATATTCAATCTTGAATATTGGTTCTAGATTGGGGCTATCGCATATGTCGCACATTTACCAAAATAGAGTGAAGAAATTGTATGGTGATCACATCATTGTTGGTGCATATGATTTTCTACAGAGGTTCACCTTTTTTACAGCAGAGAGTTTGGAGAAAATTGCTCACGAAGTAGGTTCAATTAAACTAGGAAATGGTACTTATTTGTTATCTATAGAACAAGAGGGAGTAAAGTATGGTGTTATTAATGCGTTCCATCCAAGACAAGTAGAACACTTTCGTAGAGAGCAAAATTCAATGGTAGTATTAGAATGCACATCTAATACTGATTATAAAGTAATATGCGAAAAAATTATCGGCAATTTTAATCCTCAGGATGCCAGCGAGGGTTCGCTAAGAAATTATTTATTTAAAAACGAAAAAAACTTAGGACTAAACAAAATAAGTATACTTTTAAATGGATTCCACATTTCCCCAAGTCCTTTAGAGGGGTTATTTGGAATCTTACGTTATCGAAATATGAATAATCCATTAAAATTATTTGGTTTACAAGACACTTTATTAAGTAAAAAAATGTTAGAAAGTGGTTTGGCTGAACAATTTATATATAATTTAAGGAATAATCTGATTATTAATTCTGGAAAGGAAATCGCTATGTTATTTGATTATATGGAAGGGAAAAATTCAGATCAAATATTACTAGATGTATTGTCCATAGCAAAAAACATAACGAATTCATTATCTCCTTGTGAGGAATTGAGATGATTAATTGCGAAAGAAACATTATGATCACTGGAGGTTCACATGGAATTGGTTTAAGTATAGTAAAGAGATATTTATCAATGGGATGGAATGTCATAAATCTTGACATCTCCTTTTCATCTACTTTTGAAAATATTAACGAACAGGAACAGATTCATTATCATTATATTCATACAGATTTATCAGACATCGTTGCAATTAATGATTCTGTTAAATGTGTCAAGGATAAATTTGATAATATTAATGCATTTATTCATTGTGCAGCTCATTATTCTAAGAGACCAAGATTTGAGGCTACGGTTGAGGAATGGATGAGAAGTTTAATGATTAATTTAATTTCTCCTTGTTTACTAATTAATCAATTGATTAATTTATTTCATAATAGTGATAAATGTTCAATTGTCTTTATTGGTTCAATTGCCGGTTCATTTGCAGAAAGCAGGTACTATCCGTACAGTGTTTCGAAAGGAGCGATGATTTCTTTAGTAAAACAATTAGCATATGAGTTACCAACAATTCGTGTGAATCTAATATCATGTGGAACTGTTTGGTCTGAAAGATTAGAGGAGAAATTTAAAACATCATATGGAATAAAGAGTAAGGAAGAAGCGAAACATATAATAAGTAAAAATATTATGAATCGCGTGGGTGATATAAAAGAGATCAGTAACGTTGTGCAGTTTTTAATTTCGGATGAAGCTAGTTTTATTACAGGAACACAAATTTTTGTTGATGGTGGTTTTCACGTTATTTAATTAATCTATCTAAGGGAGAATAGCAACAATGGATATTAGAAATTCTGCTCGTGCAATTCTTATGAATAATTCTGGGCAAGTTTTGTTGTTCAAATTTAAGTTCGAGGATGTAAAGGATCAAAAAATACTTTGGGTGACTCCTGGGGGAGGGCTTAAAGATAATGAGTCATTTGAAGAGGCATTACGAAGAGAGATTTTTGAAGAAATAGGAGCAAATATAGATGAGATAGGTCCGTGGGTTTGGACAAGATCCATTGTTATTAACGGTGTAAAAAAGGATTTTATAAGTTATGAAAGATACTATTTAATAAATATTAACGATTCAGATGTTACATTATTGAATATGACTGATAAGGAAAAAAGAACATTAAAAGGATATTATTGGTGGAATATAGAAGAGATAATTAAGTCGAACGAGGTATTTGCCCCTCCCAAATTAGGTGATCTTATAAAGGATATTCTTGAAGGTAACATTCCTAATCAACCATTGGATATAGAATAGTATTTTTATGGCTATCAATAGTTGATCTGATAATAGTATTTATTTTGAAATCTTATTCTCACAAATATCAAAATTCTAAGAGGAGCATTTTATGATTAGAGTTGAGGATGTAAGAAGAAGTTTTAAAATTGCTAAACGTTCTAAAGGTCTGGCTGGAGCTTTTAAAAACGTCTTTTATCCAAATTACGAGATTAAAAAAGCAGTTAATGGCATTTCATTTACTATTGAAGATGGTGAAACAGTTGGTTTTATTGGCCCGAATGGAGCAGGTAAATCAACGACGGTTAAGATGCTATCTGGAATACTTCACCCTGATTCTGGGGAAATAAATATAGACGGTTATATCCCTTATATTGATAGGAAAAAGTTTGTTAGCCAAATAGGGGTCGTTTTCGGTCAGAAGAGTCAGCTTTGGAGAGACCTTTCAATTATGGACACGTTTGATTTGTTGAAGCATATCTATAAGATTCCGGATAACGAGTATAAACGGAATATGGACATGTTTAACGATATTATGGAGCTATATAAATTCGAAAAGCAATCGGTGCGCCAATTAAGTTTGGGACAACGTATGCGCGCTGACATTGTTGCCGCTTTTTTGCATAATCCCTCAGTTGTGTTTTTGGATGAGCCCACTATTGGTCTTGATGTAGTAGTAAAAGAGAAAATACGTGAATTTATCGCTACTATTAACAAAGAACGGAACACTACTTTACTATTTACAACGCACGATATGCAAGACATTGAAAAAACATGTAGAAGAATCATCGTTATCGATGAGGGAAAGCTCATTTATGATGGTAGCCTTCATGATATGAGACAAAAATATGGGAAGGAAAGAAAGCTCGTTATCGAATTTTCTGATAAGTATGACGAGGATATTGCCTACAATGGCGTAAGAATTATAAATGATACTGAAAATCCTAATAAACAATCTTTTGTATTTACGAAAGAAATAAATGTTTCAGAGCTGATCTCTGACATTTCTTCCAAACATTCAATTATGGACTTAACAATTGAAGAACCCGAAATAGAAGGAATTATTCGAGAAATCTATGGGAGGGGGTAATTGGAATGAAACCTTACATAGAAATTTTGAAAAAGAGCTTTTCTAACAATATGTCATTTAGAGCGAATTATTATTTTGGAATATTAAATACATTGATTATGATATTTGTAAATGTTTCCATATGGGATGCTTTATATGGCGGAAATGTGGAGGTTAACGGAATTTCTTTTACCATGGTTATAACAAATTCGGTGATTGGTTTATCTATATCCAATGCACTTAATGTAGACGATTTTATGATCGCAAATAAAGTGCACAGTGGTGAAATTACAACGGATCTACTAAAGCCTCTAAATGTGAATATGCAGTCGATGTTTCAAACCTTAGGAAATAATATATTTCGAATAATTTGTTTCTTTATCCCCACTTTACTGATTTGCTTGTTGTTCTTTCGCATTTCTCCTCCTGCATCAGGCTTAATACTCATCCATGTTGTGTTAACCGTGTTCTTCGGATTCTTAATTCTTTACAACATAAGTTATATCGTTTCGGTATTGTCCTTTTGGTTTGTTAACATTTGGAGCATTGCTACAATTAAAAATGTTTTTTTAGGTGTGTTGACAGGAACGATGCTTCCATTATGGTTTATGCCTGATTGGATCAATCAAATAATAAGGTTTACTCCGTTTGATGTCATTTATTTTGCGCCAGTCAAAATATATTTAGGGCAATTGACGATAGAAGAAATTTTATTTGTTTACGGTAAACAGCTTGTTTGGATTATATTATTGTTTATTTTTGGTCAAATCCTATGGACAAGAGGGATTAAAAAGCTTGTCGTGGCAGGAGGCTGAACCTTTGGATACCATAAAATTATATTTAAAATACATTAAGTATATCTCTAAATCGTGGTTTCAATATAGAGTAGATGCAGTGTTGCGCTCCTTTGCTGTGTTTATGCGCGAGGCTACAGGGATATTTGTTATTTATTTAACCCTACAGTCTTTCACAAATATCAACGGATGGACTTTGTACGAATTGCTCTTTTTATTTTCCGTTTTATTTGTTACCTACGGGTTGTTAATTTTATTTTGTACAGGATTACGTGATTTTGGCAATTTGGTGCTTTCAGGTGATCTTGACCGTTTTTTGTTACGTCCGCGAGGAGTTTTAATGCAAGTAATGGCATCTAATGCCGATATGTTCGCTGCAATAGGTCATGGCATTTTGGGGATTTCACTATTTCTTGTTTGTGCTGATCATGTAGGGATTAGCTGGACATTTAATAATATTTCATACTATTTAATAACAATAGCGAGTGGCGTCGTAATCCAAGCATCGATCTTTTTATTGCTAGCTTGTTCTAGCTTTTGGTTTTTAAAAATAGATGAGTTCATGAACATGCTATATTATAATTCAAGAAAATTTGCAGGCTATCCAATTAGCATTTACCCAAAATTCATTCAAAAAATTCTAATGTTCATAGTACCTTTTGCATTTGTTAATTATTTTCCTTCTCAATATTTTTTAAGAAAACCTGATTTAAATCAGTATTGGACCGGATACGTTTATATTACACCAATTATCGCGCTTATTATGCTTGTGAGCATGTTGTTTTTTTGGAGATTTAGTTTAAAAAGATACTCAAGTGCAGGAAATTAGCAGGTTTGTTGTCATCTTTTGGAAATGGGATTGCGGGAGCAAAACCGTTTCCGGCAGGTCGGAACCCGCCCGCAGGCGGCGTTCCCCTTCGGAGAGCCAACCGGACACTTTGCCGCAAAGCGGAAAGCGTCAGAGTAGGTTATATACTTCTTTGAAGTATATGACTGCCCTGCCCCCAGCTTTGCATTGTGTATTGACATTCCGCGAAAACCCACCAACACAAAAACGGCGTTAGCCGTTACGAACATATTCTTTATCTGCCATTGCATACATTCCCTTTCCCCCTGGCCGCTGACATCTAATCAGCATACCAGGGATATGGTCTAGGATTTTTTAGCTGTACTTCTTCTCCTGCGGGAGTTCGCCCTGACCGATGTTACCTCGGTACTCGAGACAATGGATGTCGCCTCTGTCACGGCGGCTGCATTGAGGCAACGCTTAGCTCTGCCTGAAGCAGTCATTAGAGTGGCGGAAGTTGTGACTACGGTCGACCATGCATCACAGTACGATCTACTTCTACAGGAGGTGGGATAAATGTCATCCGGTAGTTTAATAGAGGCACGAATCGAGATCGCATGCGGGGAGCTTCGCATGCCGGGTTGCTTTAGCAATATCCCAATTTGCTGCGCGATGCGTTAGAGCAGAAGTCGATCACCTTCACTTCTTGGCTTCTTGCCTCGACCATGAAGTGCTGAAAAAACAGAAACAAAGGCAAGATTATCTGCTTCGTCCAGCAAAGTTCCCTAGACCGAAAACACTGCAGGGATTCGACTTTACGCAAATCACGAAATTGCCAAAGATGAAGATTGAGCAACTCGCTTAGGGCGCGTTCATACCAAGGCATGAGAGCATCTTATGCCTTGGTAGACCCGGAACTGGGATGAGTCATATTGCAACTGCAATTGGGATGGGGCAATGCTCGAAGGACATCGCGTCCGGTTCATACCGGTCATGCAATTTATTCAGGAACTGCAATTAGCGGAGTCCGAGTACCGCTTACCCCGATATCTTAAGAGCTGGAATAAATACGATCTCGTCATTCTAGATGAGCTTGGTAACGTTCCTCTTGGCGAAGGCGGAAAGCTCTTATTTCAATTCATCTCCCAGCGTTACGAAAAAGGCAGTCTGATCATCACCTCCAATTTGGAGTTTTCTAGGTAGGTGGATGTATTTGGAGATCCTGCGCTCACCACAGCATTACTTGATCGACTTACCCACCACTCTCATATCCTTCTGTTTGACGGCGACTCCTACCGTCTCCGGCAGATCATGGAAGTTCAAGGAAAGGAGATTATGTATGGTATGCACAAGGCTAAGCAATTACGTGAAGGCATCGCAGAGATGGAAGCAGTGAACACCTTCGGGAGGAAATTCAGCAACTAACAAAGGTACGCGATGTTCTGAAAGTCGGCAATCTAGCTCTTTACCATGAGCTCACTCGTATTGATATTTAACATGCTCCTCAACGCTTGAGTTTCACTCCAACACCGGCACCTTTGGGTGCCCATTTTTTCCGTCGGGGTGGTCAACTTTTTGATTGACAATTACACAAACTTACGTATGGTGGTGTGGGAGGTCGTCTACTCAACTAATGGGAAGCCTCCTACTCGATTGGATGGTTCGGATTTTTTTATTGGAACCATATCATAAATTCATATTGAGAATAAACACATACATTTCCATAAATTTAAAGCAATATATTTACAAGTAATCAAATTAGTGGTATTATTAGTTTGTGCAATCGTTTGCTTTGAAATTGTTCCTTAGTAATTTTTAAAATAGATCAAACTTTACAAACATCAGTATCTATTAGATTGATTTCAAACTAGTATATGCAATTAAATAGAATAGAATAGAGGGATCAGTTTGAGAGAATATCCATCTAAACCAGTATTTCGTAATAAAAGAGCGATATTTCTTGATAGAGATGGGACTATCAACAAAGATACACATTATCCTCATAAAATAGATGATTTAATATTATTACCGAGTGCAGCAGAGGGAATGGAGTTATTTTCATCAATGCCATTAGATATTATAGTTGTTTCTAATCAGGGGGGGATTGCGCTTGGATTTTACACCACTGAACAAATGTCTAATTTTAATAATGAATTAAGAAGACGAATAAATGAAAAGAATGGACGCATTGATGCTTTTTATTATTGTCCACATTTCGAAAGTAAGAATATACCAAAAAATATTGATATGTGTACATGCTCAAAACCTTTAACTGGAATGTTACTTGAAGCAGTAAAAGATTTTAGTATAGATTTGAATAGCAGTTATATGGTAGGGGATCGTTTGACAGATATAGTAGCGGGAAATAGTGCAGGATGTAAGACTATACTTATTAAAACAGGTCAATTTTTTAATAAATGGTATCGAACTATAGAGAAACCTAATTTTATAGCTGAAAATTTATTAGAAGCGGCAAATATTATTAGAAATGATTTGGGTGTAACTACATAAATAGGTAGATCTTATTTTTATAAAAAGAGGTGTAAGTTATGAATAATCTTGAAAATTTATACTCGCAATCTTCAAATGTAATGCAATTCAGTAAGGGATACTTTTCATATTTAAAACATTTGTTTGACACGGTAGATATCCATGCAATTAGTTTATTTATTAATGAATTAGAACGTGCACATAAAAATGACCAAACCATTTTTATAATAGGGAATGGAGGATCAGCATCTACTGCTTCTCATTTGGCAAATGATCTCGGTATTGGTATTTATAGGAAATCTAAAATCAACAAACCACTCAGAGTGATTTCACTTACAGATAATATATCTGTTATAACTGCTATCTCAAATGATGAAAGTTTTGAGAGCGTTTTCTTAAAGCAGTTAATTCTTTACTTTAAAAAAGGGGATGTACTAATAGCTATTTCAGCTAGTGGAAACTCAAGAAATATTATTGACGCTGTGGAATGGGGGAAGAAAAATAATGGGGTGGTTATTGGTCTAACTGGATTTGATGGGGGGAGATTGAGAGAATTGAGTGATATTTCAATTAATATAGATTCCCCTAAGAATGATTATGGACCTGTAGAGGATTTACATTTAATTATTGGTCATTTGGTATCGGTGTGGTTGCAATATAGTATGACGGCATTCGAAGAAAAAACTGTTAAAGACTTAGTTGAAGAGCAGTTATAAAAAATATAACAGCGAGAAAGGAATGCGTATTATGCAAAAATCATTGGATGAATTGTTCGAGCAAAGATTACAGCAGAATTCAGGGTTACTCTATGAAAAATTCATTTCACTCTATGGAAAATGCGATGAACACTATGAGCAATTGGTAGGTGTAATAAAAGAAGCCTATGGCAATAGAAAAGATGATTTAAAAGTGTGTGATAGGAATAGAGGGCAAAATCTTGATTGGTATATGGACGAAAGAATGATAGGGATTTCCATATATGTTGATTTGTTTGCAGATAATCTTATTGGTGTGAAGGATAAAATAAGTTATTTTAAAGAGCTTGGTATTACATACATACATTTTATGCCTATATTAAAAACGAGAGGTGAAAAAGATGATGGTGGCTTTGCAGTGTCAAGTTACAAAGAAATTAATCGCAAACTTGGAACGATGGATCAGTTTGAAAAACTGGTAGATGCATTAAGGGAAGAAGGTATTGTCACTTGTATTGATTTTGTATTAAATCACACTGCTAAGGAACATGATTGGGCTGTTAAAGCTGTAAATGGAGAAGAAAAATATCAAAATATGTATTACATGTATGATTCAGATGATATTCCTAAGGAATTCGAAAAAAGTCTTCCACTAATCTTCCCAGAAGTTTCACAGCAAAATTTTATTTATTCAAATGAAATTGATAAGTGGATATTTTCGATTTTTTATGACTATCAGTGGGATTTAAATTACAAGAATCCAATATTATTCAATCATATTGTTGAAAGCATGTTGTTTTTGTTAAACAGGGGAGTAGATATACTTCGATTAGATGCTTTGCCTCATATTTGGAAGGAAATGGGCACGGATTGTTTTAATTTACCTCAGGTCCATGATATTTTGACCATGTTAAATATCATAGTTAATATGGTAGCACCTGGCTCGTTGTTTAAAGGTGAAGCTATAGGTAGTACAGAGATCATTATGGATTTTTTTGGTGAGCAGTTTAAGGGTTGTAGTTTAATGTACAATTTCCCTCTTAGTGTGAGTTTATGGAATGCACTTGTTTCTGAAGATGTCAGAGAAATGAAAATTTCACTTAGTAAATTGAATGATTTTCAAAATAAAAGATGTTTTATAAATTACATAAGATCTCATGATGATATTGCTTGGGACCTTGATAAAGATATTATGAAATCGCTCGGAATTGATTATGATTCTCATACAGAATATATAAAAGAATATTACATAGGGAATATTCCGGAAAGTTTTTCGAAAGGAGAATCTAAAAAATTTGACAAAAATGCGAAAGAAGGGAGGAAAACATCAGGAACTGTAGCGTCATTATGTGGCTTAGAAAGAGCAGTAGAGGAACATAACAAATTTCAAATAGATTTAGCTATTAAGAAAATTTTACTATTGCATAGTTTTATTCTTTCATATGAGGGAATCCCCATGATCTATGGTGGGGATGAGATCGGAATGTTTAATGATTTATCTTATAAGTATGACTCGAATAAAGCGGATGACAGTAGATGGCTTCATCGAGTACATTTTGATTGGACAAAAGCGGAAAGAAGAAAACAGGTTGAAGCAGTTGAGGGACAAATATTTCAAGGTTTGAAATTTATGATTGAACTGAGAAAAAAGTATAAAATATTTAGTTCTGAGCAAAAATCCACTTTTTTTGATACAGGAAATAATAGTGTAATTGGATTTTATAAAAAAAACAATTCAGAAAATTTACTAGTGTTATGTAACTTTTCAGGTAGAAGTCAAGACGTTCAAAATAGCGAATTGAATGACATTGGTCTTGTCGGTAGTGTATGCAATATATTAAATAATCAGACGGTAAATTTAGATAGTCGGAAAATAACTCTTCAATCTTATGAGGTAATTTGGTTGATCGATTTTCAGAGCAGATAATTCACTTAAAGAGTTGAAATAAACTGCGTTATTAAGTAAACGATGAAAATAGGATAAAAGCGTAGTGGAATATTAATTTATATTAGGGGAATCTAATGGTTACTATAAAAGATTTTAGTGCAACGATGGACTTGCCATACTATATGCCTTGTTTGTATCCGCCTATTCATGAACAATTAAAAATATTACATATTCCTAGCAAGTTAAGTTTGCTAATGAACTTAAGGTTGTCGGCTCTTCCTTGTGTTTACGTGAGTAATCATGATAGAAGTCAAGTTAATAAGACTGTGCTATGGGCATCAGATGTATTGGGTTATTATGATGAATACAGTTACCTAGGTGTTAAAGTGAATATCCAAGAGAGTTCATCTTTCGAATCTGGGTTAGAGCTGATAAATGAAACTCTTAATCAAGGTAACGTCTTTATAGCCTCAGGAACAACTTATTATCTTCCTTACTCAACAGATTATCTAAGTGAAAGTTATAAGGAGTCTTTGAATCACCCGATTTTGGGTGCAAGAAATCATTTTTTAGGGGTATATGGGTTAGAAAATGATTATGTATATATTTATGATCCTAAGCCGTGGAAATTTATGGATAAAATTAAGATAGAAGATTTTGGGCGTTTTTGGAAAGGTGATAGTTATGTTGAACATTTGGATAAAGATCTAACTCAATCTTTACTTGTTATGGGACAAGCGTCTATTGATAAATTGCGAGAACCAATGAATGAATCGGAAATCAATGAGCTGTTTTTAAAATTATTAAAAACCTTATCTGTAGAGTTTTTACAAGGTGAAGTTATTGATAATTCGTATTATTTTGGAAAGTCGTTTTACAAAAAAATTTTTGAAAGAATACAAAATGCAATGGAAACCGGAATGGATAAAAAAACCTTTGAATTGTTTTATTACAGGTTTCTATTCGAAATGAAATTTGGGAAATATTTCTTCAAAGATCTTTTATTAGAACATTCTGAAATTTTGGAATCTATCGATTTGAATATTATTGATTATTTATTGGAAACTATTAGGATGCTTGAATTGTCATTAAATACCTTACTAATTAAAATGACAAGAAAAAATGCTAATCTCTCCGTTTCCTTAAACGAGTTTGCTTTAAAACTCTCCGAGATAGAGTCAAGGGATAATAAATTATTCAATGAAATAAATACTAAATTATCACAAGTCACAGTTCTAAAAAAGAAACAACAAAGTAATAATACCTAAATAAGGGTAAGTTTTAATGGTCTAGCAAGGGGACTTGAATGATTGTTATTAACACCCTTATTAATTCATTAATAATAAAAAGGGGTTTTTATTTAATGGTTATTTCCTTGAATGTACCTCATAAACTTAACGATAATATTGATATTTTGTTGGATAGAATTCCGTATCTATCAGAAATAGTAGTAGGAGTGTCCTATAACAAAACAGATAAGGTTGTTAA
Source organism: Paenibacillus sp. FSL H7-0735 (assembly GCF_038008505.1). NCBI lineage: Bacteria > Bacillati > Bacillota > Bacilli > Caryophanales > Paenibacillaceae > Paenibacillus > Paenibacillus sp. FSL H7-0735. The sequence goes on along the minus strand of NZ_JBBOZH010000002.1, from coordinate 661,791 downwards.
CTTAACTGTTAATGAGTCTGATCAAAATGCAGCTCTAATTGTTGAACTAAAACAATATTACGAAGATCTTTGTAAGAGTCTTGAAAATACTCGTGTTATTAAAGAGCGCATTGTAAAAAGTAATCTAGACGTAAATAATAACCTATTAATTAAAAATGAAAATGAGGATAATATATCTCCTTCGCCATACATGTTCGAGACAGATATTAAAATAATCGAACAATTGGATAAGGAGTTTTTAGAAATAGCCCGAAAGCATGGTACAGAATTAAGAGAATATTCATCTATCTTGAGTAAAAGCAATATTCTTCGAAATCAATATCATATCCATTTTCCACAGAATATATATGGTGTTGCTTCAGTGGCACATAATTTCAAATCTATAAATAGGTTTCGTGAGAAGGCTATTGCTGAGTCTTATGATGATTCGCTTTTATTTCAAGGTGATATACTACAGCCTTGTATATGCTATCACTGCTATGAAGAATTGCAAGGGAAAGTTCTTTCAGATGGAATAACGCTTACTGCAAAAGGTAAATGTTTTCGTCATGAAATTGAATGGAGAAAGGATAACTTCAGGCGAAGTGAGTTTACGATGCGAGAAATTGTATTTATAGGAAGAGAGGAATGGGTGCGAGAAACTCGAAACAGGATAATGGAAGACGTATGGAATTTATTTGAGTCAGTTGGCCTAAAGGGAGAAATTACAACAGCAAAAGATCCATTTTTCTTTAGTCAGGATCTAAAAACAAAAGGAACCTATCAAATGATGAGCAATGCTAAATATGAATTGATAGTTTCAACATTAAGTGGGAAAAAAGTTTCTATTGCTTCCTTCAATTATTGCCAAGATATGCTTTGTTCTAAATATGAGATAAATGATCATAATGAGGTCGCATTGCATTCTGGTTGTGTTGCATTTGGAATTGATAGATGGAAAGAAGCGTTTAAAGATATTCATGGATGTGATTTTAAAAAATTGGCTGAGTTAAATGTTAGAAAGGGGATATCACTTTGATGATACAAAAAGTATCCTCTTTGGAGAATTCAATTATTAAGAAGCTTAATGAACTGTTAAATAGAGAAATTCAAGATACTGTTGATGCTGATTTAAGGAATCAAGGTTTAGACTCCATAAAGACAATAGAGTTAATTGTTAACCTCGAAGTTGAATTTGATATAGAATTTGATGATAAAGATTTAGTTATTGATAATTTCTTATCAATTAGTAAAATTTGTTCTTTACTCACGGGAAAATATGGTGTTCAACAATGTTAATCATTAATTTTTTATATAAAAAAAGAAATTGATACTTAATTTACACCGAAATATTAGTGGTTATAAAAAAATATTAAGAGGGATGTGGGCAAAATTATGAGGAAAGAGTATCGATTTTTACTAAATGCAATGTTAGTAAACAAGACAGATAGTGAGATTGATATGATTAATGACTTTTTATCTGAAGATTTAGATTGGTTTGAAATTGCAGGTCAATTGTTTAATCATCGATTGGGAGGTTATTTTTACCATAATTTATCATATGAGCAACAAAGGAAAATTCCGAAAGAACTGAATGGGGCATTAAGATTGTTGGTTGTTGCTCAAAAGTATGAAATGGAAAGAACTATTGATGATATTAGACCACTTTTAATTTCTCTTGAGGAATCAAACGTTAGATACGCAGGGTTAAAAGGATTGATGTACAATGCTGATTTTTACGAACTAGGATCTCGTCGTTCTAACGATATAGATCTATTGGTTTATGAAGAAGATATTTCTAAGGTAGACAATATATTAAGACAATTTGGATACACTCAAGGATACATTACAAACAATGAACTTAGAGAGGCTACAAAGAAAGAAAAACTAATTCAACGTATGAACTATCACGATTTGATAAAATATGTAAAGAAAACTGAGTGGGGAAAAGTTGCGATTGATATTAATTTCCTATTTGATACTAAAAATAATGTTATAGATGAAGAAATATTTAATCATGGTACGGTTATATATAATGGTAGTTATTATTCTGTAAGAGGGTTGCCACTGTATACTAATCTTGCTCATTTATGTGTGCATTTCTTCAGAGAAGCGACAAATACTATATGGACAAAATATAACAGAGATGTTGCTTTATATAAAGTTGTAGATATTATGAATTGCATAAGGTTTCATAGAGAAGAATTGGTTGCAGATGATTGGATTGATATAATTACAAAATTAAACCTTCAAGATAAGTGCTATTATACTTTTTATATTCTAAATCAATTTTATGATGATCCTATTGTTAATTACATTGAGAGTGCATTAAGACCTGAAGATATATCATTTTTAGATGATATAACGGTTGAAGGTGAGAATAGAGTTATTAAAAGGACGGAAAGTTTTTTGGAAAGTGCTTTTAACCATATTCGTCAAAGGGGCTAAATATGAGAGTTGTACATTATCCTTTGCAGAGTAATATAGACGTCAATGAGTTGAAAAAACTTGTTAGCTTCATTTCTGAAAAAGTACAAAATTATGAAGTAAAAGATTCCAAACTGATTTTATATGTGGATGATGATGCAAATGAAGAAAGTATATTATGTAATGCAAAATTATTAATTAGAGAATATCTTAGTTTTAATGGGACAGAAGAAATAATATATCAGAAGGAAATTAAAAAAAAATATATTAGTATTTCAAATGTATTAAATTCACATTTAATACATGAATTTGGTTTTGGTTTGCTTGGATTAAGTGAAAAAGCTGTATTTTTGTTTAGATATTTTGATAATAGGTTTAAACGGATTGCTCTTTCCATTAATGCAGTGGAGAAATTATATCCAGTATTGTTACCTTTAGACGGGTATGAAAAAACAGGTTACTTAAAGACCTCTCCTCAATATTCAATGTTTTGTTGTTCTTTTTATGAGGATGTCAATGAACTTCTTTATTTATCCTCATCTGATAATAATTATAAGTTAAAGCAACCTCGTGAAGTGTTATCACCGGCAGCTTGTTTTCATACTTATTTGGAATTAATGAATTCTGACTTGCAAGCGCCAAGTGTGTATACATTTAATCAGAATGTATTTCGAAATGAAGGTAGGTTTAATTGGGGGGGATTTGGTAGACTTAAAGATTACCATGTGAGAGAGATAGTCTGTATCGGATCGGATGATTTTGTAGTTGAGATGAGAACAAAAATACTTAATGAAACCATAAGTATTTTAGAGGATTTAGAATTATCTAGTAGCATTTCAATAGCTTCTGATCCTTTTATACTTCCGAAAATGCAAAAATATAAGAAATTACAACATCAAGAATCTAGTAAATTAGAGTTGCGTCTAAATTATTCAAAAGATGAGCAGTTATCTTGTACATCTTTTAATTTACATGGTACGAGTTTCTCACATCCCTTCAATATTGAAGTCAAAGGATGCGGTGAAACTGTTACTGGTTGTGTAGGATACGGAATAGAAAGATGGGTACTTGCTTTTATGTGTCAATATGGCCTTGAAGTAAACAACTGGCCTCAAAAAATTAGGGGGGAATTTGATAATGAAAAATATAGTTGATGTAGTATTAATGTGCCATGAGGAATTATTAAAGAAAGCGAATATAGATATGCAACCTAGCTTAGATAATCAAATTGGATCGGAGACTGGTATTGATTCTCTTGGGATAGTGGAATTTGTTATGTTGCTTGAAGAAGAACTAGATATTGAACTCGATGACAAATTAAGAGAGATTAGAAAGTGTAAGACGTTTAGAGAAGTAGTAAGCACAATAGAAAAAATATAATTAATTTAAGGTTTGGGTGATTATTGTTTATGGTGTTAGATTTCTTCAATACAGACAAAGAATATTATAGCGGATTTGAATCATTTTGTTATCAAAACTGTCTTAGATTAGTATTGGAAGCGAATAATATACCAAATGCACTATTATATATTAATTCTTCATTAGGCTTAATTATTGATATTAAGCCTAATGAAGGTGAGTTTGTTTTTAGTCAACCTAAGAATGCAAGGAATCTTTTACCTGTATTCTCTGATAATGTGAAAAGATACTATTGCAATACAGATGATGATGTTATAGAAATTTTTGCACAAAATATTAAGCGGATTGAGGAACAATTTTCACCTATTATTGTTGGAGTTGATGTTTTTTATTTACCTTATACACCATATTATCAAAAAAATCATGCCAAACATACACTTGTTCTATGTGGTTATTCAGAAGTAAATGATTTAGTTTATATTGTGGACTGGTACGAACCGTGGTTTTTTAAAGGGACCATTCCTCTTCAAGATTTTTTTCTTGCTAGAAATTCTGATTGTCCAAATGATGGAAGTATTTATAGTGGATCGCAAATTCTAAATAATTGGGCTGAAATAGATATAACTCAGTGGTGCAAAACATCGGTAGAAGATTTGTTGATTATGACTTTCAAATTAACCTTAGACCAATATTTTTGTGCTGAGGGAAAGGATACTGGATTAAATGCATTAAATAACCTTGTAGATAATATTGAAGCTGTTAGCTATAGTCTATGCGAGTCAGTATTAAAAGTTTTCAAGGATTTACATGGGAAAATGTATATTGCCTTAAAGCGACATAAACTTTTTAGACAATATATTGAAATTGCACAAAGTTATATAAGTAATGATAGTCTTTCAGAATTAATATTGTTGCTAGATAACATTATCGATAGATGGGATACGATATTGGCTCTATTTTTAAAGGCAAGTTTTGTTAATTCGAATAAAACAAGAAATAAAATAATAATTAATATGAAAACAGTAATTGGAGAGGAAACTCAACTTGGGAATAAAATATTAAAACTTTATAATGAATTTGTTATTACTCAACTTTCGCAGCTCAAATCTCCAAATAAACCCTTGATATAGCTGGGTAAACTAGAGATCCACCCCTGTAGTTGACAAAAAAATGCTGTTTTGTTCTTCTTGGTTTTGGCCTTTGACATTTCGAGAAACAAACTCATGAGCTGCTGAAGTGCAGTCTGGAAATCCAGATCTCGGACTTCATCAGCAAATAGAAAAAAGAGTCCTCCCAGTGTCCGATCATCACTCGGTTGACGCCGTTCGTATTCCATCGCCAAATAACGACTGAACACAAACGTGGTATGGCTAATCAATTGGTCAAAAGAGCGTCCTTGAAATTCCGTTCCTAATTTCCAATAGCTTTTGGTGACTTTGAAAAAGGTTTCAATACTCCAGCGCATGCCGTAGATTCGTACGATTTCAGCAGCATCCAGTTTGACGTCTGTACTCAAAATCGCTAGCCATTCGCGTTTTTTATTCCGGTTGCGGACAAAAATAAGCTTTACGGGCGAACCTCAGGCAGTGTGTACGATGGCGGAGCCTTTGATATCTTTGTCCTGCGATGGGGAAAGGCTTTGAAAGACTTCGCGCAGTGTCATTCGCCTTCCTTGAACCAGATGGTGCTGCTTTATCTCTTTCACCATGCCAATCACGGGAAGACCTTTTTCGCTAAGCTGTCGAAGGAGTGGAGCTTGCGTAAACCAGCTACCCATAAGTACGTAGTCAGCGGTGAATCCTGCACGCAAAGCCCGTTCCAGCAAGGTAACGACCGCGTCCGGCTTCCGAGAAAAGGCCTCCATTCGACGTTTGTATCCATTGCTACGTTTAGAAGATTCGAAGCCATTTCGCACAGCCGATTGGCCAGCTTGGCTGAAGAAAGCATGACAAAGTCAAGCGGAGCAAAACTAAAACCGTCCGACCAGCCCAGAGTAAGGCATGGTGTAACCTTTAGTGAATTTGCCCGTGAAATGGTCAAAGACTCGTGCCAGTAACTCTGCTTTTTGCTCCGGTTTCTGCTCAAAACGGAACCGTCAATGATGAACACTCGTACACGAGTAGAGGAAATAAGCGATTCGAAATCCTGTACGATGCGAAGACTTAGAGTCTGCAAAAAGCGCCGCCAAGCAAAAGAAGGTTGATTCAAGAATCGATAGATGACATTTTTGCCGGGAAGATCCGCTCCACGGTCACATTCCAGCAGTCGAAACCAGTTCTTTACTTCGAAGATCAAAGAGAAAACGATTTGAAAAACCGCTAGGCTCGAAAGACCAAAGGATTTAGAAATACCCGCGTGCCGTAAGGCTTTTCCGATGCGGAGAGTAGCGAATATTTTGGAAAAGCAAGACTGTTCAGACAGGGAATGTTGTTGTAACATAGGATTACGCACCTTTCTTGTTCGCATGGTTGATTCGACTCTTCCATGATACCAAACAAGTGAGGTGTTTTTTGTCAATACGAGTAAATGTTTCGAATTCTTCTTACGCCCTCAACGGGTTAAGTCGATTTTCCAGCTGCGAAAGTTGAGTTATTATTTATGACTAGAAGTGAGGTTGCGTCAAATGAGCTAACGTTCGTAACAAGAATATAAATTCATCATGCAATTTAATATTTTATTATGAGGTGAAAGTATATGGATAATGGATACTATCTTTCGACATATTTAAATATAGATGAACTGGCACATCTAATGAACATAAATTTAAGGCATGACCAAAATGTTTCATTATGGAAAAAAGAAAACAATAATATTAAACTGATACATTATTGGGAACTTGAACGTATTACGGGGAAAAAAGGGCACAAAAAGTCATTCTATAGTAAAGAGCAGGCAATGGAATTCATTAATGTGCTTTTAGAGGAGTATAATCTAACAATTGATGATATGAAAGAAGTTTGGGGTACTCCCCAATTACAAACATGTGACGATTACCATTCTTTAGATGAATATAAAGATCTTTCATACCATAGTATCTCTCACTTATTCTCATCTATATTGCTTGATACAGATTTATTTTATACCGAAGATATAATCGGGTTAGCTGTAGATGGTGCTCCCGATATTGTTATGGATCCTAACTTACATAAAAAAAAATACTATTCCGGATGTGTTTCGAAAAAAGGAGAAGTCGAGACTTTTCCAGTTTATTCCCCTGGCTTACTTTGGACATTTGCAAGAAGGAGATTTAAACTTAGAGAAGGTACCTTAATGGCAATAGCAAGTGCCTCAAAAAGTGAACTATTAAACAGTAATGAAACCTTAGTTCTTGTTGATAGTGCAAGTCAAATGCATAAAGCTTTTGAATGCGTTAATAAGATTGCAGATATGGTAGAAAGCCTAGATGAAAAAGATATTGGTATACTGTTTAATGGATATGACAATAGATTTACCAAAGAGGAAAATGAAATAAGTATGGTTATGAAAGAGATACAAAAGATCTCAATTAGAATAATGGAAGAGAACTTAGATTTAATTATACATGAATATAATATTGATACATCTACTACTTACTTAGCTTTATCGGGAGGGTATGCTCTAAATTGCCCTACTAATACTTATTTAATGCAAAAATATAGATTTAAGGGATTCATTGCCCCACCGTGTATAAGTGATTCAGGACAATCTCTCGGAATTGCTCTTTTTGCATTTTTTAAAAAAGCAGCTAAATTTAACTTTAGATTTAATAACGCATACTTCGGTAATGCGGATAATCAAGATATCACTGTATGTGATAATGATGATATGTTTAAATATAATAAATTTATAAAGGGAATCACTAAATTTGATATTAAACAAGCTGTATTAGATATTCAAGAATCACCGATCGTTTGGTTTGAGGGAAGAGCTGAAATCGGTCCACGGGCTTTAGGTCATAGAAGTATTATAGCAGATCCACGGACTAATCTGGCTAAAGATAAATTGAACATTATAAAAAAACGACAATGGTGGCGCCCTGTGGCACCTATTATATTAATGGAAAATGTTAATGAGTGGTTTGAATGTGCTTATGCATCACCATTTATGTTACATGCATTACATATAAAATCTGAAAAAAAAGATATTGTTCCAGCAATACTCCATTTAGATAACTCCGCGAGACTACAAACTATTACGGAAGGTGCTGAACCAATTCTATATAATTTAATAAAAGAATTCAAAGAAGAAACAGGTATTCCGATAATATGTAATACATCTCTAAATGATAATGAAGAACCTATTATAGATTCTTTAACAGGGGCTTTAAATTTTGCGATTAGGAAAGAAATTAAGGTGATTTACTTTAACGGAAATCGCATAGAGTTGCAAAACCATAAAGATTATGATGTTAAGGAACCTTTAAAGAGATATTTAACTTTCGATATTAATGAAGAAGAGAAGAAAGAGTTGTTAAAGAAACTAAATCCCTGGAATGTTTCAAGGAAAAGTCTAAAATTTTATTATTGGAGACCAGAGTTGCAAACGAAATTTAATATTATGAATGAAGAAGCAGTACGTCACTTGAATCTTTACGCAAAAACAGCTGAAAAATACCTGTTATTTGATATATAACAGGTATTTAGATGTATGGATATTTTATTAATCGTGGGTTTTGGTGAGTATAAGAAATTCAGCAGGCCGATAGTTGTCAAACAAGTTGTCGCGAATCTTCAGAATATGTAAGTTAAGAAGTTCATTTATTTTCGGTTATTGCCTGACTGATTTTTTCAGGATTAAGCCATCCTTCGCCTAGATCCACATACATTTCTTCACGCGCTAACAAATAGTAGGATATTCTCAAGATGCGGCGCTTACGCTGCATAACGAACAGGATAGTTCAGAAACTGTTCTTAATTCATTGCCCAATTATGTAGTCCTATTTTTGCACATATGGTAGATTATGTCGGTATACATTTTCTTTTGTTTAAAAAATCAATTGATTTCAAAGGGAGTGGAGCTAAGTTAGTACCACAGCTTTATTTGAATGGCGCTTGTTCTGACGCAATCGAACTTTATAAAAAAACCTTTAGAACCGAAACTGATTCAATTATGTATGATACTCAAAAAGATCCTGAAAAATTCGTCATACACGCGGAGATGCATATTCTTGGAACTAGGTTAATGCTCAGTGACTTCGGCGGGACAAATGAGTCCCAAGACACCTTTTTTGTTCTAACTTAAAAGAACATCAGCACTGTATAAAGAGATTTGTTGGCATGTACAAGAGAAGTAAAGAAGGGTTCCCACCTATTTGTCCCTATGCGTATGCTTACGTGTTCTGGAAGGAAAGCATGTACCGGATCTACCCTTTTGTAGATGAGGGGAAGAGATTTAGTCATAAAAATATAAAACCTTTTGATCTTCCTTTTTATTGTTTTGAAGAAGACTTTAAAGAGCTATTGATGGTCTTTAATCGCAGTGATTATCGGATGATGACTTGGCTATTAAATCACTTATTATGGGAAGTAGCAAATACGCATTTTAATAAATGGGTAACAATCGCTACTCAGTATGCCAAATTACAGATTAGGCCTCAAATTGATACCTCATACAAAGAAACTGACACACTAATCTTGTTTAAATTAAATAAGGATAAAATTATAAAACATACCAATAATGAAACAGTTTTTATTACCAACCATTGTCCTTACGAAAGCAAACCTAATTTCGATCCTGAAGAGATTTCTTATCTTCCCATGCGGTTGGCGATGTCAAAAGGTATGAGTGAAGAGAAGAAAGCAGCTGAAAGATACTTACAGAGACTGACAATCCTCACGACGATTAGATGATCAACTCTGCTCAATAACCGTAGGGCGTATATTGACCAAACACTGTAGTCTGAATTCCAATGAAATAAGTTATTTCAAAAGAAATGAGAAGAAGAAAGCATTTAAAAGCGAAGGCTATTTCCTAATGGAGATGGCCTTTTTAAGTCCGAATTAAATACCCAATAGAACTCTTGAAGAAAGTGATTTTGTTGAAGATCAGATTTTTTGTTAACATTGTAGGGAGGGATGATCATTTATATTTATGTAGGTAACTTTGTGTCATTTATGTAGGCAACTTTGTGTCATTGTACAGTGAAAGAATCTATTAGTATAATAGGGGAATTCTAAAGGATAATAATGGAGGAAATATAATGAATAAAGAGATACCACTAATCGTACCCATTGCAGCAAGTTATTTTAAAAAGGCGATGAATTCACAAAATGATTTGTATTATAGAACTATAGATATTAGATTATGTCTTGAGAGAATTGCTGATTCGATGATATATGAATTTGTTGCGTCAGATATTAAAGAGAAATGGAATGGATATACGTTACATAAAAAGTTATTGATGGCCAAAGAGTTTCTCGATAACAAAGTTGTATCAGACCTAATTGATGCAAAGAAAATTGGAAATATGGGTGCTCATGAAGGTTCGGAAGCCAATATTACTGAAAATAATATTGAGTTTTCATTAGAGGCTGTATCGAATTTCTCAGTGGAGATGTTCGTATCATATTTCAAAGTATATGGTTTTCATAATAATGGACCAAGTAAATGGGCGCCAACAATATTAAGTGTATTACCACCTAAATATCGAATACAAATACTGAATAAATATTTAGAATATGATAAATCATACTTAGTTATAAGAAAGCTAACAATGGCATACTTGAAGAATGGTCAAAACAATGAGTGCTTTCAGGTTATAGAAAGAAGTTATAGTGATAATTTGATTTCTAGAGAGGAAGCAGAATTACTTAATGATGATATGGAACTGTTAATGCGTAATATTAGATTATTACCTATATCAGAAAATCTAGAGATGGCAAAAGATAGTTTTAAGGAGTTAGTCTCTGCGATTCCAGATAATGAGATTAATAAATTTGCTCTATTGGTTTCTATGATATTGGGAAGTGAGTTGGTTGCTTCCACAGATTCGATCGCATAACACCACTTTCACTCTGCGGCCGCCCGATTGTTCTCAAGGAAGAGGAACCAGGCGGACAACCCTCCACTCCCTAACCGCATCGCGGCTGTTCCCTTCGGTCACTTAAGATCATTGCGCTAATGGGTAACGCTAGTTTAATACAGCAGGCGATTAAAACCTCTCTTTAGAAGCAAACTAGACTTAATAGTTTCTAAAGGGAGGTTTTGTCATGAACTTAAATGAGTTGTAAGTTTGTATGAGGCTGACAAACGCATTCAAGGATTCAGTCCAAAAACATTAAAAGCATATGCCTTACAGCACAAGATGTTAGTGATGGAGCTAGGCAATCGCGATGTCACAGAGGTAACGTTAACCACACTGAAGGAGTACTTGGCAAAACAAGCAGTTCGTTTGAAGTCAAACAGTCTTGGTCATCGAATTCGTTTTGTTCGTTCTCTTTTTCGCTATGCTTATGAAGAGACATATCTGACTTCAAATCCTTCTCTAAAATTGAGAGAACCCAAATTAGATAAGCGTATTCCTAAGTTTTTGATTGAGGAAGACGTCATACACTTGAAAATCTCATGTCAGTCCCTCAGGGAAAGAGCATTGCTTGAGTTTCTCTACAGTACCGGCTGGTTGGGGAGGTAGAAAAGATCAACATCGAAGATCTAAACTGGGAGAACTGCTCAGCAATCGTAAATGGCAAGGGATCGAAGCAAAGAGAAGTTTACTTTACGACAGAGTGCAAAGTATGGTTAAAGAAGTACCTGGCTGGCCGTGAGGATTCCTGTAAAGCATTATTTGTTACCGGTACGCATCCAACAAAACGCATGGCTATACCTACGATTAGGTGGGCAATAAAACGGCTTGCTGATAGGGGAGAACTTGGAGTGAACGTGTACCCGCATCGCTTTCGACATACTTATGTATGCCAACTCCTTGATAATGGTGCTCCCTTGGACTTCATTCAAGGAATGCTCGGTCATGAGAAGACATCGACCACTCAAATCTACGCACAAATCCGCGGCGAACGTAGGAGAGAACTTTATCGACGATACTTTTAGTTTGTAATGGCGACGGATCGGCTTTAGAATCCGTCGCTATTTAGCTAAAGGGCAGGATAGTTTATCTTGAACTATCTATCACTTCTCTTATAATTGATTTAACTGCATATTTAAACCAACTCTATGTATATTGTTACTAATAACCAAATTGTGGATATTAATAAAAAATAAAGGGTGGCTCTTATGAAATTTTGTCCTAACTGTAGTGAGAAACGTTACAATAACGCCAATTATTGTCACAGTTGTGGTTTTGACTTTAAGAAGGCTATTGAAATAGTTGAAAATAATACCGTGGATTATGATGAAATTAATATACTTCAAAAAATAAAAGATACAAACCTTGAAGACATGAAAAAAATTAGAGATCTAACGTCATTAAGAAGTGCATGAAAGTAATTTTGGACCTGCTTATCAAAAAAATGTTAATAAGATTAATGATTTATTTGATAGCAATCTCATAAGTCGTTTTATACCTGATATTAATTCTGCAGCAGAAATAAAGAACATTGCTTTAGCAGATTTAAATAAGATCATTAAAAATGATCAATATTCAAATGAAGTACTTGAAGAGATGAAAAAACAACATGTTCGAATGTGGGAATTGATATTTGAAAGCTCATTATTTATTTTAAAATATGAAAAAAACGAAGCATATCCAAGAATATGGTATAAAAAGATTGAATCCTGCGCTGAAGATGCAGAAAGAATAAATTATTTAGCTATAGATAGTACTCTCACAATAAAGCACGAAGAATCAGATAGAGAATATGATTATTTACTATTAAAACCCAAATACACTGAATTATTGATATCTATAAAAGATTATCTCTTAGTTTTGCCGGCGGATGCTCAGGTAGAAAAAACATTGTTAGGTAAGATAAAAGGGGTAGTTCAGAAAAGAATTCATCCGAAGCCTTCCTAAGTTTCTAAATTTCACGATCTAAATAGGTCATTAAACTAATGGGACACGATAGTTGAATGACACATTAATGAGTAGGTGCTTCGGTATCTTTTAACGGGCAGGATACTTTGTTCAAACATCGATTATACATATATTATTTAATTCTTTTCAAATAGGAGAAAGAAACAAAATAAGAAAAAAATTAATAATATCAACTACAGCAGTTGTAAATAGAATTGTGCCTTCTGAAGATGTTTTGAGAAGGCTAAATTTATTCAATTAATGATTAATCGAGCTTCAGGATACTTATACAAAGGCTTATAAGCGACTTAATGACTTTTTTGATTGGAAATGTAATACGGAAGAGCTAACGTTTTCATCTGATGAAAGTATTAAATATAGAAAAAAGATGTAATGTATCTAGGGGGCAACATAATGACAAAGGATCTAATAAGTGAATTCTCAGAAGAAAGAAATAGCTTTTATTTTAATGATATAGATAATGATCTGAAGAATGTTGGTTTTTTTTCATTAAGAACAGCGATTGAAAGTTATCTATCTACATATAAAGCTATGAAAAATGAGTTGGTTATTGAGAAGATGTATGCTATTAAGAAAGCTAATTTAGATACTATTACACACAGTCACGATTACTGTGTTCTTTGCTTCAAGACGATCATCCATTTTCAACATTGTTTTGAACTTTTTATTAAACAAATTCTTGAAAATGAGCATCCACTTCTTGCAGTAAGAGCAAATACTAAACCTGTAATTTTTCATAAATTACTTAATAAAGAAAAGATAACTGCAGAGGAGTATGAGAGTCTATTTTCAATTGAGTTTAGTGATGCATTAAATACAATCAATGAATTAATAAGAAATAAACGTTTAAATGATTCGTACACTTTCATTAGAGAACATTATAATATACTAAAATCTTTAAATGGATTTAGAAACCGTATGTGGCACAAAGGAATGTTTCTGTTGAGATATCATGCACTTGATGAATATATTTGCAGGTATATACTACCTTTAGTGTCCCTGTTTTTGGAATTACCTATATTTTCAGGATACGAAAAAGTATGGAAGTATCAAACGGGAAATGAACTACATCTTGATATTATAACTGAACTAATTAATGAATTCGATGAGTTAAGGGGTAAAAGTGATTTATCTAAAGTAGCTTTATTAAAGGAGATTGGAAGAATACAATATTCTGATTACTATTTGAAGAGTAATGATGAAGTTGAGTTAAGACTTGCTATTGAAGAAGGATATATAAATGATATAAAACAATGTCCAGTATGTAATGAAAAGACCCTTTTAAATTGTAACAAATTTGATTACGACTTTGATGAAATATATGGTCATGGTGGTTATACATCATTAAGAATTCCGTATGCTTATGAGAGTCATGTTTCTTGTATAACATGTGCTTTTGAAGTTAATAAATTCGTTGAAAATATAAATAGCTATGGCCTTAGATGGGAGAATTTTTGGATTGGAGAACGGGAGCGGACACATATAAAATATGGTGATTTTTAAGAAATAATACATTAAAGCATTCCACTAACGAGGAACGTTTGTTCAATTACTAAGGGACAGTCTAGAACTTCATTTAGTCTTTAATTTCGTTATTTAATATCTATAATCCGTAAACTTATTAATGAAATGTCTTTATTCCATCTACATTTCGAATTGTCATATCGCTAGGCTCCGTCATAATTATATTATCAACTGAAGCCAAATGTTTCTTGTGGGGATCAAATAGTGTAATTAAAATGATACTATAGAGTAGACGTGGATCTGAATCAAAGATATAAGTTAATTCAGGGGGCGGGTGATAGTTCCATGATTAAATCGAATGTCAGACACATGATGAACAAACCCTATATTAGAGATGTTATTTGTGAACTTAAACATATGGGGTATGAAGATCATCGAGCTAAAGAAATTTTAATCAAATATTATAGGCCGTTAAAGAGAAGCTGTGGTTTTGAACCGAATGCTTATGATTTTGCAAAGGAAATTGATTATCTTCATAAAGCTGTAAATCGAGATTTCGATTCTTCTGACTCTAATCAGATCTTCATAGGTCATTTGAAAAGCCGGTTAAAATCAAAAAAATGAGGCTCAATCTAGAAATCAGTTTGCGTAGTGCGCCAGGAGGTATAGTGGATTCTATGAATTGAAGCTAGACATTAACGGATGTTTAGTAAGTGAACTCAGAAACCATTATGAAAAACATATGTTTAAAAGTTGCTGCTATAAGCAGGCTATACTCATTTTGAGTAATAGCCTGCTTTTTTTGTTAGGCAAGTATACTTTTAATTTCAACAGTAGATAATGTTAAAAGTTTTATTTAATATCTAAAGTTTGATGGAGGGATTTGATTGTCATATAAAGAGATTTTCGACCTTCATGTGCAATTACTTTCAATCTACGAGAAAAATAGGAATTCTTCAAGTCCTTATCAACAGGAGATCAATTTTTACAAGCGACAATACTTTTTTACCCAAGATATCGTTCAAAAGATCTTTGTCTTGAATCAGTTAGTTATCCTTCATGAAAAGAGTAGAAAGGAGCAAATAAAGTGGTGTTCTAAAGAATATTTTAATGTCTCAGAGTAAGTAACGAGATCCTCATTTTGTTAGGGGTGAATATAATTAAACGGTTTACAATCCGTAGAAAATTAGTTGAATGCGAATCGCTGTCTAGCTATCTAACGAGATTAGCTGAGGCAAACGGAAGAGATATTGTACGTTTGCTTGAAATGGTTAAGCAAAACGAGAACTATCGGCTTCATTCTGGAGATTTAAAACGCATTGATTACTTTCCATCGAGTATGTTAAATATTGATAAGCTTTGTGAGATTACAGGTTTAACGAGAGTTGATGTGAACAGAAGCAGCTATACTAATTTGATTAGGGGTTTTACAGACTCTGATAAAGGTGAGAAGAGTAAAGTTTTAGAGGGAATGTTACGTGAGGAACTATATTATTGTCCTGAGTGTATTTCACACACGAACTCTATATCTTTACATTGGAAATTAATCGGTGTGGATGTCTGTGCGGAACATAATAAGTATCTCATGAATAAGTGTGAATACTGTCATTGCTCTATTTTGTATAAAGATATCCGAGTCATCAACAGATGTCCTTACTGTAGCGGGTATCTATCCAACGTTAAAGATAGCAAAGAGATAATAGATCAGAGTATTGTAAAACAACAAGTATGGTTAATTGATAACTGGAAATATCTAATTGAGTATTCTGGTCGAAGTTTCACTCCATCAGAAATTGCAACTAGAATGGTATATATATTGAATGAACGACAAGATCACTATAATAAAGCATTGATACGGAATAGTCGATATCCCGGATGTCTGGAACATTTAATTCAATGTGCCCGAGGAACATTATCTCAAAAATGCGCAGTACATATGACATTACTGTTTTTCGTACTTTATATAGCAGATTTGCATATTCGAGATTTCTTTGAATCGTATGTATCTGAGGGTTTCCTACAATCTCTTCATGAAAAAAGTAAAGGAGAGATTGCCGCGGATACTGCCTGCGCAGCCCCCTGGTGTAAACAGTATGGAGTAAAAGGGAATTTAGTTTCGACAGGGATTTTTCAAAGCAAAAAAGACGGAAAAGCCTTATCTTATTGCATGGTCTGTCTTTCTTGTGGATGTGAGTATGCCTTAGACGATAATAACCATCTTGTAGAGCGTTCCTATTTTATTAAGGCGTATGAGATCTTATCCATTCGAAATATCAGCAAACTTACATGGACAGAGAAAGTAAAGGTTATGGGGCTAAAGCGAGGACGCATTCAGCGTGTGCTGGCATACTTTCAGATCCGTAATGTATTTGAACTGGATGATAATATAAAGTTAAGCGTCAATGAGAAGTTGTTAGGGGAGTTTGTTCGGAAACTTGATGAAGGAATAGATTTAGCAGAGATTCGTGTTTGGAATGAGTGGATTAACTATGACCATTTCTTAATGCATCGATATCACCCTCAGGTCGTTGAAGCATTGTTTAAATCGTACACAGAGCCAAAAATACAAGGCAGTGCTCCAATCTTTAAAAGCAATATTAAAAATACTTGCAGGGAACTTTTAAACCGTGGTACTACCATAAATCTACCGGCGGTTGCAAAAGCACGGGGGACTTCTGCCACAACAATTAGAAACAAAGGCTGTTCAGACATAGTGGAACTTTATAGAAACAAGCAAATCAAAATTAAACGTGAAAAAATCATCATAGAGATAGAACAGAGGGTCTCGAGATACCTAGAAGAACATGATGGCGAGAAAGTATCAATGAAAGATCTCTATACTGTTACCCATACAGACTATAACTTAATTAGAAGGTACACACCGCATTTAATTAATCAGATCAGATATGCTAGAAAACGAGCGTGAGTTTTATCGGTAGTGATTTAGATGAGGGCCGATAAGCTGGTTGATTTTAAACCATAAATTGCAGTGTATAAGTCCGTGTATTTTATAGATATCAATACGAATAACCATGAAAAGATCGAGAAACGATCCTATTCATGGTTATTTTTAGTTATTCAATAAATTCAAAAATATCATAAAGGTATAAATCGATGAGAGAAAAGTCCTAATTAAAAATTATCCGAATAGTTATAAAAATATATATATAGGGATATACTGCTTTTAAGAATAGAAGAGGAGAGTGATAGATTTCAAAACATATTTGCTGACTAAGTAATACGCATAGGTTCAAAAGAACATCTTACCTGCGGAATATACTTCCGTCTGCACTTAAGAAAAAACAAATATTAGATTCATCTTCCACTTGATCCAATAGGTCTTGTTTTATAGATTTTACTGAAGCAATTTCATTAATTATGGTCTTAATCAATAACTCCCTCTCTAACCGGGTGAGTAATTGATCATTTACAACAATCCCATAGGAGGAGCTGAGAAGTTTTATCAGGTCAAAAGTGACTTGATCTTTGTGCAAGCTTGATAAAAACTCTTGCTTCTGATCTGCGATAATTTCCAGACGAGTTGACATACTTAAATCATCGCTGAAAATATCATCTAGGCGACCAAGCAGATAATCTGTTGATGTATTTAATGCTTCGGCTAATTTAGCAATATTCTCATTATCTGGAGGGCTATAGCCGCGTTCCCAATTAGAAATAACTTGAGGTGATACACCAATTAAATCCCCAAGCTGCCGCTGTTTCAAGTTATTTCTTTTTCTTAAATTACGTATTCGATCACCCGTAACATTCATAATCTTGTGTCCTTCTCCCGTTACTTTTTATCAATACTAACACGAATTAACGGGATTGTGTAGTTTTTGTTGACAAAAAAAGTATTTTGAATAATAATCCTAGTAACGAAATGTTTTAATTATTTTAAAAAGTAACGAATTACGAGTTTTTTTGAAATTGAAGGTCAATTTAATATCGATATTGATTCCACACTATTTGATTTTTTGAAACAGAGAATAGTAACGGTCAATTTGAAGCTTTATGACTATGGGGAACAATTGCGAGAGATAACGAAGGTTGTATCTTTACAGCAATATCGCTTGTAGTTACAAGTAAGAAAATAATCAAGAAGGTATTAGAAAATTGATTTGTTCAAAAATGAAAGGTGGTGAAATATGGACTGGACACAAAATAATTGGGTTTTGGAAGATCAGCTCTATTACCCGAAGAGACGCATAGATAATAAGATTAGTTGGCAAAGGCCACATATTATTGGTTCTATTATCAGTACCAAAATGGAAGAACGAGATGTGGAGTATCATTCCTTAAATGAGCGATTGTTCTACTATTTACTTGAGCTTGATCCGGGAGTTATTCGATACTATGTTCAACCTGTAGAAATAGCAATTAAGCATCTTGATTCTGAAGGACAAGAGAAAAGTTGGATGCATGTACCAGATACCCTTGTTTTTCGGCAAAATCAAATTCCTCTGCTTGTACAAATTAAAGAATCACCTGATGAACAAACTAAAACTTTTTTGCGATGTAATCGAGCATGTTCATTACATGCTGAAAGGGAAGGGTGGAAGTATGTGGTGATTTATCCAAAGACTCTTCCAGACAAGGTGTTAATAAACCTTAAATTCTTATCCCAATTCCGAAAATCCCGGGAATATTATAAACAATGGATTGATCAGGTGATGAATAAAGCGGGTTATTTAGAGGGTGCTAGTATTATTGAGCTAGCCTTAAGTTTTTCTGGATTAACAGACTTTCGCATTATTCTACCGATGATCTACCATCTTATAGCGAACGGAAAGTTAGGGACTAATATTCTCGAAAAAGTTTCAGAACAAAGTACATTTTCAGTAGGTAATGTAATGAATCCTTTTGAGCAAGCTTTTCGGACAGGAGGTTATCTGGATGAAGTTACACAGCTTTAAGGAGAATATGGAGTTTCAATTAGAAGGAATCAGATATAGGGTGACTGAGATCGATCCGCCGAAAGTGTTTGCTGTGGCTACAGGAACTATTGAGGAAGTAGTATTTAACTATTTCGATCTTGTTAATCAATCCACATTTTATTCGGTTGATACCTTGATTGATAAAGCATTTCAACAAAGAGAGGGGAAAAAGTATGTTTCTATACTCGACACATTAGAAGATGAACAACAAAAAGTAGTTCAGGATCGCTTTGATTTAATTGAACCGATTTTGTTGTTGGAAAAAGCGAAAAATGGGGATGTTCGAGCATCAACTAGACTTAAAAGTATATACGGTCATTACTTTAAGCAGAAGACAATCGCCGAAATGTCACAAGAACGGTTAATTGAGCTGGTGTCCGAAGTGTATAATACCTCCAAACGAACGATAAAACGTAGGCTTACAGAATATCGAAAAGAAGAGTCTTCGCTTCCTAATCAAGGTAAGGAAGGATTAATACCTAAAGTATTTAAACAAAATTTTAATCGAAAAGATTGTAAAGTCTTAGAGATATGTCACCCCAAAAAGCCTGATCTAGTCCTTGATACTATACGGGTTAGGTTACCTGACGAGGTACTTCCGGTCATTAAAGAAGTGATTGAGAAAGAGTATCTAACTCTAAGGAAGGATACTCCTACATCCGTATTTGAATCAATTGAAGCTAAATGCGGTAAACAAGAAATTGAGCCTCCTATTTACGACACGGTATATAAAATATTAAAGAGACTAAGCCCCGAAATTCGCTCACGAATGAGGGAAGGGAAAAAAGGAGACGAAACATACAACGAAGTTGACCGAGGATATTCTAATAAAGAGGCAATGTTTCCGTTACATATTGTAGAGATTGATCACACAGAATTGGATATTGATGTGTTGGATGAAAAGTCCGGATACGTTATCGGGAGACCCTGGATAACCCTTGGGATTGATGTGTTCAGCCGGATGGTATGGTGCATGGATGTCTCCTTTGAACCTCCTTCGGCGAATAAAGTCAGACAAGCTCTTGGCTTGAATTTAAGTAATGCACAACTCTCATTTACAAAGTACAGAAACAGCATTCTTAAATCAATGGATCTAACTGTATCAATTCTGAATAATTCGGAATTCATTGAATGTAATTTAGACATGATTAATATGACTAAGTGCAGATTACATGCAGCCTATTTTGAAGATTGCACTATGATCAATGCTAATTTGAATAAGGTGGAATTATTAAAATCAAGAATAAACAGCGTAGATTTGAGATTTTCAAATTTATCTTATGCGAATTTTAGGGACTCCTATTTTCATCTAGTTAATTTTGAAGGGGCTAATTTTGATCACGTTGGTCTAGGTAATGTTGTGTTTGATAACTGTAATATGAATAGTGTTACTCTTTTTAAAAATCGTCGTTTACTTAAAGGGAATTTTGTGAATAGCTCTTTACAAAAGGTCGATTTTTACAAATGTAATCTATCAAATACTTCTTTTAGGAATGCAGACTTAACTTCTGCAAATTTATGTGGTTCAATATTAACTGGTGTTAACTTTCACGGTACCATTCTAAACGAAACAAAAATCTATAAATACGATTATGATCTTTATATAGATCAGTTAAAGAAAGGTTTAAATTATAAAAAGATGCAGTTTATCGAACCTTACTAATTGATAATTATGTATAATAATTGTTAATACTTTATTGTTTAAAAGATGAATTTGCACTTCGTATAAATGGATTAATTATAAAAAAAAGGATGCATATGTTATATAAGTATATGGTATGAGATCAATTAATTATAAAAGAGCTTACATATGGTTATACCTGATCATGTCCCCATTTAGTAGACATAAAAAAAGATCTAGGATACAAGCTGACTCCTGTACTCAACAGAAGTCAGCTTGTTTATTTTTTGTTGTGCTCTGTCTTCGTTATAAAGATGTATATATTCCTCAAAATACTTTGTGCCTCATTAATACTTCGTATATCATAAAGATAGAGTACTTCGGTACTGCATGGGGAAATTATATAGCTCATGAAGTAATCAGGGTTATGGGATCAAATTGTATTTATTAGGTTTTAAACATTGACTATTGATCTTCGTCGAAAGCTGAAGATACTTTGAAGATGTATTGGAGCTATACAATAAGTATTAGATGTTTTGGCCCAACTATGATGATGTCATCTGCCATCAACGTTAGCATGAAGAAGACATGTAATAAGAATGATGTTGAATTATTAGTTTTAACGCCAAATAGTAAACATATATTTTTTTTTGCATTTTGTTAATATAAATTTTATGACTATTATCGCTTTTTAAATATAACTAAATTATGTGAGTAAAGAGGTGTAATAACATGAGCTTGAATTTTTTCGATCACCGTGAAATAATTTCCAGGGAATTGGTTGCATTTCTTCGGTTGAGAGGTTATTCAAAATTATCTTTCTCTAAACTATCTAACATTTCACGAGCCACCGTTGACCGGATCATTGAAGGTGAAGGGCTGAGCTCTACACAATATAATGAGCAAATAGATAAGATTAATAAAACATTTGATCTGCCAGATAACTATTTCATAACCTCTCTCGTTTCTATAACTCCAACAACTTATACTTACTCAGGTTATGTTGCTGGTTCAGAGAGGAGTCCAAAAGTTAAAGAATTGCTGGATGGTTTGGATAGCGTACTCGAGATTTACTCTCTTTACTTAAAGTAAGAGGACGTTTTAAAGAATGCGCAGCACCCTTGGAGATCTTGATGAGAATATATTAAGTCATGCGTGATTGAAAAGCCACTTAAGGAGCTTAAGATTGAAAATAAAAAATCTTTATATAGTAGTGGATACAGTGATAGCTTACTCTGATTGGTACCTTATACTAAATGTATAATTCTATTTGTAATCATTATGTCAATGATCATTACAGAAAATAATGATTTATGCAATGTTATTACAGAAGATGCTAAAATATGTTTAAAGAAACGCCTGAATCAAGTCTTTTAAGTGCCAAAGTGACTTACAACTCATATTCAATTTGACACCGTTTGGAACGTAGTTTGGCACAAGTAGAATTAATTCCCGCAATAACTGAAATAGTGCAGATTGTTAGAGAAATTAACCTTAGTAATTTTATTGAATTAATAGAAATTGCAAATATTAAGCGAGATTTAAATAGAAGGACATAACTATTGAGAACGCTTGGCCAGATAGTATGTTTTTTATTTGGTTTTATCGACTAATCAGTTTCAAGATTTAACATAAAGTTAGACCTTACTTCGAAAATTGTGAATTTACCAATACTTATTTAAAGTTAATGACGATGCAATCTGTCTATAATCTTTTTCGAGACGACTATACGACTTACGTCTCTCGGGTTGAAGAAGCGGAATGTTCAAATGATTTTTCTGAAACCTTTGCCAGCTTTATATATTCTGGTTACCGAATCAGTCGAACAAACCCAGATTCGAATCCATCAGAACAATATACCGATTCGTCAGAAAGTTATCATCGTTAAAGAAATTCGTAGCGGTAAGTTTATTCAATTAACGGGAAACGTTAGCTCAATAAAATAGCGGTAGTCTTGAAATTTATTTTCTTCTGGTAACTATCCTTTTCTTGTTTTTTTAAGTAATTGTCTACGATTTCGATTTTTCAACGATCTTCTTCAGTGCTTCAA
Organism: Paenibacillus sp. FSL H7-0735; assembly: GCF_038008505.1. Taxonomy (NCBI): domain Bacteria; kingdom Bacillati; phylum Bacillota; class Bacilli; order Caryophanales; family Paenibacillaceae; genus Paenibacillus; species Paenibacillus sp. FSL H7-0735. The sequence continues at coordinate 638,986 of NZ_JBBOZH010000002.1, read as the reverse complement.
TCCTCAAGCGGTTACCACTTCCTAGAAAACCAAGCTGCTCGGCAAGATCCCTCCTAAATTTCAGGAAAGCTTCTTCATTAAGCCTATCTTCATCATCAATAAAACCTACAATCTGTTGCTTCACTTCGAATTTGCTGTTAAATAACGTTTTGTTTTCCTCGTATAAACGGTGAATATAATCATCTGGATAGGCGATTCTTTTCTTAATCAGTTCCGCAGCTTGATTTTGATGGTAGTTGTATAAACATTCAATTTTGAAAACATCAAGATGCCTTACAATAGCATCCCGGCTATTTTTAGTTACGGTTGATATTTCATTCGTCAAAACATCTGTTTCAAATCGGAAATAATCTCCAATGTGATCTTCATAAGGACTGATGCTGGCGAAGGTGAACTTCCTCTCTCCTTTTAAAGATTGATTACATGACTTGCAGACTGGAACTAAATTGTATAGCGACATGGAGAAATAAGGATAGTCACATTTGGGAAGGAAGTGGTCAATATCGGATCTCATCTTTCCATTATCCGAAAGGACAGGGGTAATATACTGGCGATTGCAATACGGACATACCCGTATGCCGCTTTCCATGACGAACCTATAATCATTCCACTCCTTTTGAAATATATCAAGCTGTTTAAAATTATCCATGGTGATATTTAGTCGCTTTAATGTTCGAAACCCTTTCTCGCACTCCGTGACATTGAGTGGCCTAGAGCCGAGACAAGCATTAATTTCTTTACTTAGTTTAGGAAAGTTGGATATAAGAATGTCCACTATTTTATTTTGTACATCGAGAGAGTAATGGTTTTTGTTTAGTTCATCGCAAGATTTTTTTTTAATATAATAAAAAAAATCTTTAACCTTAAACTTGCTATACCCAAATACACCATTCAGATAATTAGCGTAAGAATCATTGGAATGGTACTTATAATCACCATGGTGAATTAATTCATAAACTAAAGGGAACTTCTGCTGGATCGAAGCATGCAATGCTTCTAATTCGTTCAAATTTCCCGTTGCAAAGGTGCTATAGCGTTTCATTACAAAACTGAAAAAGTTTCGGTGTTGCCTTGAAAATTCTTTTTGAATTCTGTTCTCATGTACATGCAGTGCCAACTTCAGCTTCATTGAATGTAATATTTCTGATGTAAGAGGGTGCGCGGGTCTTCTTTGTGCTTCCTCTAAAGAAGGGACAATTTTCTTGTAGAAATACGTTTCATGAGCTTGTACAGTATCAGTGGAAAGTTGGATTCTTCTCATAGATTATCGTCCTCTTGATTAGCTTTAATGATATGATCAATCAACCGTTCACGATCTTTCGGAGACAAATTATCATAAACACTGATTGCATTTTGGAGAGTCTCTGTTTGATAATGCTCTTTAAGTCCCTGAAGTTTACTCTCAAATGACTTCTTAATTACCGGTTCGCCAATGATGCTTGCAATAAGCTCATATTTCTCTAAAACCATATATTCCTCGTTTTTTAAATCAAGGTTATTTTTATTGTTTTTAATGGATTGCTCCAGATTGTTAAGTTCTTCTATGTTTTTTTTAATAATCTGATTAGAAAACTCACCAATGGTTTGATGAACAAAGAAAGCATCGTTGAACAAGGTATGTATATTCTGTCCGAATGTTTCCGCGTGATTACCCGTCTGATCATTGTTGCCTTTTTTGAGATAAATAACGTTACTCTTCGGAATATCTGAGAGTAGTATGGGTGAATGGGAGGTCATAACAACCTGCACATTGCAAGATTTAAAGATGGTATTCAGCATATGCAACAACCGTTGCACATACCCAATCTGCCATTTGGGATGATATGATAAATCAGCTTCATCAATGAGGAGCAACACACTGGTGCAAACGATATCCCCCTCTATCGTATGGTTAATAACCTTATTGCTTTGTCCGCCGTTTGGATCCAATGCCAATACAGAGTGAAGTCTGGAATAAAAACTTAGCAGATTATGTTCGCCTGTACTTAATCCCCAGGAGAAATTCAAGTAAGGATAGATGTAACATGTGCGATTATAATGAGTGAAAAAATCTTTAAACCAATTTTTTGAATTATTCTTCAAGTTAATCCCGATGATTGTCGGCCATACATTAACGGCTTCTTCAAATGGCTCCCTGTTTTTTGACAACCAATCCAGGAAGGCGATGTAGGGGTTAAGGCGGGAAAAATAATAGGAATCAAATGAAACCAATTCTTCCCTATACTTTTCCAAAAAAAACATTCCATAAATAAATACATCATCTTCTATTAGGGTTTTATCGTATGAATTATAAACTTTCCAAAGACAACCCAATTCTTTTAGTCGATATTCTGCTGATGTAACGGATTCCCCTGTGTCCTTAATTGCATTGATGATCAAGTGATCTGCTAAATGAAATTCCCATATATTTTTGGAATGGTCGGAAGGGAAGGAGGTAGATATTAAGGTAAGCACTTCCTGAAATTGAGCATTTAGTAACGCTTCAGATAGTTCTAGTGAAAGCGAATCTGAGGCAGGTCTTTTCGTTTGTTTTTCGATCGACTTGTAAAGTGATTCGCGATTCCAATTATTGTCAACTATCTTGATCTGAAGTTCATTTACCATATGAAATAAAGTTTTAGTGGATTCTTGTGTTGTGGAACTATATAAGAAATTAAGTGTCCTGTAAACTTCATTATTAAAAAATTGATGTATAAGGTTACTTCCATGCTGAATATGATGATTTTCTATCCCGTTTGAAAAATCGTTCCTAAGGAGTCCTCCGATAGAAAGATCATGTACGGTTCCCTTTTTCTTATACATATAGTCATAAATATCCAGCGTATTACTTATATAAATAAGTTTCGTTTGTTTAAGCCAATCATTTAGATCGGTTAAAAAGCCTACAGATATTTCATTATGTGTATCATGCGTAAGATGTAGTTCTTTTTCATAGATCATGACTTTCTTTTTGGCCTGATCAAAGAACGCTGCGATAAAAGGAGTCGAATTATATTCGTGTGAAAGACAATCTATAATCATCCTCAAAAGTGTTGTTTTACCTGATCCATTATCCCCGACAATCATGCTTAAATTCGTTATTTTTTTGCCGAAAAAATGTTCTGGGAGCCCAGCGTTTCCCTTTATTTTTATTTGCAAGTTGGAAATGTCAGGGTAATACCTAAATTGATACGTATCTTGAAAATGAAATTCAGCTTTTTGGAAATTGCCGTAGTTTTTTATCCAGAAATAGAGTAACTCCATAATTTTTTTAACCTCCATATTTTTGATGGAATATATTACATTATCGAATTTTCCAGTTTTAATGTAAACAAGTATTTAATATATTTTTAATAACCAGCAGGTGGACTAAACATACTGCTTAAGAAATAGAAGAATTTATGAATAGGAAGCGAAAAGGATAACTATGAACAAGATAGTTTTAATCGAAGATGAGAAGTATCTGGCGAGTTCGTTGAACTGAAGATATTACACTAAATGAACTGTGTACTATCATGCTTACCTAGGACGAACATAGAGAATTGCAACGGGTGAAGCAGGAGGAGTGAATCTTACTCTGTTGGATGTATACCTCCTGGGAGGAAAATATCTGTTTCGGTAGATCCATAAGACCATGTAAATACCTGTAATTATAATTATTGCTCAATATAGATTTTAGGAAAAATAAGCGGACTGTACAATGGGCGTGTGAGGCTTCTGGTGATCCGTAATTAGGAGCTTAACATTGAAGTGCGGGCACTGTGAAAGAAGAAACACCATATCGATTGGACAAAATGCGAGAGTTCAAATGATTCGTTTTATTAATGAGCAAGGTTGAATTTATAATTTTTCTGGTGATACACATCTGGAAATATGATACAATTAAAGCATCCCATAGGGGGAGGAGAGTGGAACATATGTCCCACTTTTTGATCTTCCCTGTTCCTCAGAACAGATAATCTTTTGTCATGTGCGAGGGAGATTCGCAAAAAGCTGGACCATAACAGCTAAAGTCATGGCACGCATCGAAGAGGTCCCTAGATGGAGCCTAGGGTGCGATATCTTGTTAAGGTATCTGCAGATGTGCTGAGGTAGAAAAGTATGGAACAAAGCCCAAGAGTGAGCCCATTCTCTCTTGGGTTTTGTTTTTATCAGAAATGGTGAGTCTATATTTCTCCTTAAGGGTCTTCCCTGTTTTATTTTAATATCTATTGTCTCTAAGCAATGTATAGCTAGAAGAGTAAAAATCATATTATATTAAAACATATACGTTCGGAGAGGGAGAAATGTATAAAGTTATTGATACAAGAAAATAACAAATAAAGGTATTTGATTATGAGACTAAATTTGATGATAAAATTCCTATGAACGATAGGTATATTGAACAATATATATAAGCTTGGAAATGCATATTTTAAAACTGTAAAGAAAAAGAAATAAAAATAACTCTAATAAAAAATTACTGGATATTTTAAAACGATATATGTCAATTGACAGTACAGGAATCTACAGTTTGTGTCAGAGGTCATTACAACCTATGCCAAAATTTCGTTACAAATACGCTGAAAACAAGCTCTTTTTGTGCCAAGATGAATTACAACTCACAGTAGTTTTTCACAGTAAATCCCGTCCTGATGATCAAGATAATCTTGATCATCAGGACTTTTTTATAATCCTGCAACAGTATTGGCCTGGCCATTTCCATTCTCAATACTTATATATTCTTTAGAAATTACTATTTTTCGAATATTCATATGTCATTCTTTTTTACGACAAATATATACGAATGTTGGAGGAAAAGTGTAAGGCACAAATTCAATTTTCTCAATAAGTAGTTGTTTAGCCCATCTTTTTTTCATGTGCAGCGAGTGCTGATATGCAACTAAAATTCCGCCTGGTTTAAGTGACTTAACAATCTGATGTAGGATTTTGTCACGCATTTCACTTGAAAAATTAAAAAATGGTAATCCGCAAATTATGCAATCTAACTCACGGATGCCTTCCTGATTCAATTTCTTGAGTAAGTAGCTGGCGTTGGAATGGAAAATGCATTCCGGATAAATTGCTTTTAAGTGTTCTCTCATTTTTTTATTCCGCTCAAACAAAAGCACTTTTGTAGAATTCTTTAATTGTGATGTCATGAGACGTGTAATAGCACCTGTACCAGCTCCAAGCTCTGCAACGGCATTTACATTATGCCATTGTACAGACTGAACTATTTTATCGGCTAATAATGGCGAACTGGGTAGAATATTTCCTACCCGCTTTGGATCTTTGAGGAAGCCTTGTAAGAAAAGTAAGTATTCAGACATAATCAATTAGTAATCCTCTCCGAAAGGCAATCTCAGTTGGAATGTGAAGACGTCATGAGTGTGTTTAAGCGTTAAAGTACCCTTGTGCAACTCAGCAATATTCCTAGCTATCGAAAGACCAAGTCCTGCCCCGGTTTGAATTCCCTGACTTTTTCTTGAGTGGTCAACCTTATAAAATCGTTCAAATAGACGGTTTTCTTGATCCTGTGAGAGGGGAGTCCCTTTATTTTCAATCTCAATGGTACAGTGTTCAGAATCGGTTGTCATTCGTATGCTAATGCTTCCCGGGCTGATGGAATATTTTAAGGCGTTCATAAGTAGATTATCTATGGCTCTGGCTATTTTCTCACTGTCGATTAAGGTGATGATTGGACTCTTATCTATATCTTTTATAAGGTGGACATTGTTTTCTTGAGCGATCGGTTCGAATTCGAATAGCAATTGATTCAAAAGCTGCGACAAATCGATTCTCTCCAGATTTAAACGGGAGTCAGCCGAATTAAGTCGGGTATATTCAAACAAATCATCGAGGAGTTTCTTCAAATGAAGCGCCTTGTTATAGGTGTTTTGAATAAAACGTGTATATTCTTTTTTATCTTGGTACGATTCTGTACGTAAAAGCTCAATATACCCGATAATACTTGTAAGAGGGGTGCGTAAGTCGTGTGAAATCCCCGTGATCATCTCCATCTTGGATTTTTCTATTTCGCGTTCCTTGATGATCTGTTGCTCTAAGCGCTCTGCCATCCGGTTGATGTTCAAAGCCACCAGTCCTAGTTCATCTTGGCGAACAACATTTACCCGATAACTCAAATCACCTTCGGATATAATTTGAAGTCCTTGTTCCAGCGCAATTAAATCTTTGACGATTCGCCGGGTCAATGTAAAAAATGTAATAACGAAAATAATGAAAAACATCGGAGTAAGAAGGTAGGCAAGAAAATTGAACACCCAATCCAATTTTGTTGCATTTCCAAAATGAAAGAACAAGATGCTAAGTGAGGTATTTATCGCAATGGTAATTATGAAACTCAACACCATCCTGATTAAAATATTGGACTGAATGCGTTTATTTATTTGTAGATTTCGTATGGTTTTAATCAACTTTGTAACCAACTCCCCAGACTGTCTTAATATACAGAGGTTCTCTTGGATTTTCCTCTAATTTTTCTCTTAAGTTACGAATATGAACCATTACGGTATTGTCAGAATATCCGTAAGGCTCTTTCCATACACTCTCGTAAATTTGCTCCGAACTATAAACTTGCCCAGGCCGGCTTGCAAGCAGGGTTAAAATCGCAAACTCTAGCGGAGTTAATGAAACTTCAATTCCATTTAACTTTACGGAATGTTTATTTTTATCTATGATTAGGTTTTTAATTATAAGCAGAGAGTTGAATTCTTCCTTTCCAATTAAGGACTGGCGCCGTAACTGAGCTTTTACACGGGCCAGTAGTTCCAGTGGATTAAACGGTTTGATCATGTAATCATCTGCCCCGGTAGTTAGACCTGTGATTTTATCAATGTCCTCTTGCTTGGCTGAGAGCATAATAATTGGGATATTTGATATTGCCCTAATTTTGAGACAGGCTGTGATACCATCCATTTGAGGCATCATCACATCCAGGATAACCAGTTGAATGGGTGTTGTTTGTATTGTACTCAACGCCTCTTGACCATCTGCGGCTTCAAGCACTTGGTAACCTTCATTCCTTAAGTAAACATGAATCACATCTCGAATTTCAGAATCATCATCTGCAACAAGAATTGTATTCAATGGACGCTGCCCCTCTTCTATATTTATTTTATTATGTTTCCCTTTTACGACAGACGTAGACGAAAGCGGGAGGGAAATTAAATGGCACATATTTTATTGTATCAATATTAAAATATTCGGAGAGCTGCTTCTTCATTTGAAGTGAATACTGAAAGGCGATAAATAATCCCTCAGGTTTAAGGGATTGGTAGATCTGTTCAACCAATGTACTTCTTAATTCGGGCTCAAAATTGAAAAAGGGCAGCCCACTAAAAATACAATCTAACTGATGAATATGTGAACTCTTAATTGTTTCTACTAAACTAGCAGCATTATGATAACAGGAAAAGTCCGGATAGCTTGTCTTTAGGTTATTCCTCATGGTTTTATCCATCTCAAATAGTAACACTTTCGTTGTACTAGTTACCTTAGTATTGATTACACGGGTGATTGCACCCGTACCTGATCCAAGTTCAGCGACTGCTTTAACTTTATGCCAAGGGGCTTGGTTAACCATGCTGTGTGCCAGAAACCGGGAACTCGGGGTAACACTGCCTACCTGTTTTGGATCATGAATAAAACTTCTTAGAAATAAGAGTTTTTCATTGAAGCTCATTTGGAATTCCTCCATAATTTTAGAATTAATTTAGATGTTTATTAATTTTGATAGGATGTGATCTCCAAAGTATGTTCCTACAAAAAAGAACAGTAAGGTCCAACTTAAAGCACTGGGATATGAAATAAGGGCGAATCGTTTATAGCTTGTACCGCTGAGCCCGATCAACATGGGAATGATGTAACGTACAACTGGAATAAACATGCCGATATACATAGCTGTACGCCCACGTTTTTTTAGAATCTGCTCTGCTTTTTTAAAATGTCTATTAGCTTCAAATTTGCACTTCAGCTTTTGTCCAAAGTATTTACCTGCAAAGTAGGCAACCGTAAAGGCCGTTAATAGCCCTGATAAAATGCAGAAATAAGTCATCCAGGAATTGATAATCCCCATGTGGCTTAGGGTAGCTCCAGTGAGAATTGTAATTTCATTAGGGATTGGAATTCCAAAAGGGCCTAACGTGAAAGCAAGATAAAAAATCAGATATCCATACTGATTGATTAGCTCTAAGATGGTATTACTGGCCAATATGCCGCCTCCTTCGCTTACTTCAATACAGAAATCTTAACTAAAAAAACTGAGGAATTAGGTGGGGGAATTCTAAAGAAATCCTGAAGGGACTTAAAATTCGATAGAATTAGACAAGTATCAGTCCCACAGTCACAATAAAAAAGTCCTGAGGATCAAGAAACTCTTGATCCATCAGGACTTTTTACATAATGGCTTACCCTTTCATCATCAAACGAAGCGAAACGATGATGAGAAAAACGGCTAATAGCTTTAGAAGCAGTTGGGCAGGGAGGCGTTTTGCCAGGCGTGCGCCAATTTGACCGCCGATAATTGCGCCAGGTGCTAGGGCTAACACCATAAACCATTCAACATTCAATAAAAAGGCATGTGTTGTGGTGCTTACGATAGCTGACAGGAAAATTTGAAGCATAGAAGTTGCAACAGCGATATGGGGGGCAAAGCCGAGAAGTAAGGTCATTGTCGGAACCATAAGACTCCCGCCGCCAATCCCAAATAGGCTTGCTACAAAGCCAACAAGAAAACTGATGAGTATGCCGGTAGGCATATGATAAGCATATTCGAAATGAGCACCGCTATTATCGGAAAAGCTTCGCTTCACGGTTGGTTTGAAAGGCCAATGGATGGGTTTGTTCGGCTTGAACAAGAGCAATAAAGCGACAAGGATTAAGAAAATCCCGAAGCTTACGAAAAACATTCTCCCGCCCATTTGCTTGGTAAAGAGTGCACCTATTACTGAACCCGGAATCGAAACGGCGGCAAAGGTGAGCGCTGCTTGATAATCGATTCTCTTCTGCTTTGCGTACACATAAGTGCTTGAGATGGAGTTGAAAAGCAGCATCGCCATTGATGTGCCAGCCAGATGTGAAGGCTCCATATCAGGAAAAAGGAAAGCCAACGCAGGCACAACGATGAACCCGCCGCCAAGTCCGACCAATGAACCGGAAATGCCAGCTGCTAGCCCGATGACTAAGAGCAGTAAGTAAGTTAGCACAACAGCATGTTCCTTCCTCTACGAGAATTCTACAATCATTTATCTTACCAGAAAAAACGTCCCGCAAATAAATTGTTTTTTAGCCAATTGCGCTGTTCTGCTGCTAAACGGGGATCATTGTCCATTTGGGACAGGATATCTTTTTTTACAAGTTTGCAGACGGATTGAACAATAGTTTGATCCTGGTTAGCATCTAACCAGAGAATTTCCGCAGACCGGGGATTAGGGGTGTATCGTTGCCAAGCAGGTTGTCCCTCAGTATTAGGATTACCGGTATATAGGAAATGCCGTAAATAGTCCCTCATTAGGGAAGAGAGCATGTTACGCCCAGGCTCGTTATGCTCGGAAATTACATCTGCAGGAAATCTTTCCTGGACACCGGAAAAGTCACCTGTATAGAAGGGGATGTCTGCACCATGCGGGGCACCTATAAGAAAACGGATGTAAGGATCGATCACTCCGTCTCTTAACCCCCAGGCGAACCGGTAAGCATAAATGGGCATCGCTGGGATCGCGCTTAATAATATCTCTGTAGTCTGCTCTACATTAAATTCTGCATACAGATCGCTCCCGTATTGGACTGCTGCTTCATAGAGCTTCTTTTCTTCCATATTTCCGGCTAACTCTTCCTTTTGCACTAGGGAGAAGAAATGAGTATCCCCTAAAGTGAACTCGGAGAATTCGCTGGCAGTGCTGCCAAGGATGATCGGCAGGGAAGGGTGATCGAGGTTATTTAGATTGTCGAAGCCACCAATAGGAATGACCGTGCCATCTTCGATCAAATGGGGAAAAGCAGCCATCTGAAGCCCCGTCTCACGAATGATTTCGACAAAGTGAAAGGCATTCTGACGATATAGGAAGTCGGAAATCTTATCCGCAGATTGTGTGGAAATCCATTCTCTTGTTTCATCTTGAGTGCTGACCGTTCCTGTTTTTATTAATAACTCTGTTAAAATGTCATCTGCTTTTTCTTCGCTTTGCTCCGTAACAGCCGTTGTTAAACCTCCGCTCATAATAAAGAGCTTATGAAAGAGCCCTCTGCCCAGCGGTGAAAGGTAAGCAGCTAATGCATTTCTTGCACCTGCAGACTGGCCCCCTAGTGTTATATTCCCTGGATTCCCCCCAAAGCAAACAATGTTTTTGTGCAGCCACTTTAGCGCATGAAGAACATCGAGGAGACCGTAATTTCCTGAGTCATCCAAGGGGTCCCCGGTTCGGAGTGAGGGATGCCGGAAAAATCCCATTGCTCCTAAACGGTAGTTCACTGTAACCACTATACTATTTGTCTTACACGCCAATTCTCCACCTTGAAAATCCCGTCCTGAACCCCCAATATTTCCGCCGCCGTGGAGGAAGACGAATACGGGTAAGCCTGCCTCGGTATGATCCGGTCGCCAAATATTCAAAAAGAGGCAATCTTCACTGCCGTCAGGTTCCCCTTGAATGAATTGGACACTGTTATTCTTGAAATCGCTTGCAGGAAATACACCTGTCCAAGCTTCTATCTCACGTGGTGCCTTCCATCTGAGCTTATGTATGGGGGGTTCCGCATAAGGAATCCCTAACCATGCGATCGCCCCAAGTTCTGGCAGACGTATGCCCTTAAGCTGACCGCTGGAGACTGTAATAATTTCTTCCATTGGTTCTCGTGTGCTCATTTATAGTTCCCCTTTCTCCTGCAGATTCTTATGTATTTTTAATTCTCTTTATTATAGTGTTCTGCTATGATGATGAAAAATATATTATTATATATAAAATACATAACTCTAAGGTTATAGAAGAGGGTGGTTTCGTTGGATTTACTTTCGCTTCGGTACTTTCAAACGGTTGCAAAGCTTGAGAATATGACCCGGGCAGCCGAAATACTCCAAATCTCACAGCCTGCTATAAGTAAAATGATCAAAAATCTTGAGGACGAATTAAACGTCAAATTGTTTGATCGCACAGGAAAATACATTCGATTAAATGAATATGGGAAGCGGTTTCTTGTAAAAGTTGATTCAGCCCTACAAACGTTAGAGGAGGGGAAAACAGAGCTATTGGACTTGTCTGAGAGACCGACAGGAACTGTGGTGATTTTTATCCAAGCGGGTTCCTATTTGCTTCCGGATATGATCACATTATTTCGTCAGAAGTACCCGGAAGCTCAATTCAAGCTATTGCAGCAGGATCAGGAGATCTCACGTTATCCGGCTTTTGATTTGTGTATTTCTTCTACTCCGCTTAAGATTCCAGGAACAGCGTCCACACCGGTATTAACGGAAGAAATCATGCTGGCGGTTCCTAATGAGCACAGGCTCGCAACCCGTAAAAGTGTACGTCTGAATGAACTCGCGGAAGACGGCTTTATTAGTTTGAAAATAGGCAAGCAGCTGCGTGAAACGACGGATTCTCTCTGTCACGCCGCCGGATTTGCTCCGCGTATCATTTATGAATGCGATGAGCCTTCGATGGTACGCAGTCTAGTCCGTTCGGGACTAGGGGTTTCTTTTATCCCCGCTGTAACTTGGGGTGGTTCTCAAGGATCCTCAGTGGTACTTCTTCCCATTGAAGAACCCATAAGTACCCGCACCATTGAAATCTCATGGTATACCAACCGGTACATGACTAATGTCGCTAAAAAGTTCAAGGCCTTTGTTGAGGATTATTACAAGCAGTTAAAAGAAGACAAATTAAAAAAAGAGCCAATAAACCCTAAGGCTTAATTGACTCATTGTCAGCAACGCTAATCATTTAAACCCTTACCCTCAAGGATTTGCGGGATGAATTTTTCAATTCGTGATACGCGGGTTTTGGATTGTTTGGCTTGAGAAAAATGATAAATATATGCGTTTTGCCGTCCAGGCGTTAAGGCTTCAAAAGCAGTTTTTAAGCCAGGAAGTTCAGTGAATTTGTTCTTAAGCTCTTCAGGAATGAGGTAATCCTCTTTCTTTTTTAATTCGACTTCCAAACCCGCTTTTTCAACTTCTATGGCATTTTGAATGTAGGCTTTCAGAACAGCTTCCATTTCAACGATTTGTTGCACATTCGTAAACCGAATTTGGCGCGCTGCCTGCACATTTTCTGTTTGTTGAATTAGAATCCCATTGGGATCTTGTAACAAGGCACCTTTGTGAAAGAGAAGCGCACAATATTCTTTAAATCCATGAATTAATACTATGTTTTTATCATCAAATGTGTAACATGGATGCATCCACTTATAATCTTCGGTCAGCTCGCAATCAAGCACGATCGTTCTCAACTGCTCATATTCTTCCCGCCATTGTTTCGCTTTACTTAAGAATTTATCAACCCTAGGATTCAATACTTTATTTGTCATAAAAAACACCCGTCTTCATCATAATTTTCAATACAATTTTACTGTTTTTTTATGGAATGTACAGTCGTAATCTTCTGAGAATGGGCAACCTATGTTGTCTCCCGTTTGATCAGTTGGAACGATAGGGGCTGCAGCTCCATATCCAGTCCTAGCAGGGTTGGAGCCAGCAGAAGAAAGGCGTTCTCCGCCTGTCCCGCAATCGGATTCCGAACAGTGGTAATTCCGAGCGTCTGCGACAGCTCCGAATTATCAAAACCAATGATGGCTAGATCATGGGGCACATCCAGCTGCTGTCTACGCGCTTCGCTCAGAACGCCCACCGCAACCAAATCATTGGAGCACAGAATAGCATCCGGCTGATCGGGTTGTCCAATTAGGGTTCGCACCAATTGCTCTCCGTCACGGATTCCATAAATCGTGGAGTAATACCATTTCTCAACGATGGGAAGATTATATTTGGCCATGATTTGCTCATAAGCTAGTCGTCTACTCTGGGTATTTATGCTGCTTGGGCGGCCAAAAGCATTAGCGATACGCGTATAACCCCGCTCTATTAAATGCTCTAGAGCGAGTGCATATCCGTCATATTGGTTCATGGCAACTGACGGGATTTCAGGATGGTCCATACGTTGCCAAGACACAATCGGGCCGTATTTGCAGTAGGAAGTTATGACATTTTTATCGTTAACAGCGGTCAGAATAAGCAGAGCGTCGACTCTTTTTTGTTTGAGATCCTCAAAGGCCTGAAGTTCCTTTTGCTTATCACCGCCGGTGGTATAAATAATCGTCTGATACCCGTAACGGCCGGAAATTTCGACGAAGCTGTTCATGAAGCACAAAATAAGCTCGTTGAGGTCTAAGGTAATCATGCCGATTTGCTGGGTTTGGCCTTTGGATAAAGATATGGCATTCCGATTGGGAACATAGTCCGTCTCTTTCATAATGGCGAGAATTTTCTCCCTAGTTTCCTTGCTGACATGGGGAGAATCGTTCAGGACTCGGGATACCGTAGCTTTGGAAAAGCCCGACAGCTTAGCAATTTCGTCAAGTGTGGACATCGGCTTATCTCCTTTGCAAGATTAATCCTTGACATGTAACGCGTTCCAAGGTTTAGGATTCGGATTAGAGCAGTAAACCTATACTATCACAATAGCAAAGGCGGGAAGAAATATGAACTTACAATTTCCAGAAGGATTCCTATGGGGTGGGGCTGTAGCCGCTAACCAGCTTGAAGGGGCATATCAGGATGATGGCAAAGGCTGGTCTACTCAAGATGTCATGCCGCATGGCATTAAGTCTGCGCCTACAGAAGTTCCTACCGACGATAACATGAAGTTGATTGGTATCGATTTCTATCACCGATATAAAGAAGATATTAAGCTGTTTGCGGAAATGGGCTTTAAAGTATTCCGGACGTCTATTGCCTGGTCCCGGATTTTTCCGAAAGGGGACGAGCTGGAGCCGAATGAACAAGGCTTGCAGTTCTACGACGACCTGTTCGATGAGTGTCATAAATACGGCATTGAGCCGCTAGTTACGATCTCCCATTATGAGACTCCGCTACATTTGGCACGAGAGTATGATGGATGGGTCAACCGTAAAATGGTGGATTTTTATGAGCGTTATGTGAGAACGATCTTTAATCGTTACAAGAACAAGGTTAAATACTGGCTGACCTTCAACGAGATCAATTCTATCCTAGAGTTCCCATTTATGAGTGGCGGAATCAATACTCCATTGGAGAAATTGAGTAAGCAGGATCTGTATCAGGCCATTCACCATGAGTTCATTGCAAGTGCTTTGGCGGTAAAAATCGGTCATGAGATCAATCCTGATTTTAAAATAGGCTGTATGGTACTGAGCATGCCAATTTATCCGCTCACTCCGCATCCGGACGATTTGATCAAGGTGATGCAAAGCGATCACAAAAATATGTTTTTTGCGGATGTTCATAGCAGAGGTTATTATCCAGGATATATGAAACGGTTCTTTAAGGAACATGGAATTCACATTCATTTCGAGCCAGGGGACGAAGAAATTCTGAAGCATACCGTGGATTTCATATCGTTCAGTTACTATATGAGCACATGTGAAACGGCTGATCCGGAGAAACAGATCAGAGGAGAAGGAAACCTGCTGGGCGGGGTGCCGAATCCGTATCTGGAAGCGAGCGAATGGGGTTGGCAGATCGATCCGCAGGGCTTGCGTTATGTGATGAATATGTTCTATGACCGATACCAAAAACCGCTGTTTATTGTGGAAAATGGCCTTGGCGCCGTCGATCAGCTGGTTGTAGACGGGAACGGTGAGAAGATAGTAAACGACGATTACCGGATCAATTATTTGCGAGATCATTTGGTTCAAGTAGCGGAAGCTATTGCCGATGGCGTGGAAGTTATGGGATACACAAGCTGGGGTTGCATCGACTTGGTTAGCGCAACAAGCGCCGAGCTGAAGAAACGTTATGGTTTCATTTATGTAGATCGTCATGATGATGGTTCAGGTACACTGGACAGATACCGTAAGAAGTCCTTCCACTGGTACAAAGAAGTAATTGAGTCTAACGGACAAAGCCTGTTCTAATAAAAAAAGTCCTGATAATCAAGTTATTCTTGATCTATCAGGGCCTTTTTTTGTTATCCAATATTATACAGACCTTGGTTTATTGTTGACATCATTAATTGAACATGTTAATTTGTAAATAATAAATTAATCGGATATCAGGATTGCTACTGCATAGCAGGCAAAACCTAAGTTTCATTTATGATTACGGGGATAATCTCTCTCGTACATAGATGTGATTTAGGTTTTTTTGTGTTCCCTGATATCCGTAATTAATTGATCTGTTACAAAGGGGTGTATAAAAATGAGTTATGAACAGCTAAGTAAAGACATTATCCAATCTGTCGGTGGGGAGAAAAATATTAACAATGTGATTCATTGTGCCACGCGACTAAGATTCACACTTAACGATGAGCAAAAAGCTGATAAAGAAAATTTGGAGAAAATGAAAGGGATTATTGGGGTAGTTAGCAAAGGGGGGCAATTTCAAGTTATAGTGGGTACCCATGTTGCTGATGTGTATAAAGAAATTGCCAAATCCATATCCCCTAACAGTGACTCTGGCGAGAACAAGGTAAAGAAACCTATAGGGACTTTGATTTTTGATGTTATTTCCAGAAGCTTTTCGCCTCTGATTGGTGCTTTAGCAGGTGCGGGTATGTTGAAAGCGCTATTAACCGTACTTGCTTCGTTACATGTTCTAAGTGCGGATAGTGAAACTTACAAAGTATTAGCCGGCGCTAGTAATGCCGTGTTTTATTTTCTACCCATTTTCTTAGGAATTACGTTATCGATTAGGTTGGGTGTGAATGCTTATGTGGGTGGTAGTATCGGTGCGGCCTTACTTGAGCCTAATATTACGGGATTAGCAAGTGTTGAATCTCCACATTTTTTAGGTATTCCTTTAGTAATTTCGGACTATTCATCAAGCGTATTTCCGATTTTTATCGCCATCTGTATATACGCTTTATTGGATAAGCAGCTAAGAAAGTTTATACACAAGGATTTGCAGATGTTCTTAGTCCCTATGATATGTTTGATTGTGATTGTACCGTTAACTATTTTAGCGTTCGGACCGTTTGGCGTGAATGTAGGGAATTTAATTGGAGACGCTATTTTGTTCCTCAGTACGAAAAGCGGTATTGTTACGGGAGCAATTGTGGGAATAGCTTGGACGTATTTGACTGTGCTCGGATTGCACTGGGGACTTGTGCCAATTATTCTTGAGAACATTGCTAAGGGTGGAGATCCGATATATGCAATGGCCGGCATGGCCATCTTCGCTCAGCTGGGTGTAGCGTTGGGGATCTTCCTGAAAACAAAGGACAAACAGTTGAAAACATTGGCCGGCAGTACATTTATACCAGGCGCGCTTTCAGGTGTAACAGAACCTATTATTTACGGATTGCTGACTCGTTACAAACGGACTTTCATTTATGTAACCATTGCCGGCGGAGTAGGTGGAGCACTTAGTGGTCTTTTCAAAGTGAAGATGGAAGTCTTCGCATTTGTCAGCGTATTAAGTCTTCCTGCATTCTCTCCGCTGGCCGTTCAAGCGATTATAGCAGGAGTGACCATTGTATTGGCTATGGTAATTACCATGGTATTTGGTTATGAAGATAAAAAGAAAGTGAATATTGTAGAAGAAAAAACGAATACTGAAAAAAGCGAAGTTATCCTCCCTCACGCCGTTAAAAGTTCAACCGTTGTAAGCCCTCTGGCTGGTAACGTAATCCCGTTAACCTCAGTAGATGATGCTGCCTTTGCTTCTGAAGCAATGGGCAAGGGGATTGCAATTGAACCCACAGAAGGTAAGCTTTATTCACCGGTAAGTGGAGTTGTATCCACTATTTTCAGAACAGGTCATTGTATTGCGGTAGTATCAGATGAGGGTGTTGAGGTCTTGATTCATATCGGTATAGAAACCGTGAAGCTAAAAGGTAAATACTTTGATGTGAAAGTGCAAGAAGGAGCAACAGTTAAACAGGGTGAGCTATTGATTGAGTTT
Source organism: Paenibacillus sp. FSL H7-0735 (assembly GCF_038008505.1). Taxonomy (NCBI): domain Bacteria; kingdom Bacillati; phylum Bacillota; class Bacilli; order Caryophanales; family Paenibacillaceae; genus Paenibacillus; species Paenibacillus sp. FSL H7-0735. Next base: position 621,912 of record NZ_JBBOZH010000002.1, on the reverse strand, counting down.
GATTTTGAACAAATAAAAAATGAAGGTTATCAATGCACAACGCCGATAATTATTACCAATACGGCTAATTATAGTGATGTGATTGGTACCAATAAAACAGCTATTACACCGGGTGAAGATCTGCTGACTGTTGTAGTGTGATCTATTGAAGTGTCATAAGGTATGAATGGAATCGATCTCTTAGCACTGCTACTTAGAGATCGATTTTTTATTATAGAATACTATAAAAAAGTGCTAGCTTCGTAAAAATGAAAAGGTAAGGAGCTGTAATATGCGGATCGAAAAAGTGTTAAACAACAATGTTGTTACTGTCATAGATGACCAAAATTTTGAACTAGTAGTCATGGGAAGAGGACTGGCCTTTAAGAAAAAACGTGGAGACTTTTTAGAAGAAGATAAAATTGAAAAGATATTCACTTTAAGCAATCAAAAACTTTCAGATAAGCTAAAAACGCTGCTTTCCGAGATTCCAATCGAGCACATGGAGCTCTCAGAAGAGATTATCAACTTCGCCAAACTGCAGCTTGGTAAAATGTTGGATGACAGTATTTATGTTAGTCTGACAGATCATATCAGTTTTGCGCTGGAGAGATTCTCAAAAGGGATGAAGATTAAAAACGCCATGCTTTGGGAAATCAAAAAATTCTATAAAGAAGAATATGAGGTTGGGAAAGCTGCGCTTCAAATAATACATTCCAAGCTCGGAGTCAGACTTCCCGAAGATGAGGCTGGACATATTGCTCTCCATCTGGTGAATGCTGAACTAAATGAAGAGATGCCTAACATGGTGAATATCACCAAGATCATGAACGACATCCTAAATATCGTGAAGCGCCATTTTAGGCTAGAGTACGACGAGGAGTCCCTTGCTTATTACCGTTTTATCACTCATTTGAAATTTTTTGCACAACGTCTCATCAACGGTACTCCACCTCCTGATAATGAGAATGGTTTATTTATTTTGGTAAAGCAGCAGTATAGGGAAGCTTTCGCAAGCGTTGAGAAAATTAAAATCTATATTGATAAAACATACAATCGGGAGTTAACAAATGATGAAATGCTGTATCTGACCATACACATTGAAAGAATTACAAACCAGATCATGGAGTAGGTACGGTTAAACATTAAATTTTAACTTTGACTTTCGGGAGAATCACGTATAAGATTACTAATATGTTTTCTGTGATAATCATTATCAATAGATTGATAACTGTTATCATAGAATCAACTTCGAACGTTGAATCCAGGGGGATAAAGTAAATGCACAAAAGGTTAATTAGTTTATTTATGGTTGTTGCTATCATATTGGTCGTATCAGGCTGTGGTACTAACCAAAAGAATAATTCAACATCGAACGCGGGAGCAACTGACAAACCAGCTGCTGAAAACGCGGGTAGTGAATCTACAAGTGGTCCTATTGTATTAAAAGATTCTAAAGGCGAGATTACGCTGGACAAACCTGCGCAAAAAGTTGTGGTATTGGAATGGACCTTTACGGAGGATGTTATTGCACTGGGAGTGCAGCCAGTAGGTAACGCAGATAACGAAAACTATAAGCTGTATGTGACTTCTGAAGCACCACTTGATGCAAACGTGACTGATGTTGGTTCCCGTGACGAGCCAGATCTGGAGACAATTGCTTCATTAAAGCCTGATCTGATTATTGCCAATACGGGTGGGCATGAAGGAATTTATGATCAACTTAAAAGTATCGCTCCAACACTGATTTTCGGCCTGTATCCAAATGAAGGAGAAGGCAATCAGTACACGCTGATGGAAGATACTTTCAAAACGATTGCAGCGGCAGTAGGCAAAACAGCAGAAGCTGATAAGGTTCTTGCTGATTTGGATGCACATTATGCAGATGCAAAAGTAAAGCTGGCTGATGCAGGCAAAGAAGGCTTGAACTATGTACTGACACAAGCATACAGCTACCAGAATGCGGCAACGATGCGTCTTTTTACAGATAATTCACTTGCGGTACAAACTTTGGATCGGATCGGTCTGAAAAACGACTGGAAACCCGAAAATTTCGAAGTTTACGGATTCAGCACCTCTACAGTTGAAGCATTGCCTGCGGTTCAGGATACAAATCTGATCTATATCGTCCAAGAGGATGATAATATTTTCACGAAAGAACTGAAGGATAATTCCGTTTGGAATGGCCTTAATTTTGTGAAAGAGAATCGCACCTTCGGATTGAGCAGTACTACTTGGGTGTTCGGCGGCCCGATCTCCTCCAAAGTTATCGTGGATGAAGTTGTAAATACATTAACGAAATGAGTGCGGTTATGAACGAAAAGAGTAGCAAAGAAGCCTCTATCGGCATGAACTGGCGGATCATTGGAATATTTGGGGGCGGCTTTGCCGTCCTCTTCATTCTGTTCGTTTTAAGTTTAGGCTTTGGGGAAGCCAAGATCCCTGCAGCTACTGTTATAGATGGCTTACTGAATCGCCAAGATATAATGGAACATAATCTGCTCTGGGATATCCGCATGCCACGTACAGTTATTGGTCTGCTGGCCGGGGCTGCTCTGGCTGTGGCTGGGGCATTATTGCAAACTATAACGAAGAACCCGCTTGCTTCCTCAGATACACTTGGGATTAATGCCGGGGCATACTTTATGGTCGTGCTTGGTATGGTAGCTTTTCCTGCTTTGCAGCATGAGTTTCCATTTTTGCTCGCAGTTGCAGGGGGACTGCTTGCTGCTTTAGCCGCTTATTTATTGAGTGGAGGCAAGGCGGCCACACCTGTTCGGCTGGCTTTGTCAGGTATGATCGTCTCCATGGTGCTCGGAGCGTTTACATCGGCCATACATATTTTTAAAAGAACAGAAACACAAAATCTGTTTTTATGGGGTTCAGGTTCCCTAATCCAGTTGGATTGGGACGGTGTTATATATGCCTGGCCTTTTGTCGTAGTGCTGCTATTGGCAGCGATATTTGCCGGCAGACAATTTGATGCGCTGGAGCTCGATGAGTCAACCGCCCGTTCACTTGGACAGCGAGTAGGGTTAATTCGGGCGACAGGACTTGGCCTATCGGTATTAATGGCTGCGGTTGTAGTCAGCGTAGTTGGACCGATTGGCTTCGTCGGCTTAGTGGCTCCCCATCTCGTCAGACTTAGTGGGATTCGCAAGCATCGCCTGCTCATTCCTGCAAGCGCGTTGTGGGGAGCATTGCTCATCACGGCAGCGGATACGCTTGCGCGTGTAGTGCGAAGCAGTGTGGGTGAAATGCCTGTTGGTGCAGTTATGGCGATTATTGGAGCTCCGTGGCTCATTTGGCTGGTACTCACCAAGATGAAAAATATATCGGGCTCAGGCACTGGCCAATCATCGATGAGTATCGGTGGGGCGGGACTGCGTCTGCGCTTTGTGCCGACGGCTATATTTATGACCGTGCTGCTGATTGTTATTATCCTCGTAAGCTTATCGTTTGGGGGAACAAAAATACCGATCAGCGAATTGCTGAGCAGTCTGTTCCATAGGGGGGATCAATCCTATTCCGTCCTGCTGAATTTAAGACTTCCCCGTACACTCGTAGCGGCTGCAGGAGGGATCGCACTTGCAATCAGTGGTGTACTGATTCAAAGTGCTGTTCGAAATCCATTGGCAGATGCCTCTATTATTGGTGTGACCTCAGGGGCTGGCTTTGGTGCTTTGGCCGTAATGATCGTTTGGCCAGCCTTAACGGTATTCGCAGTTCCGCTTGCCGCAATCGTGGGTGGGGCACTGGCTGCAGCTTTTGTCTTTTCTATGGCTTGGCGCAGGTCCTTGAATCCATCGGTTCTGATCTTGCTTGGAATCGCAGTCTCTGCAATTGCCTCTGCGGGAATCCAGGTCATGATCGTCAAAGGAAGTTTATGGAGCAGTAGCTCCTTAATTTGGTTAACGGGTTCGACTTATGGACGAAGCTGGAATCAATTTTACATCTTATTTGTATTCCTGCTTGTACTTGTTCCGATTGCATACTATTTGGGTCGAAAATGCGATTTGTTGGCATTTGGTGACGAGAGTTCAACAGGATTGGGCTTGCCGGTTCGAGGAACGCGGCTTTGGGCTATGATTATCGGCGTTTTGCTTGCAGCGGGAGCCGTTGCAAGTGTGGGAACAATTGGCTTTCTCGGACTCATGGCGCCGCATGCGGTGCGGATGATGATTGGTCATCATACGAGACGATCCATTGTTTTGTCAGGATTACTTGGCGGCTTGATGCTCGTTATTGCCGATACGCTCGGAAGAACCATAATGGCGCCGAAAGAAATCCCTTCAGGCCTTATTATTATGCTGATTGGGGCTCCGTATTTCTTGTTTTTAATGTACCGGTCACAGGTTAGAAAAGTGTAGATTTTGCTATGGAAAAATCAGGGGGGGTCCCATCAGCTGTAAAAATAGCTGCTGGGGCACCCCCTGATTAATTTGAGCTTAATCCATCTAGAACACCTCAAACTTCGTTTCATTCGATTAAGATTTTCGCTTACGCTACAGCTATCGGACACAGCTGACCTTAAACGCAGCTTTATCTCGCATTTGAAGTGACAACGGACCGCATAGTCGCAATTGGCATGAAAAGTGCTTAATTTGCCCCTCTTCCTAAGGAGTAACGTCGCTGGAGTCCGAAACCAAGCTCCAAAGGCTAAAAATCCGCATATAACGTCATCTGAGTCCTTAAGCCTCGGCGAATGATGACAATTTATTGGTGCAGGCCACCAACGCCCATAAACAAAAAGCAGCGATTCTCCCATACCGGGGAAAGCTGCTTTTTTAATTGGATATTATCGATTTGTGAACAATTATTTAACTATTATTCTTAATTTTGTATATTTCCGTTTGCTAGTTTATACTTTAATCTTATACTGTAGAATTTTGGAAATAAGGAGTGGGATTATGTGAGGCTTTTCGACAGAAAAAGTGTACAAGACGGAAGCAAAACTATTAACAACTCTGGCGAATTAAGAATCAATATTTTTTTCTTTAGCACTTTTATTATTTTTTGTGTAATTATCCTACGCCTTGCGGTCTTGCAATTTGTCGAAGGACCTACGTTATCTGAAGCTGAGGCTAACCGGGATACGAAAATAGTGGCATTATCGGCATTGAGAGGGAATATCCTCGCCGCTGATGGTGAGAAATTGGCATACTCAACGCCCGTTCAATCTTTGTACCTTACTTTGGATAAGGAATATACCGCAACAAAAACAGATAAAACTACGAAAAAAGTTACCTTAACTGCTGAGGCAAATAATAAATCAAAGGCACTCGCCAGCAAGTTAGCAGAAGCCTTCGAAACTTATGGTGATCCTAATGAGAAAAAACTAACCACAGAAGAGATCCTTGAGTCTATGGATTTATATTCAAAAAAACTCTCTGGTTATGTAGCGCGAAGAATTAAATCAGGTTTAACTAAGAAAGAAATCGCTTATTTTTTAGAACACAAAAACGAATATCCAAACCTTGAAGTGATAGAGGAAAGCAGCAGACATTATGATACCGATACGGTGGCTGTACAAGCTGTTGGCTACGTGAAATTTTTCAAATCCTCTACTAGTTTAGATCTTTATAAGGATGTACTTCAGGCGATGAAAAATAACCAGAACCCTGGACTTAACTATAAAGAGGATGAGCTAGTAGGCTTTGATGGCTTGGAGCTGCAATACCAGAAGGAGCTTCGGGGACAGAATGGTTATAAGGAAGTTTCCGTAGATCCGCAGAATATGGCAGAAAAAATTGTCAGTATTGAACCCCCGGTCAAAGGAAGCACTATCTGGACTACCCTTAATAAAAAAATTCAGCTAAAGACCGAAGAAGCCATTAAAGATCAGATTCAGTGGTTGCATTCACACACCGTTCAGGGAGAAACACATCCTGATGCTTTAACAGGTTACGCTGTAGCCATGGAAGTGGATACAGGTAATGTTATTGCTATGGCAAGCATACCTGACTATGATACCAACAACTGGGCTACGGGTTCGATCTCTCCAGAGGTGTATAAAAAAATTGAAAAGCATTACCAAAATGGAACGATAACTCCATACTCATCGGGAAGATCAGGGCATAATTTTGAATCTACCGTGCTGCTCGGTTCGACCATAAAACCATTGAGTGTGTTAATTGGCTTAAAAGAGGGCTTTATAAGTACTTCTTCTACTTATCAAGATAAGGGGATCACCTCATTTGGTAGAGAAGGACATGAGACTAATGTAAGGAACTCATCCAATCATGTATACGGCTCTTTGTACCCTTATACAGCCATTGAAAAATCTTCAAACGTATATATGGTTGATATGATCGGGAAAAAATTGTACGAAAAATACAAGTCTAAGGGCATTGGGGTATGGGACACATATATGAAAGAATTCGGTCTGGGTGTTCCAACAGGGATAGGTTTGCCAAGGGAATACTTGGGTGATTTAAATTATAAAGCTGAAGCTAAAGCAGGTTCAGTTCAGTCTGCGCTTGTGTATGCTTCTTTTGGGCAGCAGGGGCGTTATACCGTTCTACAGTTGGCGCAATATGCGGCTACACTAGCCAATGAAGGGCAACGAATCAAACCACAGCTAGTAAGCAAGATCACGGACTCCAAAGGTAAAGTTATCAAAGAATTCAAACGGGAAGTGCTTGATGAAGTGACTACTTTCGATAAATCCTATTGGCGGGAGATAAAGAAAGGGATGAACAGTGACGTTAAAAGTGCCTTCGGTGATTTCCCCTATGATTTTGCACGTAAAACAGGGACTTCACAACAGACGGATAGTAAAAACATAAACCGTGATAACGGAGTGTTTATAGCTTTTGCACCACGTGAAAATCCAAAACTTGCTGTAGCTGTAGTTATTCCTGAAGGCGGATTTGGATCTAGTAGTGCAGCACCTGTAGCGAGAAAAATTTTTGATGCTTATGATTGGGAGTACGGATTGGATGGAATTCCGAAGAAAAATGTGGATAAAAGTATCAACGAATAACCAAAAGGAGAGCGCGAACTGCGCTTTCTTTTTCTTTTTACAGAGCGGTTTGTGGCGGATGAAAGGAACGGGTTCTAGATTAAAATATTGTAACCATAAAGCGTGAAACTTTTATCCTAGTATGAGCGTCAAAGGGGTAGGAAAAAAATGTATTCGTCATTCCAGGAGGGTGAATCTGTGAAGAAGTTATGGATTTCTATTTTAGTGGGCTTATTAGTTTTGCCGATGATGTTTCAATCTTCAGTGAAAGCTGCTACTGCGCCCATCAGTATTTTTATTGACGGGGTTCGATTGTCCACAGATCAAGCACCGGTGATGGTGAATGGACGGACAATGGTACCCTTACGGGCAATTTTTGAAGCCTTTAATGCCTCTATCAAGTGGAATCAGAAAACACAAACTGTAACAGCAACTAAAGATGATACAACGATTATGTTAAAGATTGGCTCAAAGACAGCCACGATTAACAATAAAGCTGTAACTCTAGATGTGCCTGGTCAGAATTTGAAAGGGAGAACGATGGTTCCTACACGGTTTGTCAGTGAGGCACTGGGTCATGATGTGGGTTGGAACCCAAGCACCAAAGTAGTGACCATAACGACTTCCGGCGGTAAAACTGGAACTGTAAATCCGGCATCGAATGTACAGTTGAAGGATGTAAGTGATAACGGTGACGGCCGTGATCTTCAGGTCAGCTTCACCCAATCTTCTAATGAAGCTCTTGTGGATCATTACCGGGTAATGATTGTAAAGGCTTGGAGCACTTTTAATATCTCATCTGCACAAAAGGTTACATCCGCCAATTATTCTACTGTTTTAGCTAGAGGCACTAATCCTACGATTAGAATGACCGCAAATTCAAGGGATGTTGATGGTGATCTCATTAAAGGTAATCAGACCTATGTAGCTTATGTTTTCGCAGTGGGTAAAGGCAATAATACCAGCGCTCTTTCGTATAGTTCTGCGACTATATCACTTAACACTAATACTGTAGTCGTTGCCCCAAGTAATGTACAAGTAAGTGATGTGAGCGATTATAGTGATGGCCGCGATTTAGCCGTAAGTTTTAATAAGGTATCGGATGAATCCAAGGTGAGTTCTTACCGGATATTTGTAGTCAAAGCTACTAATTATTCTTCTTTTAATTTGGCGGCAGCAAATGCTGTTAGCAGTTCAAATTACACACAGGTCAACAAAACAGGCTCCAATATTACCCAGATCTTATCGTCTGGAGCGAGGGATGTGGATGGTGCCCTCATTAAGACGGGAGTTGGTTACCGTGTGTTTGTTATGGGGGTAGATAGTGGCAGTAATACAGCCAATAATTTATTGTCTGCTGCTTCATCTGCGATTACGCTGTCCTCGGTCAATGTTTCTAATTTAAGTGTAAGCGACGTTAGTGACTTTGGAGATGGCCGGGATTTAAAAGTATCCTTTAACCACGCTACAGATGAAACGTATATTAGCCAGTACCGGATTCTAGTTGTGCCTACAGCTTATTCCAACAACTTTAGTTTATCTGAGGCGAATAATGTCTCCAGCTCTTACTACACAACGGTGAGCACAACAGGATCTAGCACCAGTCAAGTGTTAGCCTCATCTGCAAGAGACGTGCGTGGTAATTTGATTAAGAATGGAACACCTTACAGAGTGTATGTGTTAACGATTGGAAGCGGGAAGAATTTGGGCACCAACATTCTCTCAACGGATTCAACATTAATTACGTTGGCTGTGGACTACAATGTGAGTGCTGTCTACAATTTGGATGTAAGCGACGTAAATGACTATGATGATGGCCGGGATTTAAGAGTATCCTTTGACCACGCTACGAATGAAACGTATATTAGCCAGTATCGAATCCTGGTTGTACCTACTTCCTATTACAACAGCTTCAGTTTATCTGACGCCAATAATGTGTACAGTTCCAACTACACAGCAGTGAGCACAACAGGATCCAGCACCAATCAAGTGTTAACCTCGTCATCAAGGGACGTGCGCGGTAACCTGATAAAGAGTGGAATCAATTACAGAGTGTACGTGTTAACGGTCGGAAGCGGGAATTACTCGGGCAGCAATATTCTTTCTTCTGGTTCACAGTTAATTACGTTGAATGTAGATTACAGATTGGCTCCTATTTCGAGCTTGGATGTAAGGGACGTTAATGATTACGAAGACGGCCGTGATTTAAAAGTATCCTTTAACCATGCCACGGATGAAACGTACATTAGCCAGTATCGAATCCTGATTGTTCCTACTTCCTATTACAGCAGCTTTAGTTTAACCCAGGCGAATGCTGTTTCGAGCTCCAATTACACTGCGGTAGGCACTTCAGGAAATAACACCAGTCAAGTCTTGGATTCTTCAGCCAGAGACGTAAACGGAAGTTTAATAAAGAGTGGAATCAGTTACAGATTGTATGTGTTAACGATTGGCAGCGGCAAGTACTCAGGCACTAATGTGTTGTCCTCAGAGTCGAATGCCATCACTTTATCCACTAAGCTGCCGGTAACCTCTGTCACTAATGTAACGTACAGTGTGGATGAGGGTAAAATACTAGTAAGTTTCAACCGTTCCTCTAACGAGTCTAACATTTCGGAATATCGAATCCTGGTGGTTCCGTCCAAACAAGGTTTTGGATCAGCGGAAGCAATTGAGGTGAAATCCTCGTATTATACGTCGATAACGCCTAACGGAACGAATCCTACAATTGTAGCCTCGAGAAGAGATGTTAATGGTGCATTAATTGTTAAGGGTGTTAAATATAAAGTATATGTTCTTGCGGTAGCCAATAACAATGGCGTGCAGAGTGGTGGTCTTTCGGATTCAACGGAAGAGATTGAAATATAAGGATAGGGAATAAAGGCATTATAATATAAGGCAAAAAACCTTCATTGAGCACTGGGCTTGATGAAGCGTTTTTTGCCTTGTTTTTTTGTTTTCTATTTTTAATAAAAATAGGGTTGCGATTATACACATTTAAAACATTTGGTTTAACCTATTGGAAGCGCTATAATTGAAAATAATTACATGCTTAAGGAGTCTATCATGAAAAAAGGCAGGATATTCTACAAGATTTTTGTTCCTATTCTAGTGCTGGGGATTGGCCTGGTTATTAGCTTCGGTGGCTATATTTATCTGACGACGATTAATTCGGTAAATGAGAGAGTAGCGGATGATAAACAGAGTTTAATTACCCAAATTAAAAACACTCTGGAACAGAAAATTCAGACCATCGAATACGCTTTTAATACTTACAGTACCACCAGTTCCTTCAGAGAGGTTGTGCAGAATCCGATCACGGAGCAGGATTTTGAGGAGTATCGCGAGATTAATTCCCAGCTTAACTACATTGCCAGTATGGGGATGGATTTTGTTAATTATTCTCTAATCAGTTTGGAGCAGAAATGGCAGATTTCTAATGGGAAGCTTTCACATTTAACGGAAGAAGAGAGCAGGACACTTTATGAGAGCTATATCAATAACCGTAGCCGGGGTTTATTTTGGGTTAAGACGGATAAAGGCATCCGCTTTGTAAATACCCTGCCGGTATTCTCACAGACCAAACAGGCGATTGCCTTATCTGATATATCACTTCAGACCTTGCAGAGCACCCTTCAGACCGAAGGAAACACACCGGTGTTTATTCTTAACCGGGAGGGTGAGCTTCTATATGAGTCGGAAACCGGGAAGTCCCTGCTGACTAGTAATCAGCTTAGCCATATTACTAATGTTGCCGGAGGCGGGGGGCAATTGGGGACGATTGCCATGGAGCGGGCTGATCACCAATCGATAAAAGCTATTTATGCTAAATCTTCTTATAATAATTGGATTTACGTAACTCTTTTGGATAAATCGGAAATTTCAGATGCACTAAAGACAACCCGATTCGGGATTGTGATGATGGTACTGCTTATTACATTGTTGATTGCGGTAGTCGCTTACGTTATCTCTTTGTATTTCACCAAGCCATTCCGGCAGATTCAGCGCCGATTATTACCTGCCAATGCAGAGCTAGAGCCCAAGAATGAGGTAGACTGGATTATTAATTCGATTGATACCATCTTATCGGAGAAAGAAAGCCTAGAGGGTCTCATTGAGTCTGAGATGCCTAAGTTGGAAACTCAGTTTATTCTAAATCTATTTCGTAGCCGGATATCTCAAGAAGAGCTGAATCAAGGTTTGCCTCGTTTCGGTTATGAGCTGTCACAGAATTCGGTGTATGCAACGCTGCTGATACAGCTGGATAACTATGGGGAACGGCAGGCTAGCGACAAGGACCTTCTGCTTGTGGCGGTCAACAAACTGGTGGAAGAGCTGATTCCGCAGGAGAAGCGGATGATTCCTATCCTATTAAATGACCGTACACAAGCGACCATCCTGATTTTTGAGGGAGCGAATGAACAGGAGAACCGGAGAATAGCACTGGACTATGCGAAGACAATTATTCGAACAGCTAGAGAAATCCTGAAACTATCCGTTAGTGTTGGAATAAGCAATTTTTACGATAATTTATTATTTAGTAAGGAAGCTTGTGAGATGAGTAAGCAGGCGCTGCACCATCGTTTAAATCTGGGCAAAGAGTCCATCATTTTCTATGAGGATATATCGAAGGTAATCTCGGGTCCAGTTCTACTGCATTATCCGTCTGAGTTTGAGTCCCAGTTATTTGACGCGATTCGGATTGGAGATGAAGAACAAGTCTCCTGTTCTCTGTATCCATTACTCGGGGAAATGATGAAGCACAGTAAGAATCCTTTGAATTTCGAAGTCACATTAATACGTTTCGTCAACAATCTGATTCAGCTGGAGCAGCTGCTGGGTGTAGAGGTTCTGCTGACAGAGGACAATTCTACGTTGTACCACCGATTGTTAGACATCCGTAATCCGGAAGAGATCGAACGCATTTTGGTCAAAGAAGTTATTCATCCGATGGTGACCAGTGTTAAGGAGAAGACAGACCGTCAGTTCCGCCTTTTATCTGATAAAATTGCGGTGATTGTCCGCTCAGAATTTGATCAGGACTTAACGTTAGAATTAATCGGTGATCGCCTTCATTACAGTCCGAACTATTTAAGCAGTATTTTCAAAAAAGAGTACGGGATGACGTTTAGCGAATATCTAATGAACTATCGCCTGGAAATGGCTAAGAAGTGGCTTGTAGAAACGGATATGACCATTAAAGAAATTGCTGAAAGGCTGCAGTACCATAATCCGCAGAACTTTATTCGATCCTTCCGTAAAAAAGAACATGTAACACCAGGTGCATACCGAACCCAGAAACAGGAGAAGTAAGGCGCTGAACACAAACAGCCAGCCCCGGGAGACCGGGGCTGGCTGTTTTGTATAGCTGCAATGTTTTAGCCTTTTACAGAACCCAGCAGGGCTCCTTTGGTGAAGTGTTTTTGTACGAAAGGATAGGCGAGCAGCATTGGAACGGTTGCGACTACGATAACCGCCATCTTGATGGTTTGAGCAGGTGGGATAATATCAACAGAAGCATTATCTCCCTGCATCCCGCTGGCGACGATAACAATTTGGCGCAGCAGGACTTGTATAGGCCACTTTGTGGAGTCCGTCATATATAAAACTGCACTCATATAAGTATTCCAGTAAGCTACCCCGTAGAACAAGGAGAGGGTCGCGATAGATGGCATCGCCAGCGGAAGCATGATTTTGAAAAATACACCAAAATCATTAGAGCCGTCAATCTTGGCTGATTCCTCTAGCCCTTCCGGCAGCGCCTGGAAGAAGTTGCGCATAATGATCAGGTTAAAAGCATTGATCGCAACAGGCATGATCATGGACCAGTAGGAATCGATTAACCCGAAATATTTAACTACTAGGAAAGTAGGGATCATCCCTCCGCTGAAGAGCATGGAGAACACGATTACGAAATTGATAAAATCTCTTCCGTACAGATATTTTCTAGATAATCCATAAGCCATTAAAGAGGTAAGAACCATACTAACAACTGTACCCACTAAGGTTACACCGATGGATACGCCAAGCCCTTTAAAGATAGTAGGCGTTGACAGTATATAACGGTAAGCATCCAAAGAGAATGTCGTCGGGAACAGGATGAAGCTTTTTTCTACTACCTCCTGTGTTGAAGCAAAGGAACTGGCAAACACATTGACAAAGGGTAAAAGACAGGCTAGGGCAATGAGTGTAAGCAGTGTGGTATTTACAATAGTAAACAGCCGGCTACCCATAGTTTCTTTTTTAAAAGATGATTGCGACATGCAGATATCCTCCTTGTAATCGTTTCATTGAAACTTTAACAGGGGTCTGTTATTCCGTATATAATCATTAGCTTGGGCTTTGTTTTGGGAGGAAAAAGCGTGATAAGGCATAGATGATCTTTATGTATTGTAGTAATCACTATAAGATGCACGGGTCTGGAAAACCTTATAGCTGTAGGGTTCTTGGAGTATCAGTATCTGATGATTATATACGTAATGGACGAATGATCGTAATCTGGGAATCGTAAAGAAACGCGATCAAGGAGGCCGATCAGGTGAAAGAGGCAAACGTCACCATGCTGAACACGAAAGTTAATCCATTAAGAAAAAAGCGAACGGGGCCTAGCTGGCTGAGTTTAAAAAGAAACAAGTTATTGTATCTAATGATACTCCCGGGATTTTTGTATTTTGTTATTTTTAAGTACCTGCCTATGGGCGGTCTTATCATTGCATTTCAGGACTATCAGCCGTTTCTGGGCATAGCGGATAGCCCGTGGGTAGGGTTTAAGCATTTCGTCCGATTGTTTACAGAACCTACCTTCTTTATGCTATTGAGTAATACACTTATCTTGTTTGCATTAAACATTGTTATTTTCTTCCCGCTACCTATTATAGTGGCGCTGATGCTTAACGAAGTTCAGCACAAGTTATTTAAGAGCACCATTCAAACGATTATTTATATCCCCCATTTCATGTCATGGGTTATCATCGTCTCCATTTCCTATGTATTTATGAATGTGGATGGAGGGGTGCTGAATGAGATGTTGGCGGCCTTTGGGATGCAGAAGATCAGCTTTTTGACTTCTCCCGAGTGGTTGCGTACCGTGTATATCGGACAGATCATTTGGAAAGAAATTGGTTGGTCAACCATTATTTATTTGGCAGCCATTACCGTAGTGGATACGCAGTTATATGAAGCAGCTGAGATGGATGGAGCGGCAAGATTGCGCAAAACATGGCATATCACCCTGCCGGCGATTCGTCCAATCATTATTACCTTGCTTATTCTGAAGATTGGCCACACGCTGGATCTGGGCTTTGAGCATATGTACTTGCTGATCAATTCCTTGAACCGCGAAGTTGGAGAAATTTTCGATACCTATATCTATACAGCTGGTTTAAAGAACGGACAATTGAGTTTCAGTACCACAGTAGGTCTGTTCAAGGGTGTGGTTGGCTTGATTCTCGTAATGCTGTCGAACAAGTTAGCTAAAAAAATCGGCGAAGATGGTGTTTACTAGGCTTCACAGTATGCTGAATTCTTACCTCTGCCTTAAGGGCAGAGGTGGAAGATACAACAACAAATACATTAGTAAAAGGGGTAATGTTGATGAATCGCAATTACAAAAAAATTGCAGCCTTAATGTTGTGTAGCGGGTTAGTACTCACTGCATGCGGAGGAGGCAATAACGCGAAGGAGTCAAATTCTTCAAATGGGGGAACGAATTCAACTGCTAAAACAACTGCTGCACCTGCAGATGTGCTAGATGCTAAAGCAAAGATTAGCTGGCTGAACATTTTACAAACGTCTACAACACCAACGGGTCCTATTCTGGAAAAAATTGAAGAATTAACGAATACAGAGATTGAATTCTCATGGATTCCGGATCCTTCCAAAGAAGAACGTATTAATACTTCATTAGCATCGAATTCCCTAGCGGACATCGTTACCCTGACTATTCTTGATAACTCTTCTGTACGTAATGCACTGAAGGCCGGTATGTTCTGGGAAGTAAGTCCTTATCTTGATGAGTTCCCGAATTTGGCTAAAATTTCACAGGATACACGTACATCGGCATCGATTGCAGGTAAGCTGTACGGGGTTCCTTTCCAGAAGTCCTTGGCTAGAAACGGCGTTGTTATCCGTAAAGATTGGCTGGATAAGCTTGGACTGCAGGTTCCAAAAACAACAGATGAGTTGATGGAAGTTGCGAAAGCGTTTACCGAAAAAGACCCTGATGGTAATGGCAAAAAGGATACCACAGGCTTCATGGACCGCAGCGATCTTGTATATGGAGCATTTAAGACATTGGGCTCATACTTTGGAACACCGAACTATTGGAGCGTTGACGATGCGGGTAAAATGACACCTGAGTTCGATACAGAGGCTTATGTTAAAACCATGGATTATATGAAGACTCTTTATGATGGCGGGTATATTAATCAGGATTTCGCTGTGACGGCTAAAACAGATCAGCAGCAGAATTTTGCGCAAGGAAAGGCTGGAATTTATGTGGGTGCCTTGTTTGACAGCAAGAACCTGCTGAATCTGTCTAAAGGCATACAGGATGGCATGGATTTGGTTATGGTTAACGATATCACTTCCACTGGCAATGAAGCAGATCGTGCCATCTGGGCTGGTAATAACGGAATTGGGGGACTGCTGTCTTTCCCGAAATCCGAAGTTAAGGATGAAAATGAGTTAAGACGGATCCTGAAATTTGTTAATGATCTTATGAATGAAGATGTCTATGGCTTGATGACCTACGGTATTAAGGATGTTCACTACACAATTGATGGAGAACAAGCGGTTACGATTAAGGATACGGATCTCTGGAAGCAAGAAGTTCAGCCATTTTCGGCATCTCGTCCATTAGAGAATGGGTTCATTATCCATGATGCTGATCCACTCAAAGTTGAAGCTGATAAGCTGATCGTTGAGAATGCTAAATATGCTGTACTGAATCCTGCTTACTCTCTGGAATCTGAGACCTATTCTACTCAAGGATCTGAATTGCAGAAGATTATGACAGATGCCACTTATAAATATATTCTTGGCAAAATTGATTTGAACGGATTTAAAGCTGAGGTTGAAAAGTGGAAGAAATCCGGCGGCAGCAAAATCATTACTGAATATGAAGCTGCTTATAAAGCTGTAAATCCTTAAGAAGTACTACAGACTATATTCTAAGAAAATAGTAGATGGGTCCTAAATGGGGAGGCTGCGTTTAGGACCATATCTATTCAAACAGGAGGAAAAAATGAAAGACAATAATGCACTTAGGAGTATGGGCTGGGGTGTTCGAATGGCAGATTCGATTATGGAGCGAACGCCAAGATTATATGAGGATAACGGATATCATGGAAAATGGTCTTATGATTATGGAGTCATCTTGAAGGGTTTTGAGCTGCTGTGGAGACAGACCGGGCAGGTTAAATATTATCAATTCATCAAAGATAATATGGATTATTTTATTGAGGAAGACGGCTCTGTGAAGGGGTATCGCCTGAGCGAACATAATATTGATCACTTAAATAACGGGAAGATCCTGTTTGTGCTCCATAAAGAAACTGGGTTAGCGAAATATAAAATGGCAGCAGATTTATTAAGAAAGCAGATAACAACGCATCCTCGAACCTCGGAAGGTGCGTTTTGGCATAAGAATGTATATCCTTATCAGATTTGGCTGGATGGCTTGTATATGGGCTCTCCTTTCTATCTGGAGTATTTACTTGAGTATGAAGGCGGCAAGGGTCTGGACGATGTGACCCGGCAATTTATTCTGTGCGAGCGTCATACCAAGGATACTGAGACGGGTCTCCTGTTTCACGCATGGGATGAAAAGCGGGTACAGCCGTGGTGCGATCCTGAAACGGGGTTGTCTCCGAACTTTTGGGGGCGTTCGCTGGGCTGGTATGTGATGGCGCTAGTGGATGTACTCGGAATGCTCCCTAAGGAACACGCGGATTACGAGATCTTGGCACGTATTCTGACAGATACGCTGACAGCGCTTCGTCAGGTTCAGGATGCTGATGCCGGAGTCTGGTATCAGGTTGTAAACATGGGCGGCCGTAAAGGCAATTATTTGGAGGCTTCTGCCTCAAGTATGATCACCTATGCAATGGCTAAGGGCATTCGGATTGGTGTACTGGATGCTAGTTGGTTCGAGACACTTGACCGTGCTTATCAAGGCCTTATTACTGAATTTGTGCTGGAAACCAAAAATGGCTGGGTTAACCTGAATAAAAACTGCCAGGTCGCTGGACTCGGTGGTGAAGACCGGAGAGATGGTACTTACACCTATTATATCAGTGAACCGATTGTTACCAATGATCAGAAGGGGCTTGGCGCATTCCTCCTGGCTTGCGGAGAATATGAATATTTGCAGCGTCCTGCCGTGACGAAAGGGAGCGAGTGAAGCGCATGTCTATCTACAATATAAATGACTACGGAGCACATCCTAATAGTGCAGAGCCTTCAACGGAAGCGATAGCCCGTGCCATTCATGCGGCAAGCGAGGCAGGGGGAGGAACAGTTTATGTTCCTTCCGGGCACTATCAGACAGGCGCTATCTTCATGAAAAGCAATATTGAGCTACAGCTTAGTCCTGGAGCTGAGCTTAGCTTCAGCTCTGATCCTAACGATTATCCGGTGGTGAGTTCCCGCTGGGAGGGCGTGAAACAGAACGTCCATGCTTCATGTATTTTTGGAATAAATCTAGAGAATGTATCGGTTACAGGTGCAGGCAAGCTGGATGGAAGGGGCGCACCTTGGTGGGATAAACATCGGAATTCTCCTGATTCACTGCTGTATCCCCGCCCGAAGCTTATCAGCTTCGACAACTGCCGTAGAGTTACGCTCAGAGATCTGACACTCGTAAACTCCCCAAGCTGGACTGTGAATCCTATTTGTTGCCAGGATGTTACGATTGATAATCTGTCGATCTATAATCCGGCGGATTCGCCTAATACAGACGGCATTGACCCAGAATCCTGTGTGAATGTCCGCATCAGCAACTGCAATATCGATGTGGGTGATGACTGCATCGCCATTAAAGCAGGGACGGAGGATACGAAGGAGCGGGTTGCGTGTGAGAATATCACGATAACTAACTGCACGATGATTCATGGTCACGGCGGTGTGGTGCTGGGAAGCGAAATGAGCGGAGATATCCGTAATATCGTGATCAGCAATTGCGTGTTCAAGCAGACAGACCGCGGAATTCGGCTGAAGTCCAGACGCGGGCGCGGAGGTGTTGTCGAAGATATTCGTGTCAGTAATATCGTGATGGAGGACGTGATCTGTCCGTTTATTCTTAATCTTTATTATTTCTGCGGACCACGTGGTAAGGACAAATACGTATGGGACAAGAATCCTTATCCGGTGACGGAGGAGACCCCCTGCTTCCGACGGATTCATTTTGCTAATATTACTGCTCGGAATGTTCACGCTGCTGCAGGTTTTCTTTACGGCCTTGCGGAGCAATACATTTCAGAAATTACCTTTTCCAATATTGATATTTCCATGGCAGAGAATGCAATCCCTGGTCGTCCAGCCATGATGTCAGGAATCCAGGATATGAACAACCGTGGGTTCTATCTTGGCAACGTAAGAGATATCCGCTTCCGCCAAGTGACGATCGAGAATCATGAGGGACCGGCTTTTTATATTGAAAATGGAGAAACGGTAGATATCACCGGTTGCCAATCGAGAAACACCCGTAAAGTGGAAGAATTAGTACAGCAGGTGACCGTTATCCCGTCACAGGAAGATCTAAGTGAGCAGACAGACTGATAATTGAACAGGATAGACTGCAGATTTGCTTAGGGTGAAGGGTGCGGATGTATGGAAATAGGAAGGAGTATGAAGATGATTACAGATAATATTCAGACTGGAATTATTCACAATCCCATATTAAAAGGCTTCAATCCTGACCCTTGTATTGTAAGAGCGGGGGAGATGTATTATATTGCTGTTTCTTCTTTTGAATGGCTGCCCGGTGTAAGGGTGTATCAATCAGCGGACTTAGCAGACTGGGAGCATTGCACAGATATTCTGACTCATCAGGTGGATCTGCGGGGAAATCCGAAAAATTGCAGTATCTGGGCTCCACAGCTTAGCTATTATGACGGTTTGTTTTATCTGATTTATACCGATGTTAAGAGCACTAAAAGGCCTTTTAAAGATTGTCATAACTATCTGATTACTGCGGGGGATATTGAGGGACCTTGGTCTGACCCGGTATACCTGAATAGCAGCGGGTTTGATCCATCTCTGTACCATGATGAGGATGGGCGCAAATGGCTGCTGAATGAGCTGTGGGATTACCGGATTACGGAAGGCAACAAGTCCTGCGGAATTGTAATTCAGGAGTACGATCCAGAGCAATGCCAATTAATAGGTGAACCTGTGAAAATCTTTGATTGCACGCCGCTGAAGAAGACGGAAGCGCCGCATATTTACAAGCGGGGAGGTTATTACTACTTAATTACGGCAGAAGGCGGCACTGGATCGGGGCATGCCGTAACCGTAGCGCGCTCCAAGGCGCTACTTGGACCGTATGAGGTGGATCCGCTCAATCCGATGTTGACCTCACGGGATAATCCCGAGCTGCCGCTTCAATGTGCCGGCCATGGAAGTCTGGTAGAGACACCAGAAGGTGAATGGTATATGGCCCATTTGTGTACCCGACCCCTGGAAGGCGAATACGCCATACTGGGGAGAGAGACTGCCGTTCAGCAGGTGCACTGGAATGAGGAGGGCTGGTTAAGACTAACCTCAGGCGGAAATGCGCCACAGCTCAAGGTACCAGCACCTAAAGGAACGAAGGTCCTGAAACAAGTGCGGACGCTTGAATTCGAGGATGATTTTAACGGCCCGGAATTGAAAAAGAACTGGAATACACTGCGGATTCCTAGGAATGAAAGCTGGTGTTCCCTTGCTGAAAGACCGGGCTGGTTAAGAATCAGGGCCGGGGAATCCGTGCAGAGTCTGTTTGAGCATCATATTCTGGCTATTCGCCAGACGGATATAAGCTTCCGCGCCGAAACAGCGCTTGAATATGAACCGAATACTTATCTGCAGATGGCAGGACTACTGTTATACCTGAATGAAGATAACTATCTTTATGCGTATATCAGCCATGAAGAAGGACGTGGCAAGGTGCTGCGGTTAATGCGCTGTCAGCGGGATGAATTCACTGCGGAGCCTGTAATGATTGAACTAAATGCAGGGGAGACACTGCGGATCGCGGTTGAGGTGCAGGAAGTGACTGGGCAATTTGTTTATCTTAAGGGTGACGATACGGAGTGGAAGCCACTTGGCGATCCGCAGAATATCAGCTTTTTATCGGGAGGCTTCACTGGGAACTTTGTTGGCATTGCGGCGCATGATATGCAGCAGTTCGGTGGCAGCAGTGCTGATTTCGCATATTTCCGTTATCAGGGCAAGGAATAATACACACGGCTTTACTAAGGAAGGGGTTGCTCTGAGGACAGGGCCCCCTTCTTATTCCAATAGATATTA
Organism: Paenibacillus sp. FSL H7-0735; assembly: GCF_038008505.1. Lineage (NCBI taxonomy): Bacteria > Bacillati > Bacillota > Bacilli > Caryophanales > Paenibacillaceae > Paenibacillus > Paenibacillus sp. FSL H7-0735. Next base: position 601,460 of record NZ_JBBOZH010000002.1, on the reverse strand, counting down.
GGAGGTCTTGTATGAAGAAAAAATGGTTATCTGGGGCGCTGGTCGCGAGTCTTCTTGCAACATGTATGCCATTTGGTGGTGTCGAGGCCGCTTCTTTGGAAGCGCTTCCTGCCTTTCCGGGTGCGGAAGGTGGCGGCAAATATGTAACCGGCGGAAGAGCTCAACCTGTGTATGAAGTGACGACGTTGGCTGATTATGGTATCAAGGAAACTCCGATCCCCGGCTCCTTCCGCGATGCGGTAAGTCAAAGTAATCGGACCATTGTTTTTCGAGTGGGGGGAACCATCCATCTGAAGGAATCCCTCAAGATTACCGGCTCAAATCTGACGATTGCCGGGCAAACGGCTCCAGGTGACGGAATTACAATTGCCGACTACACAACCTCTGTTGAAGCTGACAATATTATTATGCGCTATATGCGTTTCCGGTTAGGCGACCGGGTAGCTAGTGAAGATGATGCTTTTGGATCAAGGTACCATAAGGATCTCATTATCGATCATAGCTCATTCAGCTGGTCGGTGGATGAAGTGGTCAGTCTGTATGACAACGAGAATACTACCGTACAATGGTCGATATCCGCTGAAAGTATGCTGATGACGACTCACCAGAAGGGACGTCACGGCTACGGAGGAATCTGGGGTGGGAAAAATGCCAGTTTCCTTCACAATCTGATTGCTCATAGCACCAGCCGCAACCCCCGTTTGCCGACGGTGACCAAATTGGTGGACCTGACGGAAATGTCTAATAACGTTATCTATAACTGGGGATTCGCTTCGACCTATGGTGGGGGAGCAGAAGATTATCGATATAATATCACTAACAATTATTATAAAAATGGTCCAAACACCTACACCAGTGTAAAAAATCAATTGTTTGGGGAAGTGTCTCCAGAAACCCGGTTGTTTATAGATGGGAACATCATGGATGGTAATCCGAAGGTTACCGAAGACAACTGGAAGGGTGTGCAAAAGTATTCGAATATCTCTAAGCTTGCGGAGCCGGCAAAGATGCCTAACCCATATACGGCAGTGTCGGCGGAGGAAGCCTACGCAAATGTAATGGCTGATGCTGGTGCCACTTTGCCAAGACGTGATGCTTACGATGCGCGTGTCATTAATGATGTGAAGAATCGCACTGGACAGCATATTAATTCACCTATTGAAATAGGCGGTTACCCAGACTATACAGAGACAGCTTCCAATGTAATCGACATGGATCATGACGGTATGGATGATAGCTGGGAGATTGCTAATGGACTAGATCCTACCGATCCTGAGGATGGCAAGAAGTCGACGTTATCTTCGGAGGGATATACAAATTTAGAAGTGTATTTGAATGATCTCATTGTGTTAGGGAAATCAGGGAATGAGCATACGGACAATCCTGTAACCGCTATCAATTATCCTGTGAATAACCAAATCATAGAGTCAGGCAGCGAGGTGAATGTTACAGCTTCTGCCAGTGATAGCGATGGTATTGCTAAGGTGGAATTTATCGTTAATGGTGTGAAGCAAGACGAAGCTACCACAGCACCTTATAGTTTCAATTGGAACAATGTGCAGGATGGTACCTATTATCTTGTTGTTCAGGCTATAGACAATAAAGGGCTTAAGACACAATCCGATAACGTAGCTATACATGTCAACACCTCTGGATCCGTTCTTCCGTGGACTTCAGTGGATGTTGGTGGTCCAGGGATAGCGGGAGTGACTACACTTCATCCAGATAGCGGGAAAATTACGCTCAAATCGGCTGGACTTATCGGAGCTACATCGGAGAGCGAAACTGCTGTTGATAACTTTCAGTTTGCTTATCAAACCCTGACAGGCAATGGTGAAATTATTGCTAGAATCGACTCCGTAACGGGAACTGATGATTATGCCAAAGCAGGTGTCATGATTCGTGATAATCTCAATGACAATTCTAAAATGACGATGCTGGCAATCCCTTATGTCAAATATGGCAAGAAGGGAGTTATGATTACCCGCTCCACCACAGGAGCCAAGGTGGTAAAAACAGAACCGGACAGTTTCATCAATACACCTTATTGGGTGAAGCTGGTTCGTCTTGGTAACGAAGTGACAGGTCTGGTATCGCCGGATAAAGTAACATGGAGCAAGGTAGGCACGGTGAAGCTTGACCTGAATGATACGGTTTATTTTGGTCTTGCAGCCGATGCTGCTAAGGTAGATAACGAGGTTAATCGTTATAATGCGTCTGTCTTCAGTGAGGTGGAGCTGAAACCGCTTAGTGATCAGTTTCCTGCTGCACCCCGTGGACTTACAGCCACAGCCGGTGAAGAGAAAGTGAAGTTGAATTGGGAGGACGTTGCTTCTGCCAAGTCGTATAGTGTTAAACGTAGCGAGGTTTCCGGCGGTCCCTACAAAACGATTAATACTGAAATTAAAGATAGCTTGTATACTGATTCCGGACTCAGCTCCGGAAAAACTTATTATTACGTGGTCAGCGCGGTGAATGAGCTTGGTGAAAGCTTTGATTCCGATGAGGCCAGCGCTACAGCTGAAGGTGAAGCAGGTAATGTCTATTATGTGGATGAAGACTTCGAGCAGGTTGCCGTAGGTGTGACACCAGAGTATTATGATGTAACTCCAAATCCACAGACTGAAATTCAAAAGGTTATTGTATCTCCCACACCGTCTGACAGTAAAGGGAATACGTCAGATCAAGTGTTGAATGTGTTCGATGGTGCGAACGGCAGCGTGCAGTTTATCCGTAAATTTGCGCCAATTACAGGTGCACTGGTTATTGACACTGACTTTATGTTTGCGACAGAATCGGGAACCTCGGTGTTCCTGCAGGCCCAGAGTACAGATGGAAGCAAAACGGCATTCTCCATTGAGAGCAGAAAGCCAACGCTTCCTGAAGCTACAGGTAAATATACGCTAACCATGAGCAGGGGGAGCAGCCAGTATCATCAACTGATGAGCTCTTATTCCCTAAAACAATGGTACAACCTGAAGCTAAAGGTGGATGTGAACAACGATAAAGTGGATGTATATATCGATGATCAGCCTGCTGGCTCTTTTCCGTTCACAACCACGAATTTCGCCAGCTACGGCATTGGGCGTATCTTGTCCAAGACACCGGGCGGCGGCTCAGGAAATTATTACTTAGACAATTTAAAGATCTATGTTGAGCCCATTGAAACACCGCTTGGACTGACTGGGCTTCCAGGAAACCAAGCAGCCCAGCTATCATGGCCTGCTCTTGAAGGCGCAACTTCCTACAATGTTAAGAGAAGTCTTAAGAGCGGGGGGCCTTATGAGACTATTGCCAATGCTATTACAGAGACATCATATATTGATAATGAAGTTACCAACGAAACTACCTATTATTATGTTATCTCGGCGACGGCGCCCACTGGTGAATCGGGAAATTCCAATGAAATTAGTATTACCCCATCCGCTTTGGCGGTGAAATTGCCTGCGCCAGAATCGTTTGCGGCTGTAAGTCGGAATGCACAACTGGATCTCAGTTGGAAAGCTGTGGAGAATGCAGCCAGCTACAGCATCAAGAAGTGGAATGAGACTTCAGGTAGCTATGAACTCGTGGCAAAAGAAATCACCGGCACAACTTACCGCGTCGGAGGTTTGGCCAACGGGCAAACCTACCGTTACGTCGTAGCTGCAACAAATGTGGCCGGGGAGGGAAAAGAATCAGCGCCTGTTGAAGCTACTCCGGAATCTCCTTTGGGAACACCTGTCGTTTCCACGGAAGCTGGTGACAGTGTAATGAAACTAAGCTGGCCAGCGATTGAGGAGGCGAGCCAGTACATTGTCAAACGTGCCTCATCGGCGAATGGTCCTTATGAAGTGCTCGGGTCTGATTTATCAGACACAAGCTTTACTGATGCTGGGCTCGTAAACGGAACACCGTATTATTACAAAGTCAAAGCAATAAGCGGTACCCGTAGTAGTCTAGATTCAGCTGCTACCCCAGCGGTTCCATACAAGAATTCCGGCCAGCCGCAGGCTCCACAAGGAGTTAGCGTTGAGCCTGGCAACACTGATATCCATCTGACTTGGAATGTAGCTGATGGAGCTAGCAGCTATCAAATTCTACGCTCGGAGAGCGGTGGCAGCTATGCGGTCGTGGCCGACGGCATCGAAGCAACAGATTATACCGATAAAGGCTTGAGCAACGGGACTGCCTATCAATATGCGGTAATCGCCATCGGTGATAAGGGTGCCAGTGTTCCATCCGAGGTGGTCAAGGGAATTCCAGCTCCTGTCATTATTGTTGCTCAGAATGGGACAGGAGATTATAAAACGATTAATGACGCTATTCAAGCAGCACCTGATAATAGTGCCCTAACCACGATTATTAAAGTGAAGAACGGCACGTATAAGGAGAAGGTGCTTGTACCTTCTAGTAAGATGAATATTAGTATCATCGGTGAGAGCCGGGAAGGTACCGTACTTATTAACGGTGACTCCGCGAAAACCATTGGCTCAGATGGTAAAGAAATGGGCACCAGCGGTAGCTATACATTAAAGGTTGCGGCAACTGATTTCACACTGGAGAACATGACGGTTGAGAACAGTGCTGGGCGGGATGCCGGTCAGGCAGTCGCTTTATATGCTGAAGGAGACCGGGGAGTGTACAGAAATGTTAAACTTCTTGGATATCAGGATACCCTGTTCGCAGACAAGGGAAGAGCTTATTTCGTCGACAGCCATATTGAAGGTACAGTGGACTTTATCTTTGGTAATTCCGCTGCTGTATTCGAGAATAATGTGATTCAAAGTGCGGGTGCTGGTTATGTTACTGCGCCTTCCACGGCAACGGGTAAGCCTGGTTATGTGTTCATCAATAATCGACTAACTGCCAGTGAGGGCGTTGCTGCTGGAACCGTTGATTTGGGCCGGCCATGGAGAGAATATGGCAGCTCTACCTTCATTAACACGGAGATGGGAGCTCATATTCGTGCTACTGGCTGGCATGAATGGTATGAAGGTCGTTCCAAAACTGCACGGTTCTCTGAGTTTTTAAGTTACGGAGAGGGGGCTAATGCAGCTTCACGTTACAGCTGGTCCAAACAATTAACAGCAGAAGAGGCAGCTGCCTATACGATTGAAGCTGTGCTTGGTGGAAGTGATGGCTGGAATCCACAGCAATCCAAGATCTTAGTGGATCAAGAGCAGATACCTGCGGTACAAGTCTCTTCAATTACTGTAACGGGTAAAGATGGAATTAGCAGCATTGAGTCGAAGGGCGGTGCCTTGCAGCTGCAAGCCTCTGTGCTTCCAGAGAATGCGACGAATCCTAAAGTTATCTGGACGGTAACTGAAGCAGATGGGATAACCTCTACGGATAAAGCGGTTATTAATGAGAAGGGCTTGCTGACAGCTAGAAAGAACGGTAGCGTACAAGTAACTGCGCGAGCTCTAGATGGAAGTGGAGTATCCGGAAGCCTAGAGATTAATATCAGCGGACAAGATGAGATTGCCCGTAATCTGCCCGCTGCAACGCTGAACGGACCGGTCACAGTGGTGGCAGGACAGGATTTCACTTACCGTGTAGGGCTTACAAATGTTACTACCTCCGTCTACAAGGAAGTGTATGCTGTAGACTTTACCATGGCATATGACGTATCTGGTGTGGAATTCATATCCGCTCAGACCTTGCCAGACGGATTCAGCATCACTCATATTAATGAGGACAGTCCAGGTCTAATAACAGTTAGTGTAGCTGGAACGGAGGCAGGAAATATCCTGACCGATGATGCGGAATTCTTAGAAATCATCTTCAAAGCGAAGAAGACAAATCGTGAAATCGCCGTGCCGCTTGGATTTATTTCTTTCCGAGGATCCAACACAGATGTTGATTTTGACATCCTGCATGAGGCACAATCGGTTGTTCATGTCATTCCTATATCCGTCATGGAGATAAAAGTCTCCTCCAAAGATAATGTGAGCGAAATCAAGTCAGGGCAAACCCTGCAAATGGCAGCTGTAATCCTGCCGGACCATGCATCCGATCCAGCAGTGACCTGGTCAGTAGTGAATGAGGATGGATCAGCTACTGAGCGAGCAACTATTACGGATACCGGCTTGCTCACTGCAATTGCAGCAGGCAAAGTAACGGTGAGAGCGACAGCTAAAGATGACTCCGGTGTTGTAGGTACGATGTCCATTGAGATTAAGGCAGAATCGCAGGTTTCAGAATCGGGCGGTACTTCATCTTCAACGACAGTCAAACCAGTGAAACAACCGGAACCAACTGTGAACGCAGATGGAGTTACTCTTTCCGTGACAGCGGATGTGAATGGTAAAGCTATTGCAGAGGTATCCTCGACGATTCTGCAACAAGCAATTGGCTCAATGCAGAATGGAGTATTGAGAATCACAGTGAAGCCATCCTCTGCCAGCTCGGTGGTTGAACTGACCTTGCCAGCTCGTGAGTTGGCTGGAGCGGGAGCAAAAGCAATTCAACTTTTGGAAATAGACATGGGATTGTCTACGTTCCGAATAAATGCTGACCTGCTTCTTGCGATGGCAGGATCTGACGCCGCAAGCGTTAAGCTTGTAGTTGGCAAAGTTGACGCGAAGACACTGTCGCTTCAGACGGATGTCGGGGATATTTATGAGTTTAAGTTCTTTGTTGATGGCAAACAGTTTGACAGCTTTGGGCGTGGACTGAAGGTTGAACGGGATTACAAACCAAAGACAACTTCAGGTGTAGAACAAATAGTAGCCTACCAAATCCGTGAAGACGGGACTGTAGAGGTGGTTAGAAACTCCCAGTTTAATCCGACAACTGGCAAGATCATCTTCAGACCAGACAATTCCAGCAGATTCGCAGTAGGATATGCGGAAAATTCCTTTAAGGATATCGCTGGACTAGGGTGGGCACAAAATAGCATTCAAGCCCTTGCCGCCAGAGATATTCTGAATGGCACCGGAGATCATAACTTCGGGCCACAGCTGAATGTAACTCGGGCGCAGTTCCTGAAGATGCTGATGCTTGCACTAGAGCTGGAGGAAGGTAGTGCGGCAAGTACATTTAAGGATATTTCGCTGGATGCTTGGTACTACAGCTCCGTTGCTGCTGCTCAGAAGCTAGGAATTATTCAGGGCAGATCTGATGGAACCTTCGGTGCTAATGAAACAATTAGCCGTGAGGAAATGGCGTTGATGGCTTATCGTGCAGCACAACTCGCCAAACTTACGGTCGTGGGAGTGGACCAGCCAGTGAGTTTCAATGATGCCGCTGACGTTTCATCCTACGCTCGTGAGGCTGTACAATTCATGAGCGGAGCAAAGATTATTCAAGGTGTAGGCAAAGATAACTTTGCACCTAAAGCCAATACAACTCGTGCTCAGGCAGCTGTTATTGTCTATCGATTGTTCCAGCTAAATCCTTAAATTTCAAGTTGACACCCTGTGTGATTTATCATATTATGATTGGAGTTGTTATAAGTAAATAAACCAAACTCTATCCAGTGGATGGAGTGGCGGAATTTTGTCAAAGATGTATTCTTTGGTTTCAATCGCCCCTTGTCATTTCGATGACAAGGGGCTTTATTATGTTAATGAGCTTGCTCAAGAGAAAGGGAAGAGGTTTACGATGAATATGAAGTTATTCAAATATGCTTTACTAGTTTTTTTAGGTGCTTGTAGTTATGGCTCACTCTCTACGATCGTCAAGCTTGGAATGAACGATGGCTTTAGAATGAAACAATTGGTAGGATCACAATACTTTTTTGGATGGTGTATGCTGCTCTTGCTGGTCTTATTATTTTCTCGAAAGAAATTAGGGCTAAAAACAGGCGGGAAATTATTAGCCGCTGGGATCACTATCAGTTTAACTGGCATATTTTATGGCTTCGCCGTTGAACAATTGCCTGCTTCGATTGCGATTGTACTGTTATTCCAATTTACTTGGATCGGTGTAATTCTGGAGGCGGTTGTAGATCGAAAACTTCCTAGTCGGGAAAAAGTGATTTCGATGGTTATCCTTCTAATTGGTACGGTATTAGCGGGGGGCATCCTTGAGCCGAGTGTAGGTGGAATCACGACCACTGGTGTGGTTTTTGGCTTAATGTCAGCCGTGTCGTTTGCCTTCTATATTTTTGTGAGTGGAAGAGTAGCTACGCAGGTACCTGCCGTTAATAAAAGCTTGTATATGACCACTAGTGCAATGGTTATTATTATGACTGTTTTTTCTCCTTCGTTTTTATATGACGGTGCGATTACCGATGGGCTTTGGAAATACGGCCTACCTCTAGGTTTGTTGGGCATCGTAATTCCAGTTCTGTTCTTTTCGATCGGGGTTCCGAAGCTGGGTTCAGGTCTAGGCGCGATTTTAGGGGCAGCGGAGTTACCGGCAGCTGTAGTAGCCTCCGTGTTAGTTCTGCAAGAAGAGGTATCATTACTTCGCTGGATCGGGATTATCGTAGTTCTGATCGGGATCGCAGCTCCACAAATCCTACCGATGGGGACAGGGAATAAGTCATCCAAACCATCACCAAAACAATCACTCCGTAAGGTAGAACTTTAATCGGCAAACTGACATCGATGGTATGATCTGATCCTGAGAGGATTAGATTATCTATCGGTGTTTTTTTTGTGGAAAAAAAGATTGGTGTTAATTTTTCTGGTATCGATAATGGATGTCTAATATATAGTGGTTCTATTCTTAACTAAATGGAGATGACCACTTATGAACAGTAAAAACTATGACTATTTTAAAACGCTGCATGATCAAAAAAATCCACTGATCCTGTACAACTGCTGGGATGTAGCCTCAGCTAAAGCAATAGAGCAAGCTGGATCAAAGGCGGTAGCAACTAGCAGCTATTCCATGGCGGAAGCGTGGGGATATTCGGATGGTGAACAGCTTACATTTGAGCTTATGCTTTGGATGATTTCAAAGATTGCCGAACGAGTAGCGGTTCCATTGACCGTAGACATCGAAGGTGGATATGCTATAGATGAGGATACTTTAGCGCATAACATGGAGCAGTTATTTCAATTAGACATCTGTGGTATCAATTTTGAAGATCAGATTGTAAATCATCCTAACAATGAACTATGGGAGACCAGCGAACAAAGCCGTAGGATCAAAACCATACAACAAGTAGCCTCCAAACTGCAAAAGCGTGTGTTTATTAACGCTAGAACGGATATTTTTTTCAAGGATAAGGAACATTCGATGGATCTAGTGAATCAAGCTATAGAACGTACCTATGCTTATGCTGACGCTGGAGCGGATGGGATTTTTATACCGGGGCTCGCTGATCCAAGCTTGATTGAACAATTTGTCAAAAAATCGCCACTGCCTGTGAATATCATGGTTATGGACGGTATGCTTTCAAATCATGAATTGCAAAAAATTGGCGTGAAACGTATTAGCTATGGCCCGCGTAGTTTCTTTCAGGCACAACATAATCTTCAGGAAAATGCCCGGCAAACGCTTGACGCCTCAGGACTTTATTTAGAAATGAGCTAACCATACTATGATAACTAATGAGCAGGATATCAATAAATATTATAAGATGCTGGTCGAGAAAAACTCGAATTATGAGGGCGTATTTTTTGTAGGAGTGAAGACAACGGGGATCATGTGTAGGCCAACTTGTCCCGCTAAAAAGCCATTAAAAGAAAATTGTGAGTTTTTTGCTACAGCCAAGGAAGCCTTATTAGCATCATATAGACCATGTAAAAGGTGTCAGCCGTTATCCAATCCAACAAAAATGTCTCCTGAAGTAAAGCTGCTTGTAGAAGCTATTGAGAGCAATCCGGAACGAAAATGGACAGATAAAGATTTTGATGAGCTGTCTATTAGTGCAAACACGGCACGCCGCCAATTTAAGAAACAATTCGGGATGACCTTTATCGAATATGCACGTTCTAGACGTTTAGGACTGGCATTCAAACATATTAGGAATGGGGATTCAATCATTAACGCACAACTGGAAAGCGGGTACGATTCGAGCAATGGGTTTAGGGATGCCTTTTCACGAACGATGGGGACTGTCCCGAATCATTCCAAGCAGATTAAAGTGCTGTACTGTACTTGGATAGAAACGATATTGGGTTCCATGCTGGCCATCTCCGATGAAGAGAGTCTTTTACTGCTGGAATTTGTGGATCGCAAGGGTCTTGAAAATGAAATCAAAAGATTACGCACTCGCTTAAATGCAACTATATTACCTGAAAAGGTAGCCGTCCTTCACCAAATTGAGGAGGAATTGAAGCTGTATTTCACAGGTGAACTTACGGAATTTACAACGCCGGTTCGTTATCTGGGCTCAGACTTTCAGCAAAAGGTGTGGAATGAACTCCGGAAAATACCTCTGGGACAGACAGCTTCTTATAGGGAGCTTGCAGAGAAAATCAATAATCCCTCTGCTTGCCGCGCTGTAGCAAGGGCGAATGGTACCAATCAACTCTCAATCTTGGTTCCATGTCATCGAGTGATAAACAGCAATGGTGAATTGGGTGGCTATGGAGGCGGGCTTGCCAGAAAAGAATGGTTAATCAAACATGAGTCTAACCGCTCCTTAAATAAGAATAATTTCATTTAAACTACTCCTCTCTATTACGTAGAATGTGATGGATCCCCTTACTTCAAGGCAGGAGATTCATCACTTTCTGTACTTAAATACTGAACTAACATGTCCACAAATCGGTTAGCAATTTGAATATCCTGAAGTTCGTTGTTGAAATCGTCTTTGGAAATCAGGCTCATTTTCTGTAATAAACCCATCATAGACGTGAAGATGAAATGAGCAGTGGATAAGGGTTCTGTATCAAATTTTAACGATCCATCTTTAACTCCGGCCTCCAGAGCATCCATTAAGAAATGTCGTTCTTTTCCCCGCATCACAAAATCTTTGTACTTTTCTTTGAGTTCTTTACTGTAATCATAGGCTTCAAAATGCAAATCGAATAGAAGAATGAATTTGATGTAACCTGGGTGTTGCCGGGCATAATCAATCCAAGCATTAAGCATCGAAGCAAGCATTTGCTTACCATTCATTTCAATTGAAGAAGGTGCGCTTCTAACAAATTGGGTCATGCTCTCCAGAATTTCCATCTGGACCTCAAAAATCAGTTCGTTCATGGACTGGAAATGCTTATAAAAGGTAACCCGGCTTACACCAGCCACGTCGCAGACATCCTTAATATTAACTTTGAGAAAGCTTTGCTTCATAAAAAGATCCTTCGCCGCAGCAATTAATTCTTCCCGGTTTTTGTTTTTTAAATTCTGGTGCCAGTTCTCAGTCATGGGCGACACTCCTTTCTTGCTCTTTTTTTGGTTTTTGTAAGGTGATGAAAAAGGCAGATGCCAGGATAATTGCCCCAAAAATATAGGGAATATTAATATGTTTGTCAAACATCAATCCCGCTAAAATGGGTCCAAGTATGTTTCCTATACTGGTGTACGTTGTATTTAATCCGGCAGCATATCCTTGCCGATCGCCAGCTGAATTGGCAATCAATGTACTTACTGTGGGGCGCAAAAAAGCATTAAAAGCAAAAAATAAACCTGATACAACTAATAAATAACCTAAATTGATCTTGAATATCATCAACAATAAGGTTATAGCGGTCATCACCAATGATATACGTATAAGCTTTATCTCGCCAAGTCTCTTAATCAGATGATCAAGCAGCCAGATCTGCACAATAATGCCTATAATAGCACCAACCGTAATAATGATTGAGATTTTCGTTGCATCAAAACCGTATTTTTGTTCCACAAAAAGGGCGTACACCGTTTCATAATTCATCAGACCAAATGTCATGATCAGAATGAGCAGAAGATAGCGGAAATAGGGCGTCCGGAATGAATTTACGATTTGATTACGAATGGATTCCCGAGGGTCCTGTTTGTTAACGGATTTCCGTTTTTCCTTTGGTAGTGTCTCTGGCATATAAAAACAAAGTATCGTAGCGATAAGCCCAAGTCCACCCGCAAAAAAATAAGGCACCCGTATTCCAAACCCAGCGATAATCCCGCCTAACCCTGGACCAAGTACCATACCCAAATTCATGGAAGCCCCCAAGTACCCCATACCTTTTGCACGGGTTTCATGGGTGGTGATATCAGCGACATAGGCCATATTGGAAGGGACCATGATTCCGATACCTATACCCCCAATAAATCTAGCGATGTAAAGTAGGGGCAATGTCGTAGATACAGCAAATATCAGATCTGAAAGGACGGTTAAAAACATTCCGGAAATGATCATTGATTTTCGGCCCCATTTATCCGAGAGCTGTCCCCCTATAGGTGAAAAAATAAACTGTGCTGCTCCAAAAGCCGCAATAAGATATCCGGCGGCAGCCCCTGACGCATTAAACAGTTTCAGATATTCAGGTAGAATGGGAATGACCATACCTTGCCCCAATAAAGCGATAAATAGATTCAACATCAGAATGAAAAGTGGAAATCTAGCAGACTTAGATAAGCTGCTCATATCATAGCCCTCCCATATAGTTTACACTGTGTAAAGGTTTACTCGATGTAAACTATAATAATGGAATGATGGGCCCTTGTAAAGGTGTGTCTGAAATTTAGGATACGCTGTTTTTAGTATGTTTTTTCAAGTAAAAAAAGTACTGTTTTAAACAAAAGAAGGAAAATTTATGAATTCACATCATTATCCAAGTATGATAGCATGATCTATATATTTTGGTGTAAAGCGCGGGCTTATCTTAATAAGATTGGAGCGAACATCATGCTTAAGGTTCTGATCGTGGACGATGAACCCTGGGTTCTTGAGGGGCTAAGGACGATGATCGACTGGGGAAAATTCGGTTATGAAGTTTGTGGTGAAGCTCAAAACGGCACGGATGCGATGAGGCTTATCCAGGAGAATAAACCGGAACTGGTTCTTACGGATATTAATATGCCTGTAATTAACGGTCTTGAGCTTATTACAAAGTTGAATGAGGTGATGGAGAAACCTCCTAAATTTGTGATTTTGTCTGGATATGATGATTTCAAGTATGCACGTACGGCATTGCGCCAGCGGGTAAATGAATATTTATTAAAACCCATTGATGATGAAGAAATAGAGGCTTTATTAAGCAGGATCACTCCAATAATCCAAAATGAAATCGCTTCCAATGAGGAGTTTGATAAAAAGCAATTTTTTATCGTAAATAATATCATCAACCGCCTGATCCAAGGGGAGTATAACGAAAATTTAGAGCTTCTAACCCGAAACACCTTGAAGCTTCAAGCGGATGCAGAGTTAATGTGTATTCTTATCGAACCCGCCTCCTCTACGAATCCATTCCAACCGCAGATAAGTGATTATTTTTCCGAGGAACACTTCTGCTTCTTTCAAGACGGATCGGGAAGAGCGGGGATCATTCTTCAGTCTGCTTCTATCGGCAATGAGAGCCTGGAGACTATCGTCAACCAGATGCATTCAGATCTCACTGAACAATCACAGGAGCTGGTCTTTCTAGCACTTAGCAGCAGAATGGTCGGGGTGAGCTCTATTCGAGAGATTTATAGGCAGGCACTTGAGGTATGGAAACGAAAAACGCACCAGCAGAAAAGAGGGGTCTTTTATTATAGTGAGCTTAGAAACCTGAAAAAGGAAGAACCTCATGAGGATCATTTCAGACAGCTGCTGCATAAGGTCCAAACGAATGATACGGAACAGATCCAGCCTTGTGTAAAAGAAGCGTTCACTGCTTTCGTCGAGAATCTGCTGACCCTTGAAGTTGTAAAAGCAAAAGTGGCCCATTTAGAGCTTACGATCTGTAGAATTATAGCTCAAATGAATGGAGACCCGGATACGATTATGATTAAGCTTCAGCAAGAATACGGAAATCTAGGTGAGCTTAGTGATTATTTTATATTAAGCCGTTATGTACAAAGTCTGTGTGAACGGGCTGCCGTCTATCTGTCTGAATTAGAGCAGCAGAATGAACGAAATACGATTTACAAGGTTATTCAGTATGTGGATCGTGAATTTCGGAATAAATTAAAGCTTCAGGATTTGGCACAACAATTTCATATTAATTCTACCTATTTGGGACAACTGTTCAGAAAGCAAACGGGTCAGGGCTTTAGTGAATACCTAAATGCCAAACGGATTGAAGAGGCGAAAAGTCTGCTGAAACGAACACAGCTAAAGATATCGGATATAGCGGTGCAGGTGGGATTCTCTAACACTGATTATTTTATAGATAAGTTTAAGTTGCTTGTAGGGGTAGTACCATCCGTGTATAAAAATGAGAATAAGAACCAACAGCTCTAGGGGAAGCAAGGTGTTTCATATGGAGAGAAAAAAATTCAGATTTAGAAAAGTAGTGAATGATATTCCCTTGAATTATAAATTTTCCCTTATTTATATCATAGGTGTTCTTCTCCCTATCATTATTATTAACCTTGTTTTTTTGGATCGGATTTCCGATCTGATCAAATCGAGAGAGCAGCAGAACCTGGAAATATCTTTAGAAAGAGCCCGAAAGGACATTCATGATTTCATTGAAGGTGGGGTAGCTGTCAGCTATACGCTTTCTGCCGATAAGAACCTGTATGAATTGCTTGAGCGGACGTATGGGAACTCTATTGAATTTTATGACACTTTTGATGAACAGCTGAGAGACCGCATGAACAGCTATATGCCGGTGAATAATCAGATTGAACGGATTACTGTATTTACGAACAATGATTCCATTGTTTCCGGCAGCAACTATCAGGTCATCAATGAAAAGGTAATGAATAGTGAATGGTATAAGCAGTCGAAGGCTGCGGATAAACATCTGTTTCTTGCCGCTTATCATATGAGTGATACCTCTAGTGTGATTTCTACAGCGCCTTATTTGAGTGTTATTGAGCGAATGGACGCTTACAGCTCATACAATAAGTTTGAAAAGCTGCTTAGAATTGATTTGGATCTCAGTAAAATATATGACGTGATTATCAGAGAAAAAGATTACTTGAGTCTTTATTTAGTTAACGAGCAGGACGAGATTATTATGTCTGCACAAAGCGGCTATCAAAGAGGCACCGCGGAACCTTATCCCGTGTTCAAGCTGCAGGATGATGAGCGCAAGGAGGACGTTCATATTGTACCCGTCGGCGGAGCTAGTTATATAAAGGGCTGGCGGATAATAGGAATTACACAAGGTGAGCGTATTACCCAAGCGATAATGGAGATTCGGATTTATGCAGGGATTCTGGCGTCCATTGTCACGCTAATCACCACCGCTTTTTTATATGTGATGTTAAGATCCTATAATTATCGGGTGAAACGGTTATCCAGACATATGCAGAAAGTATCCAATGAGAAATTTGAGCTGATTCGAATCGATGAAGGCCAGGATGAGATCGGGGGACTGATCCGTAATTTTAACAGGATGACCACTACCATTAATTCCTTGATCAATGATGTATATAAACTGGAGATTCAAAAAAATAATCTGGAGATGGAAAGAGTAAGAGCTGAACTGAATTTTCTGCAAAGCCAGATGAATCCGCATTTTCTGTTTAATACGTTAAATGCCATTTTGGTGGTCTGTACTAAAAATAATTATTCGGATGTTACAGATATTATTAAGAGTTTATCCAAATTACTTAGACGGCTGCTGAGCTGGAAAGAAGATCTCGTCACTCTGGAAGAAGAAATGACTTTCATCGAGATGTATTTAAAAATTGAAAAATTCCGGTTCCGGGATAAATTTGATTATCAATTTGAGATCGATGAGCAGTCGCTTCAATATAAGATTCCCAAGCTAAGCATGCAGCCGCTCGTTGAGAATTCCTGCAAACATGGTCTACAGGCCATAGAGGGACTTGGTGTGATAAAAGTGAAGACGTTAGTGGAGGAGGGACGCTTAAAAGTTACCGTCTCTGATAACGGTAAAGGGATAGAGCCAGAGAAGCTGCAAGAATTATTAGGTAATGTTCAAAATGAAGCGTCTTCGGGAACGAATATCGGAATCCGCAACGTGTACCGCCGATTAGAATTGTATTATGAAGATCAGGTCCGTTTTGATATCAGCAGCGTTCCGGATGAAGGGACCATTGTCACTTTTGACATTCCATTAAAACTCCTGGAACGGAAGAATAGCTAGAAAGTGAGGGACCCCCTATGAAATACAAAGTATTGTTGATCGATGATGAGCCTAGTGCGCTTGAAGCGATGCAGCTATGGATTGATTGGCAGGAGCTTGGCTTTGAGGTATGTGGAACCTCCAGCAATGGCAAAGAGGGGCTGGAGTTAATGAAACAGCTCGAACCAGATCTTGTAATTACGGATGTTAATATGCCGCTAATGAATGGGCTGGAGATGGTCGCAGCTTGGCAACGAGCTGAGATTAAGGAGATTAAGTTTGCCATACTAAGTGGTTATAGTGAGTTTGAATATGCCAAGACAGCTATACACTATGGAATTAATCATTATCTGATGAAGCCAGTGTTTCCAGAAGAAGCGGTAGAAGAATTACTGGAGATTTATCAGGAGCTGGAGCAGGAAGCTCAGAAGCGCAGTTTAAATCAAATAGCCTCCGCGGAGGAGGCTGTTTCTCTCCTGAAAGGAATACTGCATGAGAAAGCTGAGCAGTCGAATCAGGAGGTACTTAACCGATTATCGGAAGGGAAAAGCCATTGGAATATTTGTCTGATACAGACAGAGCCGGTTTTATATACAGAGATCAGAGAGCAAGCCTCAGCCCTCCTAACCGATAAAGATTCGATGTTTCTGATGGATCTGGAGAGTCATTGTTTTGGAATCGTATACGGATACCATTCATTGTCCACTGAGGGAGCTGTGATCGATCAGATCGCAACTCCCTTGCTGAATGAACACCCTAAACAAGCTTTGTATATTGCAGCTGGCGCTGGCGTAGGCTCCTTGCTTCAGATCGGGAACAGTTACCGAACGGCGAAAGAAGCATTAATGTATTATTTTTATTATCCTGAAAATGCAGAGGTCCTGAGTTATCAAGAGATTAAGGATAGTCCCTTCAGTTATCATTATGATCAAATTCAACTGATGGATGACTTGATAAGACCGATTAACACCCTGGACTCCGCAGGCTTTAGCCAAGCTGTGAACTCGGCAGCCCGCAGTTTCCGGGAACAGCGCATCGCTCCAGAGGTTGTGAAGAAAATTGTTATTCATATGATGTATAAGATTATTGAGTTTACCTCGGAAGCCAGTGAAGTTCATGAGTCCTCCTTATCTAATCAAATTAGAATCCCCGCGATGTTAGACTCAATGATCACCTTGACGGACTTAATGCGTAATTTGCTATTCTGCGGCGAGGCCAGTATTGATATCCTTCTTAAGGAACAAAACCTAAGATCACAGGGGATTGTTCAGGAGATTAACAATTATATTGAAGAGCATTTTCGCGAATGTCTTACCATTAAGAGGCTATCAGAGGTGTTTTTCCTGCACCCGGTATATCTGGGACAATTATTGATCAAGAAGAACGGAATTAACTTCAATGAACAGCTGCATAACCTCCGAATAAAAGAGGCAGTACATTTACTTCAACAAAATAAGTTAAAAAATAGTGAAATCGCTGAGAAAGTGGGCTATGGCAATTATAGTCAGTTCCTCAAGCAATTTGAAAAAAAGCTACATATGAGTCCTAACGAATTTAAAAACACTAATACCTAAACTTTTTGGGGGTACATCTTTAATTCTGGCGTATTTTCAGAAGATTATCACCTCTATAATTTAACTTGTAAGGGCTTACAACATTGTTACACCAACAAATATATGGAGGTGCTTTATGGGGGGCAAGTTAATATCCAAATGGAAACTTAGTCTGATTGCTGTGTTATCCCTAAGCTTTACCTTAGCAGGGTGCGGAGGAAATAACAGCAACAATACGACGGCTAAGGGGGAAGACAAACCAGCAGAAACAGCCACTTCAACTGCAGCAGGAACAGATTCTGATAAGATTGAACCTTTCGAAATTAGTATCTTTCTTGGAGAAGCAGGCCAGCAACCAACACCAGATAATAAAATTTATAAAATGATTAAAGAAAAAACAGGCGCCTCATTCAATTTCGAATTCTTGGCAGGAGATCTTAAACAGAAGCTTGGCGTTATGATTGCCGGTTCGGATTATCCAGATCTAATGAGTTCTAATACCCAACTGACGGCAGCAGGTGCATTTATTCCTCTCGAGGACTTGATTGAAGAACACGCTCCAAATTTGAAAGCGCATTACGCAGCTTACTGGAACATGATGAAGGATCCAAATGATGGACATATTTATACACTTCCAAACTATGGTGCGTATAACGGTGATGTGAATTCAACCTATTACTCTGGCCCAGCTTTCTGGATTCAGAAAGCTGTACTTAAAGATGCTGGCTATCCAGTGGTTAAAACTTTGGATGAGTATTTCGATCTTATCGTTAAGTATAAAGAGAAGAATCCAACCATTGATGGACAACCAACAGTTGGGTTTGAGATTCATAACAAAGACTGGAGAAACTGGGGATTGTTTAATGCTCCTCAGCATCTGATCGGGCATCCTAATGATGGCGGAGTAGTGGTTAATGATAACGTGGCAGAAGTCTTTGCGGATAAAGACTATGCTAAGCAGTACTACAAGAAGCTTAATGATATGAATGCATTGGGTATTATTGATAAAGAAGCATTTACAATGGATTATGACCAATATTTAGCTAAATTGTCCAGCGGAGCCGTTCTGGGAATGTTTGATCAGCACTGGAACTTTGGTAAAGCAGAAGATTCACTCAAGACACAAGAGAAAGATATGAGAACTTATGTAGGTCTGCCTCTTGTGTATGATACCAACACCAAAGATTATTATCTGGATCGCCCTGCGCTTAACTTGAATAATGGATTCGGGATCACTGTCAATGCTAAGGATCCAGTGAGAATCCTTAAACTGATGGACACATTGATTCAAGAAGATTGGCAAAGAACTCTCACTTGGGGTATTGAAGGCGAAGATTATATTGTGGAAAACGGCCGCTTTATGAGAACCCAAGAACAACGGGATAACGCAGTTGATGCTACATGGAAGCTGAGTAACAAAGCAGAAGCTTGGTATGCTACCGCTCCGAAAATGCAAGGGTACTTTGCAGACGGTAACTCAACGGATGCGGCAGCCCAACCAGAAGAATATAAGGCAGGATTGGAAGCGTTTGACAAGGAAGTCCTCGACGCATATGGATTCAACAGTTATGTAGATTTCTTCAGTAAGCCTGGACCGAACCCAGTAGCTTACCCTGCTTGGTCCATAGATCTTGTTGAAAATTCTCCAGCAAAAATTGCCGATACGAAGATGGGAGAAGTTAAAACCAAGTTCTTGCCAAAAGCAATCTTGGCTAGTCCTTCCGATTTCGATAAAGTTTGGGCTGAATTTGTTAAAGAACTTAATAAAGCGGATATCAAAGCCTACGAAGACAGAATCAATGAACAGCTTAAATGGAGATTTGATACTTGGAGTGTTAAATAGTTAGAGCTTGCTTAAAAATCAGAAAGTGGTGGCTTATTAGCCAACCACTTTCTGAAATATATGGATGATGTGGGGAGAAAATATATGGATGAGATTTTAACGGGAAAAAAAGTTAACCGGCATCCTAAAAGAAAAAAGAAGCAACCGATTACTATGACCTTGATTAAGAATCAGAAACAGCTAATTTGGATGTCGGTTCCATTGCTGCTTTATATTATATTATTTGCTTATGTACCCGTCTGGGGATGGACCATGGCTTTTCAGGATTATAAACCAGCTAAGGCTTTTGGCGAACAAACGTGGGTTGGCTTGAAACACTTCAAGTTTCTATTTACGGACGATACCTTTTTAAGGGTACTGCGAAACACACTGGCTATGGGATTAATTAATTTCTTTCTAGGATTTATAACCGCGATAACATTGGCCTTACTTCTTAATGAAATCAAAAACGTATTTTGGAAAAGAACCGTGCAGACCATATCCTACTTGCCTCACTTCCTCTCTTGGATTATTGTAACAGGGATTGTAGGTGTCTCCCTCTCGGTTAACGACGGGATTATCAACATCGTACTCATGAAATTACATCTTATTGATTCACCGATTCTTTGGTTGAGTGAAGGGAAGTATTTCTGGGGTATTGTGGGTGCTTCAACCGTCTGGAAAGAGGTTGGATGGAGTACTATCATCTACTTGGCTGCTATTGCTTCTATAGATCCAGCTTTATATGAGGCTGCTGAGATTGATGGGGCTAACCGGTACAAAAAAATGTTCAATGTAACATTGCCGGGAATTAGACCAACCATTGTAATCCTGATGATAATGTCCATAGGACATGTACTGGATGTCGGATTTGAGGTTCCGTACTTATTAGGGAACGGGCTTACTGTAGACTGGTCGGATACGATTGATATATTTGTATTGAAATACGGGATTGGGCAAGGGAATTATTCCTTAGCCACTGCGGGTGGTATATTTAAAACAGTCGTAAGTGTAACGTTGCTGCTATTAGCTAACTGGACTTCGAAGCGGCTAGGGGAAGAGAGGCTGTTATAATCATGGAAAAAACTCAATTGATTCCTCAAAAATCTCCAAAAAGCAATGCTGGAAAACGGATGAGAAATTTGGGGTTCGAACCCGTAGTGTTCGGCACCTTCAATACTATATTTATGGTTTGTCTAGTTATTGTTACCTTGTATCCATTCCTGAATACTATAGCAGTCTCCTTTAATGCGGGGAATGATACCATCCGTGGCGGCATTTATCTATGGCCTAGAGAGTGGACCATACAAAACTACAAGGCAGTTTTTGCCTCTGGTACAATTATTCCTGCTTTTTGGATTTCGGTAGCACGAACAGTGATATCTACGATCCTGAATCTATTTTTGACCACAATGCTTGCTTATACTTTAAGCCGGAAAGAATATGTTTTCCGCAAACAGATTACCTTTATTTTCGTCCTAACCATGTATTTTAATGCGGGTCTGATTCCGAACTATTTCCTAATTAAGGATCTTCATTTGATTAATACGTTTTGGGTATATGTAATACCGACTATGATAAGTGCATTTAATATGATCGTCATCCGTACTTACATTGGCGGCTTGCATGAAAGTCTTATGGAATCCGCGAGAATCGACGGTGCAGGGGAATTCAAGATTTTCATGAAAGTAGTTTTCCCTTTGTGTAAGCCTGTTCTTGCTACCATCGCCCTTTTTGTCGCGGTAGGTGCATGGAACTCATGGTTTGATGCTTTTATCTACACTTCTTCCCGCCAACACTTGAGTACATTGCAGTATGAATTAATGAAATTAATATCATCTAGTATGAATGCGAATAGTAACGCAAGTGTAGCTAACGGGGCAGGGGTAACTGCTGAGTCAGCGGGGTCAATGGTTACTCCAAAGTCCATTCGTGCAGCCGTTACTATTGTTGCTTCGGTTCCAATTTTGCTAGTTTATCCATTCATGCAGAAATATTTTGTAGTTGGAATGAACGTAGGAAGCGTGAAGGAATAAGGAGCTTGCAATCACTATTAAGTAATAGGAAGGTTGTCTGTTAAATTATGACCCCATCTTCAATCACATACACGAATCCGATACTTCCAGGCTTCTATCCTGATCCAAGTATCACTCGGGCAGGGGATGACTACTATTTAGTTTGCAGCTCCTTTGAGTATTTCCCTGGCGTACCTATTTTTCATAGTCAGGATTTGATTCACTGGACACAAATAGGTCATGTGCTCAATCGTGTAAGTCAGCTGGATACTCGTAAAAGCAAGAGCTCTGGAGGGATATTTGCCCCAACGATCCGGTATCATGAAGGAACGTTTTACATGATAACGACCGAAGTACACGGGAAAGGAAATTTCTATGTTACGGCTACGGACCCTGCGGGTCCGTGGTCAGATCCGATTAGTATTCCTTATGGAGGAATTGACCCTTCTCTAATGTTTGATGAGGATGGAAAAGTATATGTAACCACCCAGCAGGGGGCAGATTATGACTCCCATGCCATCCAATATGAGATAGATATCGCTACGGGAGCAGCATTAACAGAACCTGTTGTCATCTGGACTGGGGATGGCGGACCTTGGACGGAAGGACCCCATTTGTACAAAATAAATGGAATGTACTATATCATGACGGCTTCAGGAGGAACGGCTAAGGAACATCGGGAGATCATTGGCCGCAGCTCCTCTCCTTATGGACCGTTTGAACGATTGCCGCATCCGATATTGACGCACAGCGGTACTGACAATCCCATTCAGTATTTAGGGCATGCCGATTTGATTGAGGATCGTAACGGGGATTGGTGGGCCGTATTCCTTGGAGTAAGACTAGTAGATGCAAAATTTACTGTGCTTGGAAGAGAGACTTTCCTTGCTCCCGTAAGCTGGACTGAAGACGGATGGCCGATGATCGATAATAATGAAGACACTGTCGGACTGGAAATGAAGGTTTCACGTGTACCTGGTCAATCACCAAAACCTGAGACTAGTGGAAGATATGATTTTGATGAACATGTATTGCCGCTGGGATTAGCCTTTCTGCGGAATCCGGCTGAGGGAAGCTGGTCCTTAAACGAACGGCAGGGATGGTTATCTCTTCGAGGACAACCGAAAGGTCTCAGTGAAGTAGGCCAAGTGGCTTTTGTAGGCAGAAGACAGCAGCATACTTCAGCAGAATGGAGCACACTGCTTGAAATGGCTTCATCTATTGCTGATGTGGAGGCTGGACTTTGCGCCAGATTAGATGAGAACGCTCATTATGAAATTGGACTTGTTCAAAAAAACGGCCAAAGAGTGATTACAGCTCATGTGACCATGGATGGAGTAACCCATACAGCGGCAGAGGTTCCAACTACTGCCGAGCGAATTTATTTGAAAGTTAAGGCTGAGCTTACCGAATACAGCTTCCTGTATTCTTTGGATGGGCAGGAGTGGAATAAGCTATCAACAGCAGCAGCGTATCCATTATCCCCTCAAGCTGTAAAAGGAAATGGATTTACGGGTGTACTTATCGGATTATATGCAACAGGTCATGGCAAGGTAGCTGAGGTGCCTGCCTACTTCGATTGGTTCGATTATCAGTCTTAATTATTCGAATACTGATATAAATGCGTTTGTCAGGAGGGAACTTGTTGAGACAAGCTAGTGATTACACAGAACCTGCACTAAAAACAATATTTGCTGAGGATTACAAAATTGGCGCAGCCGTTAACCCGTTGACGATTCAATCACAGGAGCACTTGCTCGCCTATCATTTCAATAGCATTACCGCTGAGAATGAGATGAAGTTTGAAAGTCTGCATCCGCTTGAAGATATTTATAACTTTAAGCTAGCAGATGAGTTGGTTGCCTTCGCCCGAAAATATCATATGGTTATGCGCGGGCATACTTTAGTCTGGCACAACCAGACTACGGACTGGTTGTTTGAGGATAAGAAGGGTGGGCCTGTAAGCAAAGAGGCATTGCTTGCACGGCTCAAATCACATATTCAGACCGTGGTTGGGCGTTACAAGGAAGATATCTATGCTTGGGATGTTGTAAATGAAGTTATTGCAGATGAAGGAGAAGAACTTCTTCGCCGGTCAAAGTGGCTGGATATTGTCGGACCGGAGTTTATCGGCAAAGCGTTTGAATATGCTCATGAAGCCGATCCTAAGGCTTTATTATTCTACAACGACTACAACGAGTCTAATCCCCTTAAGCGCGATAAAATCTATAAAATGGTGAAGTCGCTGTTGGAACAAGGAGTGCCGATCCATGGCGTCGGATTGCAAGCACACTGGAATCTATACGATCCGGACTTAGACGATATACGTGCTGCTATTGAGAAGTATGCATCTTTAGGGCTTCAGCTCCAATTGACAGAGCTGGATGTGTCCATGTTCCGTTTCGATGACAAACGAATGGATTTAAAGGTTGCACCTGCCGAACTGCTCGAGCTGCAGGCAGAGCGGTATGAAGCGATGTTTGCTCTGTTGAAAGAATACCGCGACGTGATTAGCTCAGTCACTTTCTGGGGAGCAGCGGATGACTATACATGGCTGGACGGCTTCCCTGTTCGGGGACGGAAAAATTGGCCATTTCTATTCGATGAGCAGCATAATCCTAAGCCGGCTTATCACCAATTGCTTAACGCTGTCACCAAATCATAGAGCGGGTAACCTGCTCAAGCTTGCGAATTATGAACCCGTCCTTTTCAATCCAGGGCGGGTTATTTATACGGGAGGAATATACATGACAAATACCGCTTATGAGGCTTGGCTCAACTATGGCCAGCTGAAATCTGGATCTCTATACAATCAATATACAAATTGGTGTGGTGAGCTGGTTGTAACGGAGGACAACGAAACGATTCAGGCGGCAGCCGCGGAATTCATACAGGGGATGACCTCTATGCTGGGCAAAGCGCCACTGCTCACAGCGCAATCAGAAGGACCGTGTATCGTTATAGGAACCTTCCAAGGGGGGAATCCGTTAATTGGTAGAGTATTCGCAGGAGAGCGAACCGATTCACTGGGTGCTGAAGGTTTCCTTATACGTACAAACGCTGCTGAGAAATGTATCGCTATCGGTGCTTCAACGCCTGTTGGAATATTGTATGGCGTATTCCATCTTTTACGGCTGATAGGAACAGAAAGCGAAATAGACGCTCTGAATTTGTCTATGAGTCCGGTGAACGGCCTGCGAATGATTAATCACTGGGATAATTTTGATGGCAGTATTGAACGTGGCTATGCTGGACGGTCCTTTTTTTACGAGTCCAATCAATTTCTTAACGATACAAAGCGGCTGCGTGATTATGCCAGATTGATGTCCTCTGTGGGGATCAACGCGATTTCGATTAACAATGTGAATGTTCATGAGCTTGAATCTCTATTTATAACGGAGCAATATTTGCCTGATATCGCGTTAATTGCAGGAATATTCCGCGTATACGGAATTAAGCTATTCCTCAGTGCTAACTTCGCCAGCCCGATACAGATCGGAGCATTGGAGACAGCTGATCCACTGGATTCAGCGGTGCGGCAATGGTGGAAAGATAAGGCTAGTGAGGTTTATCGGGCGATACCTGATTTTGGCGGGTTTGTGGTCAAAGCGGATTCAGAAAATCGACCAGGACCATTCACTTACGGGCGTGACCATGCAGATGGCGCCAACATGCTGGGAGAAGCACTGGAGCCGTTTGGCGGAATCGTGATTTGGCGTTGTTTCGTATATAACTGCAAGCAGGATTGGCGTGACCGTAAGACAGATCGGGCCAGAGCGGCATATGATCATTTCAAACCATTGGATGGCCGATTTAATGATAATGTAGTGCTGCAAATCAAGAATGGACCGATGGATTTTCAAGTCAGAGAACCGGTATCTCCGCTGTTTGGCGCACTGGAACATACCAGTCATCTGATGGAGTTTCAGATTGCTCAAGAATATACGGGGCAGCAGCGGCATCTCTGTTATCTTGTTCCACAGTGGAAAGAAGTCCTTGATTTCAATACTTATGCCAAAGGGCAAACTACGCTTGTGAAACATGTTGTGGACGGATCGGTGTGGGGAAATAAGTATAATGGTGTGGCTGCTGTAACTAATGTTGGAGATGACATGAACTGGACGGGGCATGGGTTAGCTCAAGCTAATCTGTATGGATATGGAAGATTAATTTGGAATCCGGAGCTGACGGCAAAAGAAATAGCTGAGGAATGGATTCGGCTTACCTTTGGCACTGATGAAGGTCTAGTGGCTGCTATTCGCGGGATGTTGATGGACTCATGGAGGATTTACGAATCTTACACAGCTCCATTAGGTGTGGGTTGGATGGTTAATCCGGATCATCATTATGGGCCGAATGTGGATGGGTATGAATACGCCAAGTGGGGAACGTACCATTATGCGGATCATAAAGGCATTGGTGTGGATCGTTCAGTCAAATCGGGAACGGGTTATAGTGGACAGTATATGGGTCTTAATGCATCAAACTATGAGAATCTAGCGTCTTGTCCAGAAGAGCTGTTGCTGTTCTTTCATCATGTTCCATACACGCATGTTCTGCAATCGGGGCAAACGGTTATACAACATATTTACGATACTCATTTCGAGGGGGCAGAGCAGGCTGCACAGCTTCTAGCGACATGGGAATCACTTGAAGGCAGCGTGGATAGTGGATTGTATATGCAAGTGAAGCAACGTCTTGAAGAGCAAGCAGAGCATGCGCAGGAATGGAGAGATCGGATCAATACGTATTTTTACCGCAAGAGCGGAATTGAGGATCTTAAAGGCAGAAAGATTTATTAGATTTCGAATCGAGGGATGATGATAGTGAGCCTCACGATTAGAGCGATTCTGGAAGATTTAATGGGAACTGTGGAACAGGTAGAAGGCACTGTCGATATTCTGAACCCAGGGGAACCGGAAACTGAAGTCACAGGGATTATTACGGCCTTCTCTGCCACACAAAATGTTGTGGAGCAAGCAATAGCGTTAGGAGCCAATTTGCTGATCACGCATGAAGGTGTATTTTATAGCCATCATGCGGCGAGCGAGTGGTTAGAAGGTGATCCGGTTTATCATGCGAAAAAAAGTCTGATCGAACATTCCCAAATTGCTATTTTTCGTTATCATGATTATTGGCATCGGCAAAAGCCGGATGGAATTATGGTGGGTTTACTGCGAGAACTAGATTGGTCCGCATACGTGGAAGAGCAGCAAGCAGCTGCTACGATTCTCACTATTCCTGCTATGACTGTACTGGAAGCTGCTCAATATATTAAAAGTAAGCTAGGGATCTCTTATGTACGCGCTGCCGGTGACCTGTCTCTGTCCTGCAAACGCGTAGGGATATTAGTAGGTTACAGAGGAGGCGGGACGATGGCTATTCCGCATTTTAATGATCACAATCTTGATTTAATTATTGCTGGAGAGGGACCAGAGTGGGAGACTCCGGAATATGTGCGGGATGCAGGGCACCAAGGCAGATCTAAAGCGCTCATCATGTTAGGTCATGCGGAGAGTGAAGCGCCGGGGATGAAATATTTAGCTGAAATCTTAGCAGACAAATATCCCATGCTTTCTAACCGGTTCATTGCTGAACAACCCATCTATCAGATGGTTTAATCTGGGGAAATAAAGAGTACGGAATAAATAAACATATTATGGAGAAAATGAAGGGAAACAGGTCACTGAGAAAGGAGTGTTTCAATGGAAATTCCTTTGGAGGCTGATGAAGTATTAAGTCGGATCAAAAAGCTGCAAAGCGACGGAAGCTCGATCAGTAAAAAACAAGTAAAGCAGAGCGATCCTGAGCTTATGAGAAGTGCGCTGTTCTTTTTTCCAAGCTGGGAGCATGCATTGAAAAACGCCGATCTTTTGTAGCCATAGTATTGTAAGAGGAAGCTAAGTGGACAGGGGAATACCTCTGATTCTGCTTAGCTTTTTTCATATCTCCAGTGAAAAGGATGGCCTTTATATAGAAAGTACTGGTGTTTTAACCTCCGTTTGGCTTGGTTCAGAGCCATTTTCTTAAATAAAACGAGTAAACAAGAGCAAAAGAAAGAGAAAATGAAGAGTATGCTCAATATGAAATGAAAAGCATTGCTTTCAACATTATTTTGACCAGAGCCCTCCTTTACAAGCAAACCTTACAAGAGTATGATTCATCTCAGAACTGACAATTATCTTAAATTTACAATTACATAAGCAATCCGCTTAATTTCCGTTTCTGGAAAGCGGGGGAACCAACAACTGGCAGCCGATGTGAGAGTCGGCACTGGTTATGGGGTGAATCCTGTTCCGGGTGCATAACATGCATCCCTGCAGGTAGGGCAACTCTCACTGCCCGAATCCGACAGCTAACCTCGTAAGCGTATGGAGAGAGGATGAATGGCGTGTTTAGTGATGAATAGCCACAGAGAATCCCTCTGTGGTTTTTTGCTGCGTTTTTAAGCAGATATAGACGTAGAATTTATTATGAAAGAGGTGTTACCTTTGCCTATCGCTAAACTGAACGGAACTTCGCTCTATTATGAAATCAATGGAACTGGCACTCCGGTTGTGTTTATCCATGGACATGGATTAACACACAGTATGTTCAAACCACAGCTGGAGTATTTTTCCGATAAATATAAAGTGATTTTGTGCGATTTACGGGGGAATGGCAAGTCTGGTAAACTGCTGGAGGCCCCACATGAGATTATTGAGACGCAATGTCTGGATTTGATTATGCTGTTGAATGACCTAGGTATTCGTGAAGCAGTTTTTGTAGGAATCGCCTATGGTGGCTTAGTCGTTCAGCATATTGCCAAACAATATCCTGAGCGTGTGAAAGCCATTGTGGTCGCGGATAGCTTCTGTAGGACTCACGGATCAACAATTGTAGGGAAAATACAAACTATGGCAGCATATTGCAGTTTGCTAATGTATTATCTCCCAAGCGAGCTGGTGTTGCCTTCGATTCGGATGATGTACCGAGAGCGCTGGAGTCTGGCCTACAATGAGATTAGAAGAGGGCTGCTGGACAAACGTCCCCGGGAGCTATATCGGCAAAGACTGGCTACAAGCCATGTTGATTACACCAGATGCTTAAAGGCTTTTAAACGTCCTGCTTTATGTATTGTAGGGGACTTTAATGAATTTGGAGTGAATTGTATGAAGGAAATGGTGTCTCAGCTGCCACATGCGCAGTTGGCGATTATTCCGAACGCATTAGATCCAAGTAATCTATGCCAGCCGGAGCAATTCAATGCGATTCTTCAACGTTTCTTAGAGAAGCAGCAGGGCAGTCAGCAGATTAGCTGATCTATAGGGAGACCTTTACAAGCGAAGCGTTTAAGTGGAAAAAGGCGTCCCATAGCCAGGGAGCATGAGCTGGCTATGGGACGTCTTTCTGGGTAGAACTTTAGGGGATTCTCCCTAAAGTGAAGGGGATTATGGCTTCTAGCACGTGAATTAGGGAAATTCTCCCTAAAGTGATAGAGAGCATGGCTCCTAGAACGTGGATTAGGGAAATTCTCCCTAAAGTGAAGGGAATTATGGCTCCTAGAACGTGGATTAGGGAAATCCTCCCTAATAATAGGGTGTTTTTAGCCATAAATGGGTATTTGCAAGAATTTTTAGGGAGGATTTCCCTAAAAACCTTATTTTAAAGCGATTATCGATGAATATTAGGGAGGATTTCCCTAATATAATGGATATCTAACTAAAGGCTGGCTCATCAGTAGTGAAATCTACGAATGAGCCAGCCTTTGGTATTTTACTAACCGGTGGATGTTGAACATTTACAAGCATATTGTACCTAGAACGCCACTTAATGTCCCTACCCTACCACAGCATCAAATATAGTTCACCCGACGTGGGAAAGAACAGTAGTCTCTAAGTAGTGAAGGTAAGAGTATAGAAGGGGCGTAGTAAGCGTCTCACCCGACATGGGAAAGAACAGTAGACTCTAAGTAGTGAAGGTAAGAGTATAGAAGGGGCGTAGTAAGCGTCTCACCCGACATGGGAAAGAACAGTAGACCCTAAGTAGTGATGGTAAGAGTATGGAGGGAGGCGTAGTAAGCAGCGCATCAGACGTGGGAAAGAACGGTAGACCCTAAGTAGTGATGGTAAGTGTATAGAAGGGGCGTAATAAGCTGCTGACCCGACGTGGGAGAGAACGGTAGACCCTAAGTAGTGATTGTAAGTGTATAGAAGGAGGTGTAGTAAGCAGCTCATCAGACGTGGGAAAGAACGGTAGACCCTAAGTAGTGAAGGTAAGTGTATAGAAGGAGGCGTAGTAAGCAGCTCATCCGACGTGGGAGAGTACGGTAGACCTAAGTAGTTAAGGTAAGTGTATAGAGGGAGGCATAGTAAGCAGCTCATCCGACGTGGGAAAGAAACAGTAGACTCTAAGTAGTGATTGTAAGTGTATAGAAGGAGGTGTAATAAGCAGCGTATCTGCAGCTCCTGATCGAGACCAAAGGAAAGGAAGGTTTCGGTAATAGGGATTCAGCCTCCGGACATGAGTAGGAGAGAAGAAGAGCGGGGAGTGGCATTGACAGACTATCGGACTCAAGCGCTCTTATTTGCAATATTTTCCTATTTTTGAGTTGCTATTGGACCCCATAGGCGTTATTTGTACAAAATAGACGCTATTGAGCACCATTTCTGCCCAATAGCGCCTCTCAGGTCCGATGATCTCTCTAAACAGGGATAAATTAACGAATAGCGGCATTTGAGTCCGAAAGATCAAGTAATTGTACCGCATATTACCAAAAAGGCATCTGTCACTCCTTAGAAGGAATGGCAGATGCCTTTTTTTGAATTTGTTTTAATGATTATACAATCGTAAAGCCAGCACTTGCATAACCAGTGACTGTATTTACAAGGGTGAGGCCTGTAGCAGTGGCTGAGAATACCATAAGCAGACGTGTCTGTGGTGTTACAGCAAAATTGATATCATTTGTAATTCCATTGACAAAAGTTCCTAGATTAATAGTACCTGTGATAGGTGGGAGCGCTACTAATGCCCCTGGAATAGCAGTAAATGTGTTATTTGGTGTGGCCGATTGGTACAACTGTGCTGTTACATTTATTGTAGTACCAAGCAGCGATAAAGCTATGGTATTACTGAAATAAGCAGCAAGGGATGTTATCACTCCTGCACGAGGAGTCGAGAATGCAAAGTTGATAAGCGGTCCAAGGAGAGTACCTGTTAAATCAACATTACCGCCAACAAGAGAAATGCCTGTGGCTGAACTTCCGAAGCCTACAAGGCTTGTTGTTCCCACCAAACCACCTAAAACCGTGGTCATAATAATAGGTCCTCCGGATGCCAGCGGAATAATTGCACCGTTACCGGTTGCACCAGTGACTCCGGTAATGCCAGTAGCTCCAACCGCGCCGGGATCACCCGTTGCACCCGTAGCTCCGGCAACGCCGACCGCACCGGGATCACCAGTCGCACCCGTTGCACCCGTAGCTCCGGCAACGCCGACCGCGCCGGGGTCGCCAGTCGCGCCCGTTGCACCAGCAGGGCCTGCCAAGCCTGCAGCGCCAGTCGAGCCAGTCGCTCCAGTTGCTCCTACGCCTGGACCTGCTGGTCCTTGCGCACCTGTTGGCCCTTGAATCCCCTGCACACCCTGTGGTCCTTGAGGTCCCATCGCGCCACCAGCGATTAACAAGTAATCTGGTGAACTCCCGGGTATTCCAGTAGGTCCAGAAACGGTAGCAATATAGGTGCTGCCATTGAAGGTTACTACTTGACCTGCTGGATAAGTAGGACTTTGTGCAGGATTAAAGATTACAATCCCTTGCAGCCCTACCCCTTGCGGCCCCTGAGGTCCTTGAAGTCCCGGTGTTCCTTGAGGGCCTTGAGGTCCTTGGGGGCCTGTGGAGCCCCCAGCAATTAATAAATAATCTGGTGAACTTCCAGGTGTTCCCGTTGGTCCCGCAACAGTAGCTATATAGGTACTACCATTGAAGGTTACTACTTGACCGGCAGGATAAGTAGGGCTTAATGCAGGATTAAAAGCAACAATTCCTTGCAGCCCTGCCCCTGTAGTTCCCGTTGCTCCCGGAACCCCCTGAGATCCTTGCGGCCCCTGAGGTCCCTGTGGTCCCTGTGGCCCTTGAGGTCCAGTCACACCTTTAATAGGTAATCCAATTGCTTGTGTAATAGAAGCCTGAATATGTCTGATCTGAATAATCAGCTGATCTTTGCAATTAGGGTCAATCTTCGTGGCGAGAATAAAAGATAATAACTCAGCTAATAGCAGTTGAAGATTAGTGCCAACGCTTACGACTGAGAAGGGACTGACTTCGGTCGATACAATGGTTATCTCTACTACAGAAAGTAGCTCAGTTCTAAAAGGGCTGCATAACTTAGAAGTATGCAAGAATTCCAATAGCTCTCTTAACACTCTTTGGAGATTGACAATATGAAGTGTTGTGGGATTCGTAAGTACGGGGGGTACCACTGCAGAGAGATCAGTGACTATTTTTAATAGTGCGTTACACTCCCTCTTTCTAATAGGACTGCTGATCCTTCCATGCTTGTTTAGGATAGCATCGCCTTTAAATGGTCTGTAATCAGGCATATTTCTATATCTCCTCCTTGAACTTCTCCTGTTCATTCCTTTAAAAAATGGGAACCTGCCCAATCAGCATATTCTGAGAAGCGGAAGTTGTTACAATAATTGCCCTGAAAGCCGTTATTCCTGAAAGTCGTTATTAATGAAGCAATACAAAAAAAAGGCAGGCCACCGCTAATTACGGTAGTCTACCTTTTTAATAGATACGTTAAGTAGTCTCTCCTTTAATAAGAGTTACGTCTACAGTAGTGTTGTTGATTAGCTCTCCGTCAGCACTTTCGATCATTTGCAGGAGAGTATTGGTCAGCATGACCCCGATCCGATCACTAGGTTGCATAATGGTAGTCAATTTAGGACTCTGAAGCATGCGGGTAAAGCTGTGGTAATCATAACCGATGATTTTCAGTTGCTCGGGCACTCGAATGCCTTGCTGTTCAGCATAAATGTATAAAGCATAAGCCACAATATCATTACTGCAAAATACTCCATCATATTCTCGAAGTTGGGCTGGAGAGATATTTTCGGTGACAAAGGACCAAAAATAATCAAAGGTAAGCTTATTGTGCGCACCTTCGATAATATCGTAGGTTACACCATGTTTCATACTAGTGATGACAAAAGCATCCCGACGACGATTCGCTAGAATATCCAGATCTAGCGGGCCGGAGATATGTAGCAACCGTTTACAGCCCAGCTGTATCAAATGTTCGGTAGCTAGCTCACCACCGCGGTAATTATCCGATCCCACACAAGGAATGTTGGAGGAAATAAAACGGTCAAAAGAGACAATAGGGAAAGGGACCTTTTTATAGCTTTCAATATTCATGGTGTGGCTGCACATGATAATGCCATCTACTTGATTCTGGCGAAGCATGCTAATATAGTTGGCTTCTTTCTCAGGATCGTCAAGAGAATTGCATATTAGCAATTTATAGTTTTTTTCATTAGCACTCATTTCAACATACTTGATGAGATCGGAAAAGAAAGGGTGGTTCGAATCTGGAACAATAATCCCAATAAAAAAGGATTGATTCTTCTGTAAGGCTCTGGCGATTTGATTAGGATGATAATCTAAGGCGTCCATCGCTTGTTCAACTTTTTTACGCGTCTCTTTGCTGATATATCCCCGGTTGTTCATTACTCTGGACACGGTAGCTACAGCAACGCCCGCTTCCTTGGCAACATCTTTAATACTTGCCATACCCTCATCCCCGTTTCATAAAATGCTCTAATCTATATTCTACAACGTTTCTTGGATTGTTGACACTAATCAAGACTAACAATTGTAAAAGCATAGATTGTTTTTGATAGTTATAATAGGTATGTTATACGTTACCACAAAATATTTAGGTATAATATTAAATATCAATAATTTTGTCTATATTATATGAATATAATTATATGAAAACGTTTGACATATTATTTGCGCATCTATAAAATTGGTTTTGAATAAACGTTCATCTAGGGAGGAACAGGATTCTTAGGAGAACGCTTTCATTAAATTACATTAGTTTGATGATTTCTCAGACCTTATGAAGCAAGAGTGTATAAATTGAAATAGAAGGAGAACTCCAATATGCAGATTAAAAATGAAGCTATGCTTATCACTTACGCAGATAGCATGGGAAACAATTTAAAAGAACTAAACGAAGTACTGGATACACACTTGCAAGGAGTCGTGGGTGGGGTTCATTTATTGCCGTTTTACCCCTCTTCGGGCGACCGGGGATTTGCCCCGATGGATTACACCAAGGTTGACTCAGCTTTTGGCGACTGGGCGGAAATTGAACAGATGAGCCAGAAGTTCTACATGATGTATGATTTCATGATCAATCACATTTCACAGCAGTCTCCATACTTTCAAGATTTCCTTGAGAAGAAGGATGAATCGGAATATAAGGATTTATTCATTCGTTACAAGGATTTCTGGCCTAACGGTGAACCAACTGAGGTTGATGTGGATTTAATTTATAAACGTAAACCGCGGGCGCCATACGTAGAGGTTACTTTTAAAGATGGGACGAAGGAAAAGGTTTGGTGTACGTTTGATGAGCAGCAGATTGATCTGGACGTGACTACGGAAACTACGAAGAAATTCGTGAAAGACAATCTGACCTTTCTTGCTGATAAAGGAGCATCGATTATCCGGCTGGACGCTTTTGCCTATGCCAACAAAAAGATCGGTACCAACTGCTTTTTCGTAGAACCGGATATTTGGGAAATGTTGAATTTGTCTAAAGAAGTAGTAGCACCTTATGGCGTAACTGTTCTTCCGGAAATCCATGAGCATTACAGCATTCAATTGAAGATTGCAGACAAGGATTATTATGTCTATGATTTTGCCCTGCCAATGTTGGTATTACATGCTCTGTATAGTGGAAAAGTAAATCGGCTTGCGCATTGGCTGGAAATCTGTCCGAGAAAACAATTCACTACCCTGGATACGCATGACGGCATCGGCGTAGTGGATGTTAAGGACCTGATGACCGACGAAGAAGCTGAAATGACCAGAGAAAGCCTATATAGCCAAGGAGCGAATGTTAAGAAAAAATATAGCTCCGCCGCTTATAATAATCTGGATATTTATCAAATTAACTGCACTTATTATTCTGCACTTGGCAATGATGATCAGGCATATCTTTTGGCCAGAGCTATTCAGTGCTTCGCCCCTGGTATTCCACAGATTTATTATGTAGGTCTATTCGCTGGCGAGAATGATATTGAGCTGCTCGAAAGCACAAAAGAAGGACGCAATATTAACCGCCATTATTATTCTAAAGATGAAATTGCTGCTGAGGTACAACGTCCTGTTGTTCAAAAGCTGTTCGCATTGTTAAAATTCAGAAATAGCTGTCCAGCTTTTGATGGTGAGATCAAGATTGAACAAGGTAGTGAGAATGAGCTGAACATCACTTGGAAAAATGAGAACAGTGTGGCGAAGCTTGAAGCGAATCTGTTGACCAAAGAATACACCATTCTTGCAGGTGAGAATGAAGCAAATATTGCGAAGGTATTTTAATATTTCATATGATATCGATGGGTGTTCCAAAGGCTGGGTTAAAGGCTGCTGGAACACCCTTCTTTTTGGGGGATAGGTGATTCATGTTATGAACTGTTTTTGGTCCGTCTGAATTCTATTGGTGTAAGGCTGAAGTTGCGTTTGAACATCCGGTGGAGATAAGAACTGCTGGTGAAGCCAGTTACTTCAGCAATATCCGATACCGACAAATCACTCTCTACAAGCAGGCGGCAAACTTCCTTCATCCGTACCTCCATGATGACATCCACAATAGTGGTTAGGGTCTGCTGCTTATAAAGTCTGCTGACATAAATCGGAGACATATTAAGTTCATCAGCGATTTGGTTCAGACTTAGGCAAGGGTCCATGTAAGATTGCTGAATGGTTTGGTTGATTTGCCGGATTAGATCGCTTTGCTTGGAGCTACGCTTATCCGCTTGGAATTCCTGAATATGATCGAAAAGCTGGTAAAAAGCCGCTTCAAATTCTTCTATCGTTTCATAATGTTCAAGCGAAGGCATCACCATCATCCCTTCGGTGGAGGTAGGACTAAGCTTCTTGATGTTATCGACGATTCGTTTAATCGTTAGCGTCACCCTTGAAACAGTAAGTTCCAGCACATGATAGGGATATTGCTCCATTTCACGTACCATTTCGGAGAAGTGACTGCGGGCTTCGTCTGTTCTGCCACTTGTGAGCGCATCGACCAGCTTTTTCTCGCTGTCAGCCGGATAGGAGTAAAGATTGTTCTGAAGCTCGCTAATGCGCTCAGCATTGATCAAGCTGCCATGACCATAAAACAGTCTATGTTTGGAAGCTTCTCTGGCCTGACTGTACAGCCGGTTTAGTACATCTGGATTATCACTGATGGGGCTGTACACTAACGACAGTCCGATTTTTAGATAATCACAGCAGGCCACGCGGATCTGCCGCAGCAGCACTTCAATCAGCTCGGTATCCAGATGTTCAGTGGAGGTCATGCTGCTAAGCAACATGACCACGCTATCGTCATTCATATCTACAGTTTCCACCTGATAAGTCTGTCCACAGATCTCTGAGGCAATATTCATGATGGCAAACTTGTACGGAAGGAGATAAGAGCCTCGTTCCTTTCGCAGAGCTTCGTACTCATCAATGCGTAGTAATACTAGCCGGTAGCCCTCGTTTAAATTAAAAGAAATACCCAGCTGTTGAACATCATTTTGCCGGCTGTTATGAGGAGATTTAATACCAAGCACCAGATTGCGTAATGAATTCTGCCTGATCGTGAACATGCTGTTGCGTTTATCTGCCTCAAGGGTGTTCATTCGGCTTACGATCGAATCAATCGGCAGATAAAGCCGTTTGGACAGTACCCTAGAAATAACAAGACCGAACAATAAAATAATTAAAGAAATCAGAAGTGTAGTATTGCGGATATGATTGGTCTGTTCAGTAATTACCTCATAAGGAGTAATGCGCACATATTGCCAGCCAAGCGAATCGGGCGAAGTATAGGACACCAGTGATTTATTCCCTCTAAAAGGGGCAGTGAAATAGCCGGCAGAACGTGCTTTTACTTGATGCTCCAGCCAACTGTTTTCATCCCCGGAGAGCTTCTCCAGTGTCAGCTTATTTCCTGACAGAAAACGGCCTTGGTCATCTAAAATGTAGGTACTGCCACTACCGGGTGTATTGCCGTTAGCCAGTTCTTTATTGATCCAAGCCGCGGATATGTTAACAATAACCGCAGAGTTAATAGAGCGGTCCCAATTGATGGCAT
The DNA here is from genome assembly GCF_038008505.1 of Paenibacillus sp. FSL H7-0735. Classification (NCBI taxonomy): domain Bacteria; kingdom Bacillati; phylum Bacillota; class Bacilli; order Caryophanales; family Paenibacillaceae; genus Paenibacillus; species Paenibacillus sp. FSL H7-0735. The sequence continues at coordinate 564,664 of NZ_JBBOZH010000002.1, read as the reverse complement.
CATAGCAGAGGTAAGTATAGACTGAGATGGTTTTCTTCTCAGGTTCATTTACGGAATAGGTTCGCGGAATCGGCGTGAATGTTTTGTAATCCTGATAATGATTCAGCATCTGAATAATTTCAGTGTCCACCAGTTCGCGGGTGGTGAATACGCCATTCTGGCCCTGTGCTGCCGAAATATAAACCGTGTCATTATTCGGATTATATACATAGATGGATTCAATATAGGGCATGGAATTTAAGTAGTTTCCGAGATCGGACATCGCTGCGGTTACCTCATAAATAGAAGGCTTGTTGTAGAACAACAGATGAGAAATCGTGCTGGTTCGATACAGTTGAAATGAAAGCGTTTGCGCGACTTCAGCCATGTTGACTACTTTTTTGCCGGTCTGGGTCAGGTCCCTTAGATCGGAGCGGAAGGTCTGCGTCTTCTCGACACCGATGTAGTACGTATAGTAAACAAACGTAGAGATAAGAAGGGTTAACGATATGCACAGGGTTATGGTAGTGAGCAGCTTGCCATACAGTAGTCTTTTTCTCCGTAGATCATTATTCTTCATACCGTCCCCCCTGATCATCATATGACTTACTCGGACAAGACTCTGGATGAATTCATATTATGAAGTTCCTTTATTATAAGTCCCCAAGAGTGAACGGAACAGTGGAGCAACCTTATAATCCTGCATTTTTCCAATCTGAAGGGAGTGAACAAATTAAATATTCATGTACAAAACAGCCTTTTCTACAAGGATTATACGGGGTTAGCGAAGCTTGAGAAGCTCTGTGGGTCTCCGAAGACTTTTACATAAACATCCTGATTGTTCAGTTCCTGTTTCGCCAGTTTGTGCAGTAAGGCTTGTAAGCTTCACTTCTGTGTTCAGAAGAATCCCCCTATAGTGGAATTATGCAGTTTCTATATTAAGGGGAGTGAGAGATCTTGAGCCAAACCTCATCCAAAGGAATTTCAAACGTCGAACTTGGCATCCAGGCTGATGGTAGAGCACGCTTACGAACGACAAGAAAGAAGAAAGGATTGTTGTATGAGCTGGTGCACAATCGGGTAATGTTTCTGATGCTGCTGCCCACCTTGATCTTTTTTCTGGTGAATTCCTATTTTCCAATGGTAGGCATTTATTATGCGTTCACTCAATTCGACTTCAACAGCAGTATGTTCAATTCCAAGTTTGTCGGGTTGCAGAATTTCGAGTTCCTCTGGAGATCCGGTACGCTGGTGAAGCTCACGATGAACACGATAGGATACAATATTGCTTTTATTGTACTAGGGAATGTGCTGGCAATTGTCTGTGCGATCCTGCTGAGTGAGCTCAATGGAAAATGGTTTAAAAAGATTAGCCAATCGGTAATGTTTTTGCCTTACTTCGTATCTTTTGTAATTCTCAGTGTAATTGTCTACAACTTGTTTAATTATGACAGCGGTTTTTTGAATACAATGCTTACCCAATTTGGCCTTGATCCGGTCGACGTTTACAGTAAACCTTGGGCATGGATCTTTCTGATCATTATCTTTTATCTATGGAAAAATCTTGGCTACAGCATGGTGATTTATCTGGCGGCGATTACGGGGATTAGTGACGAATATTATGAAGCGGCCAAAATTGATGGCGCTAATATTTTCCAACGGATTTGGTATATAACGGTGCCGATGCTGAAATCAACCTTTGTGGTGCTGCTGCTCTTTGCGCTCGGCAGTATTATGAAGGGCCAGTTCGATCTTTTCTATCAATTAATAGGCAATAACGGGCTGCTCTACAATACGACGGATATCCTTGATACCTATGTATACCGTTCGCTTAAAGTAACCTTTGATGTGGGCATGGCAACGGCTGCCGGGGTTTATCAATCCTTGTTCGGCTTCGTCCTCATTATGACGGTCAACTATATTATCCGCAAAATAAACGATGACTACGCCCTGTTCTAGGAGGATAAGGAATGAAAATTCAAAAGGATAAATATACGCGAATGCTTCATTGGATTGCCTATGTGGTCATTATTGGCCTGTCGATCGCTTGCCTGCTGCCCTTTTTGCTAATTATCTCTGCGTCTTTGACCAGCAATGAGTCCATTATCCGCGATGGCTATCATCTGATTCCGGCACAGTTCTCACTGGAGGGCTACAAGACGGTATTCATCTTCCCGGATGAGGTGCTGCGGGCATATGCGGTCACAGTCAGCACAACTGCGATTGGAACGGTAATGGGACTTTTTTTCATGACTATGGCGGGTTATGTGTTGGCGCGTAAAGATTTCAAATATCGAAATAGCTTTTCCTTCTATATATACTTTACGACTTTGTTTGGGGGAGGACTTGTCCCGTGGTACATCATGATTACGAAATACCTCGGTCTGCTGGATTCCTATGCGGTACTGGTGCTTCCAGGTCTGATGACGCCATTTTTGATCATTTTAATGAAAAACTTCATCAAATCTGCAGTTCCTGAGGAATTATTCGATTCTGGCAAAATAGACGGGGCCGGTGATTTCCGTATTTACTGGCAGATTGTACTCAAGCTTTCCATGCCGGGCATCGCTACAGTCGGTTTGTTTCTGGCTTTGTATTACTGGAATGACTGGTTCACCTCTTCCCTGTTCATCAATGATACGCATAAATATCAGCTGCAGTTCTATCTGTACAATGTTATTAATTCAGCACAGTTTATCGCACAGATGGGGGCGGGAACCGGGGTGTCACTGGCTACGGAGGTCCCTGCTGAGTCTACCAAAATGGCGATGGCAATTGTCGTGACGGGACCTATTCTTTTTCTGTACCCGTTCGTTCAGCGTTATTTTGTCAAAGGCCTAACCATCGGCGCTGTGAAAGGTTAGAACCGCAACCTGCCCACTACCGGGTTAAGGTACAGTCGGCTAACATAGAAGCATAGTGAAAAGGGAGGATTCAGATGAATAAACAACGGGGCAAACGCATGTCTATTCTGCTTACGTCAGTATTGGGCTTGACGCTGCTGGCAGGCTGCGGGGGGAATTCTAATTCTGCAAACGGAGACAATTCGGCGGTAAAAGAGAGCAATAGCGGAGGAAACACAGCACAAAGTACGAACGCAGTTACTGAGGAGAAGACCGGACTGGACACTTCCAAAAAGGTAGAGCTGCAATTCTATATGCTAGGCGATGCGCCGAAGGATCTCTCAAGCATTGAAGCCGAAATTAACAAAATGGCTGAAGAGGATCTGAATGCAACCGTTAAATTCAATTATACAACCTGGACAGATTGGGATCAGAAATATAAGCTGCTGCTGTCGTCGGGCCAATCGATCGATTTGATCTTCACCGCGGACTGGACACAATATCAGGCTTATGCGAAAAAGGGAGCTTTTTTGGCTATAGATGATCTGCTGCCAAAAGCTGCCCCAGAACTCCAGCAATTCGTACCACAGGAAATGTGGGATGCCGTGAAGATTGATGGCAAGATTTACACCGTTCCTGCGACTTATAAGGAGTATGTAACGAATGGCTTCGTATGGCGTGAGGATCTGCGCAAGAAATACAATCTGCCTCAGCCGACAGATCTGGCTAGCTATGAAGCATACATGGAAGGAATCAAGAAAAATGAACCGCAGATGTCGCCGGCTTCTTTTAACAGTGATGTAAGAGGTAACATTCATGATGTATATTCAACACTTACCGCACAGGTCGGCAGTCCGCTGCCTTACGGTATTGGTATTAAGTACGATGATCCTTCAAAAGCTTATCTCTATTGGGGCTCGGAGGAACATAAAGAAGAGCTGCTGACGATGAGACGCTGGCAGGAAAACGGATTGATTTCCAAAAACGTCCTGAACTTGAAGGATACCATCCAGGCACCGATTATCGCGGGCAAGGCAGCAAGCATCTTCGGAGATAATCCGACTCGCTTCAACGATACGTTGATGAAGGTGAAAGCAGCACATCCGGATTGGGATCTAGGTTACTATCCTTATGGCAATACCATTGGTTATGCAACACCAGTTCATCCTATTCATAATGGTTTCGCCATTCCGAAGAGCAGCAAGAACCCTGAACGTGCGCTGGCCTTCTATGAAAAAATGGTCATGGATAAACGTTATAATCAGCTGACGCAATACGGTGTGGAAGGAAAGAACTATAAGATTGATGCGAACGGCTATTATGAACTTATTGGAGATGCTTCAACGAACGGTTTTACACGCGAGGGAATGAACGGCTGGGCATGGCGGAATCCGGAGTTCATGTTGTTTGATAAATCCTATGACGGCGTGAAGGAAATCTTCGCTGAGCTCGACAAAATTCAGAAGCCGGATATTTTCACGGGTTTTGCTGAGGATTATACCTCCTATCAGGCGGAAAAAGCAGCACTAGAGCAGGTGGAAAAGCAATACCTGTATCCATTGCAAGCTGGATTAGTAGAGGATGTTGATGCGGGTTTAGCCACCTTTATGGAAAAGGCTAAGCAAGCAGGCCTTGAGAAAATCCAGACCGAATATATCAAGCAATGGGACGCTTATGTGCAGGAGAAGGGTTTGAAATAATAAAAGTAGCAAGGGATGTTCCCTAAGCCAAATGGGGAGCATCCCTTTTTTTGTGTTTTTTAGAGTCTTCAGGATCTACGAAAAGCGTTGGCGGAATTCCCGCGGAGTGGTCCCTTCTATTCGAATAAAGCTGGAGCTGAAGTAAGGGGCCTGATTGAAGCCGACTTCCTCGGCTATACGGGCAATCGTGTAGCTGGTCTGCATCAGCAAAAGTTTACTTTGCTGAATTCGATAATGCAGCAGATATTCCATCGGCGCACAGCCGTATTCCTTCTTCATGCAACGAGCGATATATACAGGGTGAAAGCTTAGGCTTTCCCCTAGCTGCTGCGCAGTGATGTGCTCACGAAAATGGCTGCGTAAATAGGAGGCCGCTTGCTCTGCACATGTTTTGGAGGGCGAGGGGCGCTCATGGCTGAGGGAGGCGGATAACTGCTGAATAACCTCCTGAAACAACAGCTGCTGCTGAAATGGAGTATCGCTTAAATGGGAATTAGGCACAAGCTGATTCAGCTGTGAGAGCAGCTCTTCTATCTTGGACGGCTGCAGCAGAGTCGTATACTGAGGCAGGCGTAAGCTAAACGGTCGGATATCAAATTCGTCAGATTGCAGGGAGTTCTCTATTTTGACGTTGTCCTTCTCAAGCGCAGCAGCCGTATCCTCGGTCATATTCCATTCACCCACCGTTTGAAAATGCAGCCAATAATAAGAGGTGGATTCCTTGCAGCTGTCCGTACTGAAATGATGGCTGTCTGGACGAAGCAAGAGCGCCTGACCCGCTTTTACTTGAAAAGGGAGGCCGCCTTCACTCATATATAAACTGCCTTGTTTAACTACAAGCAAATCGAACACCCGGGTATTATGGCGGCTCATATGATAATGGCCGGGGGAGAAAGTATGGAATCCGCTTACAATGTAGTACAGCAACGGAGGAACGGTGAAGTTCAAGATGTTCATGTCAGAAGCTCCTTTTAGTGAGGTTGGAATAATGTAATAATTGGTTTGAAATCTGTACCATCATCCAAAGTATATCATCTATAATTTAGTCTGACCTAATGAATAAAGATGTTATTTTTTAGGCTAAGTCTGTAGGCATGGTTTACGAGGAGGGTTTGTATAGTGAAAAAAGAAAGACAGGGTTTTGGACTCTGGGTATTGGCTTGGCCTATATTTATAGAGGTATTTCTACAGACTCTGCTGGGTACGGTAGATACATTAATGGTCAGCCGTATCTCTGATGATGCAGTCGCCGTAGTCGGCATTTCCAATCAATTGTTCGGTGCATTGACCACGCTTTTTACAACATTTGCGGGTGGAGCGGGGATTCTGATCGCGCAGAGAATGGGTTCCAAACGTTTTGGTGAAGCGCGCACGATTGCTATTATGGGAGTATCGGTTAGCCTCGTGTTGGGGATTGTCGTGAGTATTGTGTTGTTTTTCTATGCGGGCCCTATTGGTGGGGTTCTAAATATAGCACCTGAGCTATTGTCACTTTCCAATGTCTATATCTCCTACGTCGGCGGTGGACTTTTTATGGTCGGGATGATCGCTTCCCTCGGTACCGCTATCCGTAACACAGGGAATACCAAAGGACCGATGTACACAGGGATTATAATCAATGTCATTCATATTATTCTGAACTATATTTTTATATTTGGTGTATTCGGTCTGCCACAGCTAGGCCTTGCGGGCATCGCGATCTCCAGTATTATCAGTAGACTGGTCGGAGTGATTATTCTCTACTCCTTATTCCGGCGTTCTTTCGAGATCAAGGTTAGACTTAGAGATTTCCGCATATTCAATGGCAAGCTGTTCAAGCAAATTTTGAAGATTGCCTGGCCTCTCGGGATCAATTCTTCCTGTTGGGTATTCTCCCAGCTTATTGTATATTCCTTTCTGGCTGCACTTGGAGCCGAAGCGTTAGCAGCACGCACGTATCTTAATACCTTGGAGTCCTTTTGCTTCACACTTGGTTATGCTTTTGCGCTGGCGGGGCAGATACAGATTGCTCATTTATTTGGAGCAGGCAAATTGAAAGAAGCTTATCGCAGTGCGTATCGTACACTCTTTATTGGTTTGAGCATTGTGTCAGCTAACATGCTGTTACTATTCCTGTTCGGAAAACAGCTGCTCGGTTATTTCACATCTGATCCGAAGATTATTGCGATCGGGGTTTCTTTGTTAGCTCTAAATCTATTGCTCCAGCCCTCCAAAATGCTGAATATGGCCCTCGGCAACGCGCTGAACGCTATCGGGGATACGCGTTATACGATGTATACTTCCATCGTGTCTATGTCCCTAATTGGCGTGGGCTGCTCCTATTGGTTAGGAATCAGCGTCGGCTGGGGACTTATGGGTATCTATTGTTGTATGATAGCCGACGAATTGGTGAGAGGCTTGCTTGTTCTGGCGCGCTGGAGGGGGCGAAAGGTTCTCCGCCAAGCGGATATCGGCTTGAGTGAAGAGAATGCTTCACTACATGGAGCCGGGAAAAGAAGCACCTCGTTAACCACATAAGCGGGACTCTATAAGCCTAGCTTGATGGGCAATGGAGTGGTTTAAGAGTCGGACGTTGTTTGTTGAGTAGTGTTTGTTGCGGCAGTAGGGCGGAGTAAGCGGTAGTAGGGCGGCTGCAGGAGAGCGGTAGTTGGGCGGTTGCGGGAGGACGGTAGTAAGGCGGTTGCGGGAGGCGGTAGTAGGGCGGTTGCGGGCTGGCTGGCGTTGTGCTTTCGGGCTCAGATGCCGCTATTTGCTAATTTAGAGCCTTTTACGGGTAGTTTCGGACTGGAGAGGCGCTATTCCTCGTAAAATGGCTCCTAATGGGGGCGTTTTGCACCAATAGTGACGCTGGAGTCCGATAGCTTATGAAAAGAGACGTTTGTGCGGAAATAACGACTCTGGAGTCCGAAAGCGACTTTGAAAGTCCAAGTAACACCGTGCACCCAAGCGACAATAAGCACTCTGAAGCTAGAATAAAAAGTGGACAGTAGTTAACAGACTGGCGATAATGAGTCCACGGAGGTGTGTTCACATGGGAGAACATCGACAACGGTATAACGAAGAATTTAAAAAACAGACAGTGCAGTTCATTCAAGAGCAAACAAAGACAGTGGGCGACTTGGCGGAAGAGCTCAACATCCCAAAAAGTACCCTGCATCAATGGATGAGCCAGTATCGAGAACTAAAGAATGAACCGGCAGCTAGCGTGGATCGAGTACGGGAACTCGAGGCACAGTTGAAAGAAATGAGCCGACAACTTCAAGAAAAAGATAACAAGATTGCTGATGTGGAAGAGGAATTAGCGATCGTAAAAAAAGCAGTGCACATCTTCAGCAAACCAAGGAACTGAGATTCCAGTTTATTGAAAAACATCGCTCCGAGTTTCTCTTGGAGAAGATGTGCATGACCCTACATGTGTCACGGAGCGGGTACTACAAGTGGCGGACAGAAAAAAACAGTACGCATATGCTTCGTAAGGCTGCGATAATGAAGCGAATTCAGTATCATTTTGCAGACCATCAAAAGCGGTATGGGAGTCCGAAGATCACCCGCCTGCTACATCAAGAAGGTTATACCGTTACCGAACGCACGGTGAGTGTGTACATGCGACATATGAAGCTTCGCTCCATTGTCTCCAAAACGTATCGCGTACAGACCACCGACTCCAATCATGACCATCCGATTGCCCCAAATACGCTGAACCAGCAATTTAAAATACTCAAACCCAATTCAGTATGGGTTACCGACATTACATACATTCCTTGCCGGGGAGGGCGCTTGTACCTGGCTAGTGTGATGGACCTTTGCACGCGCGAAATCGTGGGGTGGCGCTTGGAGAACCATATGGAAACTAGCTTAATTTCGGGCGCCTTACAAGATGCTTACGAAGCTAAACAACCGGAAAAGGGTCTATTACATCACTCCGATAGAGGTTCTCAATATACTTCTCATGAATACAGGCAGCAGTTGAAAGCGTATGGCATGGAGTCCAGCATGAGCCGCAGAGGTAACTGTTATGATAACGCCTGTATCGAGTCGTGGCACAGCATTTTGAAAAAGGAGCTCATTTATTGTAATCCACGATTCAAAACTAAGGAGCAAGCCTACCAGACACTTTTTCAATATATTGAGTTTTATTATAACCGCAAGCGAATGCATGGCGCGCTGGGGTATCTTTCTCCAGTTCGTTTTGCTGAGCAATTGACTAGAATGTCTGTTGCGTGACTGTCCACTTTCTTGACAGAGGTCCACTCCGAATAATATTGAGCATCCCGAGTAACGTCGAGCACTCCAAGTAACAATGAGCATCTTGAGTAACAATAGGCACTCCAAGTAACATTGAGCATCGTATGAACAACTAGCGTTCGAAGTAACATTACGTGTGCTGTTTTTATGAAAGAGGTTACCTCATGAGTAGAAATGATTACTTCTGTGAGGGCCTCTTTTTTATGCGCGTATAAAGTTTAAGTTTGACGGTTCTCAAATTTGATTATTCATTCATATAGAGTTTGATTCTATGATATAAATGAGTTAGCCTTTATAGAATGGGTAGCCGTTATATAAATACATGTTACTGAAGGGTTTGAGGGAAATGTTGTTGTCAAAATGGAGAGGGTTTTCGTTACTAGGGCTGCTCTTAATGCTTGTACTATTATCAGGCTGTTCTAAAGGCACTGCTCATGTCACAGTGAATAAGAACGGAAGCGTAGATATTGCAGTGAACATGAAAGTGAATTCGCGTGCAGAAGCGTTGATTAGCGGAAAAATGGAAGATGCTCTGGTAAACAAACTTAAGGATCAGGGGATTGAGCTAGAGAAAAGCCAAGATGGAAAATCTACAGTCTATGAATTCGTGAAATCTTATGCCTCTTTTGAGGATATGAAAGCACTTTCTGGTGACTTGGATATTGTGGACCTGAAATTAGATACCAAAGATAATTGGTTTTATACCAAATATGACGTTGAGGCGAAGCCCAAATTAAATAGCTACATAGACACCATAATGGATAATATGGGATCGCTCAGTTTATCGAAGCCGATTATTCGGGCTTTTTTGCAAAACATGGCTTTCGACTTTAAATTAACGTTACCTGTGGATCTATATGGAGACAATAATGCAAATGTGGAGGACGGCAGAACCCTTACTTGGAATGTTACACTAGCGGATACAGAGCCAATTCAAATGCAGGTTTATGTGCCTAATGTATGGAATATCGTGATTGTGCTTATCATTTTAGTGGTGGTTATTGCAACTGCGATTATATTGTTCGTCAGAAAAAGAAAGCAGCGTAATAGGAAACGTTTCTAAGTGGGTTCGTAAGGTTTCGGAAGTGCCGGGAAGCTAGGATGCTTTACCGGCCTTCTTTGCTTTTTAGCAGGCACAGAGTTATAATTAGTACCAAGTACTAATATCAGATACTAATTGAAGAGGTGATTGGAATGACAGGTGCAAAAATTACCGCTATCGGAACCTATGTCCCAGCCAAAAGACTGACTAATGCCGATCTGGAGCAGATCGTAGATACAAATAATGAATGGATTGTGCAACGGACCGGAATCCGTGAGCGCCGAATTAGTCGGCAGGATGAGTATACAAGTGATTTATGTGCAGCAGCTGTGCAGGATCTTATGACTCGTTATGGAAGAAGCGTTCAGGATGTCGATATGGTCCTGGTAGCTACGAGTACACCTGACTTTTCCTTTCCCTCAGTAGCTTCTTTGATTCAAAATCGTTTTAACATTCCGCAGACTGCTGGTGCTATGGATTTGAGTGCAGCATGCGCAGGTTTTGTCTATGCACTGCATACTGCTCACAGTTATGTGGCTTCAGGAATGCATCGCAAGGTACTGGTTATTGGTGCGGATACGATCTCCAAGATTACGGATTATACTGACCGCAGTACATGTATTCTTTTTGGGGATGGCGCTGGAGCAGTGCTTGTGGAAAGTGATGAGCAGACGACGGGATTTTTAGGCTTCCAGCTGGCAAGTGATGGCGGTGGGGCACATCATGTTTACCGTACGGGGCTTGCCCATACTGTAAACAATATTGAGCTGGTAGATACACAAATGCTGGTACAGAACGGACGAGAAGTGTTTCGCTGGGCGGTCAGAACGGTTCCTTTAGGTGTGCAACAGCTGCTTGAAAAAGCGGAGGTAGGTCTGGAGGAAGTAGACTGGTTTATTCCCCACAGCGCTAATATGCGAATGATTGAGCCAATATGCGAGCGATTAAATTATCCGCTGGAGCAGGTGCTGCACAGTCTTGTGAATTTCGGGAATACTTCGGCTGCCACGATTCCTTTAGCACTTGATTTGGGCATCCGCGAGGGCAAGGTACAAAATGGACAAAAGATCCTGATGTATGGTTTTGGTGCCGGATTAACCCAGGCAGGACAATTGATTGAGTTGAATTTGGATCATCAGGTAGGGATACCTACTCCATATTAAGAGGTGGAGTTCGACCAGCTAGAGACCAATGAAGATAGATAACGAAACATTTTCGATAATCAATAAAAAGACAACGCCGTTTGCGGAAACCCGCTTACATAAGCCGTTGTCTTTTTTTGTTGATTAACTAAGTATTTAATTGACTGCCACAGGATTCACGCACAATAAGCACAGGCTCCACTACAAATGATCCACCGCCAGACTGATTGTTAATCAAGTCATAGAGCATATGGGCAGCGAGGATGCCAAGCCGTTCTTTGTTCTGGCGGATGGTCGACAGTTTTGGACTGGTATATTTACAGGCTTCAATGTCGTCACATCCGATAATGGCAATATCTTCAGGAACGCTGAGACCGTGTTCTTTCAAAGCCCGGATGGCTCCCAGAGCCAGCAAATCAGAAGCCGCAAAAATGGCTTTTGGTAAATTTCCGGCTTGAATTAATTGCTGCATAGCCGTATAACCGCTGGGCTCAAAGAAATCGTCGCCATGAACAAACCACTGACGGTTCAAAGTGAGGCCGAAGCTTTCAATAGCTTTGACATATCCGGATTCCCGCAGGTTAGAAATATCTGAATCCGCTGCACTTCCGATAAATCCAAGTTCTCTATAGCCAAGCAGATAAAAATGCTCCACGACCTTGGAAGAAACCTGAAAGTTATCTGACATCACAAAGCCGGATTTTTTGCCCTTTAGCTCAAGGTCGACCCCGATACAAGGAATACTGCTCATATCCAGATCGCGGATGGTAGGCTCCATCTTTTGTCCGGAAATAATGACACATCCATCCACATTAAAATGAACAGATCGAGCGAAATAATCGCCGCTGCTGATGAATTTCTCGTTGGAAAAGAAAATGAGATCGTAGCCCAGAACGCCCATCTGCTTTTTAAAAGAATTTAGCACTTCTACGAAAAAGGGATGTGTAAATTCGACATTAAGCTCGCCAGCAAAAATAACCCCGATCAGATTCGACTTCTTAGTTGCGAGTGTCTTGGCGGAGTTGGAAGGTGAATATCCGGTTTGTTCGATGATTTCCAAAACTCTTTGCTTGGTCTTTTCGGAAACATCACTGTAATTGTTCATAATTTTCGAAACAGTCGAGACAGAAACGCCGGCCATTTCGGCAATCATTTTGATATTCATAGTTAATAATGCCACCCTCCGCTAAATCGTTGAAATTTGAGAAAAAGACTGTTCTAGAGCGGTTATTTGCGAGTTATTATGAATAGGGTGAATGAAAATTCAATTATTTTCAGTCTATTATTATTGCCGAAACAAGTCAAATATATATTTCACTATGCAGATTTACTCCAAAATAATCTATGTAAAAAAATTCAAAATTACATCTTTACAAAAATAGAAAACTAAGCAACAATAGCATTGTCGAAACCGATTTCGATTTTTCGCTTGAATTACGAATATTACGAAATTCGAGGAGTGATGTTTAGGATGAAAAGGAATTTCACAGCAGCACTTGCTGCTATGCTCCTTGTCACCGGGCTGCTATCACCGGTTGGGAGCATGAATGCTTCAGCGGCAGAGGCGTTAAAGGAAAACTCACCTGATTCAGCGGCAACGAAAGTGGAAAATGAACCAATCAATGGATTGAAAGCGTTTACCGATGTATCTCCAAATCATTGGGCCGCAGGTCCATTACAGCGTTGGAGCACAAATGGGATCATAAGCGGATATGACGACGGGTCGTTTCGTCCGGGTAAGGAAGTCACGAAGGCAGAATTCGCAGCTATTATGAATCGTATATTTAATTATCAGGAGCAATCGGATAAGGTTCCCGCTGATGTCCAGACCACAGACTGGTATAAAAATGATATAGCCAAAGGGATTGCAGCTGGTTATTTAAGCAGTGATCAGAAGAACAATATTTATCCTTCAAAAGCACTTTCGCGCGCGGAGGCAGCGTTAGCATTGGAGAAAGTGTTTCGTTTCAATGCAGACAAAAGCAGTACAACAGCATTCACCGATCTGAACGGAGTCAGCGATGAAACCGCAAAAGCAATAGCCGTTCTATCGAGTGCAGGTTATGTAAAAGGTTATCCTGGAGGTTTGTTTAAGCCTGATGGTGGGATCACCCGTGCAGAGTTAGCTCAGTTGGCTGATCGAATGGTTTCGGGACTCCTCCTGAAATCAGGAGAGACTTCACTAGGAACAGTAAAGGGCAATGTAGTCATTAATCGGGCTGATGTGATTCTTAAAGACACGGTCATCCAAGGTAATCTTTATCTAACCGAGGGGATAGCTGAAGGGAATGCAAAGCTTGAAGGTGTAAAGGTAACAGGGACTACTTTTGTACGGGGAGGCGGCGAGCAAAGTATCGGCTTACACCATACTTCTCTTGGACTGCTTCAAGTAGCCAAGCCTAATGGTAAGGTTCGGATTTATGCCAGCGGGTCGACAGCTGTGGGTACTGTGCAGCTGCTATCTGGGTCAATCTTGGAAGAAAGCAGCGATCTTACCGGGGCAGGGTTTGGGGATGTTGAGATGGATGTCGTTCCTCACAATATTTCGCTTCGCGGAACATTTGGAGCGGTTCGTTCAGCAGACTCAGCAGTCAGCGGTTCTTTGTTAAGAATCCTTGGAACTGTCGGCAGCCTTACTCTGGGAAGTCCGACCCATTTAACATTGGAGAACAATTCACAAGTGGCGGCACTAATCCTATCTGCGAGCGCTGGAGCTACAGCAATTCAAGGCAGCGGAAGCGTAACCACAATAGATAACAAAGCCGATGGAGTGACGATTGGCGGTGTAGCAATGAAAAAAGGAAACACTGGCAAAACAACATTGCCAATAGCAAGCTCAGCGCCAAGCAGTTCGGGGAATGTAGGTCCAATAACGACGCCAAGCGCCACACCTGAAGCAACGGCGGCACCTACGGCCACTGCTACACCAACCGAAACACCAACAGCGACACCAACACCAACCGAAACACCGACACCGACACCGACACCAACACCAACACCAACACCAACACCAACACCAACACCAACACCAACCAATACTGCTCCTGAGGTGGTTAAACCCATATCCGATAGAATGGTAAGCTCTAATGAACCTATTGAAATCGATGTGAGTGAGGTTTTCCGTGATTCAGATGGCGATACGTTAAGTTTCACAGCTGATTCGAGCAATATGGCAGTTGCAGAAGTAGCTTTGGATGGAGCTAAATTACGGATTACGCCAACTGGTAACGGATCATCAGAAATTCATATTACGGCCAATGATGGAAAGGGCGGATCGACGGCAGTCTCGTTACGGTTCACGTACTATGGGGAGATACAGGATATGCGGGCTGAAGTCCAGTCTGATTTCATTGAACTCTATTGGGATGAATATGGGGAAGTGGAGATCAACTACCAGGTTTATATGAATGATGAGCTGATCGAATCCACCTCAAACAGTTATGTTTCACTTAGGGGTCTTAAGCCAGAAACGGTTTATAATCTGCGTGTAGTCGCGGTTAATCGTAATGAAGAGATCGTTGCGTTAGCCAATTATTCGGTAACGACACTTCCTATTTACTTTGAGGGCTGAGGCGGCGGTACTTATATTACGGTTGCTTCAACACAAATAGTCAGGCGAATGCAAGTGTTTTTGCCAATAGTCTCGCTAAGCTGAACACTATAAGGCACCCAGATTGGGTGTCTTTTTTTCGTGCGCCCATAGTAGCCTATTTGAATCAACTTACAGGGGATGAAGTAAAACTAATGGACTCCAAAAGCATCATAGATTAAGATTTAAAATATAATTTAATATACAATTTAATATAACTTATACTCCTAACCGAAGAGATTAGGATCTTTCGAACCATCTATAACTCAAAATTTAAATTATATTACAGGTAGGTGCGTACGATTGTCGGCTATGATTAAGAAACTAAAAGATTACATAACGGATCCTCCTATAGAGATTGAAGGCTTCATTGAGCTCTCCATCCCATTGACGGAATTGGTGCTCCGTGAGCATCAAGAGAATGGAATGATCGGATGCTTGAGCCCCGTTAACATCAGTATTCAATGGGATGAAAAGACGGCGCGCATGATAAAGATCGGGGTAGGTAATGCTGCTTATCGGTCTCCTGAGCAATCAGGACGGATTAATCGTGTGCCGGATGAACGCAGCGATCTATACGCAGTAGGCGTTATTTTTTATGAGCTGTTCACCGGACAACTGCCTTTTCTTCCTGAAGACGGTGAAGATTGGAGTAATGTACATATTAGCAGGAAGCCTCAGCCTCATAATCGGTTGGAGGGAGAAGAGCCGCTGCAAAATATTTTAATGAAGTTACTTGCTAAATCTCCGGAGGATCGGTACCAGAGCGCTTACGGGTTACTTGAGGATCTGAAGTGGTGTCGGGACATGCTGAATAAACAAGGATCGCTGACGCCCTTCGAAGTAGGCCGCCTAGACCAAATTGGTTCGCTAGGTCTATCCGATAATTGGTACGGGCGCAGCGCTGTAGTAGAGCAAGTGGAGGCCAAACTTGAGCAGGCGGCTCAAGGGATGAGCGTATTTTCATGGGTGAGCGGCCAGGAGGGAATTGGAAAAACGACATTCGTTCGCAGATTACAGTTAAAGGTCGCTCGGCGTGGAGGCATGTTTATTGAAGGGAGAGCAGAACCTCTTCAGCAAACTGCACCGTATGAACCGATTCTTCAAGCTTTGCGACAATGGGTGGATCAGCTGTGGAGTGAGCCGGCAGATGTCATTTTACAGTTTAAAATAAAGCTGCAGGCGGAGTTTGGACGAGATGTGAGGGAAATCACCTCTATTTTGCCCGAGATTCATTCGCTGTTTGGAACCGAGAAGGAGGTATCGGCTGCCGCGGACGAAGAGAATGGCTGGGATCGTGCCAGAGATCATCTGCCACATCTCATGCAATGCATGGCCGAATGCAAGCCCCCGCTTGTCCTGTTTATTGATAACCTGGAATGGGCCGACCATGGATCGCATGCGGTACTTCAATCACTTGTGAAGCATACGGTACCCGGTTTGTTCCTAATTGCAACGAGCCGGACGGCAGTTGAGCAAGCTCCCACTCTGGGAGAACCTAATTCGAATCACTGCCCTGAGATTACCTGGTTAGTTGAGAGATGGCGTACCAATTCGGAGGAAATAGTGGCCCTCCTGCCACTGACATACGAAGAGGTGATCCAATATGTCTCCGATGCCTTGCATGAAAATTCTGCTCGTATTCGTCTTCTAGCCAGATCTGTCTATAATCAAAGCGGTGGTAACCCTCGGGCGATACGTCTGATACTAGAAGGCTGGCTGCAAGAGAAAAAACTCAGCTTTGACGAGAATAGGCATCAGTGGTCATGGGATCCGGAAGTCATCCGGCAAATGGGAGATCTAGAAGCGAATCTCCGTCTGATGGAGGCGAGCTTCACTAAGCTATCGAACGATACAAAGCAGCTTCTAGCCATGGCTGCCGCGATTGGTTCTGCCTTCCGGTTGTCGATTCTTGCCGAAGCATGCGACATGGTGCCGGATGCCGCTTTCCGTGGGCTACAAGAGGTAGAGGCAGAAGGAATCATCTATCGTGAGGATGAGCAGGGAGACAGACAGGATCGAATCTATTTGTTCGTCCATGAGTTCATTCACCGAATGGCATATGATTTCGATTCAGGACGCAACGCGAACAGGCACCGTAGGATCGGGCAGCTGCTGCAACGCAGCTTTCTTAAGTGGAGTGATAATACTTCGCTGACGGCAATCGATCACTTGAATCTAGCTGTATCGGTTCTGTCAGGGCAAGAGGTTCGGCAGTTGGTTGAGTGTAATCATCAAGCGGGAAAGAAGGCATTAGCTGATGGCCGCTATGTAAAAGGGAAAGAATATGCAGAGAATGGGATTCGCCTATTAACGGAATATAAAGAGCTCGAATCGGGCGAGCTCAATGTTCAACTTCGGTTGGTATTAGCCTGGACGGAGTATATGGGCGGACAAGCCGACCGGGCGAGAGTACTATTGTCGGATTTAAATAAGAACACTAAGGGGATGAGCCGATCGAAGCGTTCGCGCATATGGGTGCCCTTGATTCAATTTCACGCGTTTGTGGACAATGAGGCGGCAATTGCAATTGGAAAAGAAGCGCTGGAGGCTTATGGATGGAAGCTTCAGGAGAATAGCTCCTTGTTGTCCATCGCCAAGGAAGTGACACGGACAGGGCTTATGTTGTATCGAAAACGCAATAAGACTTATCTGTTGTCCGACGCTCTTGATGAAGAGCATACGGAGTTATGCCTGTTATTAGAGCAGCTATTTTTTCCTCTCTTTATGCATGACGCCAGAGCGCTGCTGGAATTCTATGCTCGGTTTATCCGTTACGGGCTTCAGAAAGGGTTAAATGAATCACTTGCCGTCATGATCGGAGGATACGAGCTGATCATACAGAGGGTGCTTCCAAACTATGTGCAAGCGCCTTTAATCACCGAACGGTTATTTTCGGAAATGGTTAATGTCTCCAAGTTCAGGAACCAACATTCATTTAATTTTGCGAGTGGAATGTTTAAGCAAATGGACAAGCCATCGGATGCTTTCATCATGCTGTATAAGTCGATGCGCCAAGGGTTAGAAAGCGGAGAAAGAAATTTCGCCAATCTGGCCCTGATTGCCTGTCTCGTGACATACAGCGGTGACCTGGATGCTTTAAAGGAGTTACTCCAGTATTATGAGGAGAATATGCGACAGTTCGCCAGCGACAAGACACAGGAAATAGTACGGATCGCACAGAGTTACGTGTTAGCACTGCAGGACGAATCCAAGAGGGAAGACTTCATTTCCATTTCGCAGGCTCCGTCAAGCGGAGCTTCGAAGCAACAGGAAGAGGATAATTATGGTTGTGTCTGCAAGCTAGAAGTGGCTTACTTGTCGGGCAATTATGAGGAAGCGTTGTACTGGGCGAAGCGGGGAAGGCAGAACGAGTTGTCACTGGATTGGACAAGAATTCGCAAGCAACGCTTTTATGAGAGTTTGAGCTTAACCGCTTTATTTTTGGAGAAAAACGAGGAAGAACGCAAGAAGATACGGCAAGTTATACGTCGTCAATTACGAAAAATGAAAAGCTGGCGAGGATTTCTGGGCAACACGTCTTCCGCATATCTGCTAATGAAAGCGGAGGACGAACGAATGGCTGGAAATCCGATGGCTGCGGTACACGGATATATGGCTGCGATTGGGCAGGCGAGAGCTGAGAAATACGCTTTAATAGAAGGGATCGCCAGCGAACGGCTTGCAATCTGCTATAAAGATGACTTAATTAGCGGGTCCGGTGCGATGATTAACATGATGGATGCCTGTGCCGCTTTCGCCGAATGGGGTATCACCTCCAAGGTAGCCCAAATCAAAGGCAAATATGCCGATCTGTTGGTTTACCCAGCTGCCAGGCAGCATGAGGAGCAGATCTTGGAGCAGGAAGTGGAAAGCGACCGTAAGCGTATGGACATGTCACAGCTGAATACTTCAGGGGAAGGAAAGGAGGAGGCGAGAACAGGTGAGTATGAGCTTGTGCGACAACTCATTGAGGGGGTTAGCAAGCCGAAGCAGACTAACTGGATGACAAGTCTGCTGGAAGCAGCGCTTCGCCAGTCTGGCGCCGATTGGGGTCTCTTGTTGAGCCGCCAAGGTGAGAGGTTTGCTATTGAAGCAGGCGGATCAGATCGGTCGGATAAGCAGACGGTATCCGGATTGTATGCAGAGAGTGTTTTGAGTCATACTGCGTTGACAGGTAAGCCGCTACTTCTCTATGATGCGATTCGGAGTTTTTGGGTGAAGGATCATTATATTGAAGCACAGCAGCCCAGATCGATATTGTGCCTGCCGATCGCGGTTCCGGGTGATCAAGCTTTCTATTTACTCTACTTGGAAAATCGGCAATTAACAGGTGTGTTTACGGATCGGGACGTAAAGGTGTTAGAGCTTGTCGCGACGCGGATGATTTATGTCGAGCTGCTGGAAGGCGAAGTTGGGGGTGCCGTAGAAAATATTTCGTGGCCTGTCCCAAGTTTCAATCAAACGGAGCTGAGTGATCCACTGACCGACCGGGAGTACGAAATCTTAATAAATATTGCAGAAGGGCTATCGAACCGAGAGATTGGCGAGCGGCTCGGTATTGCCGAAACGACGGTCAAGACGCATGTATCTAGAATCATCGGCAAGCTTGGCGTGAAGCGGCGGGGTCAAGCCGTTGTCCGTGCCAGGGAGCTGCGATTGATAGAGTGACGAACAAGGAAGCGAGCCTTTAAGGGGCTCTTCTTTTCGTTTTTTTGAGGTGTACGGTCTGGAATATCTTGAAGTAGAGTTGGATAGATGGAAGTGATCCCTGTAAATCCTTTGGCGAAGCCGGCCGCCAGCCGTCGAGGAAGAGGATCCACTTCGCGTGCCCTTAAAATTTCGGCTTTAGAGTGTTACGGTGAACCGTATCACAAATAGTGGTAAAGCGGAGAACAGAACTCAATATTAGTTTAAATGACTTGAACTGCACAGCATAACGGTTAAAGCCAATACAATTGAAATAACAAAAATGTAAAAAGAGCCTCCACTTCGATTTTAGTGGAGGCTCTTTTAAGGCTGCTAATCAATGCGCCAGATGCTCGCTCATACTTATGTAAAATAAAATGTTAGCTACTTGGCAATGATAGGCACCCATAATTCCTGCTCAATTTTGGCTTCAGGAGCCAAATAATTCTCTATACATGAGGAGTGAAGAGTTTATGGTTACCTCAGCTGAGAGCGATATTCAGGAGATACGCGTGGCGAAAAATGTACTTAAAGAATTATTATGAGATACGTCCCTTAGAGCAAATGAGGTCATTTAAAACAAGCGCACAAGCCATTGACTTGTGCGTTTTGCTGCAGCTTAAGTATATTTCTTATTTTATGATTAATGGAAATAGTCTGAAGTTTGAGGCGTAACAAAAAATATCTTTAATAAAGAAATGTCGCTTTAACTAGCGTACAATTTATGGGTCATAGGAGGAAAAAATGTCTGAATTATTAGCTCCAGCAGGAAATATGGAAGCTTTAAAAGCTGCAATATCTAATGGTTGTGATGCAATATACTTAGGAATGCAAAAATTTGGTGCACGTGCATACTCGTCTAATTTTGATTTAGAAACGTTAAAAGAGGCTGTTACGTATGCGCACCTGAGGAACGTTAAAATCTATGTTGCAATGAATACCATCGTTTTTGAAAACGAAGTTGAAGAGATGAAAGAGCAGATACACGAATTAAATAAAATCGGTGTTGATGGCATTATCGTCCAGGACCTGATTGCTTTTGATTATATCGTTAAAAACTTTGTTGATATGGAAGCACATTGTTCAACTCAAATGGGAATAGACGATCTAGATGGAACTTTATTATTTAAAGAACTTGGTGCTAAAAGAGTTGTTCTGTCCCGTGAGGTCAAGATTGAAAAAGTAAAAGAGATCAAAAGAATAGCTGAAATCCCTTTAGAAATTTTCGTTCACGGTGCTTTATGTGTATCTTATTCGGGAAATTGTCTAATGTCAGGATTGCTCGGCAATCGATGCGCAAATCGCGGAAGATGTGTGGGTTCATGCCGTAAGGAGTATGAACTAATCGATAAGACAACAGATACATCTTTAGGGAAAAGCTATATTCTATCTACTAAGGACTTAAACACCATCGATTATATCCATGATTTAAAAGAAATCGATTCTTTAAAAATAGAAGGCCGAATGAAGGCGCCTACGTATGTTGCTAATGTTGTATCCAAATACCGCAAGGCCTTAGATCATAAAATAACCGAAGAAGACAAAGAAAATCTGAAAAAAACATTCAATAGAACATTTACTAAAGGGTATTTGTTTCACGAAGACAGGAGAAATATTACAAACATCTTAAAACCTAATAACTTTGGTTATGAAATTGGAACAATCAGCGGGATTGTTAAAGACATGTATGAAATAACACTTACACGTCCTTTAAATCAGAACGATACCATTCGAATCAGTCACAACAATGAAGATGTTAATTTAACGGTTGCCAAACTGTACGATAAAGATGGCGAATTAATCAACAAAGCAGAGGATGTCTGCTATATCAAAATCAAAGAAAAGATGTCTAAGGGAGATTTAGTATATAAAACGAAGGATTATTTCTATAACAAAGAATTAGAAGCATCACTGGAAAAAGAATTTAAGCGGTTTGACCTCGATATTAGAGTATATGCATGTCCAGATTCAAAGCTTTTCATAGATGCGGAAGGCTTAGGCTTTAATTATTCCTATGAAAGCGAGGAAATACTGGGCGAAGCCATTAATAATCCAACAACAAAAGACCAGGTAATCAAGCAATTCTCAAGATTAAATGATACGATATTCGAACTTAATCATGTCGAGTATGAGGAATGCAATGCATTTATTCCAGCTAAACTGTTAAATGCAGCAAGAAGAGATATTGTACTGGGCTTGTATGACTTAAAGCTTAACAGCCAGCAGAAAAGAACCAAGGCTTTGGAAGCAAAAGAAAAAATAAGCTTTGCCCCTGGAAAACCATACCTTACGGCCTCTGTAACGACTAAGGAACAGTACGATGCTTGCGTGAGCTGTGGAATTAAGGAAATCTATTACGAAAATGTGGTTAGAAGAAATCAGAATGATTATAAGGAACAAGAAGGACAGCTACTAATTGGAGGATATGGGGGGATTAATCACTATAGAGAAACAAACCCGTTTGTTACGGACTATTCTCTAAATGTTATTAATGCCACTAGTTGCTATGAATTATATAAATTAGGTGCAAAGCGAGTCACTTTATCTTATGAATTGAATAAGGGCCAAATTGAAGATTTAATGAATGCCTATGTTAAAGAAAATGACGGCTATCCTGCACTGGAAATGATTGTATATGGCAGGGCTCCTTTGATGTTTACGAAATATTGTCCGATGAAAAAAATGAATCAATGCAGAATTTGCAAAACGAAGAGCTATGAGTTAAAAGATGAGCACGGAACGTTCCCTATCATTTCCCATGATGATTGTACAACGACTCTCCTTAACGGGAAGACGCTTAATCTTTTAGATGAGCTACAAGATATCCAAGGAATTGAGGCGCTCAGATTAAACTTCACAGTTGAATCAAAAGAGCAGGTTGTGAAAGTCATTAATATGGCGTCAGGCAAATTAAATGGCTCAATGAATCATGCTGTCTTTAATCAGGAAACAGACACAAGAGGGCATTATAATAAAGAGATTGTGTAGTCGTTGAATTCATTAAATGTTCTAAAATCTTGGGGAATACTATAAGTAAATCCGAGACAGGTGCAATTCAATCCAATCATAAGGATGAACTTCAGATGAAAATATTATTAGTTGAAGATGATAAGACGATCGCGTCGGGACTGGAATATTCGCTGCAGCAAGAGGTTTATTGGACTGTTCTCTGCCATAATGCCGCTTCAGCCCGAAAGGTGCTCGCCGAAGACATCGATCAGTTCACTATTACGAGCTAGAGAAGCTGTCCATCTATTTACGGGAGATTAGCAGCGGCCAGGCCTCCCTTGACCCTCGCGATAATCAAGAAGGTGAGCTTAGCATCTTAAAGAATGATATTTACAAGGTGACACGCATGCTCTCCGAGCATCGTTCTCTATTGCAGCAGGATAAGCTTCAACTGACCGATGCCATCTCCGATATTTCACATCAACTCAAAACACCGATCACCTCTATGACAGTCATGGCAGATCTGTTAAGCGCCCCTGATCTGCCTCCACTCAAAAGAACGAAGTTCACCCATCATATTCGCATTCAACTTGAACGGATCGATTGGCTTGTTTCATCTTTATTAAAGCTAGCGAAAATGGATGCGGGAACTATCCCGTTCAAAAAAGATCGAATACACATGAAAACCCTAATCCAAAATGCACTGGATCCGGTTATGATTCCGATGGATATTAAGGGACAGACCGTTTCCATCACAGGGGATGACAACGTCTCTTTTGACGGCGATTTCCATTGGACTGCTGAAGCGGTTATCAATATTTTGAAGAATGGAGTGGAGCATACACCTGAGGGCGGTGCGATTACCATCACATTTTCCGACAACGTGCTATTTACGGAAATCGTTATTGCTGACAACGGAGAGGGCATTCCGAAAGAGGATTTGCCTTATATATTCAAACGTTTTTATAAAGGGAAGAATGCTAATGAAGGAAGCATCGGTATAGGACTTGCGATGGCTCACAGCATCATTGCAAGCCAGAACGGCGTGATTGATGTAACGAGCGACAGCGGGACTGGTACAGAGTTTCGGATCAAATTTTATAAGCATGTGATTTAACAGCACTCCATAAGTGACTAAACTGTCACCTCCAATGTCACTGTAAAGTCATTTTGGACAGATAAAATGATATTCATCAGATGAACGATGGAGGTACAACCATGCAAATGAAGCAGCAGCGCAAGATTACTTTTTTTATCACCATAGGCTACACCCTGATTATTCTTTATTTTATGTTTTTTGCTTTCGGCAGAGCGGATAAGGTAGATCTAACCAGTCAGTACACCTTTATTTTTTTGCCGGACGATTTTTTTAGGGTGCCGGGTCTTTCCGATCTTCTACATCCGACACTGATGGACTTGGTGGGTATTGGAAACATTGCAGCCTTCATACCTTTTGGCATACTGTTTCCGTTGTTATACCGCACCAGCTTTGTTCGCTTCATGACAGGGTTTATCCTGTCCATTCTTGTGGTGGAGACCATCCAGGCACTAACATTCCTCGGCAGCTTTGACACGAACGACGTCATAAAGAACTCATTGGGCGCTGCTATTGGATTCGGGGCGTACAAGATTGGCTTCCGTACAAAAAACTACTGGAGAAATATCACTGCTACGGGAATTGCCAGTGCTGTCTTAATGCTCGGCGTGTGGGGGGTCTTAGGAGTAGCTGATCAAGTGTTCACCAAAGAGTTGGCCCCTTTTGTAGCGATAAACGAATGGGAAGATAGTACCGGAAATCGATTAACGGGAACCAAACAGAACAGTCTTAAGATTGGCGGTCAAGACGTGACACCCCAATATAATGTGTATGGCATCGAAGGTAAAAAGAAGGAAACATATACGTATTCGCTAGGTAATAAGGGAGATCTGTATCTTAGCTTGAATTATGGAATTCCTGATCATAAGGATTTTCAGGGCAGCATTAAGGTTACCGTTGACGGGCATGAGCTCCTGTCTGTATCTGCAGAAGATCAGCTCCATGAGCCGGATATGAGGATCCTTTATCTCACCGGGGCTAATGAGCTTAAGATAACCATTGAGGGGAATGAAACCCTTTGGGATGTTGGATATAGAGAGATGGTATATACCTGGAATTGAGCATCTAGGGAAGGAGGGATGACAATGGAGATTTTAACAATTGAAAATTTGTCCGAAATATACGGCACAGGCGAATCGGCGGTGAAGGCGCTTGATGATGTTTCCTTTTCGGTCCAAAAAGGTGAATTCGTCGCAATTATCGGACCTTCCGGATCGGGGAAATCGACACTCCTTCATATGCTGGGCGGTGTGGATCGACCGACTGGCGGGAAAGTGTATGTTCAGGATACGGATATGTATACCTTGGACGAAACGCAGCTGGCCATCTTCAGACGCAGGCAAATCGGGCTGATCTACCAGTTTTTCAATCTGATTCCCGTCCTGACGGTGGAAGAGAATATTACGCTGCCGCTCTTGCTGGATCAACAAAAGGTAGATCAAAAGCAATTGGCTGATCTTGTGAATACGTTGAATTTGCAGCATCGATTAAACCATCTGCCGAATCAGCTATCCGGTGGACAGCAGCAGCGTGTCTCGATTGGCAGGGCGATCATCGGCAATCCTGCGATCATGCTGGCCGACGAACCCACCGGGAATCTGGACAGCAGGAATAGCATTGAGATCGTCGTTTTATTCAAAATGCTGAATAAGACCTATCATCAGACACTGATCGTAATCACGCATGACGAACGGATCGCCCTGCAAGCCGACAGAATCATTTCGATTGAAGATGGGAGGATTGCCAAAAACGAGGTGATAAGGCGATGAATATTGTCAATACATTAACCATCCGGCATCTGAAGCAGAACAAGAGACGAACACTTGTGACTATTTTTGGCGTAATTATTTCGGTATCCATGATGACCGCTGTCATTACGCTTATTTTTTCCTTTGCGGATTTAATGATCAGACAAACTATCACAGATACAGGGGAGTGGCATATTCAGTATCAAGATATAACCAAGAAACAGCTTGCGGCGATACAGGGCGATGATGCAACCAAAACGGTTGCAATCACAAGAGACCTTGGGTATGCCCCATTAGAAGGGGGACAAAATTCCAATAAGCCGTACTTGTCCATTAAGGAATATGATGTGCAAGGGTTCACACAATTTCAGATTGAAATAAGCAAGGGACGCCTTCCGCACACGGACAAGGAGGTTGTGATCTCCGAGTCTGTTGCAACAAATGGCAAAGTGAAGTACGAAATCGGCGACCGTCTAACGCTTCGCGTCGGCGACCGATTCGAACAAGGGGGCGATCATCCCCTGGATCAGACGGAACCGCTGCGCAGGAAAGACGGCACATTAACCGAGACATTACAGCATAGCATAATTAGGGATTATACGGTGGTAGGCTTCATTAAACATCCGGTGTCGGAAACGGCTTGGGCCCCGGCTTATACGATCATTAGCTATGTCGATGATCATATCATCGGGGGGGACGATCGGGTCGATGCGTCGGTGGTCTTGCAGCGGGTCAATCCGTTCTTGTTCGCATATGCGGAGAAGCTGGCTGAGAAAAACCAAATTGACACTGTCCAATATAATGACGATTTGCTTCGTTATTATGGCTTGTCCAGCAGCGGGGCCTCATCCAGCATGATGTTCTCATTATCGGCAATCATTATAGGGACTATTATAATTGGCTCGGTTGGACTCATCTATAACGCTTTTGCGATATCCGTCTCGGAACGTTCCCGCCATTTAGGGATGCTCGCGAGCGTGGGGGCGACGAAAAGGCAGAAGCGAAATTCCGTATTTTTTGAAGGTATCGTCATTGGTTTGATCAGCATTCCCATTGGCATCTTATGCGGTCTTGCTGGAATCGGAATCGCCTTTTCGTTCATGAACACAATGATTGAAGGGGCATTATGGACTAGTGAAAAGCTGAGGCTTATCGTCACGCCGTTATTGCTCTTGATTACTTGTCTTGTTTCGATGCTGACGATTTTCGTTTCGGCGTATCTCCCGGCGGTTAAAGCATCCAGGGTATCTCCCGTGGACGCGATTCGCCAAACCACTGACGTAAAGCTTACGGCCAAAGCAGTGAAGACGTCGAAGATTATTCGTAAGCTCTTCGGAATCGAAGCAGAAATCGGGCTGAAAAACTTAAAAAGGAACAAACGAAGACATCATGTTATTCTTTTTTCGCTTGTCATCAGCATCGTTTTGTTTTTGACGATATCGTTTTTCACGACTGGCCTGACACAATCTCTGGCATTGTCGCTGGAAGGCATCAATTACGATATTGAAGTGTCGTCCAGTAATGGCGAAAGACTAGATGACCGGTTGATGCAATCGCTTGTATCTCTTGTTGGCGTCACGGAATACAACGTGAGTCATGAGTTAGTCGGGAACGCTTGGGTCGATGCAGCAAGCATCGCCGACGAGTTGCAAGAGAAGGTTAAGCAGGATAAGAGTATGCTGCAAGACGGGAAATACCCTTACGAAATTAAGCTATATGCAATGAATGATTCGAGCCTGCAAGCCTATGCCAGAGCGGTTGGCGCAGATTACGAACAGCTTACGGATCTGGATCATCCCGCCGCAATCGTGATGGATACGATTCATTACAAAGATATAGATACGGGGAAATATATTCAGACGAAGTCCATATATGCGAATATCGGACAACATATCGAGCTAACGAGTTTTATTAAAGCGAGCGGGGAAGAAACGAAGGCAAATAAAGTGATATTTGCCGCATTGACGGATAAGGCACCGATGGGGATGAGCCCGGTAGGCGTAGGCGGGTTAAATATGATCGTGTCGGAACGCGTCATGAATCGGCTGGCAGACGGCGAGGAGCTGGCTAACGCTTCGATGTACCTCCATTTGAAAAGCACGGAACCGGTGAAAACGCAGCAGGAAATTGAAGCGATGAATGAGACCAATCTGAATGTCTACAATGTATATCAATTCAGAATAAGAGAAGAACAACAGATTCTGCTGATGAAGGTCTTTTCTTACGGTTTTATCGTATTAATCTCTGCGATTTCTGTTGCGAACATCTTTAATACGATCTCAACAGGGCTGGCTCTTCGCAAACGGGAATTCGCGATGCTGAAATCCGTAGGCGCGACGCCAAAGGGGTTTGCAAAAATGCTGAACTATGAGAGTGTTTTTTATGGGGTCAAGTCGCTCTTGTATGGGCTTCCTGTCAGTTTCGCCGTGATGGTTCTGATCTATAAAGCATTTGCGAACAAATTCAGCTATGGGTTCACCCTGCCCTGGATGAGCATTCTGTCTGTCATAGTGTGTGTATTTGTCATTGTCAGCTCTGCGGTTGTTTATTCCGGAGCTAAAGTAAAAAAGGAGAATATTATTGATGCATTAAAGCAAGAGAATATATGATTCACTTACTTCACCCAGAGGAGGAGACGTTACCCGACGTCACACACAATCATGCGAGTTGACCGATTGCTCTCCATGCTGCTGATCATCTCCGGTAAAGGTACGGTAACGGGCAAGGAGCTTGCCGAGCATTTCGAGGTATCCTTGCGGACGATCTACCGGGATATCGAAAAATTAGGAGAAGCCGGCATACCGGTTGCCTCGTCCAGCGGCAAGGACGGAGGATACTATATTATGGACAGCTATAATATAAGCGGCCTCTTTTTAAACCGGGATGAAGCTCATACGTTTGTAGCTGTAATGAAGAATTTACACGGCTTGTTTGGCAGGAACGAAGCTTTTAATGACATTATGCTAAAGGTTGAGCATACCTATAAGCGGGAGCCCGAGAAGCACAAACTGACTCTGGATATGTCCCATTTCAGCATGGAGCAGGAAATTAAAGAATACATTGGGATCATAAGCAAGGCCATCACGGATAACAGGCTGCTGGTGTTCGACTATATCAACAGGGATATGGAATACCTGGAGCGAACGGTAGAGCCAAGCTGGATTGACTTTCGCCATGGAGATTGGTATGTGATAGGCTTTTGCCGGGTCAGAGGGGACTACCGCAGATTCAAGCTCGTGCGGATCAAGCAACTGAAGCAGGACCGCCTTTTGTAAAAAGAGAGCTGCCCGATGACCGAATCGCCGAGGTCATTGAGCACAGCTATTCGCAGCGGGACATACAGGTTGTGCTCAGATTCACTTCACGAATTGGTGCGCAGCTTCCCGAGTATTTTCAGAAAGAGAAGATTAGCCGGGGTGAAGATGGCAGTAGGACGCTCCAGCTATATTATGATAGAAATGTGTATAAAATGAAATTTATCTACATTGATCCATTTACACAAGAAGAAAAGCTAATCAATGAGGAAACCTATCATTTCGGCGTACAATTCACGATTCCAAGTAAATCTGTCTGGGGATTAGGAGTGACTGGAATTGGATGGAAGGCGTTAGACGGGGCACCGGAAATTGATGAGTATGCTATGAACTTAGTACCGGCACAAAATGTGACTTATGAGCTTATCTTGCCTGACGAAGGAAGCGGAGAAGGCGGAGAGGGTGAAAATCCGGGATTTCCAGGTTTTCCGGGATTTCCGGGAAGTCAATTCCCAGGCCTTACGGGTTTTATAAAGTTCTAATGTAGTTGTTATCATTTAGTTGGTTCTTATGAAAAGGTTCATCGCGGCGGACTGCTGCGATGAACCTTTTTTGCTGACTGTTCTATCACATAGATCACTTAATTTGCCGTCTTATTGATAAAATCAATCTCATTTCTGATCCCTTTATGGGCGTCATTCCACAGGCCCTTTGTCAGGCGAATGCGCAGCAGACATGTGTTAGGGTCTTCGTCGTTATTGGCTTCGTTATACCAATCGGCGAATATAGTGCGCAACTTAGTCATCATCTCGGCGTTATTCTCGTCACATACCCAGCCCAGGTTCTCACCGATACCATCGGCCGTAAAGTTTTCGACGATGATACAAACGGCGACTTCGGGGTTCTGGGCGATCTGCCGCATTTTGCCTGAGGTCGCATAAGTGACGGTGTAGAACGCGCCGTCCTCATAATAGGCGTCCACTATGCGGGCGGCGGGACGGCTTATACCATTGGCCCCGGGTTCCAGCGCGATGGTAGACAGAGTAATCAGGCCGTCCTTGTTACCCACTTGTTCTTCCAGCAGCTTCATGGCTTCGTCGTACTTGCTCATTATACTACCTCCTAAAATGTCATAAGGTATACATTGTTAAGCTTATCATTGTAAAATATTGGTGCATGTGAAGAATAATACGATAAAAGATTAAATCGCCATCAATCCAAGCTTATACTCGATGGTCTTTTTTTTATGCCATTTAATCTCCAGTCTACAAATATATCTATTTTTTTTATGTAATAGACATTGTCAATTACCCTGGTCCTATTGTAGAATCAAGAAGTTGTCGAATAATGGTGTAAAATGCCATCCTTGGAACTCACTAGGACGACAGACTCATTGATATTTTTAGAGTAAGAAGGGGGAAGAAACAATGTTATTCCAAGCAGCACGCCGTAAACTCAGTCTGATGATTGTGTTTGCCCTATTAGTAAGCACTCTTACGCCACATATGGTGTTTGGTGAGGCCGCACAGTTCAAAGACATCACAGGCTCTTATGCGCAAAAGGAGATTCATTCATTAACTGAAGCAGGAATAATCTCAGGGTATGAAGATAACTCTTTTAAACCGAAAAAGGCTATGTCACGTGCCGAACTGGCGAAAATCATAGTCCTGTCGTTGGGTCTAGAAGCAAATGCTGATCAAGCCGCACCGTTTAAAGACGTTGCCGCGAACAGTTGGTATCGCGGTTATGTAGGTGCATTGGTAAAGGCAGGCATTACGGAGGGGACATCGGCGACCACCTTCAGTCCTAATGCAAATGTCACCCGTGAAGAGCTGGTCGTATTTTTCATCCGAGCTTTCGAATTGGATGAAACAGCGAAGAAGCTTCCGGTTGATAGCAAGCTGTCAGATATCTCAGAGGTGTCCGAATGGGCAAAAGCGCAAGTATCCCTTGCCTTTAAAAATGGTTTCATCAACGGGGTCCAAGGCAGTGACGGCACCCTGAAATTCAAACCCAAAGAGCATGCGGAGCGCCAAGCTCTGGCTCGTCTGGCTTATGAGTTCAAAACCAATAAGTCAGTATATGTCGAGAAATCCAAACAGCTTCTGGCTGAAGAGGTTAATAAGGGCAAGAGTCCTGAGGTAACACCGACTGCCACCCCGGCAACAACTGACCGCGGGACATCTGTGACAGCACCAGCGCCGGGAGCTTCAGGTCCGGGAACGCCAGCATCGGCAGCACCGGCAACCCCAGCACCAGTGACACCAACACCAGTGACACCAACACCAACACCGACATCGACACCGACACCGGCAACCCCGGCACCGGCAAATGCTCTCCAGGTTGTGGTGAAGGGGGAGAGTTCAGATGCCATTTATGTGGAAGAGCCAAC
The DNA here is from genome assembly GCF_038008505.1 of Paenibacillus sp. FSL H7-0735. NCBI lineage: Bacteria > Bacillati > Bacillota > Bacilli > Caryophanales > Paenibacillaceae > Paenibacillus > Paenibacillus sp. FSL H7-0735. The sequence continues at coordinate 533,996 of NZ_JBBOZH010000002.1, read as the reverse complement.
AGAAGTTATATTCCGCTCATCGATTAATGCGGCAGGAACGGTAATCGCTAGTGTCTATCAAGTAGATGATAGCGGCAAAGTGATTTCCCAAATCATTTCGTTGTACGATGACGGTTTGGAAGCCCATGGAGACAGTCTTGAGGCAGACGGGCTGTACAGTGGCAAAGCAGTATTGACTGAAAGTACGGAGGGTTACATAAATCTGCAGGCGTTTGTGGGAGATGTGCCAAGCAGCACAGTTTTTAAATTATCTGTAATGAAGCATCTTACGGATGAACAGCTTGCACAAACGGAAATCATTGAAAATAATACACAGAGTAAGCTTGATCAACTGGCTACTTCATATGGTAATTTGCAAAAAGCAAAGGAAGAAACTGTAGCTTGGCTCCAAACCCAAGCAGAAGTAGAGCATGCTGGAATTTCGGGTGAAGGAGGAAGCATCTGGTATTTGCTGGACAACGGGATTCTAGGGGGGATATCCGCAGCTCCTGAGAATACAAAAGGGTTAAGCAGCACCGTAGAAGAGGCTGCGTCCAGTACTGCATTGGCGGCTGAGGCGCTAACGCAAAATGTGGAACAAACTGTAGCCACCATAGGAAGCCAGCGGGTTGCTGTAATTTCTCCGTTCTCCGGCACACTTCCATCTTCGACTGTTTATGACGCTGTATATCACAGCTTTGACCAGTCGAGTTACCCTTTCCTTGTGGAAAGAGTAAAGGACACCGCAGCGGGCGTGAATTTCTTTAAAGGACTGAATCAGTATGGCGTCGTGGTCTTGGATACCCACGGAGATACTTATTATGATGAAATAGTGCTACAGAAGCTCCATAATAAATACGGCATTGATTTCAAATACGCTGGACCGCAAGTCATGTTCCTGACAGGAGAAAAGGCAACGACAGAGAGCAAAAAGACCTATGAGTTGGACTTGAAAAAGGGAAGATTGGCTATTATATCCGGTTATTATGCTATTACACCGTCTTTTATTACACGGTACAACGATATGCTTCCTGATACCATCGTATATAATGGCAGCTGCCGCAGCGCGTACAACGATTCCATGGCAGATGCCTTCATCAACAATGGTGCTGGCACTTATTATGGATATACCGATTATGTAAAGCTTGCATATGATCAAGCTATTGCTAAATCCGTATTTACCGCTTTAAACGATGAGAACATGACAACCGAAAAAGCCTTTCAAGCAGCAGTGGCTGCCCATGGAGCAAACGATGGATTGGCAGCATTCTTCATGAAAGGAAGCAGCATTGGCACTAAGACCGAAGGGGTCATCAACGGAACCTTTGAAAACGGAACTTGGACCGGCTGGAATGGAAACGGCGATGTTCGGGTGATCTCCAAGCTGGGACCGCTTAAACCGACAGAGGGGAACTACATGGCTATTATCAGCACTGGCCTTGGGTATGAAAACAATGATCAAGGAGGATATGACTACAATTCAGATAGTTATATCGAGCAAAGTTTCATTGTTCCAGCGGGTGCAACAACCCTATCGTTTGATTACAATTTCATTTCTGAGGAGCCTAAGGAATTCGTTGGAAGCAAATTCAATGACACCTTCAGAGCAACGGTAACTTCCAGTGTATACATTAATACGGCTTCCCTCATTACTTCTCACATGAATGGCGGCAATACAGTGACGTCCAGTGTCTATGGCAATGATTCTGTTATTATCGGGGCTGAATCGATTAATGAATCCACGGCCTATTGGATTGAAGAGAACAAAGTAGCGATTGATTTCTACGGCGGGGATCATACAACATACATGACGAATTGGAAGCATGTACAATTTGATGTAAGCCAATTTGCCGGCAAGGGCTCCATTGTCCTTCGGTTCCATGTTTGGGATCAAGGAGATAGTATCTACGATACGGCAGTACTAATCGATAATGTAATATTAAAGTAATCAAAAAACGGCTGGATCAGGGGAACCTGACCAGCCGTTTCTTTTGGAAATAAGAATGGACTTGCGTTCGGATATGGATTCCAAATAAAATGTGCATATTGCACATAATTTGTGTTATACTTTATTATGTGCAATATGCACATAATATGGGGTGGAAGAAGGGTGTAAATATGAAGGCAGCAATCGTAAAGGATAAGGGGACGATTCCCGTAATGGGTCATTGTGATTCCCCCGTTGGGACAGAGGGGCTAGTTATAATTAACGTTACGGCCACAGCCTTGAGTCGAGTTAGCAAGTTCCGTTCAATGGGTATGCACTACTCTTCTGAAGTTAACTTTCCAATTGTAGCCGGTATCGACGGTGTAGGAACTTTGAAAGATGGGTCTCGTGTTTACTTTGCGCTGCCTACTGCACCATATGGCAGTTTGGCTGAGCAAACAATCGTCAACGAAAAGCTGACTGTCCGTTTACCAGATGGTATTGATGATCTCACTGCTGCCGCTATCGCCAACCCTGCTATGTCGTCATGGGCTGCATTGGTATTTCGAGCTGGTTTTAAATCCGGTCAAACTGTATTGATTAATGGCGCTACTGGTGCATCCGGTAGTTTAGCAGTTCAGATTGCTAAGGGTCTGGGGGCCAAGAAGGTCATTGTAACAGGACGCAACGAATCGAAGTTGCAAGCACTTGAAGCTGATGAGGCTATTGCATTTGATATGACAGCCGACAACGGTCAAAAAATGTTTGAAAACGCCCTAATGCCAGTTATTGCTGAAGGTGTTGATGTTATATTGGATTATCTTTGGGGCGACAGCGCACTCGCTATCATGTCAGCTCTTGTTAAGGCGAAAACGGATCGTTCAACTCGTTTTGTAAGCATTGGAACTTCATCTGGCCAAGAAAGCATTCATTTACCTTCATCTCTTTTACGCTCATCAACAATCGAACTCGTAGGTAGCGGAGATAAGAGTGTTTCTAAAGCTGATATGCTATCTGCTGTTAGAGGTGTCTTTGAAATGGCTGCCGAGGGGAAGATAAAAATTACCACAAAAGAGTTCGCTCTAGAAGATATTGAAGAGGCTTGGAATGCCCCGCTAATGCCTCGTCCTGTTGTAAGGGTGAAATAAAATGGAAAACGATATTTTTAAAGCACTGATCGATTTAGTTTCCATTATCAATAGGCCAGACCGTGATAAGAAGATGATTGCTAATGCTGGCGTAAATTTGGAAGCAGCAACCTTTCGTGTCTTTGTGGGCATCGTGCATCTCCAACCGACTAGTGTTGGTGATTTGGCCGCCATGATGGGAAAAAACTATTCGAGTGTTAGCCGGCAAATTGATAAGTTAGAAAACGCGGGGTTGGTTCATACGTATCCATCAAGTGCAGATTCCCGCATTCGTGTGTCTGAATTGACGAAAAGCGGGGAGGAAATCAATGCAATGATTAGCCTCACCCGTGAACGCATTTTGCATGAAGCTTTGGATGACTGGACTCTAGAGGAAAAGAACAGCTTATTGAATAACTTAAGGCGTTTATTTGAATCGTTGCAAAGATTCGACTAGTTGCAGATTATGACTGTTCACACACAGCTCAATGTTTATTGCGATGGTGGATATTCGGGTAAAAGGAATTACGGATTCAATGGGGAACCATTCTGAAATCGGATTTACGAGGAAGCCGCAAAAATGCTAAAACGCTACTGACACAACGTTGTCAGTAGCGTTTTTGTATATTAGGGGTATAGCGAGTAGCGCAGTGTTTTGGAGATAGGGTGACCTTGCTCATAATCTTATTATAGAGGTGGAATTTATTCATGAGTAATATCAAATGGGAAGTGGATCCGGACCACAGCTCCGTCGAGTTTTCGGTGACGCATTTAATGATTAATAAAATCAAAGGAGTATTTGAGCGTTTCCAGGCTATCTTAAGTTTTGATCCCAACGAGTTAACAACTATGGGTATTCAGGCTTCCATAGACGCAAATAGTATCACAACTCGCCAAGCGCAGCGAGATGAACATTTGAGGGGCGACGACTTCCTTCATGCTGCCAAGTATCCAACCATTGCGTTTCAAAGCACCAACTGCGTCTTTGCTGGTGAGCGGCAATATGAACTTACAGGCAATCTAACTCTGCATGGAGTAACCCAATCTGTTACTTTTCATACTGTATTTGAAGGACTAAACAAGGACCCACGCGGACGGGAACGTGTAGGATTTCATTCAACAGCCAGTATTGATCGTAATGAATTTGGTTTGAAATTCAACTCGCCTCTGGAAACGGGTGGAATTATAGTCGGAAATGAAGTGAGGATCGAGCTTTGTATTGAGGCAATTAAAATACTGTGAACCGTATCACAAATTAATGTATTTTTACACCAAACGTAGTTATGACAAGGTATAAAAAAATCCCTCTCTGCGTAATAGAGAGGGACAGTAACTATTTAAGTACCAATTCATTAGAGCCTTATTAGATCATAACTGGTTGGTCTGTAAGAGCTGCGTAGGTTTAGTAAGCAGAGCAGGCCTCGCCGCTATCCAAGCCACTGAGAGTGTGGTTATAACACATAGGCCAATCCCATAAATCACCCATTTAACATCAACCAGGACAGGTAACTTGAACATAAGTTTTAGAGCTACAGTCGTTAACAACAAAGCTATCCCTGTACCAGCAGTTCCTGAGACTAAAGATAAAACAAAGTTCTCTAACAAGATTGACCGTAATGTCTTACCATTGGATACTCCCACTGCTTTGATGATTGCAATTTCTCTGCGTTTTCTTAAAAGGCTTATCACAATTTGATTCCCGATGGTAAGTATCGCTGTAATGAAGGCAAATAAAGTCACTATAGAGAAGAATACACTTATCATACGTATCATTGAATTTAAGCTTTCGGAGGCTGTACTTGATACTGAATACGCCATAGCGGATGCTGGAAGTACACCGTTTAATTCAGAGAGTAAACCCGTAGTCAGGGTCCCTCCGTCAATAGAAAACATTACCCGGTTAGGCGCCCCATATTTAGACAATATATCTTTAGTTGTTCTCATACCTACTGTTTTTACGAACCCTGATTCAAAAAAGCCAACAATTTTGAAAGGAATCTTCTTTTCTCCCATTGTAACTTCAACTGTATCGCCTGTCTTAATTCCCAACTGTTGATAATCTTCCAATAATAATGCGGTCTTGTGCGATGAATCATCTTCTATAAGGTCACGTCCACCAATAATGGAATAGGACCTTGATGCAAGTGAAGGGTCAACACCTTCAATGCTCAATTTATTGGAAGCGAAGAACTTATTCCCGTCTGACTTTTGCTGAAAAAGAGAAGTTGCTTCACTTCCGTTAATTGAACTTAAAAGACCGTTCATCTGGACACCCTCTGTCCACTTTTTAATATCGAGAGATTGAAAAGCTTCCTTGACTGCTTCAGACTCTACTAAGGAGCTTGTGATGAGTAGATTTCCTTTGGCCTCGGTCTCTAACTGTTGACTGACAGACTGAGTTAAGTTATCAGCGAAAAGTTCGCTTGATACTGCTGATGCAACACCAACACTCAAGATAAGAGCCAATAGTCCGTATCGTTTTCTTCCAGATGATAAATTATGAAAAGGGATAAACCAACGAGGAGAGATGAGTTTCCTCATGCTTCCAACCACTCTGAAAATGAAAGAGAAAGCAGAAGAACATACCTTCACAAATATACTTACCAATATAATAATCAGTAGAATCCCTAAAAAAGATAGAACGACTCTAGAACTAATGGATTCGGTTGAACCCAGAAAAAGTGTTTTTTGTAAGTAGAATGCTACAACTAGCGAAATCAGTAATAATAAGAGTCCTCTTTTCCAAAAGCGTACCCGATAAGAAGGGATCTGATGGTTTCCTTCAAGCAATAGCTGCATAGGAGAGACGATGAGCATTCCTTTTAGAGGAATCCATGTTGATATCAGTGCCATTAGCATTCCTACTGCGAAGGTAACAATTGTGACTTTCCATGAAAACTCCCAAGACAACGGTATAGCTAACATTTTGCCTACGTAAGAAGTTAACCAAGTACTCACTAGAAGACCTGTTACTATTCCAGTAATAGTTCCTATCGTCCCGATAAGAATACCTTCTGTTAAAAAGGTACCGGCAACTGAGCGAGAGCGTACACCTATTGCCTTCATAACTGCAATATCGCGCATTCTAGTGCTCATTGCCTGCTTCATTGTATTTGAAACTGTCAAAGCGCTGATTCCCAGTGCAAGCAGACTGAACAATTGTAAAAGTAAAAGAAGGGTCTTGGCTTGAGCCAAGCTTTCGTCTGTCCGCTCTTTCGTGTCCGTTAGTGTAGCACTTGGCAGATGCTTCTCAAGTTCTGCTTGCCAAGAAGTCTTTGGTGTGCCCGCTTTCCAATGGATAAGAATTTCATTTGTGCTTCCGGCTGGAGCGTTTAGCAGATTAGCTGCTTCATTCAACGGAAGATAAGCAGCTCCAAAAATATCCGCATCTCCGTAAGACTCTTGAACATTAAGTACTAATCCTTTTACCTTGTACTCATGCAGACTTCCATCAGACGCGCTCGGCAACCAAATTTTTTCTCCAACCTTTACCTGTAGGCGATCTGCTGCATTATCAGCAAGAAGGACCTCATTTGCTTGAAGTGAACGGATGCCAGGATATTGATTTTCCCCATAATAAGGGTAAGTCTTCGTATCAATTCCCTTCAAGATCACGCTTGTTGTTTTATTTTTGGATTGCACCATGCTCTGTCCGACATATGAAGATGAATGGCTGTCGATTTCTCCCATGTCTTGGAATATATCATTCACTATATTGCTCTGTAGTGGCTTAAGGTAGGACTGGACTAATACATCCCCACCTAATAGCAGTTTGGCAGAATTCTCAATAGAACGTGGCGCCAATTCAGATAATAGGAACATACTAAAGAAACTTGCACTTCCAATAATGAGAGACAATATAGTGAAAATTGTTCTTAATTTGTTACGTAATAAACTTCTCCCGGCAGAGCTCAGCCATATCATCAGATATTCACCTTCCTTTACTCAGACAAGGATCCTCAGTTTCAACCCTTCCATCTCTAATGTAAATCACTCGGTCGGATTTTGAAGCAACCTCTGGATCATGGGTAGCAATAATGAAGGTCATTCTCATTTGCTGTTTTAAGCGGAAGATAAGGTCAAGAACTTTCTGTCCGGAATCACGATCTAAATTGCCGGTTGGCTCGTCAGCAATGACTAGAGAGGGCTTATTAATCAGAGCTCTTGCAATAGCGACACGTTGCTGTTGTCCGCCGGATAGTTGATTAGGCAGGTGCTTCATCCGATCGCCCATCCCCACAAGCTTCAACATTTCTTCTGCTTTTTTACGTATTTCACTATGTCGGGTGCCTTTGATGCAGAACATGGGAAGCATTACATTTTCAAGAGCGGTCATTGTAGAGATTAGATTGAAGGATTGAAAAACAAACCCAATTTTTTGTGCGCGATAATCAGAAAGTTTTTCTTCAGATAAAGATTCGATTGACTTACCCTCAAGTGCGATTTTCCCTGTACTAGGCTTATCTAGGGATCCCATAATCCCAAGCAGGGTTGATTTTCCGCTGCCGCTGGGTCCCATAATGCTTACAATCTCACTTTTGTAAAACTTCAGATTTATTCCCTTAAGAACAGATATTATGCCGGCTTCGGATTCGTACTCTTTGTTAAGATTTTGGATGGCCAGAATCGGTTGTTCTACAATCAACTGAATTTTCCTTCTTTCTGTTAATTTTTTTAATAAGTAATATGGTGAAATGAAGAATTAATATCACAATCACTATCAAAAGGCCTTTGAAGTTTGTCCAGTTCCAAGAATGAAAGAGGGAAGTAAATGAAAAAATAAAACGTAACATATACATTAAAGCAATGCTGAAAACAATTAAGTATAAAGAGGAATACGCTAAAAACACTTTCTTGTAAGTACTGCTCATATTGATAATATTTAATCTAAATTTCTCGCGGAAAAGTCGTTTCCTACATACATATCCCAATAATCCTTGTTTTACCAATGTAAAAGTTCTAGTATGCAGGTTGGGAATTCCGAGGATATCTGTAAGTACCCAGAAACCATCAAGACGTAATAATGGATTTAGATTGCTAATAATGGAAAGCAAAATAAAATGGTTGGCAGTAAATAGTATATTGCTCCCTGTTATTATAGATGATAATTCATATATAATAAATATCCATAATTGAAAATATATACCTCCAAGGTCGATCACTACTCGCTCTTTTCTACTTGCTTTCCAAGCATCACTCAAATCCACGAAAAGAACAGGGGCTAAAAAAAACAATCCGATCCCCATATCTCTTGGTTTAACATTATATTTAAAAGCCGCCACTGTATGCCCAAATTCATGGAATATAGCCGAAAACAAAATCATGAAAAAAGTAATAATCCAAAAAAGATAAGAACCTAAATCTGCTTTATTTGCAGAAAGACTTAAATTTATTATGTAGTTGTAGAGGGCAATACTCATAAGAACTCCAAAAATACAAATACCTTTTAAAGAAAAAAGATGCTGAAAGGGTTGGGAACAGCCTTCCAGTCGGCTTGCATTTAATAGTGGAGTACGAAAACGGATGGCCGAGGAATGTTCTGCTATTTTTTCGCTCCCTACAACGATACCCTTCTCAGTTAGAAGATGTTCTAATAAATATTGTAGCTCTTCTAAGCGTGGGGCAACTTCATATTTCTCTAATAATTGCTCAGAAATCTCTAAAAGCGACTTTTTTCCGTCCATACAGTTAAAAATGGTTAAAATCTTTTCTGTTACTTTCATTTGTAGACCATTGTCAAAGTGAACTAAATAGCGAGCCCCCTCTTCCCAAACATCCATTTCATGGATAATATAGGGTATTAATTGGGGATATTTTGTTGCTGCTATCGCATTCATAATTATCCCCCTCTTTCTTTAGACGGTACCCAATTCTTCGAAAAGGTGTTTATTATGTTTGATATAAACATCTATTGTTTCATTGGCATAATTACAATAGGGCTTTGTAATATCTCCATTCCTCATTAAATTGGCATAAGCACAACCACCACCACAAAAGAGAGAGATAGAGCATTCCGTGCATTCCTTGGAATCTGTAATTCCCCGGTCCCATTGCTGATGAGCTTCAGAATTCAGCTCATATTTTGGGAAAAATGATCCAACGGCGGTCTCTGCACGGCCTACAGAGTCGGGACAGGCATAGATAAGTCCTTCTGTCCCAAATGAATAGAAACGTTGTTCGCGCGCGCTGCATTCTTTAAAATGTGGAACACTAGTGACCCCCGAGGAAGTACAAGCATCCATATCGTCCATCCTGCTCCAATCAAAAGATCGGATCGTGTTTCTAATTCGTGAGGTGCGCATGTTTATCACTGATCCCAGTCTTGCGTTGTATTTATCAATAAAAGAATCCAAGTCGCCGAACATTTCATATAGGGCTATCAACAGTTCATGTTCAGGTAAGTGGTCGGGCATTGGTTCACTGAAGTGATTAGTAACAGGCGTGACTTGCCAACCAAAGTGGGGGAACTTATTCCAGCCCTTTTGTTCAATGAAATTAGCCAGTTCGACCAGATGACCCAGATTTTCTTTGTTAACATTTGTCCTAGTAGCAACGGCAAAGCCTCGTTCCAGGGCCATATCAATATTTTGGACTATACGATCAAATGTTCCTTGTCCACCAGCCATGATACGCCGTTTATCGTGAACAGCTTTGGGGCCGTCAAGTGAAATTTGAAAGAAATCCCATTGGTCACGGTAAGGTTGAAAAATATCTAAAAATTGATGCAAGAATGTCCCGTTAGTAATAGCGCACATACGGAAACCATATTCATTAACAGCACGTTCTACCACTTCTTTAACTGTATTTTTAGTCTGCGGAAGAAGTGGTTCTCCTCCATATAAAACCATACGATGTTGTGCTCCTATGAAGCGGCCACGATTTTCTTCCATTTTAATAATTTGAGTAATAGCTTCGAACATTTTGGTTATTTCATCTGAGTCTAATGCATGATTATGGTCATGAATTTGATGGCCTTGATAGCAATAGGGGCACCTTAGATTACAAGCATATGTTGTACAAACATTGAAGGTCATACCCCATTTACTCTTTGCCGTCATTTTTTCCATTGCATCTTTAACTTTAAAAAGTATTTGTTGTTCTTCTGCAAGGCTATGAAAGATATACCCTCTTTTTTTGAAAAAAGTAAGTAGTTCAACCTCATCTTGATTATCTCGTTGCAGATTAGTCTGTTCAATCCGATCTAGCCGTTCCTTTACTAGACCATCCACTACATCTACTGCTCCACTAAGAGAATTAATCAAGATATAATTCCCATTGTTAATAGGATGAATAGAATTATATGTGCTTTTGATCATGATTTAGCCTCCTCGTATTGTGCAGCTTCCTCCTGCAATTCGTGTAGATATTGACCAAGCATGTTCTTTGCATCCGGACAACAAGGAAGGTCCAGATCTCCGTATGTTGATAAAGCTTGTGCAGCGCAGCCGCCGCCGCAAATCATTGCTGCAGAGCAGTCTTTGCATTTGGGTATTTGTAGAACATTAAAATTTCTCCATTGGTCAAAAACGGGTTCCTTCGTAAAAACAGGGGAGAACTGGCCGATGCGATATTCTGATTTTCCCACTAAATCCGGACATGCATACATATTATTATCAGGTCCAAAAGCATAGGTTTTTCCTTCAGTAGCCTCACAGTAGACAAGTTGTGGCGAAATAATCCCAACTCTATCTTGTAATTCAGGATCAAGTAACATGCCTGTCCGGAAGAAACGGAACATTTCAGGACTAAGGCCGATCTTCTTTTGTTTTTCAAGTTCTGTAAAGTTAGGGACGTGTCGGATTAAAGACTTTGCAATCTCATAACCTTTCATCAAAGTAGAACTCAGACCTAGACAAGTATGATCTGTTACAGGAGCAAAGGTTATTGAGAAGGAAGGATGCCCGAAGAAGCCGCATTGATGATAGTACTTTATTAACTCAGGTACAGTTTTAATATTAGTTTGATCTATATTAATCCGGATCATAACAGGGATGTTACGGTTTAATAATTCATTAACGCCTTGGTGTATCCGTTGAAATGTACCCTGTCCTCCAGATAAAAAGCGCCGACTATCATGTATTTCCTCAGGGCCATCGACAGAAACCATAACACTTAAACAATCGCGAAAGCGTTCTAAAATGTCGGCGTAAGCTTTCAAGTGATAACCATTTGTATTACAACCGATTATAAAATTTCGTTTTTCCGCTTCTTCGCAGATTTTTTCTACCATGTTCTTGGCGGGAGGTAAGAGGGGCTCACCTCCGAATAGGTTAATTAATCCTTTGTCCATTCCGCTTTCTTTATGCAGAATATCAATTGCGGAAAACGCATGCTCTATTTGTTCTTCGGTAATGAAGCGTGTACTCTCATGAAGCAAATGATCTTCAAAGCAATATGTACAACGAAAATTGCAGGCATAAGTCGGACAAATAATATAATGCATGAATTGATCATAATTCATGATTTGTGATGCTTGGTTTAATCGTCGCTCCTTATCTTCATTATTCTCAAAAATGTAGCCTCTCCTCAATAAGAACTCGATATCGTCTTCTTTAAGCTCAGGCGGGTAATTAGATAGTTCCCAACTCTCTGCTGAATCCAGTAAATCAAGCATTTCTGCAGAGAAAAAATCTACAGCACCTGTCAAAGTATTGATAACAAGGTTTTTTTCATCAAACTCATATCTTAAATGGTATTTATTTACTATCATGATATTTTCACCTCTATACAATTTTGGAATTATTAAAAAATATTGTTTAATTGTATAATTTATTGTGAATCACTTATATTGGGTATTAAAGAATTATTCGTAAAAAAAAGCCGCAGAGAACGGCTTTTTTCATCGACTCAAATTTGGAAACAACAATTCCAGCAACAAAGATTAATGCAGGCCATTTCGTCACGATTTTCCAATGTTTCTACCTGATCAAATAATTCTGTCCATAGATCCTTGTCGTCGTTCACGGAGCGAGTTTTGAATTGATTTTCACTCGACATATGTAAACCTCCTTTATATTATTTTTATCTAGAAGAAAGATGCTTTTAGATAAAATTGTTAACCCAAACCTAATGACATCCATTGATTCTTTAGATACCCTAATAACCCATTTATTTACAATGTTATTCTATAATTTTAAATCTACTTATTATGTGAATTTAGTCACAAAATCAAAACTCTTCCAAAATTTTCGAAATAAATGTATTAAATCTCAGTGAGGAATTTAAGTTGAGGGAATTCCTGCTCACTAGAGATGCGGTAAACTAGATGCCTTGACTACTAATATTTGCATTAAATATTACCTAAATCGTATTTATCGAGGAGGAAATAACAGGAACAAAATTGAAAAAGTATACCCTATAGCAGCACTGACCGGGAGGATGGCATGCAATTTCAACCAATTTATTATAATGGGGAATTATTTCTACCGAAGATCGAATTAAATATGACACCGAACCAATCGGTTGGCATCATAACGGACTTGAAGCGAAAGCAGCTTTTAATGAATCAATTAGGGGATCATTCCCAATATTATTTATTTCGGGCTGGGCAAAACGAGTATATGCGTTTAACGGTGGAGGAACTAATCACTTTTCTAATCAGAGTAACAGAGAGGAATGAGCGTACCGCTTCGTTGATAGATTATTTTGCTTTAAAAGAAGAACGGAAGGTAAAGATCAAGGATCTAAGCTCATCGAAAAGGATGTATGTGACCTTGCTGCGTGTCTTTTTTGCGCATCAGCCTACACTTGTACTGGAGGAACCCTATTTTTACTTGGAAGAGCAAGATTGTCGTCAACTCAAACGGATTCTGGATGATCTTTCTCAAGAAAAGCAGATTTTAATTTTAACTTCGAATTTAGAGGATGCCCTTATTTCCTGTGATGCCATTTATCGGTTGAACGAATCGGGATTTCATCCATTGGATATTCGGGACTTCGACGAGGATAAGCAGGAAGTACAGAAACAAGACGAGGCCAATATAACCTTGCAGAAGATCTCTACCAAAAGAAATGATAAAGTGATTTTATTTAATCCGCCTGAAATTGATTTTATAGAAAGTGTAGAGGGGTCAATCCTTGTTCATGTGGGCGGTGAAAATTATGACTGTGCGTTGACGCTGACCGAGCTCGAGCAGCGATTATTAAATTTCGGTTTTTTTAGGTGTCACCGATCTTACATTGTTAATCTGCAAAAAGTAAGAGAGATTATTACATGGACGAAAAATAGCTACAGCTTGCGATTAAATACAGGTCAAGATGCCGTGGTTCCGTTATCCCGTTCAAAATTGCCTGAATTAAAAGCACTTCTTAACATTTAAATGGTACCATTCAGGCGCTTACAGCTACATTTCGGCGCGTTTTGATGGCAGGAAGCATGTAATCTGTATATGTTTAAGCCATCAACACTAAGGATGTGGAGTTAATGAATGTTATCCGGGTAGAACGTATCCATAAGAGATTTGGAGAAAAGGATGCGTTAGCAGATGTTTCTTTTTCAATTCCTAAGGGTGAAATTTTTGGTTTCCTTGGCCCGAGTGGCTCAGGCAAAACAACATTAATTAAGATTCTAACGGCACAGTTAAATCCGACAAGTGGACAGGCAAGTGTATTTGACCAGCCGGCGGAGATGATGCAGCAGTCTGCTCAGAAGATGCGTTTTGGCATTTTGACGGATAACAGTGGTCTATATGAGAGGTTAAGTATTGAGGAAAATCTGGAGTTGTATCGTAAGTTATATGATCTTCCCAAATCTGCGGTCGACAAGGTGCTGCAGTTTGTAAACTTAAGCGGGGAGCGCAAAAAGAAAGCTAACCTCTTATCCAAAGGGATGCGTCAGCGTGTCATGCTGGCATGCGCGATTATCCATGAGCCGGAATTATTATTCCTGGATGAACCAACTTCGGCTCTAGATCCGGTAAACACAGCACATATCTATAAAGGCTTACGCTACTTAAATGAGAAAGGAACTACGATTTTTCTGACTACGCATGATATGTCTGAAGCAGAATTGATATGCAACCGTGTAGCGATTCTGTATCAGGGTCAAATCCAAACCATCGGTTCACCGAAGGAACTTAAACGGCAGCACCGGGAGAACGTAATTAGTGTGGACTTAATCAATGGGGAAACCTACGAGCTCCCGATCGATGAGGGGGCGGCTGACCAAATCGCGGATTGGATGAAGCGGGGGCTAATTGACCGGTTAGAAACGAAAGAGCCAAGTCTAGGTGATATTTTTATTAAAATGACAGGAAGTGAGCTACTATGAGTATCTCATACAAACGTGCCCGGGCGATATTTGTGAAGGATTACAAAGAGTTTTCACGTAACTACGCGCTGTCCATTATGCTGATTTTTCCTATTATTATCGCTCTGATTTTCAAGAGGGCAGGTGCGTCTTTACCTGGAGCCAGCGGTTTTCTTTTTAATAGTTCGTTTGTATTGCTAACATGTTTCGCACAAGCCTGCTTGATTGCGGAAGAGAAGGAACGTAACACTTTACGGTCATTAATGATGACACCGGCTACGACCATGGATGTACTAATCGGTAAAAGCAGTTTGGTCTTTGTCATGTCTGCTGTTGTTCTCGCTATTTCTACATTATTATTTGGCTATGAGCCAGCTAATATATGGGCATTTGTGGCAGTAATCATTCTTTCGATTATTCTGTACACTGCAGCCGGGACGATCTGCGGTTTATTCTCCAAGACGTTGCTTGAATCCTCATTATCTATACTCCCTGTGGCGTTCATATTTATGGGGGCACCGTGGGGAGAAGTACTAGTGAAGGATTATCCGGTCTTCAAAGTGCTGGATTACATGCCAAGCAGTCAGCTTGTGCATCTGCTGGGTCTAAGCAATACAGGTTATACGACGGGCGATGTAGTGAAACCACTCCTCATTAATTTGGCATGGACGGTTGTGCTAACAGTAGTGTCTGTCATTTTATATCAGCGGCGGTTGAAGGACGAGTAAGGGAGCTCTGAAGGGACTTTAGCCAGCCTTCGGTGGGTCTTTGGTAGGGTTGAAACAAGCGGCCGACTGAGACTATACGACGATTATTTTCCAATTGAGGCTGTGATGTTGTCATGACGGGGCCTGCCGGGTAATAAAGATGATTAGAACTTTCAAATTTGGCTGATTTTGGATTGGGAGCCAAGGAAACGGGGGAAAGATCATGGCGGCACAGACAGTATCAGGCATCAGCTCCGTACAGACCATTGCGGCCTACGGCGGTACACAGAGTGATGTCAGTTCTCTGGAGAAACAGCGAAACCGGCTGATGATGGAACTGGATAAAGTGAATGCGGCACAAGGAAGTGAGATGCAAACTCCTTATCGCAGGGAGCAGCTGCAGCGGCAAATCCGGCTGCTGGAGTCCCAACTGGTACAGAAAAGCGGGAGCAGTACCTCCGTAAATTTTGTGCCTGCTTCTCCGCTTCAAGATCACCTCCCCCTTTGGGGAAATGAAGGAAAGGGAGGCCTCAAGGGCATCGGCCTGACTGATCCCCGGACGGCGACGGTGGACGCGGAGGGTCATTTCGACGCGTTAATTTAGGCAAGCGAACGAAGGTGCGGAAAGCGTCAGGTGATAAACTGACACTCCATAATCATGAGGCTAGCTAGCCGAGCTTCCCCCGAGAAGACCCGCAGCACGGTAAAAACAACAAAATAGGCGAGAGGGAAGCTTCAACACTTCCTCCTCGCCTATTTGTGTTCATGCAGTTGCTTAGGGTTCAACTATTTTATTCTGGTGTTCCTTGGGTTACCCCATGGATATACGAGAGCGTCGGGGAATCGACGGCCCCTTGTCCCGGATTATAGGTGAAGGAGTACTCGATGGTATCCCCGTGTTGCAGGTGATTTACAGGGTAGGTATAGCTACCGTTCCCTGCCGGGGTCATGGCTACGTTTAGCTGCCCACCGTTATTCAACTTATAGTGTAAGTCGGCAAAGGTTGCGCCGTTCACATAGAACAGCAGGTCGTCACCTATTTTCTTCAGGCCCCGCACCTCATCGCCGACAATGATAACACCGGATGATGCTGCCGGTACAACAGTGATGGTGGAGAGGGCTGTTTTATTACCGTCGGCTGTTGTAGCCGTTACGGTTGTTGTGCCTGGAGTGAGTCCCGTCACGAGACCGTTCGGATTCACGGAAGCGACGTTGGTACCTGATACGGTCCAAGTGACCTGCTTATTGGTTGCATTAGACGGGGCAACATTGGCGTTCAACTGCACAGTCTGTCCGACCTCCACCTGCGCAGTGGTTTGATTCAGAGAAATACCGGTAACCGGCACGTTTACCGGATTCTCGCTGTTGCCTTCTTTATAGACACGAACATAATCCACTTGCATTGTTGCAGGAATATCCGACGGATCTGGGGTATGACCGCTGTCGAAGTGCCCGCCGATCGCCAGATTCATAATGATGTAGAAGGGTTGATCGAATGGGGCGTTCGGATTGTTAGGTGCAGCTACGGAATACCATTGATCTCTACTGACTTTAAAGAAGAACTTGCCGTCCACATACCATTTCATATTATCTTCTTCCCAGATCATGGAGTACACATGATAATCATTGGCGAAGGTCTGACCTTCAGGGAAGTGATATTCACCAGCAATATATCTGTTTACAGGCCATTGTCCGCCAAAGTGTATGGCCCCGCTGGTCGTGCCGGGCAAGCGTCCTTTGGCTTCCATAATATCAATTTCCCCGGATGCGGCCCACGCTCCATAAGCGGCATCTTCCGGAAGCATCCAAAGTGCTGGCCAAACGCCGTTACCTGTAGGCAGCTTAGCACGAATATCTACTCTGCCGTACTGGAAGGACAGCTGATCTTTGGTGTTAATCTTGCCGGATGAGTACTGGGCATACCGGCTTGGGTCCTGTGGAAAGGATTTTGAATCGTTCAAAGCTCTGATATTCAGCTTTCCGTCCTGTACAAATACATTTTGTGTACTGTCTGTATAGTGCTGCAGTTCCGCGTTGCCCCAGCCCCAGCTATTCGGATCGTCAGTAATATAATAACCTTGTTCGTAGCTCCATTTGCTCGTATCGAGTGCTGTTCCGTTAAATTCATCCTGCCAAATGAGATTCATGCCCTCTATCGCCGGGTCGTTTGGTGTTCCGATGGCAATGTCATCATGATCGGATACATCCGGACGTGGGGCATCTGGATTACCAATAAAGGTATAGTTGACGTAATTGTTGCCGACACTTCCGCCCGCCTGTCCATTTAATGGATAGCCAATACGGATTTGCACATCCTCTTGGACAGGCTGGAACCAAAGCCCATAGATGTAGTCAGCCCAATATCCCCACTGGTTGGCATCGGACATGTTGTTATAGCCATTGCCGGCGTATACAAATCCGCTCTGGCTGGAATCACTCATAGCAACCCATTGTCCGTTGATGTTAATTTGGTATACGTAATTTCCTAGTTCAGTGCCTATTGGAGCGCCCCCATCAATCTTAGGTAGCGGTACACCTATTACACCTTTTGCATCTGCGGTAAAGGTCGTTCCCTCATAAGGAGTTAAGACATATGAATTTCTTACAGGTTTATTAAAGGTGAGGGTATAAACGACGTTAGCCGTTGAGGTTTTCGATTCTAACTTGACGTTGATAGACTCTGTTACGGTGAACCAGTAGCCACCGCCGCCTTCGGTGAATTGTCCGAAGTTGTTATCATAGATCCAGCCGCTGGCTGCATTATTGTCAATATCAATCCATGTACTGCTGCTTACAGGTTTTACATATACCTTCAGATCTTCAGCTACGGCTTCATAGGTAACGGCCGGATCATTGTTGAAGGTAGGATAAGTAAAGCCTGCACTTCCTGTAAATCCTGCTGAAATCTGCGGCCCTTGTGTAGGGGCCATAGCAGTAATGGTCGTTTTGTTTATGTTTTGAAATACCAGGGTGTAATCAAGTGTAACTCCATTAGCCTTGGAGAACAGCTGAATCTCCGTTGTTGCGGAGAGAGTGAACCAATAGCCATTCAAGCCACCGTCGCTCCAGTGTCCCCAGTTTTGGTTGTAGGTATAGCCGCCTGCATGGTCAATATCCACCCAGTTTCCAGCAACTTTTACTTTTACACCGACGTCATCGGAAACATCATTCCAGGTGGCAGAGCCCCCATTGAATGTGGGCATGACGAAACCATAGCTAGCTTGCCCAACCCCTGATTTTGAGATGACAGGACCGTCTGCCGCTGAAAAGTAAGACATAGAGGTAACTGTGGTTCCTGCTGCCTGCACCTTAGAAGTCGGCAATAGACCAACCCCAGCCAACAGTACTACTGCTAAGAACAAACTAAATACCTTCTGCTTAAAACCACTTTCCGTATTGTAAAGTCGTTTCATACTTGCCCTCCTTTAATAAAATAATGAAGAAACGAAACCGCTTACATTTAGGGTCATCTCTATTCTATCGAATATAATAATCAGCTAAAAGGTACAATTATTTTTGTTATAACCCAATTTTTTGGCTTTTGATTATTTATAGCGCTGTGTCACGGAACTTTTCCTCGCTGTCGTGCTTCCGGCGCATCATTTGCCGGTATTCTGTGGGCTGCATGTCCATGACATCCCGAAATGATCGTGTAAAACTTTTGTAGCTTTCATACCCTACCATGGTGGCTACCTCTACAATTTTATGATCGGTTTCGGCCAGCAGCCGCCGGGCTTTATCCAGGCGCACATCGCGCAAGTATTCTGCAAAGCCTTTGCCGATATTTTTTTTGAACAGGTTAGAAAAATAGGCATAATTAAGCGACACGTGGTTCGATACCATCGCGAGATCCAGGGGTTTATGATAGCTTTCGTGTATAAAGCGTATGGCTTCATTCAAATCTTGCGAGTTGCGATAGCTGCACTTATATTCATAATAAAATTGGTTCAGCCGAAGCAGCTGTTGTTGCAGCGCCTGAATATAATCGCGAATACCCGGATAATCGAATAGATTACGTAAACATTCGCTGTCCAGCGCTTCTTCCCCCATGTACGGGCGGATTACACGCACAGATTCCTCCAGCATCTGTACAATGGCACGGCATAGCTGCTGTGTGTATTGGATGTGATAACGTTGCAATGTATCTTTGTGAAATATCATAGAAATGCCTTGGGTGATTGTACCGCTGTTTTTGGTGCCGATTAACTGGAACAGGGCATATAACTCCTCATAGGGAAGCTCCCACTGCTGCTCCAGTCGCTCAATATGTGTTGGCAAGATGCAGCTCTTCTCTGGAAACAGGTAACTGTGGCGATAGAGCTCTAGCGCTTGTGTATAGCTGCGGGGCAACTCCTTCAATCCTTGCTGCGGGCTGGTCATGGCAGTAATGGCATCTATCTGTCCTGCTTTGAGGGCGGCCGGGAAGGCTCCCGTATCTACGGCTGCATCAACCGCGAGAATCAGGTACGGGCGGTGTTGCAGGCATATACACCCTCGTCTGCCATACACACGGTAGGCAAGGGATTCCATACTGTGGCTACTGTCGGCCCCCGGTTGGTTAATCCATAATTCCTCCCGCAGCAGACACAGGCGGTAATTACTCCACAACTCTGGCTTCTGTTGCTGGGTCTGGAGAACCCACGCTTCATCAATCATTGCACCCTGCATGAACATACTCAGTTCTTTGCGGTCTGTCTCCCGGGCGCGGCGGGAGATATGCTCCATATTACGCGAGAGCGCCTGCCGTGTTTTTATCTCATTTGCTACATGTTCTACTGCGGTTTGCAGATCTTCACGTTTCACAGGTTTGAGCAGGTAGCCTTTTGCTCCAAGTTCGATGGCTTTTTGAGCATAGGCAAAATCACTATAGCCGCTAATAATCAGGTAATCTACCTCAATATGCTCCTGTTTGCTCTTCGCCATCAGCGTCAGTCCATCCATATCGGGCATCCTGATATCAGTAATCACCAGTTGGATGTTGTGCTGACTCAATATATCTAAGGCCTCAATTCCGTTTACTGCACAGTAAATATTGTCCAGCTGCAGCGGAAATTGACGCAGCATCGCCTGCAGCCCATCACGAATGTGCTTTTGATCGTCCACAATTAGAATATTGATCATGCCCTACCATCCTCCAAGATTCACATTTTCCCAAGGCAAACGTATGGTTACACAAGTATAGGCACCCTGCACACTGTCAATCCAAAGACCGCAGTTCTTACCATAATGAAGCTGTATGCGCTTATGCACGTTCTCCAAGCCCAGTCCGTTTTTGCTGGTAACAATCGGTGAATCTGAGTCGCCCCGCAGCACAGCCTGCAGACTGGACAGCATTTCCGGGTCAACACCTGCGCCATCATCTCGTATCTCAATTAGCAGAAGGCTTTCATTTTCTACCGATACGGTAATATGGATACGTACGCTGCCGCCCGAGGGCGCTGCATGATGAACGGCATTTTCGACGATGGGCTGCATGCACATTTTAGGAATTGTATAACGCAGTACCTCCTGCGGGAGATCCGCCGTCAACTCAATGCTGCCACCCTCCATAAAGTTTATGAATCGGACATAGCTGTGTATGTTGGCAAGTTCTTCGCTAAGCGCAACCGTATCGCTGCGCCATTGCATGCTGTATCGCAGTTGTGAGCCTAAAGACACCAACGCTTCGGCGATAGCGGGCTGTCGCTGAACCTCCGCGAGCATACGGATGGATTCCAGCGCGTTATATAAAAAGTGTGAATTGATCTGCGAATGCAGCGAGTGCAGCTGTGCATTTTTGGCAATCAGCTGCTTATCTACCACTTGGGTCATCAAATGTTTGATTTCGTCCAACATATTATTGTAGCTGACGGCCACCTCGTCGATTTCGTCACCGGTTTCGTTTTTATCCAGGCCGGTATCAATTTTCGCATCCAGTTGGCCTTGCCGCACCTTGCGCATAGAAGCCAGCACCCTGTCGAGCCGGCGGAAAATGCGCCGAGTGGTATGTGAAACGAGCAGTAACATTAGCAGCAATACACACAATGTGATCGCTACTACGAGCAAATACCAGCTTCGTGGGCCTTTCATCAGCGCTTGATGAGAGGCAATATCCACTACATAGGCGTTCAGTGGGGCGATGTAGCGATACAACGCGTAGTAAGTATGGTCGCCTACCTTGACCTTAATGGGGCTACTCTGCTGCAGCACATCCAGCCGCTGGTGAATGCTACCTAGAATGTTATCCAATTCCTCACCGGCATTTTGTGAAAAGATATGCTCAGGATTGTATACAGATCGGGAAGAGTCGGCTCCATCCATCACTACAGAAAAGAAATCCCCCCCGCTATCCTCAAGCAGGTCACTGAAAAAGACGCTATGCTGGGCGCGGATTTCCATAATGGTAGGGAGTTTCTGCTGTTGCCCCTGAAGGCGTACCAGCCGGTAATAGGATAGCGTATGCTCTCCATCTTTAAAAGCAAATAAGCGGTATGCCGCACCGCCTTCCTCCCGAAGTGTCACCCAGTAGTCCTTCGGCCAGAACTTGTCATAATGGTAGATTTCAGGCCAAATCTCAAATAGGTTTGGATTATCGACATAGAAACTTAGCTCGCTGATCATCTCGTAGCTTTGAATGATATTATGCATTTGCTCAAATTGATTTTGTCTAAATTTTACGAGACGCAGGCCATCCCCGCGCATATTGGAGTGAATAAAATCTACAAATGCCTTTTGATTCAGCGCAGTAGAGGAAGCGTTCTCAATAATGCCCATTTTGCTGCGCAGTTGTTCGTTAATTCGTGAGACATGGCTGCTGCCGGTAGCCATAGCGTCCTTGTATAGCTGACTTTCCTGTGTGCGGATAAATAAAAAGGATACCACAATCGCAGGGATGGCAATCATCATGCTAAAAGCCAGAAACAACTTTTGGGAGATTCGGGAATTACGGTACAGCTTCCTCATTTTAGTCAGCAGATACTTCATTTAAGTAGCCTCCTACCCTTGTAATATACCATATATTACAAACTGCCCGGTAGGTAACTAGGCTGTTTTGTTAAATGGTTAAAGAAGCGAAAAAGGGAATACCGGCCACCCTTTCGGTGGCCGGCAGCAATCTTAATACGGGCATTATTACTCTGCCATTTTGGATTTTCGCACATCCAGTTCAGCCTGGCGGTATTCCATCACCTTGCCAAAGTTGTAATTCTCGCGGCGGTCAAGGAAATTGTCGAAGATTTTATCAAATTCAGCCTCATTTTTGGCCGTAATTAGCTCAGGGAGTACTTCCTCCCAATTTTGCGAAATACGGGACCAGGCTACCGACACATCAGAATCGCCCTGTGGATCTAAGCCCTTATAGATACCGCTATCAATATCGGCCTGCTTATTGGCGAAGTCTTCCATTTGCTTAATGACAGGAGATTTCTCCGGTCTCCACTGGTTGACGATTACAGGGTTTCGCATCATCCAATAGGTATCCATGATGCCGTATTCTTTCTCCAGCTTCTCAATATCAGTGTCGAGTAATTTTACCATTTCAGGCTTCAGTTGCGGCTTGCCATCTACCATCTCCCATGTTTCGCCTTCCTTGCCAAGGAACAAATCTCGTTGGCCTTCTTCGCTGGCCAGATAGGTCAAAAAGCGGATGGCTCGTTCAGGGTTTTCGGTTGATTTGCTAATCATCGTCACCATCCAGCCGTCCATGTTGCCAGGGAATAACTTAGGGTTATCGCCCTTGCTGTTCTTTGGCCCATCGACTGCGATGTAGTAAGAGTCCGGGTTGCCGCTAGCAGCCAGCATAGGATTGACAGCCGACATACCGGTCCACTCGCGGACCATCATGAAATAGCGGGCGTTGTTTGTTTTTTCCTCTACCTGAGTATCGGAATCCACCAGGAAATCCACATTAATCAACCCGCGCTCGTAAGCCGTACGGAAGGTTTTTAGCCAGGCAATATAATCGGGATCGGTAATGCGGTCGTATACTTTTCCGTCTTTCTCATGCGGAACGGCCAGTAGGTTCTGCAGATATTCGGTCATCCCGTAAGGGACGTTCCCTTGTGCAAAAAAGGGACTGATGGGCTGGCCTTTATATTGGGAGTACTTATCCTTTACCAGTTGCAGTGCGTTCAGAAAGCCCTCTGGAGTGCTAAGGTCCGGGCTGCCCATCTCCTCATACAGATCTTTCCGCACCAGGAAAGTCTGGTTAGCCGCCGTCATGCCAGTTTCATGCATCAGGTTGGGGCTATATGAATCATTCGGAACGCCATAGGTATTGCCATTTTCTTGACGATACCACTTCAGTGTACCGTCCCCGGCCACCTTGAAGAAGTAAGGGTCATACTTGTCAGCTAATTCATTTAAGGCGTAGACATGATCGCCTTCCCACAGCTTTTTGGCAGCGGTTTCCCACGAACCCATTGATATCAAGTCTGGCAGCTTGCCCGAGGTCATCATCAGGGTAATATGTTCATTGGCTTCACCGGAAGGTACTTCAAGCTTGATGTTTACGCCTGTTTTTTCCGTTACGTACTTGGAGGTCAAGCTGTCTCCCCAAGTGTGGGCATACCAGTTAGCACCTACGAACCAGGTCAAATCAACAGGGCTGGTATCCAGCTTCCATGCCGGATCATCGGGATTGAGCTTTGCTTCACTCGGCGGCTGTGTACTATCTGTAGGCTGTGATGTCGGCTTATTTTCACTATTCGCTGAATTGGAACACGCGGCTATGCCTAGCATCAGGCTTGCGGCCAGAACGAGGGTCAACCCCGGCTTAATGAGATTGCGTTTCATGACATAATCATCCTTTCTTTGCTGCTTCTGAATTTTTGTATACCAGTTTCTAGACACTCACACTCTTATCCCTTAATGGCGCCAATCATCACGCCTTTGACCAGATAGCGTTGAATGAAAGGATAGACTATCAGAATAGGCAGTGTGGCCACCATCATGGATGCAAATTTAATAGAGTTGCCGGGAAGTCTTGCGCCGAATTGCGCCATAGCTTGCTGCTGCATGAAGGACATAGAGTTCTCCGCAATGATTTTGTACAGCATGGTCTGCAGTGGCAGTAATTCCTGCGAACGGATGTAGATGACCCCCTGGTAATAATCATTCCAATGATAAACGGCTGAAAAAAGCGATATAGTCGCAATGACAGCCATGCTATTGGGCAATACGATTCTGAACAGGACGCCATAGTCTGAAGCACCGTCTACCTTCGCAGACTCCTCCAGGCTATCGGGTATGGTGCGGAAGAAGCTCATGAAAATGACCATATTAAAAAAAGTGTACATAGAGGGAATGATGAATATCCAAAAATTATCATATAAGCCCAGCTTCGTCATCAGAATAAATGTAGGGATCAGCCCGCCTGAGAACAACATCGTAACCAATGCGATTTTAAGATACAGCTTGCGTCCGATCAGATTAGACTTGCTCATTCCGTAAGCAATAATGGCTGTAAACAACACATGCGTTGCTGTCCCGATCACTGTGCGCAGAGTGGTAATGTAAAAACCGTTCATCATTGTCTTATCATTGAACACAACGCTGTAGCTGGCCAGCGATAATTCTTTGGGAAACCAGTTGACGGTGCCCAGGGATGCCTGCTGCGGCGCATTAAGCGAGTTAATGAATACAAACCACATCGGGTACAGTGTTAAAAAGCAAACCGCCAGCATCAGCAGGGTGTTGCAGACCTCAAATACTCCAATTTGCCGAAATCTTTTGCGTCTTTCCATACCTCTGTCCTCTCCCTTCTAAAAAATGCTGTCGCCGGTTAGTTTTTTGGATGTGTGATTGGCCAAAAACAACAAACCTAGCGCCACAATAGAGCGGGCGAACAGGACAGCTGTTGAGAAGGAATGGCGCCCGGAGACCAACCCCATATTGTAGATATACAAGTCTAGGCTTTCCGCCATCCTCATGTTCATATTGTTCTTCAACATAAAGATCTGCTCAAAGTTACTGCCGAGTATCCCGCTGACAGCGAGGATGAACAAAATAGCGATGGTGGGGCGTATGCTCTGAATGGTGATATGCCACATCCGCTGCCGCCGGTTTGCGCCATCCAGCTCAGCCGCTTCGTACAGCCCCGGATCAATGCCGGATATTGCCGCTATGTAGATAATGGCGCTCCAGCCGGTTTCTTTTAACGTATCGGTGAAAAAGGTGATCCACCAAAAGTACTTAGGGTCGCTGTTAAACAGGATTTCGCGTTCCTGGAGCCCGATCGCCATCATCAACTGATTGATCACACCGCCCTCGCCCAGCCAATTGAGCGCAATGCCGCCAAAAATCGTCCAGGCAATAAAGTGCGGCAGGTACGAAATGGTTTGTACCGTTCGCTTAAATCGAAGACTCCGTATTTCATTCAGCAGCAAGGCAAACAAGATAGGAATGGGAAAACCCAGGACCAGCTTGATGCTGCTCATCCCCAGAGTATTGCGAATCGAACGCCAAAAACGCTCATCCGTCAAAAAATCCTGAAAATGCTTCAGCCCGACAAACGGTGATTCTAGTAAGGGTTTGGCGATGCTGTAGTCCATAAATGCAATAATGAGCCAAAACATAGGGATATAACAAAAGATAAACATCCAGATGATTCCCGGGATAACCATGCTTTGCAATTGCCACTGCTTAAAAAGCGCTTTCATTTGTTCCGTTCTGTATTGGAACATTTTCCGTGCCCCCTTTCTATTTCATCGTATGAAAAAGCGCATAGGAAAAAAAGCCCATGATTATCGACCCTATCCCATTTTTTTAGATTTGTTTGACCAGCCGCAAAAATTAAGTATGCTGTGATTAAATGAAGGGAGTGTGCAAAGGATGAATAAACCTATATGGGAACAGAATTTCTTAGATAGAAATGCCGATTTGAAGTTATGGAATATCCGCCTTGGCAACGACTTATTAGATAATGAAGGTAATCCCATAGACCCAGGTTGGGGCAACGGAGAACAGCAGTATTACACGGATCATTCCAGCAATCTGTACATCGATGAATTTGGCCTAAACCTATGCGCACGCAGCGAATCCATTGAAAAGGATGGGCGCAATTTTGCATATACCTCGGCTCGTTTGGATACAAAGGACCATTTTTCCTTTTGTTATGGCAAGTTGGTTGTGCGTGCAAAACTGCCGGTAGGGCAAGGGGTATGGCCTGCCATCTGGTTGCTTCCGCAGGAACAGGCTTACGGGCCTTGGCCAGCTTCCGGCGAGATTGATATCATGGAAGCCAAAGGCCGCTTGCCTCAGCAAATATCCGGAACACTGCACTACGGAAAGAATTGGGAACATCAAATCGTTGAGGAGTTCTCGCACCATTTTGAAAGCGGAACCATTAATGAATTCCATGATTATGCACTGGAATGGAATGCCAGTTCGATTCGATGGCTGGTAGACGGACATTGCTTTGCCGAGCGTTGCTTGGAGCCAGGCATTATGCCCTTTAACGAGTCATTTTATCTGGTGCTGAACCTTGCAGTGGGCGGCTGGTATGA
Organism: Paenibacillus sp. FSL H7-0735; assembly: GCF_038008505.1. Lineage (NCBI taxonomy): Bacteria > Bacillati > Bacillota > Bacilli > Caryophanales > Paenibacillaceae > Paenibacillus > Paenibacillus sp. FSL H7-0735. The sequence continues at coordinate 507,525 of NZ_JBBOZH010000002.1, read as the reverse complement.
CAATGTAGCGGTTGACGAGACTGCACTGCCAGCGGTGATGACGGTTTCAGGGATATGGCTGTATCCATAATTAAAAATTTTGGAGATGCCCTCTTTTTCGATTTTCAATACCTACATCCCATCTGGTAGAATAGGGAAAACCATATTTCTCTATATTCTAGTAACTTAATTATAAGCTTGGGGAGGTAGACTATGGACAAAGAACTAGTGGCACAGCTGACACAGTGGCATGAAGATGATGAACACCAGAAGATTGTAGACACTCTGATGGAGATTCCTCCAGCGGACAGAGATTACGAGGTAGTCAGCAGTCTGGCAAGAGCGTATAACAATGTGGGATGTTATGAAGAAGCCCTTGAACACTTCGCGATGATTGCGGAACAAGGGCAGAATGATTATCTGTGGCATTTTCGTGTGGGATATTCCTACTATTATTTGAATCGATATGAGGAAGCGGTGAGAGTGCTGAGTATTGCCCATGACCTCGATCCGGATGATGAGAACACGGCCATGTTTTTGAAATTCAGCCAGCGCAAGCTTCGCAAAGAACAAGACGCCGCAGCCAGACGGGCAATCAGAGAACAGCATAATGATTCGGGGACGACTGCAGCTCCTTTTGACGGGATGGATCTCTCCGGCTTTTGGGACGATAGCGATTATGCGCTAAAAGAATATGTTTCTTCTCCGCCTACGGATGAGCTGATTGCTTCTGTAGAAGAAGAACTGGGTTACAAGCTTCCTGCCTCTTATATCAGTCTGATGAAGCAGCACAATGGGGGAGTGCCTTATAATACTTGTTTTCCGACCGAGGACGCGACCTCATGGGCTGAGGATCATATTGCGATTACGGGCATTATGGGCATCGGACGCGAGAAAAGCTATTCCATCTGCGGCGATCTCGGCAGCCCGTTCATGATTGAGGAGTGGGGGTATCCCGACATCGGCGTGGTAATTTGTGATTGCCCTTCGGCAGGCCATGATGTCGTGATGCTGGATTACCGCAATTGCGGGAGGGACGGCGAACCCGAGGTAATTCATGTGGATCAGGAAGATAATTATGAGATTACGTTTCTGGCCCAAGACTTCGAGACGTTTATACGCGGCCTGGTGAGTGATGAGGAATACGACACCTCTGAAGAAGATAAAGAGGAGGATTTGCGCAAAGTAGCCGTAGGCCAATTCTCACCTTTGCTTGCGAAGCTGTGCAGCGATGTGTCTGAGGTAGATCAGCTTGAGCAGAAGATCCGTAAAGTCTGTACCCGAATCGTTGAAGAGAAGGGACACTTCTCCTTTCATGCGGATGAGCTTTCTACTCTGATGTACGATGTGCAGTTCTGGCTGTACACAAGCTCTTATCCAAATACGAGCCGTCAACAATATCTGGATGTATATGAGAAAATGATCGCTTTTGGCGGCGAGTTCGGGCAAGGAGGATACGCTCCGGGATGGATCAGCGACTGGCTGGATGGGCGAATACGGGAAGAGCTAATCGTCCAGGAAAACGGGGTGCTTCGCTTCACAGATCAAGCCCGCTCTGAGGTCATTGCACGGCTGGAAGCGGAAGCTGCAAAATAGGAGACGTTGATTCGGGGGCTACTCTCCCGCACGGAGCTCGGTTGATCACAATCGTATTCAAGGGTCATCCCACAAAGGATGGCCCTTAAACTTGCCGTTTCAGACAGTGCACTCCGCATAATAAGCGAAAGAAAATTAAAGCGCTTACTCGTGAAGTATTTATATATAAATGTAATTATTAACATTTTTCGACAACATTCACCTTACTTTTACATGGTAGTTATGATATATTCTGGGCGAATATGGATAACAAAAAAGAAAGGGGAATGAGTATGGAAGCGTTGGTGTGGACATCTAATCATAAGCTGGAGCTTTGCGAATGGGAAGAGCCGCAGATTGCAGCACCGGATGAAGTCAAGATCCGGATTGAGATGACAGGTGTATGTGGAACAGATTTAGCAGTCATAACTGGGAAAGAGGAGGGGGTTCCAGGGGTCATTCGTGGTCATGAGGCAGTAGGGACTGTAATCCAAATCGGCAGCAACGTTGACCGTGTTAAGGTAGGCGACCGCGTAGTTATCGATCCGAATCAAAGCTGTGATGAATGCTATTTTTGCTTGAAGAAACAGCCGCACCTCTGTACGGGCATCGATGGAAATGGGATGCCTATTGCGGGTTTGAATCGAAATGGGACATTCACTTTTTTTTACTCAACTGCACAAACGTTTGCACACCGTCTTCCCGATCATATGAGCTGGGAGACGGGGGTTTTGATTGAGCCGCTTGCCTGTGTACTGCACAATTTCAAAGAAGCCAATGTCACAGCAGACGACAAGGTACTCATTCTTGGATCGGGTCCAATGGGACTGTTAAGCCAAATTGTGAGCAAGTCGAAATCTGCGCTCACGGTAGCGACTGAAGTTAATCCCTATCGGCTAGCTTTTGCCAGAGAGATCTCAGATTTTGCTTTAACCCCTGCCCAATTAAATCAAGCTACCGTAGACAAAATCTGTGCGGGACATAAGTTTGATGTGATTATCGATACGGTGGGCACTCAACTCGAAATGGCGGAAAAGTGGATTGAACGTGGAGGCCGCATCGTTCCTTTTGGTATTAATGCGAAGTATCGCTACACCTTTTCCCCTACTAAATTCGTGCAGCATGCAATAAAAATTATAGCAGCAGGTGAATACCGCTACATGTTCGAGGAAGCTTTGCGGTTTGCCGCTGAAACTCCTGAAATGGAGAAACTAGTGACTAGAAAAGTTAAGCTCAGTGAGCATGAAGCAGCGATAGACGAGTTGATCGGCTATGAATTGAACTCTTTGAAGGTGGTTGGGAGTGAAACCGTAAAGACGGTTTTTGTTCCCTAAACGTAAGACTACAATCAATGAGAGGTGGCACTGTTGATGAGCAATGATAGCAAATTCAGATTAATTAAAGATTACTTGTCTACACAAAAGGCTAAAGACATAGAGCCAATTTGGATACCCGCAGTGTGGAATGAGTGCCAATATGAGCGTGTTCTCTTAGAAAAAGAGGGTGAAATTTGTGTACACCCGTATGATTTTTTGACAGATCATTTGAATTATCTGGACAGGCTTTCGTGGAGATATCTGCTTAAGGAACGCACAAATCTGGACGATAGCGCGATCTATTCTTCGCTTATTCGCTATTCTACGGCTTGGGATTACAACCATGACGGAAAAATTGAATCGGGTACTTTTTTAAGATTCTTTATTCTTCTGCCTCTGCTAAAGAAAATGGGCATCAATATTCTGTACATGCTTCCAGTTAACCAGTACAGCAAGTTGAATCTGAAGGGGGATATTGGGTCCCCTTACGCAGTGCAATCGTTATTCCATTTGGACGAGAACCTGCACGATAGCCTATTGGATGATATGGAGGAGTTTACGATCCACGATGAGCTCAGCGCTTTGGTAGAGGCTTGTCATTTACTTGATATTAAGACTGTTGTTGACTTCATTCCCCGTGTGACGGCGAAAAACAGTGCGTTCATTACCGAGCATCCTGAATGGGTGTATTGGATCAAAATGGATGAATTAGAAGGCTTTGCGCCGCCCGCAATTCCCCAGCTTGGATTTTTTGAGGAGTGTACGCCGGACAAATTGGAGACGGTCTACCGCAGCCAGGAGACAGCAGTATTTCTGCGGAAGTTCACGCCACCGCCCAATGAACTCCATCCAATCCTTTGGCAGCACTTGAAAGAGAAAGCTGCTAAAACAGGAGAGGAGCTATTAACTTTGGTGGAGCAAGAGATGGGGATAACGACTGCTCCAGCGCATTCGGATTGGATAAATGATGTGCAGCCGATTTGGACAGACATTACGTTCTTACGCCTCTACCAGGATGTCTCTCCGCAAGTGAGACATCTTATAAGTCCGGATCAGGCGCCATATGTCCTTTTTGATACGATTAAATGCAATGACTACCCGGGAGAGGAGCCGAATCTGGAGCTGTGGGATGTTCTGGAGGAGGCAGTACGGGTTAATCTCGAAAAATATGGGATTGACGGCTTCCGCATCGACATCGGACACGTGCTTCCTATTCCGTTGTTGACTCGTATTTTTGACACGATTAAAGAGATGAATCCAAATGCGATCTTAATCAGCGAAGATTTGTTCAATCGCAACCACAAGAAGGCAGCAAACACCGGCTATAACATTATGCTTGGCAGTGGATGGAACGTCATGACACAAATTACTAAAGAGAATCTCATTTCATTCTTAGAAGAGCTGCCTGAGTTGAATATTCATATATTTGCCTGTGCAGAAACAGCAGATACTCCTCGGATCACCAGCCGTGGCGGTGTAGAGGTTGCTCGGATGATCGCGGTATTTAATCAATTTCTTCCGAACGCAATTCCATACGTGACGACGGGTTATGAAATGAATGAGGAGCAGCCGCTCAACTGTGGTCTTGGAGACAACACGAACGGAAAGGAGATTTCCCGAGCTTTTTTTAACGTTATGCAAATTAATTGGACCAATCCTACACCGATGCTGCCGCTGTTGGCGGAGCTAAGTGAACTCAAGAAAGATTGGCGCCACCTAGTGAAGCCGGAAAACTTTTTCGTGGCTCAATCCCCGGAAGGTATTGTTTTGTACGGGTATATGCAAGGGGATGAGACGCTGCTGTGCTGCTTTAACTTGAGTGCTGATGCTTTCTGCCAAGTTGATTTGAAGGTAGCCGTACCTGGCCGATGCCCAATGACGGTAACACTGGATAGTTCCTTAACGGGTAGCAGCGTAGGTCAGGCGTTGGACTGCTTGCTGCTTGCGCCTAATCAGGCTTTAGTGCTCGTAAACAATCATAGACAATTTAGGTAAGGGAGAGAGGCTGCAATGGAAAAAAACAATAAGGAAGTCGTGGTATGGCATGAGTTTGATGGTCCGGGAGATACCTCGATTGAGGTGCTGGAGGGAATTTGTAAGCTGTATACAGAGCGCTTTGGGGTACAAATTACGCCACAAGTCATGAATATTACGGAGCTGACTGCGCGCCTGAACCAAATTAAGGATACCCAGCAAGGTCCGCATCTGGCGATGGTTCCTGCCGACATGTCCTCCTATGTTGAGAACGGTCTTTACTCCGAAGTGCCAGGCGGGCTATTAGGCGATACGCTGACTGAGGGTGCCCTTTCAACGATGCAAATGAATGGTGTTCAGTATGGTATACCGGTATTGCGGGGCAATCATCTGGTTGTGTATTACAACCCGTCGATTTACCCTAGTGCGCCGACGACATGGGACGTGTTCGAAGAGGCAGCAGAAAGGTTATCCGCCCAAGGTATCGTACCGATTGGAGCAGACTTACAGCAAGGCTATTGGTTTATTCCGTTCCTCACAGCTTTCGGCGGCTGGCCTGTACAGAATGGAAAGCCGAATATCGTCACCTCTGAAATGAAGCAGGCGCTTCAGTTTATTAGCGACAAGATGGATCAAGGCGTGCTCGTTAGTCTCGACGGCTCTACAGGACTGCTTGAGCAGTTCATTGACGGTAAGATCGGCGCCATTATTTGTGGCGAGTGGATTTATAACCATCTAGATAAGCATATGAACAATAGGCTTGCGGTTTGCCAGCTTCCGAGCATCGAAGGACGGCAATCGTTATCCATGTCTTCTTCTATCGGCCTGATCTACCCTAATCATTCATTAACGTCCGAGGAGCGGGAAGATATTTTATCATTCACACGCTTTATGCTGAGTGATGAATGCCAAACTATGTGGACGCTGGGTGTACAGCGGATTCCGGCTCAGGAAGAGGTGCTAAACCGTTTAGCTGCCTCTGCTGCGCCTAACAAAAAGATGATTTTATCGCTTTTGGATCATTCACGGCCGATGCCGACTTATCCCTTCATGATCCATGTATGGGAGGCGTTAAATGCGGGTCTTATTGAGCTGCCCCTGAGCAATCCTGAACAAGCATTGAACAAAATAGAACAGACTATTCAAGCCTCTTGGGGTGCATTTAAAAGCTAATTAGAGATGGGGAGAGCCAAATGAAAACAACGATATTCAGCCAAATTTCTATTGATGGAAAGCTCACTATGGGCGCTGGTAATTCGAGTAAAGAGCTTTTTTCTTTATTTTCCAGTGAGGATATGGAATTTATTCATCTATTCCGGGGGAAGGTGCAGGGAATTATGGTCGGCAAAAATACAATTTTGACGGACAATCCCTTCCTTACTAATCGGTATGAGGAGAATAAAAATCCAATTCGTATCATTCCGACAACTACTTTGGATATTCCGCTAGATTGCAATGTACTCTCAGACCAAGGGAAGACAATTATTGTCACGACCGAGAAAGGACGGGATGAAGAAAAAATCAAACAGATCCGGCAAAGAGGGAAGGAGTGCCTTATCTGCGGCGAGGATAAAGTAGATTTTGTGGAGCTTGAACGTCAGTTGGAGGAGAACTATGGGATTACCAGTCTGATGGTCGAAGGCGGAGGATTCTTAAACTGGCATATTTTCAATCAGGATATCGTCGATGAGATTATTCTAATGCAGCTTCCAATCATCATAGGCGGCTCCACAAACATTACTTTAGTGGATGGAGACGGGTACCAGCAATTGAACTTTGCGAAAAAGTTCAAGGTTGTAGAAATTCAACCAAAAGATAACTACACGCTCATGCGCTACAAAAAGGTGATCTAACCTCACACTAAGTCATAGACTGCGAATGGGAATGAGTTCGGGAAAAATCGAGAATATGGGGGTTGTGAACGATACATGTCAGAGAAAGAAGATTTCTACAAAAGTGTGTATAAAATCGCTGTGCCCGTTACGCTTCAAAGCTTGCTGATGGCGTTGCTTAATTTGACGGATCAATTGATGGTCGGGCAGTTGGGAGATGTGGCAATTGCCTCGGTGGGGATGTCGACCAAAATATACGGGATCATCGCGGTTGTCTTGGCCGGTTTATCGACGGGTGTATCCATATATGCAGCCCAGTTTTGGGGAAATAAAGATTCCAAAAGCGTCTCTCAAGTACTGGGTCTCGGACTGATCACCGGCTTTGCGTTCTCGTTCCTGTTCTCTGCGGCTGTCTTTATCGATTCGCCGCTCTTTCTGAGCCTATTCACTACAGACGTGAATGTAATAGATGAGGGGTATATCTTTCTCCAGATAATGTCGATCGGTTTTGTGCCTGTCATGCTCACGATGATGTATTCCGCGATTTTACGCAGTACTGGCCATGCCAAGTGGCCGATGTATGTAAGTCTAATTGCAGTTGGCTTGAATATTATACTGAATTACGTACTTATTTACGGTCATTTCGGTGCTCCTGCGCTTGGCCTGAAGGGCGCTGCCATTGCTACTCTTATTTCTAGAGTCTTCGAATGCTTGTTGATCATTGGTGCCGTGTACCGGTATCGTTTACCGGGAGCTGTCGGGTTAAAGAACTTATTCATCGTTCCTAAACCGCTCATCCGCAAGTTTTTTGGAACGACCTATCCGCTGCTGTTGACTGAATTGATCTGGGTATTGGGTGAAACAGCATATGCGGTCATTTATAGCCGTATGGGGACGATGGAAATGACTGCGATGACCATTACTTTCCCACTTCAGGGTCTTTGCATTGGTTTATTATCGGGGCTGGCTAGTGCAGCAGGGGTAATGGTTGGCAACCGTTTGGGTGCGAATGAATCCGATATCGCACTCGATCATGCGAAACGGTTCATTCGTCTAGGCATCATTATCTCTCTGATCGTCGGGGTTATCATTGCGGCAGGCTCGAAGCTGTATGTCTCAGCGTTCAATATCTCCGAGGATGCTAAACAAATGAGCATGTATATCGTTATCGTGTTTGCTGGATTTCTTTGGGTCAAAGTATCCAATATGATTATAGCCGGCGGTATACTAAACAGCGGAGGAGACAGCAAGTTCGTATTCGGCATGGAGTCTACCGCAACGTGGCTGATAGGAGTCCCATCCGGGCTGTTGCTGTCATACATTTGGAAGCAACCTGTCTACCTTGTGTATCTCGTCATCTCGCTGGAGGAGGTTGTCCGCTTTGGCTTCGGCTACGCCCGGATTTACTCCCGTAAGTGGATGAGAAATTTAGTTAGCGATCTGGCTGAAAAAGCTATGTAATGTAGGACCTGATTGAATCGCTCAAGACTCCCATGTATTCCCGATAAGGGGATGCATCGGGAGTTTTTTTAGCTACCGATATGATTTTCATAAAGAAAAAGGGTGAAAAAGGGCCAGCCCACAAAAGATGGTCCTAAAACTTGCGATTACGGACAGCGCGGTGAGCCATATCATAAGTAGGGCGAGAAATCTTGGTGTGCAAAATTGGAGGGTATTTTAAGGAGAGCCGTCTATTTCTATTTTACTTAGGTTGCTTACGTCTTCTGAGATAGGACCGGATCACAAATACCGCTTATAATAAAAATAAAGCTATGGTTAACAACGGCATTTTGTTAATGGGAAGCCCTCCTGAAAAATATTTGCTGAAGCCATGAAGTCCCCATCTCCAGGTTCTATCATAGTTTAAATTTACCATATATTAACTTTTGTTTGAAGTTTCAATGGTTTCATAAATCTAAAATAGTCTATGGACTGTTCAACAAATTGTGTGAGTGCTGCGGAGGTGATTTTATAGGATCAACTCCGCAAGACGATGAATGCCTTGCTCAATCGCTGCCTCATCTACTTTTGCAAACCCTAATACCCATCCTTTTCTTTTGCTATTCAAACAATAGGGCCCAAGAGGGTACACACGTATTCCATGTTGTAGGGCTAACTTTGTCACAGCTTCTTCGTCGAATGTTTCCTCAGCTTCTAATAACATATGTAATCCAGTTTCTACTCCACTGAGCGTGAAGCGCTCCCCTAATCCGCTAGCCATAATAGCTTTTGCCATGACCTCGTGTCTTCGCCGGTACACATTTCTGACTCTTCGCATATGGCGCATAAAATGACCATTTTTAATGAAGTGGGTTAGTGTTAGCTGATCCATAATCGGAAGATGACGGTAAGTCAGTTCCTGCACCTTCGCTAGCTGAGCAATTGCCTCGACTGATCCAACAATAGCCGAAATACGAATGCCTGGTGCAATCATTTTAGAGAAACTCATGAGGTACAAAGTATTATTAGATACCTGACTAAACAGCGTTGGCAGCGGCTCCCCGCGATATCGAAATTCACTATCATAATCGTCTTCAATGATCCAAAATCGTTCTTGAACGGCCTTATACAGCAATTGTTGCCGGCGGGGCTCCGACATAACGACCCCTACTGCGCACTGGTGGGAAGGGGTGGCAAAGACCAGCTTGGATTGCGGGTGAATATGCTCAACCACTAGACCATACTCATCAACGGGAACGGGTACCACATTCATACGGCGGTATCTCATTGCCATCCAAGCAGCTGGGAAACCTGGATCCTCTACTGAGACAGTGTCCCCATCAGCTAAAAGTGACTGTGCGATTAAGTCAATACTATGCTGAGCTCCTGAGGTCAACAGAATCTGATTGGTTTGGACATGTATGCCCCGTTCAAGTGATAAATAACGCTGTATTTGCTCACGTAATGGTGTGTACCCGTAGCAGTTACCGTAAGCCCAGCTTGATAAATCCATTTCAGCGGATGCCTGGAGCAGCGATTGCCGCCAGTTTTTTTGAAATTGTTCATCCAAATAGGGTTCATGGGGACTGAAATCAATATCCACTTCTAGCTGTTCTTTACCTCTGAACCAGTCATGTAATTGATCAACAGCTGAGTCTAGCAAGGAGAGTGACGGAGGTGTGGGGCCCTCTGTTTCTATTTCCTTCGTGGACATAGTGACTTGCTTCCACGTACTAACTCGCGTCCCTCCCCGGCGGGAGGTAACTGTATAACCTCGACTTAACAATTCCTCATAGACGATCTGTATAGTTGAGCGGGAGACACCTACGATGTGCGCAAGTTCGCGGGTAGGAATCAGTAATTCTCCTGGTGCCCAGACTCCGCTAGTAATATTATGAATCGCTTGATCAAGCAATTGCTGCCAGATTGGTCTCTTATCATTGCGAATTACTTTCATCATCGTACATACCTCCAAATAGAAACTCCAATCATAAAAAACGAATTATGGATTGCTCTAAACAGCGAATTTTGGATATTTTAATACAATCCATTCATTGATATACTACCGTAACAACGCTGGTATCCGCAATTTAAATAAAAGGAGAGATTCGATATGAATTCGGTTCGTTACAAGACCAGGGAATGCTTAGATCAAGAGAAGATTGAAAGGTTCCTTCACCAAACGAGATTAGGTTATCTGGGGTTGGTTGATGGGAACCTCCCTTATGTTGTGCCACTTAATTATGTATGGACTGAAGGGAAACTGTATATTCACGGGGCTGGAGATGGAAGACGTAATCAGGTCATGCGTGATAATCCGGAGGTATGTTTTACGGTATGTGAGGAATACGGAACTATTACAGACCCGGTACCAGCCAAAACGGATACAGCTTATATGAGCGTAATGATTTTTGGACAAGCAGAACCGATTTCAGATTTGGATGAAGCCACACACGTACTTCAGGAATTGATCAATAAATACGTACCGGGTTATTATAATCGCCCCTTGTCCAAGCAGCATGTGGAAAAGTATAGATCGGCTGTATTTGGCGGTCCGGTTCAAGTTTATCGGGTAATTCCGTATCATATCACGGCAAAAGAAAGTCCTATTGAAGCAGAAAAAATGTATAAAAGGGGCATGGGTACTGGACGAGATGTTTAGCCGCAAGATACCATTACAAATGGTGTTATGCTAACGAGGTCTTTGGCAGCCTTTATGTCCTAATCATATGGGGAGAGGGAGGCTTTTTAGAGGTACTATCTATCAAAGTAGGCCGCAATCCAATGAAGGAGGGCGGCCTACTTATTTTTACATTTATTTAGGTTGTTTACGTCTTCTGAGATAGGCCCAGAACACAAATACCGCTACTAGAGCAATAATGGCGCTAATGGTGATAGACCTTGTTAGATGATTATTATCGTCCGCATAATATGCGGAAGCAATGGTTCCCGACCCATCCTGCTCGTCATCGGAAGAATCGTTCTGCATCGTTTGTAACACATCAATTAAATGCCCGGGTGCTTGAGGCTCCGAAATATTGCTTAGTCCTTTTGTTTCTGCTGATGAGGCTTGTTGTGGGGCGATGATTAGTTCCTGATTGTCTTTCTTGAAGGCAGCTATATATTCGTCCCGCTCACGGATAAGTGTAGGCTCACTCACTTCACCCTCAGCTTCTAGTGAATGAATAGCATAGGCCAAAGTATTAGGATTTCCTCCAAACTCAGTAACTTGATAGGACCCGTTTGAATCCTTTTGAATGATCATTTTAGATTTGGGTATTCCGCCCGATAAAATAAGAAACTCCCAGTTGTCTTGGGGTGTGACCGTTTCAATCAGACTATCGGAAGCCGCCCTAAGCTTAGCACCATCAATAAAATGAATCTGCATTCCTTGACCTACGGTAATTTCACTAATCTCTGCTTCATTGTTGTAACCATACCCTTCAGGATCTTTAGATAGCCCTTCTTTAATCAATGTTAATCCTTCTGTATTTGCAAAAGAAACAACATCTTCAGTTACGGTCTGAGCCCATACAGGTGAGAAAAAAGTCAGAAATAAAACGAATGAAGTTACAGTTAACAGCAGCGTTTTCTTAATGGGAAGCCCTCCTTAAATATATTTGTTGAAGCCATGAAGTCCCCATCTCCAGGTTCTATCGTAGCTGGAGCCACCTTTAATGTTGGTGTATAACATGGAGGTTTTTGTGCCCCCACTCGGGTTCATGTGTTGAATCCAATCATTTCCACTATATGTGTCGTACCCATAGATAACTACTGCGTGCCCGCCACCGGTAGCACTATTCCATTTCCAGCTTACATATATAGGACTGCCAACATTATCAATCTGGTTTTTTACATCGCTGTAAGATAGTGCTCCTGTATGATTCCAACTGGAGACACCATAATCATGAATGCCTTCTTGAACAGTTCCATAAGATTCACTCTCGTCTGTTGTACAGCCGGAGGTTCCCTTCACATGATCATAAAAAGAACATTGGCTTACAGAGATTCCGTAATATTGAAGTATGGTAACGCTAGTCGCAGCCCAGCACCAATTATTCTTAGCTTGTGTAGCTGTAGGGTAGCCAATTAAATTAGTCGCATATGCTTGGGAAACAAAAGAAAAAAGAAAGACTGAAACAAAGGTTCCAACAAGCATCAATCTCTTTTTTAAAGATAGTTTCATGAATGGAATCAGCTCCTTATTATGGATTAATATTCCTTTTAATAACGCTATTAAAATACCATATATTAACTTATGTGTAAAGTTTAAATATTTTTTCGTTTTTATAATAGATTCTACACATTTGATATGGAGAGGGGGATACTGATATGGATAAGGAAATATTGATGCTCGTAGGAATACGTGCTCCAATGATCCAAAGCAAGCCATTCATAACAAAAGCCACTCCGCTAAGGAATGGCTTTTCTTCATTTACTCTGCAATTACTAGTTACAACTGAGGTTCCTTGCTAACTAGGTTTGCTTTCTTTTCAATCATGAGCTTGTTTTTCGTGGGCATAAATAATGTTATAACAAATGCGGCAATGGATAAAATCATCATGAAGTAGTAGGCGTCACTTGCCCCAAGAATCGATGTAAGGGATTTAAGGATCTCAGGAGTAGCGGAGGGATTATTCTGCATCAGTGTAGTTGCATGACTGGTTGCCTGCACTGTATAAATTGTAATTACGACAGCAGTACCAATGGCCCCGGCAATTTGGCGAACGGTATTATTCACAGCTGTACCATGAGTGCCGAGTTGTTTGGGCAACGCATTTAGTCCGGCTGTATTGAGTGGCATAGTAATGAAGCTTAATCCAATTCGCAGGCCTATGGTACGAATCATTAGATAAGTATACGTGGTCGATTCAGATAAATCTGTTACCGCCCACATAGATGGAATAATAAACAATAGGCCAATGATGAACAGCGGTTTCGCACCGAAACGGTCGTATAATTTACCGGTGACGGGTGACATGAACGCATTTACGAGTGCGCCCGGCAACAATAGTAGTCCTGCATCAAATGCTGTAAACCCGCGACCATTCTGCAGATAAATAGGCAATAAGATCATATCTGCGTACATCATCATTGTGATTAATACCTTAATAAGAGATGTCATCGTAAACACTTTATTTTTGAAGACCGACAGGTTTAGCAGTGGATCATCCGATTTGATTTGTCGAAGACAGAATACGGCTGTTACCACGACCCCAATCCCTAAGGTTAGGATCACGATTACATCATCCCAGCCTTTACTTCCTGCACTACTGAAGCCGTATAAAATTAAGCCGAATCCGACGGTTGATAAAAGAACACTTACCACATCAAGCTTCGACTTAGACGTCTCAGATACATTCACTAAATACTTGAACGCCAACGCTATAACAATGAGGACAAGTGGAATAAGCCCGATAAATAACCAGCGCCAAGAGTGGTATTCGACAACAAATCCCGCAAGGATCGGCCCAATAGCAGGAGCGAATATCATCGCCAGCCCAAGCAGTCCCATAGCGCTGCCACGTTTTTCAACGGGGAAGATCGCGAGCACAACACTCATCATGAGCGGCATTATAATGCCAGCACCGGCAGCTTGGATCATCCGTCCGATTAAGAGTAGACTAAAGCTCGGCGCTGCTGCACAAATTATAGAACCGATTAATAAAAATGACATGGCACTTATAAATAATTGCCGTGTTGTAAAACGTTTCATTAAATAGGCCGTAATCGGAATCAAAATCCCGTTGATCAGCATAAATCCTGTTGAAATCCATTGTACGGTTGTTGCTGTGACATCAAAAACATCCATCAAACTACTTAAGGCGACATTTAAAAGCGTCTGATTGAGTGTGGATAAGAAACAACCAAAGATTAAGATGGTTAGTAAGATCCCTTTATTTATGTTCTTAGTGTCTTCTTGCATGTTGCAGTCCTCTCTTCATTGCTTTTTCGACATAGTGTCAATAAAATAAATCATATCAGGATTTAAAAAGTATTCCTATTTGCAATTTTATTGAAAATGTCGACTAATCGACAGAATAGGCAAATTAGTTGATGAAAGGCCATTTAAACGATAATAGAGGGATGAAATGACTGAACATAAAAGAGTTGACCCACGAGCCATTCGCTCAAAAAAGATGTTGAAAAACGCTGTTTTTTCATTATTGGCCGACAATGTGGAGATTTCGCAATTGACCGTCCAAAAAATCGCCAACCGCGCGGAACTAAATCGCGCAACGTTTTATTTGCATTATGAGGATATTAACGATTTATTGCGCCAGATCGTACATGAAATCTTCGATGACCTATCCATGAAGGTTGAACCGCTATTACAAATGAAGAGCAACAACGAACAGGAGCAGCTGATCACCTTTTTAAATTATTTTTTTGAATACCGGAAAGTTTTTGCTGTATTGATTGAGCATAAAGGCTTCAAAAACCACTTGACCAACCTGTTAAAAAATACTGTCGAAAAACGAAGAAACGCGAGGAACATTGACTCTACTAAGGAGGTAGTCTCCGTTGATATTATTGCAGCCTCACTACTGGGGATTATTATGTGGTGGATTAAGGATGGCAACCAATATAGCGCTGAATACATAGCGGGGCAAATTACCTTGATGTATAAAAGAAGATATTTATAAGGGCTTTTATGATATATTCAAGTAAAGTTTGAGTCCCTAGCCAATATTCATAAAAAAGGAAGTGCGAACAATGGATTTAGAAACGGTCATGCAAGAGCTTGAAGCTCTCGGCAAGGAACGCACCAAGAAAATATATCTATCCAATGGCGCGCACGAACCGCTTTTTGGTGTGGCCACAGGCCAGATGAAGCCTATCTTCAGAAAAATAAAACATAATCAACCCTTGGCCGAGCAGCTTTATGCTACAGGAAATTATGACGCTATGTATTTTGCCGGGGTGATCGCGGAGCCTAAAGCAATGACAGAGTCGGATTTTGAGCGGTGGATTGCTGGGGCTTATTTTTATATGCTATCGGACTTTGTGGTGGCAGTAACGTTGGCGGAGACGGATATTGCACAAGAGGTTTCTGATAAATGGATTGCAAGTGAGATAGAGTTGAAAATGTCGGCGGGCTGGAACTGTTACTGCTGGCTGCTCGGAAATCGCCCGGACAGTGAATTTTCCGCAGAAAAATTGGCCGCTATGTTGGAGCTTGCTAAAAATACGATTCATGATGCCCCTGAACGAACGAAATACGCAATGAACAATTTCATCTACACTGTGGGCGTATCCTATCTGCCGCTTCATGATAAAGCGGTTGAGATTGCAAAGGAAGTTGGTCCGGTGGAAGTCCATACCGGTAGTGCAAAAAGCAAGATTTTGAATGCTTCAATTAATATTCAAAAGGCAGTTGATAAATCGCAGCTGGGCTTCAAACGAAAACATGTAAGGTGTTAGTCAGTCATGGAGTGCTAAGGAGAGCGTATTGAAGGTTGTGCCTGCAGACAGAAGAATTGGGGGCTTGGCTGACAAGCCCTTAATTGTGTGCAATAAAAGTTAATGGAACAATAATAAAGCGGTAATTAATGTTATTGACAAAATATTTGACAATGATTAGTATTGAAAAATATTAAAAATGAAGTTAGCGACATAAAAATTAAATAATTCGCAAGCTATGATTGCTATGGATCACACTATAGCAGGAGCAGCTTCTGGAGAGACCGTGGGGGAATCCCCCGGCGCCGAAGGGTTCACAATCTCAGGCAAAAGGACAGAAGAGTACTAGATAATTCATTTGTTATTCTGATCATCGTCAGAATAAATAAATGTATTTTATTTATTATTCTTATACCTAAGAGATTGGAGCGTATCCAATCTCTTTTTTGTTATCATTTTCACTTGTTATTTTTTTCACATAAGGGGGAGTTCGAAATGGCAGCACAAGAATTAAAGAGAGATTTAGAGAATCGACATGTTCAGCTCATTGCGATTGGTGGAACCATCGGTACCGGATTATTTTTAGGATCTGGAAAAGCTATACAGCTGGCAGGACCATCGATCATTTTTGCTTATTTAATCGTGGGTATCGCTATTTTCTTTGTGATGAGGGCATTGGGAGAACTTCTGTTGTCAAAAGCAGGTTATCAATCTTTTACAGACATTGCCGAAGACTATCTTGGACCGCGGGCGGCGTTTGTAACTGGATGGACCTATTGGTTTTGCTGGATCATGACGGCTATGGCCGATATTATAGCTGTTGGGGTCTATGTACAATATTGGTTTGATATCCCGCAATGGATACCCGCAGTCATTTGTTTAATTATTTTATTAGGACTCAATTTATTAACTGTAAAAAGCTTTGGCGAATTGGAATTTTGGTTTGCTTTAATTAAGGTAATCACTATTCTCGCGTTAATTGCCATAGGGGTAGTTTTACTGGTGATTGGATTCAAAACAACTACCGGAACGGTTGCGCTCAGTAATATTTGGGCACATGGGGGAGTATTTCCAAACGGGATTTCCGGGTTCTTACTTTCATTTCAAATGGTTGTGTTTGCTTTTGTGGGTGTGGAATTGGTGGGGGTATCAGCAGCGGAAACATCCAATCCAGAAAAAACTATCCCATCGGCGATTAATAAAATACCTTTACGAATTCTATTTTTCTACGTGGGTGCTATTATTGCCTTATTATGCATCAACGCTTGGACAGAACTAAACCCGGCAGAAAGTCCTTTTGTTAAAACATTTAGTTTAGTGGGGATTCCGATTGCCGCGGGGGTTATTAATTTCGTTGTATTAACTTCAGCTGCTTCTGCTTGTAACAGCGGGATGTTCTCAACAAGCCGGATTCTATACAATCTAAGCAGAAATGACCAGGCTCCAGCCAACTTTGCAAAGCTTAATAAAAATCATGTACCAAGTAATGCTTTATTCATATCCACGCTTGTCTTATCTGTAGGGGCTTTGTTGAGTAAGCTGATTCCGGAGACGGCCTTTGGCATCGTGACAACGATTAGTGCCATTTGTTTCATCTGGGTTTGGGGCGTCGTTCTAATTTGCCATTTGCGATATAAAAAGACGAAGCCGGAATT
The DNA here is from genome assembly GCF_038008505.1 of Paenibacillus sp. FSL H7-0735. NCBI lineage: Bacteria > Bacillati > Bacillota > Bacilli > Caryophanales > Paenibacillaceae > Paenibacillus > Paenibacillus sp. FSL H7-0735. The sequence goes on along the minus strand of NZ_JBBOZH010000002.1, from coordinate 490,350 downwards.
GCAGGCCAAATCAAAATTCAAGGCACCGTTCACACCTTTTGTGAATTATGTTGTTCTAGCCTTGTTTGCAATCATACTCATAATTATGCTGTTTGCTGATGAAACTCGTCCGGCATTATTGTTGACGCCTTTATGGTTTATTTTATTATTTGTTTTGTATTCGATAAATAGAAGAAAGAGGGAAAGAGATAATAAAATAATCAGGACCGAAACACCTCTCTAGTTTATGAGGAAAGCTTTAACCGGCGCAGAAGCCGTGGTTATATTCAACCGCGACTGGGCAGGGAGCCCTTGCCGGTTTCAAGCGTTCCTACATGGACGTTTGCTTAAAGAATATGCAAAGTTAAACAGAAAACCGGAAGATACTGTTAAAATGGTATCTCCCGGTTTTTTAGTTTTTTACAAACTATAATATCATCGAGTTTACAGTTTTTTTCAGTTATTGTTTATTACTATTTCAACTGATATAATTCTTATTTCGACAATAAGTTTACAAGTAAGATAACTATCGTAATGGTAAAATCAATTTAAAAGTGGTGAATTCATGAGAGAGTTCTACAGTCGGGTGAATCGAAAAACCTATTACATATTAATGTTAATGATCATCGTTCTTATGATGTTTGGATTGATACTATCTACCCTAGAGTTAGATGGGATTGATTTTGGTTATATCATTCATTTTTTATGTGTGGCGTTTCTAACGGTTTGTTTATGGATTTACCCTGAGCATGAGACACATACTTTTAGAAAGATTATCATTCTATTTGGATTTGCGTATTTTTATACGCTATTCTTTTTATATCCTCAAACATGGACTACCTATATCCTCATTTGTCTTATTCCTGCACTGTCTATTCTATTTTTTGATTTAAAATTGTTCTATTTTTCCTTCATTATAAATGGGGTACTAATGGTAGTTACATTTGGCTATATCCTCTTGATTGATAGAGGGGATTTATATACATATTTACATTATGATATGCTAGGCAATTTCATTAATATAATAGCGGTTCAAGTGTTATTATTTTTCATTTTTCAAATATCATTTAAACGGATGAAAAAACAGCAGCTTTATTATGAACAATTACAGCAATCTGAGCGTTTAAAGATGGTTGGACAATTAACAGCTGCCGTTGCGCACGAAATTAGAAATCCAGTGACAGTGGTTAGAGGTTTTTTGCAGTTTTTTGATGAGGATCCTTCATTTGATGATCCTATGAAAAGAAAATTTAAATTAATGATTGATGAATTAAACACAGTAGAACAGATTATCTCGCAATTTCTAACCCTTTCAAAGCCAAATGGAGAGCAAAAATTAGAAAAAGTAGATGTGAAGGATGTACTTGAAAGTGTTACAGGATTGCTCCATTCCTACGCAATGTTATCTGATAATCAAATCGTTACCTACGTAGAAGAAGATTGCATGATTTCTATTAATAAAATTGAATTTAAGCAGCTGCTTATTAATATAATAAAAAATGCTTTAGAGGCTTCGGAAGTTGGTAAATCTGTCTCTATTATGGCGAATAGGAACAATAATTTTATTGAGATAACAATCATCGATGAAGGAAGCGGGATGTCGGAAGCTGAGGTTAAGTCGCTAGGCACTCCTTTTTATTCATTAAAAAGTAATGGAACAGGTTTAGGATTAATGATTTGCTTTAATATCGTAGAAAAATACGGCGGGGAAATTTATTATAGTAGCTCTGAAGGTAAGGGGACAACAGCTACTATCCGCTTTTTAGCTATAAATGATCAGTAATAATGAGCCTTCTTTCAATTGAACAAAGGGGATTACCTCAAGCCTTCGGCTGGAGAGGTAATCCCCTTTTCCTAGCTGCGTTAACGATTATTTTAGAGGGATTTTGATCTCCAGTTGCTTGTTATAATTTTTAACTACATTGCCTTTGGCATCTAATTTATAAGCCCCGGTGTTGCCTTTTTCAAATACGGCTTGATAAGGTCTGATAACTAGATACTCAGCGGCTGAGCGAGGTGCATCGAACAATAAATCTTCAGAAACCGTATTTTGAGTTGCTGCAATAGAATCTCTTGCAATAGATTCTAATTTATTGCCCAGATTATCATAAATGTCATATCCTAAAGCCTGGCCTTGGGTGGCAACCCCTTTAACCGCTAAAGCGATACGCACAGAAGTCTCTCCCGCAGCAACACGGGTGGTTTTGATTTCAAATTGGTTGTCATTCTTTATAGCAGGCAGCTGAATATTACGCACTAATCCTGCTTGCTTGAGGGAAAATTTAAGTACATACGGGTTTTCGATTCCGTTAAGCTTCACATAGATACTCAATTCAGAGGAAGCCAGGCTTGCCTTTTGTTGCTCGGTTAGCCATCCGGTCTGCAATACAACAACCGCCTTGTTGGCATCTCCGTCACTGATCCAGCGTGGTGTTTTTAAATCGATGCCTCCTGGTTGAGCGAGCTTGGCGTCTATTCCCACAATAGTACCTTCTGCAAGATAGGGTTCGCCTTTATCATTTAAGGTTACTCCTGCGAGCATTCCTGAAAATAGCGATCCCTGACGGCTCAGGTCGATCTTAATATAATTACCGTCAAACTGTGCACTGCCCTTTAAAGTAAGCTGATCGTGTGAATCGGCGACTTTTGTTGTATTCAGGGAAGCTTCAACAGCGGGTTGGGCACTGGATGCTTGAGTTAAAGCTGGCATTCCCAACGCTCCTAGGCATACAGCAGCACTTAAAATTACAGACATCTTCTTAGTCATTTTTTTCATGATATTATCAAGCTCCTTAATTTTTATTTAACTAGCACGTTTATCTCTAGACCGTCAATATAATGCTTCACTGGGTTTCCAGAACTGTCTGTTTTAAATGCTCCATTCTTACTTTGTGGGTTCTCAAACTCATAAAGATAGCCACGGATTGTGAGCATATTAGGGTGTTTCTCAAATGGCTCAGTAAGCAAATCGACATTAAGTGACCTATTGGAAGTCGAGAGGACTTTCTGCGAAATATCTTTCAGCACCTGTCCTTGTTGATCCTTTACTTCAAAGCCCACTAAACTCAATGCTGTATGATCTTCGTCTGTATCCTGTTCCAGCATGAGCGACAGGCGTGTCGTTAATGGACTATATTCCAGCTTTTTCAGGATCAAACTCCATCCTCCAACTTGTGCGCGTATATCAGGTGTGGAAATTTTATTAATCGTAGCCTTCCGCGCAGGAATTTGGAGAACAAACGGTTCATCAATACCGTTTAAGTCAAGGGTTACGGTCAATACAAATCGATCAGGAAAAGGTTTGTTGGAGATCCCCGAATTCGAGGAATCCACTAGTCTAAAAATAGCTGTGTTGCTTTCAGCACCTTCTATCCAGCTTAGAAACGGCATAGCTTTCCAGAGACCTTCTGAAAATTGCTCCAGGGAAGCCCCGTCGATCAATACTTCTGCAGAGGTTATCGCACCTTCCGCTAGAAAAGGCTTCCCATCCGCTCCAATCGTTACTCCGGCTAGCTTACCTTCCAGTTCTTCTCCCTCACGCTTCACCGAGAATGCCAACCGGCTGCCATCAAATACAGCCTCTTCGGCAGACAAGGTGATCCCTTCATGCGTATCACTGCTGTTTAGACGGGAAGTCAGTCCCAGACGCTGGGCCGCTTGTAATCCTATATCATCTGCCCGTTCAAAAATACCACCTATCAAGGGAAGCTGCTTGAGCGCATTGGCCAACGTAGGCGGATAGATAGCCGTTAGCATAACACTTAACAATATCGCCGCAGTCACAGCAGCTGTGATTTTTGGATATATCCGCTTTTTCTTTTTCTTTTCCTTTTCCACAGGATCCTGGACAATGGTGGCCAGCGATGCATAAATCGAATCCTGCCGTGATCGTAGTAAAGGAGGAAGCTCCTGTATATTAGCTTTCCCTAGCTCCCTGATCTGCTTTTCTAAATTGTTATTATTCATTAGCAAGACCCTCCTCCGGCACAGGATGTATCTGTTTGGACAACAATCTCCGTGCGCGATGGAGTCGTGCCCTGACCGCTCCCTCGGAGATGTCGAGCACATCTGCAATCTGCTTAATGGATAAATCGTCATAATAAAAAAGCACGATAGCAAGCCGCAGGGATTCGTCCAACTGATTAATGAAGCTTTGCAGGTCTACGTTGCCTGAATCTTCAAAATGCACATAGGAAACGACCGGTTCCTCGGGAATTTCCGCCACAGCTATAGTTCGTTCTCGCATACGAAGTAACTGATTGCATTCATTAATCAGGATGCGTATAACCCAGGTTTTAAAAAACTTAGGCTGCTTAAGGTTGGCCAACCCTTTATACACCTTCAGTGTTGTTTCCTGAAGAGCATCCGCGCAATCTTCATCTTTTAGCAGAATGGTTTTGGCTAATCTGTACAACTGGGATTCCAGTTGCCTGAAAAGACGGGTAAACGCCTCGTGGTCGCCTTTCTGCGCTTTTTTGATATCCAGTTCGTTTTCCAGCAAATGATTTTTCCTCCTTGAGGGCCCTCTGTATAATTAGATGGAGAAGACATACAAAAAGTTATATTTAGGATAAAATTCATTCTCCTGGACAAATCACTTACCTCGGTAGTGGTATAAAGTCCGTGCAATTCATTGTTTTGGCAAGGGGAGTTTCAAGTGGATAAACTGAAAAAAATCCAGAATTACCACCTTAACTGAAAAGAAGTAGTGGGGTAATCCTGAATTAAAAAGTGTATACATATACCTTGGTACGCAGTGTGTCCGTGCATGTTATGGTACGGACAGGCTGCATGCCTGGAAGGGCAAAACAAATGCTAATAACCACCGCACCCGGCAGTAGCTCACGCTTGAACTTTTCCGCCAGCCGTTTCATCGCTCCGGGAAATAAGTAACAAAGAACAATATCCGCATGCTCGTAAGAACTGCTATAAATATCCCCACGTACATAACGGAGCCTTCCGTGGAGCAGATTCTGGCCTTTGGCTGCTCGCAGCATACGTGTGCCGAACCTAGTAAGCAGCTGGGATGTCCATAAGGGAATACTGGAATTTTCAATGCCTGTCAGCCTTTTGCCTGGACATTGGCGAATAACATCCATACCAAGTGTTCCCCAACCCGATCCCGCCTCCACAATGCTGCTATATCCCGGAATCCGATTCACCTCAACGGCAACAGCCGAGCGTACAGATTTTGACGTAGGCATCGGCGATATCCCGTTCCTCCAGCTCACCAGCACAATCGACACCATGGATAACAAGGCTGCGAAGGCGATGAGCCAAGCGATGGCTTGAATCACAATCAATACGATCATTCCTTCTTCATCTGCTAGAAGTTGGCTTCAAATTCTCTTACTTTCTCCCAGCATTTCGTTTATCAACTTGATATTTATAAAGATCCTGAATTTCCTTGCTTTCAATATCTTGACCTACATAAAAAATCAGAGTGGGATCATTTACTGGATGGGCATAAGAAAGGTAAGTGCGATGTATAAAATCAAAATCCATCTTACCCAGCTGGAAATCGATTTGATATTTATCTTCTAAATAGATTTCAAATTGCTTTTTTAAAGCCAGAGACTTCCACGGAAGTCCAAAGAATAAAAAGTAGACTCCTATAAGAAATATCAAAAAAATTAAGAGGAAAAGCGACTTTTTACTGAGAATGGTATGTTTTATAATTCATAACCCTCCCTAGCGTTTATTCTACATGAACTTTGCTGGAAATATCAAAATCAACCTCTTCAAGAAATTCAATAACTTCTCCATTGGGACTGTGAATGATCGCGTTTTTTATTAGAAGAGGCGGTTCGCCCAGAGACAGAGAGTCCGGTGCTATAAAAGCTTTTGCCCCATGTGCCAGGGCTTTTTGATACATCTCCTCTACATTATCTACATAGAAGGCAAGATGTAATAACGCTCCGTGCGCTATATCTTCATCAGACAAGGCTTTTTTTCCTTGAGCGGCGATGACTGCATCATTATCAAAAATCTCAATGCAGGTTCTGCGGTCAGGTGAAATCAGCATGGAGGCTTCTTTGATCTGAAAGGATGGCAGACTCCAATGATGACCTAGCTTAAATCCTAAAACGTCAATATAGAAAGAAATAGTTGCTTTATAGTCTTTGGCTTGAATCGCTACATGTGCAAGGCCTTTTACACTCATTTATAATCGCTCCCAACTTTAATATATACTTATTATAGTTGTATTAAAATATGAGATATATATATAAGATAAGTGTTTTGTAGTAATATGGTTATTAAATTTAAGGTATTTTAGTGGAATCAGTTTATTTTATAAAATGGGTCTAGGAGGCGCTTGCTATGGAACAACTTATAGATGACATTGATAAAAAGATTATGCAATTACTTCAGTACAATGCCCGAATGTCTATTTCACAAATCAGCAAAGAGGTTTCGATGTCACAACCCTCTGTTAAAGAACGAATGATCAAGCTGGAGGAAAGGAATATCATTTCTGGGTATCATACAGCTTTTAATCTACGAGATCTGGATCGGGGCACAACTACGTTTATTCTATTAAAAACAGAACATTGCCAAGAGATTACGGATTTTTGCAAAAATGCTATGGAAGTTACCGATTTATATCGGATTAGCGGTGAATATAATTATCTCATAAAGGTGCAAACCGCGTCGATTGAGGAGTTAGCTGAATTCCAAGACAACCTTATAAAGTTTGGACCTTCAAAATCTCATATCAGTCTGAAAAATATATTGGAAAACAGGGTGTTGCTCTAAAGCCCATTTTCCAAACACAATATCTAGTAACCGCTTTCATTCCATTGTAGAATGGATGAAAACAACGTTAGCATTGACTCGGATACAAGGGAGCATGGGTATGGAGAGGTTTTTATTCAGTAAAAAGTATATTCCGTTCACCTATAAGATGATGATACCGTACCTCATTCTAGTATTGCTGACAGATGTATTGGTGGGTTATATAGCTTATACGATGCTCGTAGAGTCCAGAACGGAAATGGCGGAAACGAATGTCCGGACAGCTTTGAAGCAGACGAGGAACAATATCGAATATCAGACAGATGAAATCAAACGAATGACTAACTCGCTGTTTCTCAATACGAATTTTCAGAATGCTCTGCAGTTTAGGGGAGATGCATTGGAAAACATGCTCAAAATGAGGGATGACATCGTTCCTTATATGAAAGCCCCTCTGCAATTGTATGGGAACAATCTGAGACTTGTGCTCTATACCGCGAATGAGACGATGCTTGAAATCCCCGGTGATGATATGTCTGTACCTATCGGTAGAAGCGATTATTATATTCTTTCTGATCAGGTTATTGAAAATAAGGAATGGTTCAAGTCGATCGTTGCCAATAACAAAGACAGCTTGTGGCTTCAGGCGGACAGCGACAGTGAACTAAGCAATATTTCGTATTTCCGCAAGCTGGTTTCTTCCAAGGGAGGCCCGTCGATTATTGGTTATATTCGCGTCACGGCGAGAATTGACGAGCTTTTTGGCAATTTCGATACTTTTCCAATTGAACAGGGCATAGACCTTCGCCTAGTGGATAGGGTTAGTGGATTAACGCTTTATGAACAAGGTATTGTCGATGAACATGCGAAGCAAGATGCTTATCTGATCATTAGTGAAGATATTCCGTTGTCTGACTATGCTATCGAGGTACGGGTGCCGCATGCATACTTAAATAAAGATGCTAGCCGAATGCAGAAGGTGATCACCACGGTTTGTTTGATCAGCTTTTTAGTCATGGCGGTGATCGGCTTCCTCGTTGCCCGCATATCAGGCAAAAAAATTAAGCGAATCGTATATTTGGTCCGGTCGTTTCAGGAAGGGAATTTTTATAAAAGAATTGGGTTTGCCGGGAACGATGAATTTGTCTACATTGCTAATAGTTTTAATCAGATGGCGACTAGCATCCAGGACTTGATCCAGAACGTCTATGAGCAAGGTATTCAGAAAAAGCAAGCAGAACTGGATGTGCTTCAAGCTCAGATCAGTCCGCACTTTTTGTACAATACATTGTCGACCATTGGCAGCTTGGCCAATTTGGGCGAAGTTGAGAAGGTTACACAGATGGTACAAGGTCTTTCTAAATTCTATCGCCTCACCTTGAATGAAGGACATGTCTATATCTCTCTTGAAAAAGAGCTGGAGCAGGTAAGGATGTACCTTGAAATTCAGAGGGTAAAGTATGCCGATGCTTTTGAGGTTTATTATGATATTGATCCTGATATTTTACAGGTTCCCATCATCAAGCTGATTTTGCAGCCATTTGTAGAAAATATATTCAAGCATGCTTGGTTTGGGGAGACGATTGCGATCCGGATTACCGGAAAACGGCTGGGTGAACGCATCGAGCTTAAGGTTATCGATAACGGAATTGGTATGCGGGCGGACACACTGCGAAATATGCGTTCGAGCTCATTCCATTCGAGCAGCTATGGACTGAGAAACGTGGAGGAACGAATCAAGTTGAGATACGGCAATGATTTCGGCATTCATATCGGCAGTTACTTTGGGGCAGGAACGACCGTTCAAATTATCTTACCGGTGGATAATGCGGAAATCCGGGAAGTTATGGGGGAGTAAATAGTATGGCGATGGAGATCAACGTTCTGCTGGTGGATGATGAAGTGATCGATTTGGAATGGCTGAGACGGCGGGTGGCGGGCAGTGATCATTTGCCTTTGCATAGCGTGAGAACGGCAACGAGCGGTTTTTCCGCTTTAAAAATGATGGAGCAGCACCGCGTTGATATCATTCTCTCCGATATCCGCATGCCGATTATGTCAGGTGTGGAATTTGCCCGGAAAGCGAAGGAGATTAACCCTGAGGTCCATCTGCTTTTTATTAGCGGACATCAGGATTTCAACTATGCCAAAGAGGCGATTCAATTAAATGCCTCCGGTTATTTGCTTAAACCCGTCGATGATGACGAGTTGAATAAGACGCTGACTGAACTCTGCGCCAAGATTGAGAAGGAGAGGAAGCAGCATATTTCCTTGTCGGAAACACTGACGCTTGTGAATCAGGAGCTGCTGCTGCGCTGGTTTAACGAGACTGCCCCGGGGCAGGTCGAGACGCACATTCACAACGTTCTCACGTCATACTTACAAGGCGCGTCGGCGGTCGCCATCGTCGAGATCGACGATATGGCACGGAAAATCCAAACTTGGACGGAAGAAGAGCGGAGTTTATGGAGCAGCACCGCCAATCAGTTTATCCGGAAGTTCGCGCAAGATCAAAATTTAGGCATGGTCATCACAACCTATGACTATCATTTTGTGATCCTAGCTGCGGTTCAGGAACAATATTTTACCGCTTTGATGGAAGAGCTCATTCGGTCATTCTATCAGGAGTTCTCCTGTTCAATTACGATTGGAAGAGGGATGTACACAACAGAACTGGGTAAGCTGCATGATTCCTATCGGCAAGCTCAGGCTGCTTTAAGTATTAAATGGATTGTTGGGAAAAACAGAATCATCCAAGATGCTTCGGAATGGAGCCCGAAGGAAAAAATCGCCTCAGATTTAGAGGTTATTGTGGACCGGATGCTTAAAGCGATGCTCGACTACGACCTTACCACCATTGATGATTGTTTGCTGAAGCTGTTTGCCGGGGACAGTCCGCTCTCCCAGAAAAACGACATCTACGATATCATTATTCGAATTACCTCCAAGCTTCATGCCGATCTGCAGCAAATGAACGAGCATCTATACGAGATTTTAAATTGGGATTCGCATCATCCCTTTGTGCTGTTTCAGTTCGAAACGGTGCATGATATTCTCTCGTGGCTGAGAAGAAGGTTCTTTGAGTTGTCGGAGCTGCTTTATTTGAAACGGCAAAGACAAAAGCGGAAGTTAATTGATGAAATCACGGAATATGTGAAAGAAAGATTAGATCAAAAAATAACGCTGAACGAAGTGGCCGCCCACTTCGATTTTACGCCTAACTATCTGGGTCATTTGTTCAAGCTTGAAACCAACAGTTTATTCAGCGATTTTTTAAGTGAATTACGGATGAAACGGGTATGCGAGCTGCTCGAAGATCCGACTAAGAAAGTGTATGAGATTGCGGAACAAGCCGGATATAAAAATATTATTTATTTTAACAGACAGTTCAAGCACTACATGGGCATGTCGCCCGGCGAGTACCGGAAGAAAAATAAAATCTAACAAAACAGCGGTGAAATGAAAACCCGGCGATGATTTTTCTGTTATTGGAAAATCGCTGCCGGGTGTTTTTGGTTTATCCGCTAACCTTTTTTTGTCGAATCGTTGAATTAGTATTATGTTTAGTTGTTTCGCTGAATTATCTAAGCGTCTTCGCCCTTTTATAATGAGAGATATAGAGAAGAGAGGGGTGCAAAGATGAAAGGGCATACATTTTGGAGCGATTTGAAAAATTACAGGGTTCTCTTGCTGATGCTGGCTCCGGCGGTTGCTTTTTTCCTTCTGTTTGCCTACGTCCCGATGGCGGGTATTATTATTGCCTTCAAGCATTACGATTACGCGGGCGGTATTTTTGGAAGTGCCTGGAACGGACTCGACAACTTCCGCTTTTTCTTTGAATCAGGCGATGCTTGGCGTGTAACACGAAATACAGCACTATATAACATTGCGTTTATCGTCGTCAATAACAGTTTGCAAATTTTTGCAGCGATTATGTTGTTTGAGGTCGGTGGTAAATGGTTCCGCAAAATCACACAATCGGCGTTGTTCCTGCCTTACTTTATCTCATGGGTCGTTGTCGGAGCGATTGCTTATAACCTGCTCAATTATGATATTGGCACCGTGAATGCTTTGCTCAGAGGTATCGGACTCCAGCCTGTCGATATTTATAATACACCTTCCTATTGGCCGTATATCCTGGTTATAGTTTCTGCATGGAAAAGTCTCGGATACGGAACGGTAATGTACTTGGCTGCGATTACGGGGATAGATACAGAAATGTATGAAGCGGCCGAAATTGATGGGGCTAATATTTTTCAGCGAATTATGAAAGTAACCATTCCAAATTTGTATCCGACGATTATTATTCTGGTGCTGCTGGCGGTCGGAAATATTTTCCGTGGTGATTTCGGGATGTTCTATAATATGATCGGCAACAACGGCTTGCTGTTCTCCTCGACAGACGTTATCGACACTTTCGTATTTAGGTCACTGATTACTTCGAATGATATCGGCATGTCAGCTGCAGCTGGTGTTTTCCAGTCCGTTCTTGGCTTTGCGACGATCATGTCAGTGAACTATGCTGTCCGTAAATACGACAAAGACCGCGCTCTGTTCTAATCGTATCAGGAGTTAAGTCTTTCATAATGGAGGTAACGATATGAAGCAGCTCGATCGTAAAATATTTTCAGGTATTGGTTATGTGTCCCTGATTTTTCTCTCAGTTTTATGTATTTTCCCTTTTATACTTGTCGTATCTTCATCCTTTACGGAAGAAACCAAAATCCTAACGGATGGTTATCAATTTATACCGACGGCCTTCTCAACCGAGGCCTACAGCATTTTGTTTAAGTATCCCGAACAGATGATTCAAGCCTATATAGTGACAATAGGGGTTACTATACTCGGCACGGTGCTTGGCTTGTTTCTGACTTCGATGACTGCTTATGCGCTATCCCGAAAAGATTTTAAGTGGCGCAATAAATTTTCATTCTTCTTTTTCTTTACGACTTTGTTCAGCGGCGGTTTAGTTCCGTGGTATCTGCTTATGGTCAACTACCTGCATATGAAGGATACGCTGATGGCCTTAGTGGTTCCGATGATGCTCAATGTCTTTTATATCATTGTTATGAAGTCTTTTATGGGCAGCATTCCGGAAGCGATTGTAGAATCAGCAAAAATTGACGGCGCAGGCGACTTTAAGATCTATGCTCGTCTAATCCTGCCGCTGTCCAAGCCGGCGTTAGCTACCATTGGATTGTTTCTAGCGCTAGCCTACTGGAATGACTGGTACAATGCATTGCTGTTTGTATCGAATGAAAACTTGATGCCGCTTCAATATTATTTGTATAAAATGCTAGGCAATATGGATGGCATGCGCAAAGCGATGATGGGTGCAGGGGCAGTCGTAACGACATCGATCCCAACCGAGAGTTTGAAAATGGCGATGACAGTTGTGGCCACTGGCCCGATTTTGCTGGCTTATCCATTCGTGCAGAGGTATTTTGTCCAAGGTTTGACGATTGGTGCTGTGAAAGGATGAACCCGGGGACACTCGGTTTATCAATATAATTAAACACAAGGGGGAAGGCTTGAGATGCTGAAGAGAAATAGATTGATAATGCTAGCGCTCGTTTTAACCTTCGTAATGATTCTAAGTGCATGTGGTGGTGGAAACAACAATGCTAATACTTCTGCACAGGCTACAAATAATGCGTCAGAGGGGGGAAGCGACACTACGAACACCTCAGAACCTGCAACTACCTCAGACACCCTTGATACCTCAAAAGAAGTGAAGCTGAAAATGATTTTTGTTGGCCCTAAACCGATAGACTATGATAGCGTTTTTGCTGAGATTAATAAAAAGCTGAAAGAAAAAATTAATGCTACTGTAGAGGGCGAGTTCCTGGATTGGTCGGACTGGGCGCAAAAATATCCGTTGAAGCTGGCAGCAAATGAAGATTTTGACCTCATCTATTCGGCAAACTGGGCTGGCTACAATGACCAGGCGTTGAAAGGCGGATTCCTGGAATTGACTGATGAGCTGCTTACCAAATATATGCCGCAGACTTTAGCAGCCATGTCTGATGTGAGCTGGGATCAGGCTAAAGTAAACGGCAAACTGTACATGGTTCCACAAAACAGAGGGGAATCCGTTGAAAAACTGATTTTGTACCGTGAGGATTTGCGTAAGAAATACAATCTTCCTGAGATCAACAGCCCAGAAGCGTATGCCACTTACTTGAAAACCATAGCGCAAAACGAAAAAGGAATTACACCGTTCACTCCGGAAACAGGAGACTGGAAATTTCATAATTTGGACCGTGTATTGCTGAAGCAGCAAAACGAATGGAATATGTTTGATCTCGACCTTCCGTTTGCTTTCAAATTGACGGATGAAAAAGGGCAAGTATTTAACGTATATGAAACCCAAGAGTTTAAAGATCTACTCGTATATTACAAAGATCTTGCTGATAACAATGCATGGTCGAAAAACGTCCTTAACAGTAAAAATGATCATCAGGCCGATTTTAAAGCAGGCAAAACAGCATCGATTACACACAACAACGGAACACTTGGAGCACTTATGGCTTTGATGCGCCAAGAGAATTCCCCTTATGAAGTAGCTTTGGCTGACATCAACCAAGGCAAGAAGAAATCAGTGGCAATTTCAACACAAAACGGTACTTCGATCCACGCTACTTCCAGAAATGTGGAACGCTCCTTGATGTTCCTCGATCTGATGCAAAATGATAAAGAACTGCACGACCTGATGATGTACGGCCTTAGCGGTGTACATTACGAAGCGGTTGGCGATGACAAATATAAAGCACTTGAAAAGAATCCGAACTTTATGGGCTTCTCTAACTGGAACTTCAACTCGCCACTTAACCGTGACAATGAAGCATTCCCGCAAGAAGCAAACGATCTGGCTAAAGGCTGGGAAGCAAATGTCTATCACTACGCGCTTGAAACCTTTGTATTCGATAACAGCAAAGTGAAAACGGAAATTGCCAACATTGGTAACGTAATGCTCCGTTATGCGATTCCGCTCGAATACGGCGTAATTAAAGATATCGATAAAGGTCTTGAAGATCTGAACAAGCAACTGAAGTCCGCTGGCATTGATAAAATCCAAACCGAACTGCAAACTCAAATTGATGCTTTTTTGGCAAACAAATAAGATAAGGAATAAGGGAGACCTAACAGTCATCAAATGGCTGTTAGGTCTCCCTGTTTAATTGAACTCATCCGCGGGTGAAGTCGCTATCGGACACAGCGGACCCCACAGTCGCTGAAAATCAGTAGACTCAGGAGAACGGATACTCTTTGTGAAAAGGAATAAAAAAGAAGAACCGGCATGAGCTGCCGGTTCTTCTTAATATATAATTTGCGCACAACGAAATAACGTGGTAATATGAGAAGACCACTGTTAATACGTGTATTTTAGACAGATTTATTACATCTTATTTATACATTAATAATACCATGCGGATTAGCAGTTTGTCAAATTTGTATTTTTGCTTCTTGATAACAACCTTGAAAAGGAGCGTGTTAGTAAAAATGTTAAACGAAAAAGATTGGCAGCGAGAACAGGAACGGCTAGATTTGGTCACGGAAGAATTGCAATCAAAGATTGGCGAGCTGGAACCGGAAGTGACAGGATTACGTGAACAGGTAACGGACATCCGCAAGCGGTTTTGGGAGGAAGTTACGGTCAATACGAGCACACATGAGGATTTCGAGGAGACCTTTTACAGTATAAAACAGCAAGAAGCGTTGTTGTCTGAACGGGAGCGTAGTCACCGCCAACGGATGCAGCGTTATAAGAACATGAAACGGCTGCTGCCGTCGCCCTATTTTGGACGAATGGACTTTCAAGAAGATGGGTTGAACTCCAGTGAGCAAATCTATGTCGGGGTGGCGTCTTTCATCAATGCAGAAGGTGTGAATTTTCTGGTATATGACTGGCGGACACCTATTGCAAGTATGTATTATGACCATTCGCCAGGCCCCGCCTCTTACGATACACCGGGAGGACAAATCTCGGGAACGATGATGCTGAAGCGGCAATACCAGATCCGTCAGGGTCAGCTTCAGAACGTGTTCGATACGAGCTTAACGATCGGTGATGAATTACTTCAGCAGGTGCTTGGTAAGGGTGCGGATTCACAAATGAAGAGCATCGTGGCGACTATTCAGAAGGAACAGAATGCTATTATCCGCAACGATAGTAGTCGTATGCTCATTGTGCAGGGGGCTGCGGGCAGTGGGAAAACATCCGCAGCGCTGCAACGGGTAGCCTATTTGCTATATAAACACCGCGATAGGCTCAAGGCGGATCAGATTGTTCTTTTTTCGCCTAACCCGATGTTTAACAGTTATGTATCCACGGTGCTTCCCGAGCTTGGCGAAGAGAATATGCAGCAAACTACCTTTCAGGAGTATGTTGATTATTGGCTCGGATCTACGGTTCGTTTAGAGGACCCGTTCGAGCAGATTGAATTTGTACTGACGTCCAAAGCTTCTCCAGAGTATGAAGCGCGCCTAACTGGAATGCAGTATAAAGCTTCAGAAGCTTTTCTGCATGCTCTGCAAAACTATGCGTTGTGGTTAGGGAAGGAAGGGATGTTGTTTCATAGTATCCGTTTTCGGGATCGCGAGTTGATTACTGCGGAGCAGATGAAATCACAATTTTACAGCTATGATAGCTCCATTCGTTTGGCTAATCGCATCGTTTTATTGCGTGAATGGCTACTGCGTCAGTTGGCTTCGCTGGAGCGTCAGGAACAGGAGGCATTCTGGGTTCAAGATGAGCTTGATTACCTCGATACCGATCAGTATGCCGAAGCTTACAGTGAGATACTTAAGAAATATCGGCGGGAAGAAGCCGTCTTTGATTTTACGACTCAGTATCTTGAGAACTATGGGGATTTTCCTAATCAGGATCAAGGGGAAGAGAATGTTTTTGACTTTGGTCTGCAGGAAGAAGAACTGCTGCGCCGCATGATTGTGAAGGAGCACTTTAAACCGCTGAGACGCGATGTCAAACGGTTCAAGTTCATAGATACGATTGGGTTATACGATCAGTTGTTTATTGATGAAACCATCTATCGGAGAATGACAAACGAGACTGAGTTGCCTGCTCAGTGGCAGGGGATCTGTAAGCAAACGAAGGAAAAGCTGAGCCGCGATGAACTCTTTTGCGAGGATGCGACTCCATTCCTGTATTTAAAAGAACTTGTCGAGGGGACTCGTATGAACACAGAGGTGCGGCATCTGTTTATCGATGAAGGCCAGGATTATTCGCCGTTCCAATACGCGTTTCTCAAACAGCTGTTTCCCCGCGCGCGCATGACTGTGCTCGGCGATTTCGGCCAAGCGATTTTCCCGCAAGCAACGAATTTGCACGAGGTGGATTCGCCTTTGATCCGGCTTTATGGGGAAGATGAAACGAGCCTGATCCGTCTAATTCGAAGTTATCGATCAACTCGTCAGATTGTGGAGTTTACGAAGGCGTTGCTGCCTAAGGAGGAGATCGTACCTTTTGAAAGAGAGGGTGAGAAGCCGTTCCTAGTGAAGGCGAGTAGCGACGTAGAGCGGGCGATAAGAATTAAAGAGGATCTCGCGGCGCTGATGGCTGAAGGGCTCGACTCTATTGCCGTTATTACCAAGACTGCAGCTGAAAGCCGTGCGGCCTATGAAGAATTAAAGAAACAAGGATGCGAAGCTCTGCGGCTTATTACGAAGGAGACGCTCACTTTTGAGAAGGGCATTTTAGTAATTCCCGCTTATCTCGCAAAAGGGGTTGAATTCGACGCCGTACTGATTTATGATGCTTCCACACAGACGTATGATCGGGAAAGCGAACGCAAGCTTTTTTATACAGCCTGTACGCGTGCGATGCATCGGCTTCTGCTGTACACAACGGGTGATTGGTCACACTTTATTCAGCGGTTAGAGGTATCTTTATATGAGGTCGTGCAATGAGATTGGAGAGATAAATGAAAAGCATATTGTATAAGTATATGAGTAAATTTACATCTCTTAACGAAATGGAACAGCAGGATATTGTTGAAGGTATTCCTATTGAGGAATACAAGAAGGGAACGGTACTCCTTAGACAAGGAGACGTTCCCTCAAAATGTTTTTTTGTGTTAAAGGGATGTGTGAGGCAGTCCTCGGTAGATGAATCGGGCAAAGAAGTCACATCTAATTTTTATACGGAAGAGCAAGCGGTTTCGATTTTTAATCGGCATCAAGAGAGTAGACCCTCAGCGTACACCTTAACCTGCCTAGAAGACAGCATATTGGTGGTTGGTGATCTTAATGCGGAACAGGATATGCTCCATAAACACGCTCAGCTGGAAACCATGATACGCAAAATGGTAGAGGAAAACCTGGGTGAGGTTCAGGATGAGTTGACTTCCTTTATTGCTTCCAATCCTGAAGAACGTTACAAAGCCTTGTTACAAAAAAGACCTCATTTACTTACCCGTGTCCCCCAACATCAACTAGCCAGTTATTTGGGGATTACGCCAGAGTCATTAAGTAGAATTAAGAAGCGGGTTCATTCCGGTGATGAATAGCAAAATCGTTATACACTTTTGGGGATTTTTCCACCTCTAAGCAGTAGCCATATCCCAAAGCCTAGTTCTCCTACAATCATAGGAATAGTAAAAATAAAATTAAGTGTTGTAATGACTGCCTCATATTGTGGGAGAAACATTTTGCTTAGATGAATGATAATATAGCCTATTGAAGCAAGCAGCAGCAGGATGCTGATTACTTTAGGAATGACATCGGATTTTAAAGCCACATAGCCCACTATTAACAAATGCCCGCCAAAAACGATTAACCCCATAGACCAAATGAATTGAAATGCATCCAGAAATAACATCATAAATGCTTGAGTTTGTTCGATTGTTAATGTGGAAAAGCCATTTGTGTTTCCCGTGAGCAGCAGCACAAATATCAAGGTTAAGATAGAGATTGCCAATATAGCGGAATAGGTTAAACGGAGCCATGCGCCGAGTAATGAAAGATTTTTGTTGACGGGTTCTAGAAACACATAAAACGCCCAGGCGACCAGAATGTCAGCAATCATAATGATGATCCAGCCCAAGATTTCCCCTTTGAAAAGGTTGTTGGAAGATACGATGTTAATAAATGTGGCACTGGCATCGCCTTGCACAACAAGAGTCCCATGGACAAAGCCATATGAAAAAAATGAAGCGAGGGTCATGATGATCAGTGATATTCCAGCTGTTAAAGCGGACTTACGCTGATTCGACAGGTCTTTTTCTGAGATAGCCATAAGATAGCCTCCTAAAGGACTTTTATTTCATTGTAATTAGGAGTACTATGTCGGGCATTGACTTAAATCAAGACTCTGAATTTAATCAAGCGAAGTAAGTATCATTGTTATCGCGTTATCAACAAAGGATCGCTCTGGGCGAGATTTCAAGAGTACAGTAAGCCCTATTAGCGATACGATTAGTGCCTGTGCCAAGGCCTTCGCATTTACACCACCCTTAAGCTCACCTGATTGTATACCGCGTTCAATAGTTTCTTGAAATATGACCGATAAATACATTTGATGTTCTCTTGTAAGGATCTCGAATTTCTCATCATGAGGTGCCAGCTCGACCATTGTATTGATGCAAAAACATCCTCGGTTCACACTGCCTGAATACTCCTCCGCCACCACATCTTCAAAAAAACTACGAAAGGCTTTTTTCACGGATGGATTGCTTTGAAGTTGGGCTCGGACACGAGAAGCATGGGACATCGTATATTTACGTAGCGCAGCTTCGAACAATTCTTTTTTGTCTCCAAAAGCTGAGTATATACTGGGGCGTTGGATGCCCATTCTGGAAGTTAAATCACTTAATGAGGTAGCCTCATATCCCTTCTCCCAAAATAGCTCCATAGCTGATTCTAATACTTTTTCTTCGTCAAATTCGCGGGTTCGAGCCATTGTTAACACCCCTCGTTATATTTGATTTCAATAATTGATTACCGAACAGTATTTTATAATACTAGAACTAGTCGTCTAAATTGTCAAATGAAAGTCGGTGGCATCAAATATTTATGTTGACATCATTTGTTTTGTGAGATAAATTTACTGAGCACAATAACATACTGATCGGTATGTAATGTGTTTGCGATTTAAATTTAACAGAGAAAGGGTGTGTCCAAAATGCAAGGGACTAAAGAGAAGCTTTCGTCACAAGAGACGCATACGCCATCTGATTCTATTCATGCTTCCTCGATGCCTCGTTATATGACACTTTTGTTTGCCGTTGTCTGCGGGATGTCGGTTGCAAACATCTACTTTGCACAACCGTTGCTTGATCATTTGTCGAGAGAATTTGGTATTGATTATTCAACCATTGGTATTCTTATTACTATCACGCAGATTTTTTATGCAGTGGGGCTGTTACTGCTCGTGCCACTAGGAGATTTACTGAATCAGCGCCGCCTGATTATCGGCCAGATGTTATTATCTGTGGTGGCTTTGATTATCGTGGGTACTGCCTCTTCCAGCACGGTACTATTCGTAGGTATGGCCTCAGTGGGACTACTCGCTGTTGTAACACAGACGCTTGTTGCGTTCGCGGCGACAATGGCTGCCCCTGCCGAACGCGGGCGAGTCGTAGGCATGGTCACAAGTGGAATTGTGATTGGAATACTTCTTGCGCGATCCATTTCAGGAATACTTACAGATCTTGCAGGTTGGCGTTCCGTATACCTTTTTTCTGCTGCTTTAATGCTTTGTATGGTGTGTACATTATTTAGGGTGTTGCCAAATGTGGAACGTGAGGTAAAAACACTGTCATACGCTCAGCTGCTTAGTTCAGTGTTTATGTTGTTTGTGCAAGAGAGAGTATTGCGTATCCGCGCTATTCTGGCTTTGCTGATTTTTACTGCTTTCAGTATTCTGTGGACTTCTGTGGTCTTGCCTCTTAGTGCTCCGCCGTTATCACTTTCACATACTGCAATTGGGGCATTTGGTCTGGCGGGAATTGTGGGAGCATTAGCTGCTGCGCGGGCGGGAAAGCTAGCTGATCAGGGTCATGGACAGAGAACGACAGGCATAGCATTACTTCTATTGTTGATATCATGGTGGTTTATCAGTTTTACGGAGCAGTCGCTGTTGGCATTGGTCGTTGGTATTGTTCTGCTTGATTTGGCTGTGCAGGCGGTGCATGTCACCAATCAAAGTATCATACTTACCTTGCGCATGGAGGCACGTAGTCGGCTCACCGCAGGGTATATGGTTTTTTACTCCATTGGAAGTGCTACCGGATCGATTGCTTCCACTCAAATATATTCTCACTATGGCTGGAACGGGGTATGTTGGCTTGGAGCTTCTGTTAGTGCTGTGGCTTTTTTATTTTGGGCTGTAACCTTGCGTGCTACGAATGCCGCGTTGCAACGGCGCCCTGCTTGGAAATAATCGGGGCAAGTCAATAAGGGTGGAGGTTCCGGTTTCCGGGCATGTTATTTAAAACAGGTTTGGGAGGGGATAAGGATGTCTAGAAGAAACAGGAAATATGCAGTGCCGGGAGCCAGCCGCGGAATGCAAATTTTTAAAGCGGAAGTGATGCGCCGCGAGGGGTATGACGTAGATCCGGAGCGGCCTGATGATGTGAAATACGAAGTTGCAAAAGAACTGGGTGTCCCTTTGGAGCACGGTCAAAATGGTCATTTGAGCACAGAATCGGTGGGCCAGATCGGCGGTAAAATTGGTGGAACGATGGTCCGCGAAATGATTCGTCTCGCACAGCAGCAATTGGTGGACCAGGAAAGGCAGTAGCATTTTTCTAATATATGTTGCTGAGATCGCGGGAGGCGGTTTTTGTCCTATATTGTATGGGACTGAGACCGTCCTTTCGGTGTTTGCGTTATTTTATATTTGTATAGTAAAAAAATTCCTGAAATTCCCTAAAACAACCTGATTCATGGTAGAATTTTACCGATGTTCCACGGTATAGTGGAGAAGGATATATCATCATTCAAGTCTGTAGTGGGAGAGGAATTATCAGATGAATCAGAGATATCGCAAACGCAACACGGCTGCTTTTACGGGGGCATCGTATTTTGCATTGGGGGCAGGACTTTTTCTATTCTGTTTGGGAGTGTACAACGACACTTGGGAGCTAAACGTAAAAGGGTATTATTTGCTTTGTATGGTGTTAATTACGATTTCCTGTATCGTTGTGCAAAAGGTGGTCAGGGACAATACAGAGGATAAAGAATTTCGTTTGGATAACCCTAAACACAGGATGAGAAACACAGGGGCCTTCACAATTATGGCTTTTGTGGGTTTGATTATCGGGTATGCGATGTTTTTTATTGGTCTTTACAATGCTCCATTTGAATTAAATGTAAAGGGGTATTACATAGCTGTTATTCTCTTGATTTCTTATAGCGCTATTGGCGTTCAGAAAGTGACGCGGGATAACGCGGAAGATAACGAGATTCTTGCCGAGCAAGAGGCGAGACGGGACATCCAAGGATAAAGAGGGATATAGCCAGCTTTCTCGCTGCCAACAGCAAGCTGCTTCAACTTTACTTACCATCATAAATTGTAAACAGGAGCTTCGTGTATTAACGGAGCTTCTTTTTATTTTTTTGAATAGCAGCAAGAATCTTGCCGATCTAAATATTATGAGGACTATTTGTTAGAACAACATCCTTAGTTTGGATTGTTTTTTACTATACGGTTCTCTATACTCTTCATAATACTTGAAGTAGGAGTGGATAATGGATGATCCGTCTGAAGGATATAGGGAAGTTCCAGGAACTGCCGCAAATGGCCATGCATATTTACAATGGAAACATTCCGGAATTAGAGGCTGCCATTAGAGCAGGCTGGGATATTGAAGAGGGCATCGTCCTTAGCCAATATACTACGTTAACCCCGTTAGATTTGGCGCTTATATCAGAGAGAATGGATGTCATAAAGCTGCTGGTACAGCACGGTGTAAATCTGAATGTGAAGAATAATCCGGCTTTTTTGCTCGCGGTTCGCTATTGCAAAGAAGATATCGTCCGCTATATTGCAGCACAAGGGGCTAAACTGGACAAGCTTAATCAGGTCAAGTCAGGTGCATATTCGCAGGCCTACTATGGCAACAAAAACAATATCCCGCTCATACATGAGCTAGGATTAGATATTAAGCAGCATGGTGGGGGCGTATTACGCAAAGCGGTGTCAGATCATGACCTTAAGACCGTTACTTATTTACTGGATCATGGGGTGGACATTAATTACAACAAATCCGATATGGTCTATCCTTATCAAGCGACTCCGTTAACAGTTGCCACGAGAATTGGTAATCAAGCGATGGTACAATTTTTGATTGAACGTGGCGCAGACGTTACCTTGGCAGAAAAAGATGGCGATCGCCCGTACACCATTGCAGTGAGTAATAAGAATACAGCTTTGGCTGACTATTTGAAATCGTTAGAGCCGGCTGAATTTCATGATATCGAGAACAAGAAGTTTGAGCTGAGAAAATATAAATTGTCTGATGAATTGGTTAGCTTTCTTACTGGAAAAAATCTGCGTCTTGAGCTAACACAAAATGAATATGAAATTAGATATATCGACTTTTTCACATTAACTGATACCATTGAAATGAAAATCGGCCGGCAAAAGCTGCTCCGTCTGTCAGCCGATATAGATAATTACTCTGATCTGCTGCTTATGTGGAATCCGAAGAAAAAAGGCCTGATCGGCTGTTACGACGTGGAACATCAGACGTACGCGGATTTATGTAGTTTTGCAGAATTTCTCACGCAGCCGGAGATATACCTTATTAATTTTCTTGAAGGAACATAGTTGTTAATATCTCTTGATCTGCCTATTTCTTTTGCAGGAATCATTCTATTCGTCGTTGAATATATCCCGGTAACCGTATTACGTATTCAAAATACGTAGCCACAGGAGGAGAACAACATTGAAATCGATTACCGTTCAAAGCCTTACGGAAACGTTTAAGCTGGAAGTGCTTGCGGGTGCTAGCTGCATGGACCGTGAGATTACTCGCTCAAAGACACATAGACCTGGCCTGGAGTTCGTGGGTTACTTCGATTTTTTCCCCATGAAGCGAGTACAAGTATTGGGCCGCAAAGAAATCAATTATCTGCTAAAGCTAAGCGTTGAGCAACGCAAGTTACATATTGGCAATATTGTTAAGTATCATCCCCCATGCTTTATTGTGACGACGGGTCAGCAGGAGATTCCTTATTTGACTTTATTCTGCGACCAAGAAGGTATACCACTACTTCGAACGGAAGAGACGACGTCAGAGTTCATCGCAAAGATTGATACTTATCTGGTGAAGGCGCTGGCGCCTGAACTTTCAATTCATGGAGTGTGTGTGAACGTGTCCGGCATAGGGGTCCTATTGAGGGGCAAGTCCGGGATCGGAAAAAGCGAAACCGCTCACACGCTCATTAGAAGAGGTCATCGGTTTGTGGCCGATGATGTAGTTGTGCTTAAGAAGCTGGGACCGGCTACGCTTCTTGGCACACATAATGAAACGACCCGTGAATTCCTAGCGCTGCGCAGTATTGGTCTGATCAACGTTGTACGGCAGTACGGGCGTAGAGCTTTTCAGGAAGAGACACGAATTGTACTCGACATCGAGTTGTCACCATGGCGGGAGAATTCCTTGAATAATGAGCTCGAAATCGAACCCCAGTTCACAGACTATCTTGGCGTGCAAATTCCGCATATTGAAGTTCAGCTTCAGCCTGGCCGTGATGTGGCTGGCCTGATCGAAGCGGCTGCGAATAATTGGTACCTTAAGCAGCTTGGCTATAGTGCCGCTGAAGAGTTCCTGCAGAGGATCGAAAACGGGATGCAGTCGTAAAGGCAAGATAGAAGGCAGCAATTATAGTTACCCATAAATAAATGGTTTTCTGTATACGAAAAACAGACCGCAGATAAACGCTGCGGTCTGTTTTTCACAGCAAAAAGGGAAGTTGTCTTTTGATTGATATGGCTAGGACATGCGTTATTGGCTGGGCATAGGTTAGAAATGGTATAATTTCTAATAGGTATTTTGAGTGATCGTTAATAGGAGGTATTAATGATGAGTGATGAGTTATTGGCAAAATTGGATGAATGGCATGAGGAAGATGAATTTCAAGAAATCGTGGATGCAATCACGGAAATTCCTGAAGAGGAAAGAGATTATGTTCTGACTAGTCATTTGGGCAGGGCGCTTAATAATCTCGGGCAATATGAAGAGGCTTTAGAGCAGTATTTGAGCATTGAAGAAGAGGGTGAAGGTGACCCGCTCTGGCATTACCGTATCGGGGTTTCTTATTATTATCTGAAAAGATATGACGAAGCTTTAAAAGCGTTTACGATTGCCGATCAGCTGGAGCCTGATGATGAAGACACATTGGAGTTTCTAGGCTGGATCAAACGTAAATTGGCTAAAAAAGCTGCGAGAAAGCCTGTAAACAAACCTGCTAAGAAGCCTGTAATAGCGTTGGATACCACTAATTTCTGGGATGACAGCGAGTATGCGTTCTCAGAATATATCTCTGATCCGCCTTCAGATGCATTGATTACATCAGTACAAGAAGAGCTGGTCTTCAAGCTGCCTGCTTCCTATGTGGATATGATGAAGTTACATAATGGGGGAATTCCTCATAACAATCGTTATCCGATTCCGGGAACAGGAGAATTTATTACGATTTCTGGTATCCACGGAATTGGACGAGATAAGAATAAGTCGCTGTGTGGAGCTTCAGGCAGCCGGACTGTGATTGAAAATGGACGTTATCCTGAAGTTGGTGTGGTGATTTGTGATTGTCCTTCTGAGAATGAAGTGGTGATGCTGGATTACCGCGAATTCGGGAATGATGGCGAACCTGAGGTTATTCATGTAGATCGGGATAACAAATACAAAATCACACGTTTGGCTGATAATTTTGAGACCTTTATCAGCGGACTGGTGAAATAGTCTATTTCGCTGGCTAAGAATACTTATAATCAAATCAAGGCATTCCTTAAGAGGAGTGCCTATTTCTATTAGGTGATTATAAGGGGAGCGTCTTTCGGACTCAGCTGACCTTAAATGCAGCTTTTTCGTATATTTGGAATGCCAACGGACCGCATAGCAGCTATTGGCATAAAAAACACCCAATATGAACCCGATTCATAGGAATAGCGTCGCTGGAGTCCGAAACTACGCACAAAAGGCTAAAAATATGCCAATAACGTCATCTGGGTCCGAAAGCCTCAGTGGACGAATACGATTCGGCGATTTAGCTGAAGGTGGGGCTGATTCGAAGTCGTTGGGTTTTACTAGCCAATAATCGGTCTTGAGTCAGCTAACCAACGACCCAAAACACAGAGCAGCGGTGCCCCCATTAATGGGGAACCGCTGCTCTGCTGTCTTTTTCTCGGATCATTGCTGGGTGCTAAACACCTTAGATTGCAGGATATCGAGGGCATGGTTAATCTCGGCTAATTCCTCTGGGGGAACCTCTTTAATCCGGTTCAGAAAACGTTCACCGATCCGTTCAAAAGCCTCGTTCATCATCGCTTGTCCAGCATCAGACAACCGAATCATTTGCTTACGCCGGTCCTCGGCGACATCAAGCTTCTCACACAGGTTTTTTTCTGTTAATTTCTTGAGCTCACGGCTGGTATTCGGCATAGAGATATTCTTACAATCGCTGATTTGGCTGAGGGTAACAGGCTGGCTAACCGCAATATATTCCAGAATACTATATTGAACGGGCGTAATGCCTTCCGGTCTAACATCTTTGGTAAAGTCAAATGTTACTTCATGGACTGCTGTCGTAAAGGTAACAATTTTCTGAAAAAACGCTTGTTTGTCCATAAGGATCACCTCTTATTGTAAACATTAACAAAATAATTATCATAATACAATTATCATTTGACAACTAAATAACGGTTGTGATACCATTTTGTTATCAAATGATAATTAAAGAGGTGGAGCAATGAACGTTTTAGTCATCTATACACATCCGAATCATAAAAGTTTAAGTTATGCTTTTTTCAATAAAGTCATTCAGGGAAGTAATGAGAATCAAAAGATCACGAAGATAGAGGTCCTTGATCTTTACGAAGAGCAATTTGATCCTGTGCTGGTCTTTAATGAAAATAAACGTAGAAGAGACATGCATATTGATCCCAAGCTCGAGAAGTATCGGGAGCAGATTCGTCAGGCCGACAAAATTGTGTTTGTGTATCCAATCTGGTGGGGACGTCCCCCCGCGATGTTGCTCGGTTATATTGACCAAATGTTTGCTTCTAATTTCGCTTACAGAGAAAAGGGTGGCCTCATCCCCGAAGGGCTGCTGAAAGGAAAGTCAGTGGTTTGCATTTCCAGCATGAAGGGGCCGACCCTCTATCCTTTATATTGGCTGAATAATTCCCATAAAGTGCTGATGAGAAAAGCATTATTTCAATATTGTGGCATCAAGAAAGTGAAGTTTTTTGAATTTGGGAATATGGAGAGTCCGAAAGGGAAACATGATAAGAAGTTAAATCAGGTGTACCAATATTTTAAAGCTGTGGCTAATTAATACCTCGAAAATATCTGCTCTATGATTATTCAAGATAACACTGGAAGTGGATGTCTCAAGCGATCCCATAGTTGGATGGTTCAAAACAACGGTGGGATCAAACCAAATGTTTTCCACGATATAAATACGCGCATACATTGTAGTCATACATTTCTTGCACCGGCTGCTTTTTTATTCAGCCTCCTTATTTACTATTAATTGTGAAAGCCTTAATTATATACAACTCGTATGTAATTAAATATAATTAATGTGAAAAAAGTCTAGATTAATCTAAAGGAGCTTGTGTACTCAGATGAAGTTGGAGAAATAGCTCTCACACCGGTGTAAGGTATGGTGTTGCTGGCTAATTTTTTTTGTTGGCTTTTGAAATAAGGGCTGTTATATTTGAAAATACTATGTAACTTAAGGTTCAGCAACTGGGTATCGACACAATGGAGAGGCGGATTTACATGCAACAAATGTTAGACAGTATGATTAGCGCAACAAATGACTTTCTTTGGTCGAAAATTTTGGTGGTTCTGCTTATTGTTTGTGGAATTTATTTCACCATTCGATCGAAGTTTGTTCAGTTTGGCATGTTTAAAGAAATGTTTAGGGTTCTTAAAGAGTCCAATGAAAGGTCAAAAGATTCCATTTCGTCGTTTCAGGCTTTCTGTATCAGTATGGCAGCAAGGGTTGGGACAGGGAATATTACAGGGATCGCAATTGCTATCGCAATAGGTGGACCAGGAGCTGTTTTTTGGATGTGGGTCATAGCTATTATTGGATCAGCGTCCGGATTTATTGAAAGTACTCTGGCACAGGTGTATAAAGTGAAGGACAAGACTGGATTTCGTGGTGGTCCCGCCTATTATATGGAGCAAGGCCTGAAAAAACGTTGGATGGGCGCGGTATTTGCGGTTTTGATCACGTTATCCTTTGGTCTTGTATTTAATGCAGTTCAATCCAATACGATTACAGTGGCCTTTGAGAATTCATTTGGCACTAATCGGGTGATTCTTGGACTTCTAGTCGCCGCTACTTTTGCGGCAGTTATCTTTGGTGGGGTTAAACGTATTGCTAGAATGTCCGAATATATTGTAGTGGTAATGGCAGGGATCTATATTGGGGCCGCTGTTATTATTATGTTAATTAATATTACGGAAATACCGGCGATTCTGGCGCTTATTGTGAAAAGTGCTTTTGGATTTGAACAAATCGCGGGGGGATCTTTTGGGGCAGTCATTCTGCAAGGGGTGAAAAGAGGACTATTCTCCAACGAAGCGGGGATGGGTAGTGCTCCAAATGCTGCGGCAACTGCAACAACTAGTCATCCGGTGAAACAAGGGCTGATGCAAGCGCTGGGTGTACTTACAGACACGTTACTTATTTGTTCGAGTACTGCTTTTATTATCTTGTTATCTGATGCGTATAAACAGCCAGGGCTGGATGGAATTAAGCTGACACAAGCGGCATTAAGCGAACATATTGGTTCGTGGGCCTCTGGATCCCTAGCGATCATGATTTTGTTGTTTGCTTTCAGTACGTTAATCGGAAATTATTATTATGGTGAGACCAATATAGAATTCTTGAACTCCAATAAAAAAGTATTACTATTCTATAGATACAGCGTCTTGGCGATGATTATTTTTGGCTCCGTAGCTAAGGTTCAATTGGTATGGGATTTGGCTGATTTATTTATGGGCTTCATGGTCATCGTGAATTTGATCGCTATTCTTCTATTATCTAAGGTGGCCTTTGCCGCCCTGCAGGATTATAAGCGCCAGAAGCGCGCAGGCAAGGACCCTGTCTTTTATAAAGATAGCATAGAGGGTTTGGAGAACGTGGAATGTTGGGACAATTCTTCAGATATAAAAACGTAGTAGAGTAAGTATTTGCGGGCTCAGGAAACTGAGCCCTTTTTGCTGTAGGCACTTAAATGTCTATGCATTATTTGTTGACAATTTCTTCTATAATTTGTTTTGACTCTGTTTTAAACTGCTCAATATTTTCGCTTATAAGCAGCACTTTTTTATTATCCAATAGAATATATGAAGGGTAAGTGTTGATCTTCAAATCCTCTTTTAAGCGGTCGCCCTCTTTCGAATCTTTTTTGATAACACCTGCTTTGCTGATATAAGTCATATTTTCCTTGTAAATATCCTCAAGCTCTTTAGTTTGCTCAAAAAAACGATCGTTCTCCGATAAAATTAGGATTGAAAAAGATTTATTTTCTTGAGTAAGGTATGGCGTCAAAAAGTCATCTTTTTTCTGATTACCATTACAAGCTGCGATAAAGATTAAAGTAATCAAGCTTATCAGCATAATTACTAAGGCTTTTTTTTTCATGTATACACCCTATTCTTTTTTATTCATAACAACAATTATGTTTTGAACTTCACACTAACTTCTAGACTTACTAGATCATATCCTGTTTTCAGTTATAAATGAAAATAATGAAATATTTTTTGAAAAAAAGCAAAAAAGACTTACATTAATCATTTTTATATTGTTATAATAACAAACAGACCGGTTGGTATGTTAGGGGGAGTACGTTATTGTGGATACAAAATCGCTAATGATTGATACGGCTACACTTCTTTTTCAGCAAAAAGGATATAAAAATGTAGGCGTGAATGAAATTTTAAAAGCCTGTAATGTGACCAAAGGAGCGCTTTATCATCATTTTCCAAATGGAAAAGAAGAACTATTAATTGCTTGTTTAAAGGGCTTAAATGAAGCAATTACGATAGATATTGAGGATATTTTTAAAAAGCATCCATCGACGTTAGAAGCTACACAATCCATGATTGACAAGTTAGTTCACAACTTAGAAACTGAGGGCACGATTACCGGATATACCTTTAGCAGTATTGTCAGTGAAATGGCTACGGTGAGTGAACCTGTTCGCCAGGCATGTAGCTTGCTCTATGAGAACATGGAACGAATTTACTGCGATAAGCTTGTAACTGAAGGTTATTCGCAGGAATCAGCCTCCGATATGGCTTTGTGGATGACGGCTTCGATTGAAGGGGCGATGATGTTGTGCCTAACGCAAAAATCTACAACTCCCTTAAAAACTATCGCCAAACTATTACCGACAATATTGAAAGGAAGAACATCATGAATCAAGAAGCAAGATTACCAAGAAACGGTAAGGAGGGGGCATTATATGGTGCAATCATTTGTACACTGACGGTACTGTTTATGTCTTCAATAAATATCATTTTAGGGGTTGGAGAATTTAATGGTGAGGTTGCCTTAACGATTCTTAAGGTGTTTCCGATCATTTGGGTAATTGTCATGATTATTGAGCCTGTTGTTATTGGCCGTATTGCCGAAAAGCTGACAGCTACATTCACACAACCCACCGATAGCTTCAACGCCAAAATCCTATTCCGTATCTTGTTCACCGTACTAGGGATGTCATTTTGTATGACGTTTATTGGAGACATTATCGGAAACGGGTTGAGTTCTCAAACGTTTAATCACTTCTTAGCCAATTGGCCAAGAAATTTCCTGATTGCACTGTTCGCTGAAAGTATATTAATACAGCCGTTTGCAAGATTTGTGATGGTAAAGCTACATGCTTCTCAGGACAAAAAGAAATCCAGCGCTGTTGGCGTAACTATACATGGATTATCAGAACAAAATTCCTAACCTAAATAAGCTCTCAGGCGAAGCGATTCGTTTGAGAGCTTTTCTATTACCGTGTATAATGATGTTTTGGTTGAATAATTGAAACTCAAATCTTTGCCCGATATCTTTCGGGTAAGCCCTCCTATAAAACAATGAAAGCATAACAATGAAAGGTGATTTTCTAACATGATGATTTATAGTCGTCTTGCCATAATGATGCCCCCATTTCCCTAGCTAGGCTCATATTCTTGTAGTTGTTCGAGGATATAAGCTTGTAGGAGGGCGAAAATAAGATGAAAAAATATGCAGCACCATCGTTACTTTTAATGATTGTTCTTGTGGCTTTTCCGCAAATTAGTGAGACGATTTACACCCCATCGTTACCGGATATCGCAGTAGCACTTGGGGCCACCAATAGTTCTGTACAGTTAACGTTAAGTATATATTTTATTGGATTTGCTATAGGTGTTTTTAGCTGGGGTTGGTTGTCTGACTTCATCGGGCGGAGATCTTCCATGCTGGCTGGACTTCTTGTATACGGTATGGGAAGCTTGATGTGTTTTTACTCAGAATCCATTCATCTGCTGTTAGTCAGCCGGTTTATACAAGCGTTTGGAGCAGCAACAGGTTCGATTATTACCCAAACCATTCTTCGTGAGAGTGTCTCTGGGAATAAACGGCATGTTATGTTTGCCCAAATCTCGGCGGTCATTGCTTTTACTCCCGCAGTAGGTCCGTTAATTGGCGGATGGGTGGATCAAGCTTTTGGTTTTCGAGCGGTTTTCTTTACATTAGTAATGATGAGTGTGTTGTTATTTATGTATGCTTTTTGGAAGCTGCCAGAAACCACTGATGTTTCCATGAGAAAAAAGGTGGCTATTCTGCCTATAGTCAAAAAAATGCTCGCATTGCCGCGTGTATTGGTGTTTGGATTACTAATTGGAGGCATTAACGGAATTTTGTTCAGCTATTATGCTGAAGCTCCTTTTATATTTATTGAACACTTTCAGATTTCGCCAGGAGTCTATGGTTTTCTCGGCATTATTGTGGCTTTGGCGTCGATTGTAGGAGCAATGATCTCCAAAAGATTATTAACCCTCTATGCCCCAGAAAAAATAATCCATATCGGCTGTCTAGTAATGGCGGGCGGAGCCTTGCTATTAACAATCGCAAGCAGTCTTGACTCGCTGCCGGATATGATAGTGATCGTATGTATTTTAATAACGCTGTTTGTCCTATTAATGGGTGCAGGGATTGCTTTACCTAATTGTCTAAGTCTTGCTCTTGTTCAATTTCAGGATGTTGTAGGAACAGCAGGTGCGATATTCAGCTTGGGCTATTATTTGCTTGTTAGCTTGGCGACGTGGGGAATGAGCACTCTTCATAATGGTTCATTACTGACGATGCCTATTTATTTCTTAGGGATTAGCGGCGGAATGTGGTTATTAGGCAAAAAATTTATTGTAGTGGAATAGAAATAACTTCTTAGTCATTTGATTAGTAGGAAGATATGGATCGGGGCGTCCATAAATTAAGGGCAGCAGTCTGGAACTTTTTGAGTTCCGGACTGCTTTTTGTTTGTTAGTCCACTTCTGGTACAATGACTTGGATATGACGAGGGAGAACACTTAGTGTAATAGGCAAAGTTGGACCTTCTTCGCCATCTACATTGGTTCTTACGGTTTCTGGAGAGCTTACACTTACATTGTGGGCTGTGAAATAGACAACGTCTTTATGATCCTTAAGGGTACCTAGCAGTAAAGATATACTGGCTGTAATGGTATTGAATATACTGAGGTCCAAAATAATAAAACAATGAAGCAGACCGTCGTCCACCGCAGCATCCGGTATTAGATTCTCGAACCCGCCGACGGAGTTGGTTAATACGGCGAGAAAGAGTAAGGAGTCTCCTTGCCATAATTGTTCATCATGGTGAATGACAAGGGGGTGGGCTGTAGGGCTTGTAAGTTGTTTAAGACCTTCTTTCAAGTATGCCAATGAGCCGAGTTTGGTTTTATCTTCGGAGGATACAGAGGATAATGATCCGGCAATTGAACCTACAGCAACAACGTTGCCGAATAGGCGGTCATTTAAGCGACCGATATCTACGTTTTTTAGGTTAGAGGAGGCAAGGGTTTGAATGGCTATTTCGGGATTCAGTGGAATTTGTAGTGCACGGGCGAAATCATTAGCCGTTCCTAAAGGAACCACACCTAATCTTGGGTGGTGTTCCTGATCGATAAGACCATTAATGGTCTCGTGAAGCGTGCCATCCCCGCCGATGGAGACAACCAGGTCATAACCTTCCTCACAAGCAGTGATGGAATAACGAGTGGCGTCTAGTTCTTTTTCCGTCTCGTTGATCGTAACGGAGTAGTCTTTGTCACTTAGAACTCTTGTTGCGTATCTGACATATTGGCTGGCTTCCTCTTTACCGGATGAGGGGTTAATAATAATCATAGCTTGCCGCATAAGGATAATCCTCTCTATTGTGATCTAATAGAAGTTTATTCTTACCATTACCCCAAAGTAGGCCAGCGGAACTCGTTCTCATAAAAAAAGGTGAGCAAGATTGACCTAAGTCATCCTGCCCACCTGTGTATTCAATTAATAGACTTTATCTCCATTAAAAATGGAGTTCTTAACGATAACGTAATCCACATTACGGATAGCCTCTAATTTATTGCCACCTGCATAAGAGATGGAGGATTGAAGATCCTGCTCCATTTCTCTTAGGGTTTCTGCTAAAGCCCCTTTATGCTCAACCGCAATTTTTTTACCTTCGACGTTCTTCTTTTCACCTTTTTGGTATTCTGAAGCGGAGCCAAAGTATTCTTTATAGAGCTTCCCAGCGATTTCAATGGTTTCACCCGGAGATTCTTCATGACCGGCAAATAGCGAACCAATCATGACCATAGAAGCGCCAAATCGTACGGATTTAGCAATATCACCGTGTGTGCGAATGCCACCATCGGCAATAATTGGCTTGCTTGCAGCCTTGGCACACAAGCGTAGTGCAGCTAACTGCCAGCCGCCTGTACCGAATCCAGTTTTGATCTTAGTGATACATACTTTCCCTGGTCCAATCCCAACTTTAGTAGCATCAGCTCCAGCGTTTTCTAATTCTCTAACGCCTTCAGGTGTTCCTACATTTCCTGCAATAACAAAACTAGCAGGCAGGTATTGTTTAATATGTTTGATCATCCGAATAACTGCTTCGGAATGGCCGTGTGCAATATCAATTGTGATGAATTCCGGAACCAGCTGTTCTTTGGATAATTGTTCGACGAAATCATACTCTTCTTCTTTAACTCCGACGCTGATGGATGCGATTAATTCACGGGAGTGCATGTCTTTGATGAAAGACGTACGTTTCTCCGGTTCAAAACGATGCATAATGTAGAAATAGCCATTTTGCGCCAAGGAGATAGCGATCTTCTCATCAATGATGGTTTGCATGTTGGCAGGTACCACCGGCAATCTAAATTTATGCCCACCGAGGGTGACTGATGTATCACACTCCGAACGGCTGTTTACGATACATTTTGCAGGAATTAATTGAATATCTTCATAATCGAATACTTCTTTCATAATTTACACCTCTAAATGCGAACATTATAGTATTTTGGTTTGTTAATTGTTCGTCCAAATTGTAATGTACCTCATTCTGCGCCGTAAGTCAAAATTCTAGTACATTATGGTGTAAATTGGACATAATTATACGGCAAATTGGTGTACAGCATTCTTTTTCCTCCATTTAAAAAAGCTTGAAGGCAATATAAGCAGCAACGATCCAAATAATGATCGCGGAGATCTTATTAATGATCCGCATGATTTTGCCACTGGCGTCGATTTGTCCTACAGTTTTTCCGGCTACAGCCAGCCCAAAGAACCAAATCCATGACACTAGGATAGTCGCGCCAGCAAATACAACTTTGTCTACGCCTGTATAACTAAGCGAGCTAGTGCCAATAACGCCGATAGTATCCAAGATCGCATGTGGATTTAATAAAGAAACGGACAGCGCGAACAGGATTTGTTTTTTAGAGGATAGAGGGGTTGCGTCTTGCGCTGACGATGTAGGTGTACTTTTCCAGATAGACCATCCCATATACAAAAGAAATAAAAGTCCTACAGCAAATAAAGCGGTCTGCAGAACGGGGATGGCAAACACAAGGACTGAAACACCTAATACGGCTAATAAAATAAGCAGGGTATCGCATAAAGCGGCTGTAACAATAACGGGAATGGCTTTTTTAAAATGTGGTTGCGAGGCCCCTTGGTTAAATACAAAGACATTTTGTGCGCCAAGTGGAAGAATTAATCCAAAGCCCAGTGCAATGCCATGAAGTAGTGCGGCTAACATAGTTTATTATTCCTCCGATAGTGGTTGTACGTTATAGAATTTGCTGTCCTATTGGTTTAATTGGTCTACTACAATTTTATGGACAAATAATATGTACTATCATACAGTCTGTGTTTTGCTTTAAAAAGCAACTTATTCGGAGGGACATTTAATGATTAATTATACTAATTACACCATTAGTAAAAATGTCATCTCAACTTATGACTTTTTGTAACTAGTGAGCCCTTAAGGGGTTACACTATAATAAAGATTAAGTCAGCAGAGTATATAGGGGGAAATGTCTTGTTTAATCTGGTCAAACAGTGGTTCTGGTACGATTGGCTCGTCCTCCTGTTTCGGATTTGTTTTTCTACTTCTTTTTTGGTCACCATGTGTTATCTTTCGGAGGATTTTACGATTCCGTTCTGGATCGCGTTTGTTTGGGGCGTGGTCTCTTTTTCTGTGCCTTGGTTTTGTTTGCAGCTGCATTACAAGTATTATCTGATCGCGGAGATCCTCTTTTCGGGTGGACTTTGCTTATATTTGGCTGCTTTGTTTCCTGAATCATACGTAACTTTTCTGCCTATCGCTTTTATGATTGCCAGCAATAGTGCAGAGAAGTCCTATCGTTGGACAGCTCCGATCACGGTCATTTTGATTCCAATTATGTTATCTAGATTGTCACAACAAATGGATGCTGTATCAATGATTTTTAACATGGGTTTAGTGTATACGCTTGGGTTCGCTTTTCATTTACTAGTGGTGAATCACAAGCAGGGTAGAATTATTAAGGAGCAAAATGCTGTTTTAGAGCAGTATATATCGCAAGTTGAACGTATGACACTTCTGGAAGAACGAGATCGTTTATCCAAAGATCTGCATGATACGGTGGGGCATTCTTATACTTCAATTATTATGGGGCTAGAGACTTTACGTTCGGAGGTGAACACCTCTGAAGGAGAGCACAAAATAGATGCCTTGTTAAAGCTAACCCGCAATGGCTTGGATGATGTTCGGCGATATTTGCACCATGTGGGCGCTTCGGAGGATGCATTGACGCTTATGCAGTCCCTACAGAAATTAGTGGATGATTTCCAGGCCTTCTCCAAGGTTAAGATTCGCTTAAGAACATTCGGAGAGCCGTATACAGTATCTAAGCAGGCTCAAATGACATTATACAGATGTTTGCAGGAGTCGATAACCAACGCTGTACGTCATGGCCAGGCCAGTGAAATTGTCATCAGCTTACATTATGAAGAGAAGTTGATTCGGCTGGATGTGCAGGATAATGGATTAGGCACTGAAGATTTAAAAGCAGGATTTGGTGTCAATGCGATGAAGGAGCGTGCCTCCAACTTGCAAGGACAGGTGTATTTCTACTCTAAGCCAGGGGAAGGAACCTTAGTGACCTGCAGTTTACCAAGGCTTGAAGAGATACAGGAGGAAACGGTTCGTTTATTGCTGGTGGATGATCAACCCTATATCCGCGATAGTCTGCGAATTATTCTAGAGCAGGAGCCGGATTTTGCGATTATTGGGTTAGCTGAGAATGGTGAACAAGCAATAAGCCTCTGCGAGCAGGAAGAACCTCACGTGGTGCTGATGGACTTAAATATGCCAGGCATGGACGGTGCAGAAGCGACTAAGCTTATTAAGCAAAAATGGCCAGGGGTACGAGTGTTGATCCTGACTACTTTTCAAGAAGCAGATATGGCAGTCGAGGCACTGCAAAATGGGGCAGATGGTTACTTGTTAAAGTCTACCGAGCCGCAGGAGCTGTTCGAAGGAATACGTCTCGTACATCGGGGCGTAAAGATGATTACACCCGATATTACGAATGTATTAATTGATCACTATGAGATGCATCCAGCTTCAGAGGCGCCGCCGACGGAGAAGAATAATGAATATGGGCTGACCTCGCGTGAGCTGGAGATTCTAGAATGCCTCTCGAAGGGAATGCGTTATAAATCTATTGCCGCTAAACTATATCTGTCCGATGGAACGGTGAGAAATTACGCGTCCACCATCTATGCTAAGCTCGGGGTACGAAACCGTGAGGAGGCAGTCGAGAAGGCTTTTGGCATTTCGGATTAACGCTGACTAAATCTAAATCAGTTAAAATTGAGAAACACCTTATTGTTTGCTTTCCCTTGAGGGAGTAGGCGGTAGGGTGTTTTTTTTGTCATATGACATTATGGCACTGGTCGATTTTACACCAAAAGCACTAGCATAAGAGTTGCTTAGATATGAACAATTTTTTATTGCAGAGAGGGAGAGAAAAGCATGAATCAAATGATCCGGAAACATGTGAGAAATTTCTGTTTCTTATTAATTACTTTTGCCACAGGGCTATTTTACTTTTGTTTTTATTTGGTGGGCATTACCTTTGGAGTTGCGATGTCCTTCACCTTAGTGGGGATTCCGATCCTCTATTATGTTTTGCGTTCTACCGAGACTTTTTTACAGTATGAGCGAATTCGAACTAAAGTCTATACGGATATCTCCGTTCGCACGCTACCAACCCGATCTCACGAAGAAGGCAGCTTGTGGGAAAAGGTGAAGATGGAGTTGCAGGATAATCATAACTGGAGAGCGATTATAGGGTTGATGTTGCAACTTGGCATCGGTATGGTCAGTCTCATTTGTGCCACTCTTTTTTACTTGACCCCTATTATTCTCCTGTTGTCACCTATCCTGTATTTATTAGATGTATCCTCTATAACGCTATTTGGGATTGAAAATAAAACATTCAACATCTCACTTTTCTTCATGTTGTTAGGTGCAGTGTCTCTATGGATAGGTGCTTATCTCGGAAACAGTCTGGTAAAGATGATCGGCAGGTATACGCGGCGTTTAGTGAAGGATTTTGCTAGAAGATAAACTCAAACAGGAAAGAAGGAAAAATGATGATAACCTCAGTTCCATTTATAAAATTATTCTCACAATCCCTTTGGATGATGTGGGAGAACATATTTGCTGTCATCACCAAATTTCGTAGTCAGTCCGTGCGTAGATACGGGATATGTAAATTGGTAGTGTTGAAATATCACGGAGAAAGTTTGGTCTGCCAAGATGGGCAACGGATACTTCCGGGAGATTGGGTGGGTGAGCTTCATTTGGACAATCGCCAGATCGTGCAGCTGACACGTACGCTTGGCGCAGATCGGGCCGGAATTCGTACGGCACGCATGCTTCGCGAGGCTATGAAGGAGATCAGTCGTGATCTAGACAGCAATCCGGAACTAAGCAAAGTAAATGTGCTAACCGGGATTACACTGCTTCACCGGGGGATTATTCATGGAATAGGGTTTGAGCAGCGCCCCATCAAGTCCAAATGGCAGCGGCACTGGTTCGGGATATACCTTCGTTTCTTACTGCGCATGCTGCATCCGGAAGGGAAACATCGTATAGAGGACAGCACAGAGAAGTTATCTCCCATGATGCTTGTGCTTAGCAAGCAGTCCTTGAAAGCGCGGTTTGCCCCGCGTAAGACAGAGGCGGCTTCCTAATGTGGGCCTTCATAATTTTAGCAGTGGATGTGATTGTTCTTTATATGATCGTTCCTTTTGCACTTACCCGAATATTGGGATGGGGGGTTCACTCGGAGGTAGGTGCAGAGAAGGAAATTGCGTTTACGTTCGATGACGGTCCGGATCCTTGTTATACACCTGAACTTCTAGATCTATTAAAAGAGCATGGCATAAAGGCGACCTTTTTCGTATTGGGCAAAAAAGCGCAGAAATATCCGGAACTGATCGAGCGTATGCACAGAGAAGGGCACCAAATCGGCATTCATAATTATACTCATACACCCAACTGGATCCAGTTCCCCTGGACCAATAGACGGAAGCAAGTAGATCGCACAGCAGACATTGTTGAGCGAATTACAGGAGAGCGGCCTATCTTTTACCGCCCACCTTGGGGGCTTCTTAATCTAGGGGATTTCTTTTTGCTAAGAGAATCTTATCGAATCGTATTGTGGTCTGTCATGGTCGGAGATTGGAAAGCGTCACTGAGTGCAGAACAATTAAAGGATGCCTTAATAAAAAAAATAAAACCAGGCTCAATCATTGTTCTACACGACAGCGGAGATACACCGTGGGCAGATGAAGAAGCGCCCTTGAATATGATCACTGGATTAGAAGAAGTCTTAAAAGAAATGGATAAAAAGGGTCTGAAGTGTCTGCGGATGGATGAACTGCTGAACAAGGAAGTTAGTTATAGTAGAGAAGCTAGATCCAGAGTCAAACATCGGGGGCAGATTGATCTGTAGCTATTGAAATTTCTCAATCATTTTTTATATGGCAAGGGCTATGGTAACATTTAGAGTAAAGCGGTCCGTATCTATATAAATTGTTGAGAAAAGGATGGGGTAGCATGTTGAATGCTTCTTACTGGTTAACCAATATAAGATTAGAACAAGGTTATGTTATTGAGGATGGGCAAGTAGCGGGTACGAATACGAAGATTTGTCATCTCCGCATTGACGGGGATAAGATTTCAGAAGTTGTTGGAGCAGACATCGAGCTTCAGAGCCAGCTCCCGAAATATGACTGTAAAGAGTTGTTGATGCTGCCTTCTTTCGAAGAAGCACATATCCATTTAGATAAAACATATTTCGATGGACCTTGGAGAGCGGTAAAGCCTGCGTCCAGTGTTTTCGAACGGATTGAGGAAGAGAAGGTATTATTGCCTAAGCTGCTGCCCATGGCGAGACAACAAGCAGAGAGCATCCTGACGCTTATTCAGGGGTTTGGTGCCACACATGTGCGCAGCCATTGCAATATTGAGCCTGTCAGCGGCTTGCAACGATTAGAAGCGACTGTACAAGCATTAAATACATTCGCGGGCAAAATTTCATCTGAAATTGTGGCGTTTCCGCAACATGGCCTGCTGCGCTCGGATTCTGTGCAGCTGGTAAAACAATCTCTGGCAGAGGGAGCAACCTTTGTAGGTGGAGTAGATCCTTATACGGTGGATGGAGATATCGAGAAGTCACTTCAGACGATGGTGGAATTAGCTGTGATGAGTAATGCCGGCATTGATATTCATTTACATGATGGAAAAGAAGCGGGAAAGAAAACACTGACGCGGTTAGCTGATCTGACGGAAGAAGCTGGCTTGCAAGGAAAGGTCACGGTCAGTCATGCGTTCTGGTTCGCAGGAGCTCAGCAGCAAGAGGCAGAAGAGGTAGCTAAGCGGATGGCATCACTGGGTATGACTATTGCATCCACAGTGCCTATTGGAAGAATGATAATGCCACTTCCAATGCTGCACAGCCAAGGGGTAAAAGTGAAGCTGGCAACGGATAGCCTTACTGATCACTGGTCCCCTTTTGGAAATGGAGATCAACTGGAGAAGGCAGGGCGTTACGCGGAGTTGTACGGCTGCAATGACGAATTGGCATTATCTCAATCCCTAAGATTTATAACAGGAGGATTAACACCCCTTGATCCAAAAGGTGAGCAGGTATGGCCAAAGGTTGGCGACACTGCTAGCTTTGTGCTGCTGCATGCCAGCTGTTCGGCTGAAGCAGTAGCCCGAAGAGCGCAGCGCCAAGCCGTCTGGTACGAAGGCCGTCTGGTGAGTGGTTCGATAACAAATAGAGACCTGTGAGGCAGATGATATGCTCCTCTCTACCTATCTGCAACAGTATAAATCGGCGATTCTCTCACTCCCGAAGGGTACAGTGCTAACTAAAGAGGATCTGCAGGTGGATAAGCTTCTAATGGAGCGTAATGGCAAGGTGGAAATGTATTATGCCCCCCATAATGAGTATATTAATCCTTCTGCTAAGGTGATCATTATAGGGTTAACGCCCGGGTTCACACAAATGGGCATAGCAATACAAGAAGCGATCATAGGTCTGGAAGCTGGTTTGTCAGATGAAGAAGTATGTAGGACAGCAAAGGAAGCGGCCAGATTCGCAGGCTCCATGCGGAACACGTTAATTCATATGTTAGATACACTTAAACTGCAGCAACACTTGGACCTAATCTCTTGTGAAGAACTATTTCAGCAGCAGCAGACGATCCTGCACACCAGCTCTTTATTGCGTTTTCCTGTGTTCGTGGATAAGAAAAATTATAGTGGGGCCCAGCCCAAGCTACTTTCAAATTCATTCCTCAGGGCGCAGGCATTATCGTCCTTGCGTGAGGAGCTGAACATACTGAGCCGGGCCTTAATTATTCCCTTAGGAAAAACAGTGGAAAGTATACTTCAACTCCTTGTGTCCGTAGGTGAGCTTGATAAACAACGCTGCTTATGGGGATTTCCCCACCCCTCGGGCGCCAACGGACATCGATATAAGCAGTTCGCCAGCCAGCAAGAACAGATGGTGAAGATACTGCATAATCATTCATGGAAGGGCTGATTCAAGCCCCCTATCAGATGATCTACATGAAGTCAAAAAAATAACGAATGACATGAAAAAAGACCGGTGAAGTGTAGGTCAAGCTATCGATCCGGCTTAAATGGCTTTGCTTCAATGCCACGAATTTATCGCCATCGCCGATTAGCAGATCCCGCTTTAACACGGAAACAGTTAAACTGCCAAAGAAGCCGCTCAAGCTGATCAACATGCCTGACAGTAACCCGAAGATTGGGTTGAGCGGCGTCAGGTAGGGATAGATTAGATAGGAAACTCCTGTCGTGATGACAAATGCGAAAGCGAAACCCTCCCAAGTCAAATACGGATTGGCGGTGGGAACTATTTTCCGCTTCCCTACATAAAGTGATGCCAGATAGTGGACCACATCATTGAGCTGCGTTAGCACTACTAGAAAAAGTACAAGCCCCGCTCCATACTCCGGTGTAGCAAATTGAAAGTAGGCCAAGTGGCTAAGTCCGAATACCATCAGCATAAGCCCCCATTGGGTGGAGCTGACACTACGCATAAAACCAACCGTGCCTTTATTAATCATTCTGGGCAGCGGTAGGAGCAAGAATACATAAACCGGGATGAAGACAATAAACATTCCGTACCACTCGATATAAATCCAGTAGAACTGTAACGGAATGGATAAGTACGCCCACAGAAATAGCCTGCGGTCGGATTTTCGTGATTTCATCATAGAGAAATACTCCTTCAGTGCAAAGAAGCAGAGCACCATGAGAGACAGCAGAGAGACGACGGGATTAAATAGGGTAGCTAGGCAAAAGATAAAAAGCATTCCCCACCACGTCTTGATGCGAAAGCCAATGCCCGTATAATCCTTATTTGGCTGTAGCTTTCCTATAACTACATACATCAAGTGAATGGCCGATAAGGCCGCAAAGATAAGAATTATAGTTAATAAAGAGCGGTCGATAACTGATCACCAACTTGTCCTAGAGTAGATTCCATTAATGGGTTCATATGTTATTATGAAGGAAACGCTCAAACTTGATAAGGGGAAAATTGTAAATGGCAGCAGATCCATCGGTCTTTATATTACTGACGAATACCGGGACGCTTTTTACGAAGCTCATTCAAGGCTATACAAAAGCACCCTATAATCATGCCTCGATCTCCTTTAATCGAGAGCTTTCCGAGCTGTATAGCTTTGGCAGGAAGCATCCGAGCAACCCCCTGAATGGAGGGTTTGTGAAGGAGGATATTAAGACAGGTACGTTCAGCAAATATCCAAATACAACATGTGTCCTATATGAACTTCAAGTTACAGCCCGCGAAGTGGAGAAAATGGAGCGGGTCTTGCAAGTCTTTATCCGAAGCCGTCAAAAGTATCTCTATAATATTCTCGGCGTAATTGGCATTGCCCTGAAGGAGCCTGTCGAATTCAGCAACTCTTATTTTTGTTCGCAATTTGTAGCGGAAATTCTAGAGCGGTCGGGTATTAAGTTATGGAATAAGCTGCCTGCACTCGTTACTCCGGATGATTTTCGCCAAAGTGATCGGCTGAGATTGGTTTACCAAGGTAAATTAAGTGAATATGAACCTGAGCGCCTAGGAGGAGACGAAGGATGAATAGCAAAGAAATATTTTCTAATCGGGTAGATTCGTATGTGAAATATCGGCCGAGCTATCCTGGAGAAGCCATTAATTATTTGTACAATACTATTGGGCTCCAACCTAATTGTGATATTGCTGATATTGGTGCAGGAACAGGAATATTCTCAGCATTACTTCTGGAGCGCGGGAGTTGTGTGACTGCCGTTGAACCCAATCCGGAAATGCGTAGAGCTGCGGAAGAGAAGTTCGCAAAGGATAACCATTTCTCTGTATCGCCGGGGTCTGCTGAACATACAGAATTATCAGATCAGTCGATGGATTTTATAGTATGCGCCCAAGCGTTTCACTGGTTTGATAGGGACGCAACGCAATTGGAATTCAAGCGGATTCTAAAACCGGGTGGAAAAGTTATTCTGATATGGAATTCCCGGCTTACTTACGGTACCCCATTTCTGGAGGAATATGAGCAGCTGCTGCAGACCTTCGGCACGAACTACACTCAAGTTAATCATAAGAACATTACCCCTGAGATCCTTAGTTCCTTTTTCAAAAAAGGACAGATGCAAGTAGCGCATTTTAGCAATCAGCAGGTATTTGATTTGGAGGGCTTAAGCGGGCGGCTTCGATCGTCTTCCTACACTCCGGTCCCCGGAGATCCAAGCTATGAGAATATGATGACTGAGCTGCGGAATATATTTGAACGAAATAACCAGAGTGGGCAAGTGTTTTTTGATTATAAGACCGAAATTTATTGGGGCGAAGTGTAAAATAAATAAAAAGACTCAAACCTTAGTGATAACAGGGTTTGAGTCTTTTTTATTTGTAGTTATGAAAGATGTACGTAAAACGTGGTGGACTCGCCGACGAAACTTTTGGCATAAATTTTTCCTTTATGCTGTTCAACAATGGATTTGGCAATCGCCAGTCCTAGGCCATATCCCCCTTGTTTACGCGCCCGGGAGGCATTTGTACGGTAGAATCGGTCAAAGATGCTCGCTAAGTGCTCCGGTGCAATGCCCTCCCCCGTATTGGTGACCGCTAACACCATGTCATTATGTTGTTTTTTAAGGGATAAGGTGACTGAGCCTTTAGGGTTCGAATATTTTACAGCATTGTCCAAGAGGATCATAATCACTTGTTTGATCTGTTCACTATTGCCTAGCACTGTCAGATCAGGCTCGATGTCATATTCAAGGGAAATATGCTTCTCAAAGATTACAGCTTCCATCGTTAAAATGATATTTTCAACCACGTCGCTCAGATTGAATTTCGAATAAATCATTCTCGATCTGGAATCGTCCATCTCGGTCAGGTACAGCAGATCATTGGTCAGGCTGGTCATTCTCTCTGTTTCCGATTTGATATAGTGCAGC
The DNA here is from genome assembly GCF_038008505.1 of Paenibacillus sp. FSL H7-0735. Classification (NCBI taxonomy): domain Bacteria; kingdom Bacillati; phylum Bacillota; class Bacilli; order Caryophanales; family Paenibacillaceae; genus Paenibacillus; species Paenibacillus sp. FSL H7-0735. Next base: position 446,822 of record NZ_JBBOZH010000002.1, on the reverse strand, counting down.
CACTTGGACTGATTGTGAATGGTGTCATCACTGTTGGACAGGAGAACATCCGCATTGGTGTTAATAATGGTCAACGGCGTCTTCAACTCATGGGAAGCATCCGCAATAAATTGTTTCTGTTTCTCAAAAGCCTCCTTTACCGGCGCAATTGAACGATTAGCAAAAAAGCGGCTAGCGAAGTACAAGATAATCAGCATCACTGAGCCAACTACAGAGAAGGTATAGATTAGATTGGTGAGGATTTTTTGCTCTGCAGTGATGTCCAGAAATACAAGCATCGCCCCATCACTCGTATGCTGGATGTTGAAGATCCATTTGCTGCTATCCAAGGTGAACCTTCCGGTATCTTTACCGGCACTTAGCGCTTCTTGCAGAGCCGTATTATAAAATTCATCGTCCATAGTAAATTTGGAATCTTTCCCTATGAGGTTCGACGCTGTATCTATCTTCAGCATAAATGAGACTGACCGTTCAGGAGGTGGAGTCCCGTTATCCATACGTTTATTATCAGCATGGGGTAACTGGGAACTTCCCTTAGTTGAGCCCATTCGTCCTGTATCACCACCGGGAGACTTGTAGTTTTCCATGATTCTGTGAAGATCCATCTGAATATTGTTTTGGACATCTTGGTACGTAATTACATAAATCGAGATGAAGGCCACCAGCATGATCACCGAGATAGTGACTAAGTTAACAATAAGAAACCGATTTCTGAGCTTCGTGAACATTAGGTCGTCACCTCTAATACATACCCTACGTTTCTGATCGTACTAATACGTACGGTCGAATTTAAGAAGGTCAGTTTTTTTCTCAAAAAAGAAATATACACCTCTACATTATTGTGCTCAGCATCAGAATCGAAGCCCCACAGCTTCTCAATAATTTGTTCTTTGGAGGTTACGGCTTGTTTCCTCAAGATAAGAAGCTCCAATAGTTCACATTCCTTTAGATTGAGCTTGACCTCTTTGCCACCCACGGTAAGCTTCAGATTGGATGTATTCAGTTCAATATCCCCGAACTTTAAAGCATCATCCGGTATCACCTCGCCTTTACGTCTTAGTACAGCCCTTATTCTTGCCAATAAGATCTCTGAGGAAAAAGGTTTGGCGATATAATCGTCAGCCCCATAGTCCAGCCCAGTGACCATATCTGTAATCTCACCCTTTGCAGTAAGCAGGATAACGGGAGTGGGTATCCCCTTTTTTCGCAGCATCTTGAGGACGCTAACCCCATCCATCTCAGGCAGCATAATGTCGAGCAGCAGCAAATCATAGATTCCACTCAGTGCATAATCCAGACCCGACCTGCCGTCATGGACTGCATCCACCGAATAATTATGTTTTTTTAATATTTGAGTTAAGGCTTCAGCGAGATGAAGCTCGTCTTCTACTATTAATATTCTCATGGTTTTGCCATCCCCTACATAGAACCAGTATTTGTTATTGAGGTCATTATATCAGTATTACCTTTATTGAACCTTAATGAAGAGAGACAACAGCGGCCGGAAGTCCAACATACACCGCAGTTACGATGTACACCTGTGTTAAGGGAATGTAAAAGATAATCAATAATTTGTAAAACCATTTAAGATTCATTAAAGGTTTGGGATCTAAGATACATTCATAAGCACACGAGACAACGATAAACAGAAAGGATTGATCACATATGGCGATTGAGGTATTCAACCGTTATGAGAACAAATATTTGTTGGACAACGAAGCCTACTATAAATTTTATAACCAATTGCTTGAATACATGGAACTAGACGATTTCAACAAGCAACATGAGTTTTACTCCATAACCAACTTATATTATGACACGGAGCACAATACCCTGATTCGTAACAGTCTTGCGAAGCCCAAGTACAAAGAGAAGCTTCGTTTAAGAGCTTACGGTGTTCCAAATCAAGATACGAAGGTGTATCTGGAAATCAAGAAGAAGGTATTTGGTCTTGTTAATAAAAGAAGAACGTCGCTCAAATTATACGAGGCTTATGATTTTGTCGCCACCGGCATGGAACCGGAATTCAAGGATTACATGAATAAACAGGTGATTGAAGAGATCAAATATTTTCTGACACGCTATGATTTGCAGCCCAAGGTGTATCTGTCTTATGACCGAAAAGCGTTGTTCTGTAAAAACAATCGCGATCTAAGAATTACATTCGATACAAATATTCGCAGCCGCCGGTACGATCTGAAGATGGAGCACGGTGTTCATGGCGAACCCTTGCTGGAGCCGGGGCAGTGGCTTATGGAAGTAAAGGCTGAGAACACGATTCCGGTCTGGCTGGCCAAAATGCTCTCAGAGCATCAAATGTACCGTACAAGCTTCTCCAAGTACGGCAACGAATATAAAAAAATGCTGAAGAACAGTAAAACAGAACGGGAGAGTGCCCTCTATGCTTGATTCATTATTTACCGTAGCAACTAGTACAGAGTTAACGTTTACCAACGCACTGCTAACTATTTTTATAGCTATTGCTCTTGGCGGGATCATTAGCTACACCTATATGAAGACGAATGCCAGCGGCTATTCGCAAAGCTTCACACTGACGATGGTACTGCTGCCCGTAATTGTGGCAATCATCATTTTGCTTATCGGCAGTAATGTTGCCAGAGCTTTCAGTCTTGCCGGGGCGTTCTCCATCATTCGCTTTAGAAGTGCGCCGGGCGATCCGAAGGATATCACATTTGTTTTGTTCACCATGGCTTCTGGACTTGCCTGCGGAGTGGGTTCCTTTGGATATGCAGTTTTGTTCACCCTTATCCTATGTGCCCTTATGTTTATCCTTAACCGGACTAACTTTGGCGTAAGAACAACGTCGCAAAAAACATTAAAGGTAACCATCCCGGAGAGTCTGGGATATGAGGAAGCCTTCGCTGAAGTATTCAATAAATATAATGTTGGGTACGAGCTTAAAAAGATTAGAACAACTGAGCTTGGCAGTTTATATGAGCTGGTCTACGCTGTAACGCTGGGTGAGGCTGTGAACCAGAAGGAATTTTTGGATGCGATTCGTACCCGGAACGGTAATTTAGACCTCTCGCTGACCATGACTCCAACTGCTAATGACTATTAAGATAACGAAAGGATGGATGAAAAATGGATAAATATATAACCGGAAGTAAAGTAGGAATCTTGCTATTGTGTGCATTACTTATGTCGGCTTGCAGCACCAATTCCACAACAACACAGTCTGAAGCGGCGGGTACAGCAGCAGCCTCGGGAACAACGATAACTCAGAACGGGGCTGCCACGGGAGTACAACTGGCAAGCGCCAAATTGTCCGATCTGGTGACGTTCGATGAAGAGGATTCTAATACAACTTGGACGGCTGACCAATCGACGGAAATTGCTTTGGCTGGAACAAGTGCGCTTGTTGACGGCACCGGGGCTGAGTCTAAGGATGGCTCAGTGACAATTACTGCAGCAGGAACTTATGTGCTGTCTGGTAAGCTGAGTGATGGACAGATTGTAGTTAATAATCAGGATGAAGGTAGTGTGCACTTGGTACTGAACGGTGTGAACATCACGAACAGCGATAGTGCTGCAATTGATATTAAAGAAGCGGGCAAAGTAATCATTACCTTGGAAGACGGGACGGAGAACTCCGTATCTGATGGAGCAACTTATGTGTATGCCGATGAAACTACAGATGAACCGAGTGCGGCTATCTTCAGTAAAGCGGATTTAACGATTAATGGTACCGGGAAGCTGTCTGTTTCCGCTAACTATAATGACGGAATTACGAGCAAGGACGATCTGAAAATTATGGGTGGCACTATTGAAATTAAGGCTGCCGATGACGGGATTGTAGGTAAAGATCTTGTCGCTGTACAAGACGGAAATGTCATCATAACGGCAGAAGGCGATGGTATGAAATCAACCAACGATACTGAAACGGACAAAGGCTTCATAGCAATTTCAGCAGGAACATTTGATATTACGGCTGGTAATGATGGAATTCAAGCTGAGACTTCACTTGTCATAGATGGCGGAACATACACCTTAGTTACGGGTGGGGGCAACGAGAAGGGTGAAGTGAAAACAGGTGATCAAGGGCAAGGTATGGGCATGAGAGGTGGCCGAGGTCAGGGAACAGGGGATCAAGCACCAGGAACAACAGGAACCTCAATACCTGAAACCAAACCAGAGACAATGCCAGAAACAAAACCAGAGATACCAACAACGGAAGCATCAACAATGACAACAACGGCAACAACTACAGAATCGGAAACACCAAGTACTAAAGGCTTGAAGGCTGGAGGAGATATTAGCGTAAACAACGGAACCTTTACCATCGATTCTGCTGATGATGCAGTGCACAGCAACAGTAACATTGCTATAGCTGATGGAGAATTCAACATCAAAACTGGCGACGATGGAATCCATGCGGATGCCTTGGTGGCGATATCCGGTGGCAAAATTGATATTACGAAGAGCTACGAAGGGATTGAAGGAGCAAACATCGAGATTTCCGGTGGCGAAGCTCATGTGGTTGCTTCTGATGATGGAGTGAATGTAGCAGGAGGTAACGATGAGGCGACTGTAGGCGGCGGCCCTCAGGAGCAGGATCAATTCAGCGATTCTGCTAGCAATATGCTAACGATTAGTGGAGGAACACTAACGGTCGATGCTTCAGGTGACGGGCTGGATTCGAACGGCTCCATCACAATGTCGGGTGGCACGGTTATTGTTAATGGACCTACCAATAGCGGTAACGGTGCACTTGATTTCGACGGTAGCTTTGAACAGAGTGGAGGAACTTTGGTGGCTGCGGGAAGTTCGGGCATGGCACAAGCACCGTCTGACACCTCTAGCCAACATGCAGTCAGCATGACCTTCCCTCAGGCCCAGGAGGCTGGAACATTGGTTCATCTGGAGGACAGCGAAGGCAACACGATCCTGACCTTTGCTCCTTCGAAGAGCTATCAAACGGTGGTGATTAGTTCACCGGATCTGAAGGACGGCGGTTCTTACACCCTCTACTCGGGAGGTACCTCGACTGGTAGTGAAGCGAACAGACTGTATACGGATGGTGAATACACAGGAGGAACAAAAGTAGTAGCGTTCGAAATTACAAGCAGCGTAACTTGGCTCAATGAATCCGGAGTAACAACCGCAAACACTAATCAAGGTCCAGGTGGCGGTGGTGGTGGGAACAGAAGACCTTAGGTTATAAATTGCATATCAAAAGCCACTCCAGCATTATTTTGGAGTGGCTTTTTTAGTTTGAGATAAATTAGTTATCGTTAACAGGGATGGAATTCTGTTTAATCGGTTGATTGGAAGTGTTGATGATCACATTGTGTGAATTAAAAGACAGAATTTCAATCAGCTGCTCTGCCATATGGTTAGCTGTATATTTAAATCCGCCTTTTACCCACTCTATGATTAATCCAAATAGAGCATAGGCGGTATAACTGGAAAACAATTCGATATTTACATTCGTATTATTGTTATTAACTGCGACTAAGTCCCGCTTGGTGAGCTCCTTTAAGAGGTCGCAAATCCTATTTTGGAACCCTGGCAGAACATTGGAATTTATAATGATGGTATAAAAATTAGAGTAAGAGACCACATGCTCAAAAATCTTGATGCTCGAGGTGGTCAGCTCACTAACTATAAATTTATCGGTATGAAGATAGGGTTCTTTATAAGCTTTAATTAAATCCTCCAACACATCATCAATTAGCTCATTCAGAAGTTCTTCTTTGGTTTGATAATGTTTATAGAAGGTTCCGCGGTTTAAGTCGGCAAGGGTAACGATATCGGTTATCGTAATGGTGCGGAAATTCTTTTTTTCCATGAGTAATATCAATGCGTTTTTAAGCTCTTTACGCGATTTGCTAGTTCTCCGATTATTTTTAAGCAACAGAAGACCACCTAACTGTCTATTTTCTAATCCTATTTGAACAGAATCCTGCGTTATATATATTTATGAACATTTGGTGTCTCATTTGTATATTGATACTTAAATTTTAGAGGATTAAACTTGAGTAGTATAAATTTTAAGTGTTAAAGAGATTTTATATATTGATATTTACATTATAGATAAACGTAAAGGAGACTTCCAACATGAAACTTCAAGACAGAGTTGCAGTGGTTACCGGGGCGGCATCGGGTATGGGGAAATCTATCGCAGAGTTGTACGCTAAAGAAGGGGCGAAAGTGATTGTAGCCGATCTTAATCTCGAAGGTGCAGAACAAGTAGCCGCAGGGATCAACAGTAATGGTGGAGTAGCTAAGGCATTGAAAGTAAATGTTGCCCTAGTTGAAGATATCGATAGCATGATTGATACCGCAGTAAAAGAATACGGAACACTAGATATTCTTGTGAATAACGCCGGTATTATGGATGGGTTTGAGCCAGTTGGCGACATTAGCGACGAGAAATGGGATCTTATCTTTGATATCAATACCAAAAGTGTAATGCGGTCCACTCGTAAAGCACTGCCTATTTTTCTGGAAAAAGGGAAAGGGGTTATCGTTAATACCGCTTCTACAGGTGGCGTAAGTGGTGCCCATGCGGGAGCAACTTATACTGCCTCTAAACATGCTGTAGTAGGCTTGACGAAAAATACAGCTTTTATGTATGCCAACAAAGGGATTCGTTGTAATGCTATCGCACCAGGAGCTACTGCTACTAACATCAGTGCTTCAATGAAAAATATAAATGAATTCGGCGTGAGCCGTACACAATTAACACAGGCTGTGATCCCTCGTGTAGGTACACCTGAAGAAATCGCACAAGTTGCGTTATTCCTGGCTTCGGATGATTCCAGTTTTGTAAACGGCGCTATCATCGCTGCTGATGCCGGTTGGACTTCTGCATTCTAAATGTTGGTTGTCTACCTCTGCCTCAACAGTTTATCCCCGGAGTTTTAAGGACCCAGATGACGTTATTTGCAAAATTTCAGCCTTTTGAGAAGGTATTCGGACTTCAGAGACGCTATTTCATATAAAACGGCCCATATTTGGTGTTTTCGCGCCAATAGCTGCAGTGGAGTCCGTTAGTAATCCAAATGTGGAATAATGGCGCATTTAAGGTCTGCTCGGTCCGCTAACCCATTTTTTCGGACAAATGTGATCGGATTAAACGCAGAGGTACCCCAGCACGCTACCATTTTGCTAAATGATGACCCAAACGGGAGGCTACATAAAACTCCGCTAGAGATTAATCTAGCGGAGTTTTTTATACGCTTGATATTTCCAGGGGAACCCTGCAAAATAGAGAGAATGCTAACTATAGAGGAGTTATATGAAATGAACGATGTTATGGTGCGGAATCATGTAAAAGTCATTGGAGCAGGAGAAAAAACTATCCTTTTTGCGCATGGATTTGGGTGTGATCAAAGCATGTGGCAGTTTATCACGCCATCATTTGAGGAAAAGTATCGAATCGTTCTATTTGATTATGTAGGCTCAGGCCATTCAGATTTAAGCGCATATACATCGGATAAATATCATACTCTCCATGGTTATGTACAGGATGTACTAGATGTCATCGAAACATTTGAACTCAAGGATATTATTTTTATAGGCCATTCTATTAGCTCTATGATCGGTTTGCTTGCTTCAATCGAGCGGCCGGATTATTTTGATAAAATGATAATGATTGGACCTTCCCCACGTTATTTAAATGAGGGAGATGCCTATTTCGGGGGCTTTGAGAAAAGTGATATTACTGAGCTTCTGGATATGATGGAGATGAATTTCGCGGGCTGGGCTAGCTTTATGGCTCCACTTGCGATGAATAACCCTGACCCAATGTTGACTAAACAGCTGGAACGAAGTTTTATTTCGGCCGACCCTATTATCGCTAGAGAATTTGCGGAAGTTACATTTTTTTCGGATCATAGAGAAGATCTGCCTAAAGCGACAGTGCCTACACTCATATTGCAATGCTCGGATGATAGTATCGTTCCTATAGAAGTAGGAGAATATTTACATAGACACTTAAATAACAGTACGTTCCGGATAATGGAGGCCAAGGGCCATTATCCACATATTAGCCATCCCCAGGAGACCATTACTTTGATTAATGAGTACCTTGGGTGAGATGGAGAAGATTATGGTGTTGAAAGGATATTTAGACAATGGATGACCGTTTAAAATATGCGCCATGCGGATATGTTTCCATTACCCATGAAGGAATGATCCTCGATGTGAATCAAACCTTTTTGGATAGGATGGGATATCAGCAGGTTGATTTGGTAAATAAACATTTTGAATCTATCATGTCTACGGCCAACAAGCTTATTTTTCATTCATACTTCTATCCTTTTATCAATCTGAATGGACATGTAGAAGAGCTATTTATCAATTTGAAGGACAGCAAGGGACAAGCCGTCCCTTACTTGTTAAATGGTAGACGCCTCGAGTGTGAAGGTGTAGAGGTCATTGATTGTATTCTCGTACAGATGGGCAAACGTATTGATTATGAGCTAGAGTTACGATCTGCGAAGAAGCAAATAGAAGAGGCCTATTGGGAAAAAGATCAGGCGCTGGCAAAGCTCAAACAAATCCACCTGGAAATCGAGCAAAAGCAAGCTGAATTGCTGGAGATGAATGCCGTTTTAGTAGAGCTATCTACTACAGACAAGCTTACTGGATTAAAGAATAGAAGGTTCCTGCAAGAAAAGCTGGAAGAGCAGATTGCAGCGTATCACCGTGATCAGGCGCCTTTTTCATTATGTATTTTAGATATTGATCACTTTAAAAATGTGAATGATACCTACGGTCATCAGATGGGTGATTATGTCCTGGAGAAATTGGCGAGTATCCTGAAATCCCAATCTCGTAAAGAAGATATCGTAGCTAGGTATGGTGGTGAGGAGTTTATCCTTCTGCTGCCTAATATAGATTCATCGGATGCCAAGGCTATAGCGGACAATTTGCGGCAATTCATTGCCAGCTCCACTTGGGAGATTGGCAGGGTTACGGTAAGCGTCGGCATAGCTACTTTTGAAGCAACCGATACAGACATCACTCTTCTGGAAAAAGCTGACCATGCGCTTTACGCTTCGAAAGAACAGGGGAGAAATCGCGTTACGCATATTATGGATTTGAGTGAAAAGCTTCTTTAATCGGAGGCTTTTTTGTTATTTATAAACGATACATCCTCTTTGCTCTAATTGCTCTAATAATTCTTTTCTTCTTAAGCTGTGATTCCATCTTAAATCCAGTTTCTCTAATCGTCCAAGTTGTAGAATCGAATCCGGGATTTCTTGCAGATGATTATCTCTTAAATCAAGCTCAACAAGGCTGCTTAATTGACCTATTTCCTCAGGAAGCTGATTAAGTTTATTTTTTCTAAGGTTCAGTCTTCTTAACTTGCTTAAATTACCGATAGATGAAGGCAGCTTAGTGATTCGATTATCACTTAAATCAAGTATCCGAAGTTCTTCTATAGCACCCAAATGTTCTGGTAACATGACCAGTTGATTACCATAGAGATGGATCTCTCTTAGCCCTTTTATTTGTGTGATCGAATCAGGTAAACATTCTAGCTGATTATAATAAAGCCGCAATTCAATCAGACTGCTCATTTCGCCTATACGGGCAGGCAATTGCTTGAGATGATTATCTGTTACGTTCAGATACTTAAGTTTCTGGAGAATACAGAGCTGCTCCGGCAGCTGTTCGAACTGATTATTGCTTAGGTATAGAAAAGAATCCAACCCCTGCAATCCGCCAATGCTCTCCGGCAACACCTTCAGCCGATTATGGCCTAAATCCAGCATTCTTAGGTGAACTAAGCGACCGATGTTCTCGGATAACTGTTCGATTTCATTGCCCGCATAATTAAGTGCCTCTAATTCGTCATGAAGGAAGAGCTGATCGGGAATCTCTTTAATATGATTGTTGTACATGCTCAGTTCTAGTAGCGGATTGCTCTCAAACACGACATCTGGCGTTTCAATAAGTCCTTTTCCGTCAAAATTATATTTCATGAATGGATCTCCTTTGTAATTTGTATTGGCATCAAGCCTATGTGACAACGTTACGATAGAATATAACAGGATGATGATTTATTATCAGTATGTTGGCATACAAAACTATGGAATGTGTTAGAAAGGAATAATGAGATGGAAGCTTCTTTTTGGACTGGCACTCGCTTTTTTCAAGGTTTACCCTCGGAGAAGATCGAGGCGGTCTCAGGATTATTCACTTATAAGGCATATTCTAAGGGGACCCTGGTGTTTGCAGAATCAGATCCGGGGGATTATGCCTACATTATCTATTCGGGGATTATAAGGGTGTACGCTACTACGAAAGGGAAAGAGCATACCGTAGATCTTTTTGGAAAAGGCGATTTCTTTGGCGATCTGGAAGTGATCCATCCCTCCAATATAAGAGTGCTGTCTGCGGTGGCTATGAATGATACTGTATTATTTGAGATTAAACATGAGCTTTTTAAGCAGATGCTTGCCGATTACCCGTTGATTAAGGAGCAATTGATGCTGCTGCAAATGGACCGTTTATTTTTATCGAATCGGTTATTACATGAAATGAAATTTCATGATGCGAGAGCGCGTGCGATATTTACGCTGAGAAGACTATACCAAAGATTTGGAGTAGAGGAGCAAGGCAAACAGCGGATTGATCTTCGATTGACCCATCAGCAGTTCGCGGATATGATCGGAACGTTAAGGGAGACGGCTACCCTTGTGCTTAAAGATCTGCAAGAGCAAAAGATTATTGAGATTCAACATCAGCAGATCACCGTGTTAGACGCGACATATTTACTGGAGTATACGGATTTCGATTGAGAAGAGCCGTTCCGGGATCTTTTTCAAAGAATCCATTATTAAAGGGGTTATGAATATGGCTTGTAATCATTGTGTAGTAAGAGAGCTGAATTTTCAAATCAAGGCTCATGGTGAGCTTAATCTTAGGGTTTTACCTGAGGTTATTCATCACTTGAGTAGAAGGAATACGATACATAAGGTAGAAGAAAATGTGATTACGATTAAGGAAGCTGAAGCGCGAGATCTTCTGGATTTCTGTAACGATCATATGGAGTCCGGGAAAATTGAATTTCGTATAGATGACCAAACATGGAGACCTCTATCCGAATTACCCAATGTACTTGATATGGAGTGGATTGATGAGGTTATCACTAAGGGTCTTGTTACTTGCTACTTCCAACCGATTGTGAACGTAAGGGAAGAGATTTTTGCATACGAGCTCCTATCCAGATTTAAAAAAGAAGACGGATCCCTTATCTATCCTAATGAGATTTTTGCGGCGGCACGGAATCGTGGGCGTTTATATGCTTTAGACAGGTTATGTAGAATGACGGCTGTAAAATATGCTGCACCCTTAAATAAAAAAACGTTTATTAATTTTATCCCTACATCAATTTACGCTCCAGAGTTCTGCTTAAGATCAACCGTTGAACTGGCCAATCAATTAGGCGTCGACCCCTCTCTTTTTGTCTTTGAAGTTGTTGAGACGGAGAAAGTGGATGATCTCGCTCATTTGAAAGCTATTTTGACATATTACAAGGATCGGGGATTTGAATACGCTTTAGATGATGTTGGTGAGGGCTTCAGCACGATCGAGATGTTATTGGAGCTTAAACCTCATTACATGAAGTTAGATATGAAATATGTTCAAGGCGTGTCCAGTGATCCGAACAAACAGAAAATAGCTAAACAATTTTTAGAAAAGGCTTTAGAAATCCAATCTGTTCCTTTAGCAGAAGGTGTGGAGTTTAGAGAGGACTTTGAATGGCTTAAGCAGAGTGGTTATCAGTTGTTTCAGGGATATTTATTTGGAAAGCCTGATCCTATTCCCAAACAGTAATCCTAATGAGTATATATCGGTCCAGAGGATGAGATGAATTTCAGGTCAGAGTCTGAGTACAGCCAACCCTCGGGGTTGTATAATTTAGGTAATTTGAAAAGGGGGACGGGATGGATATGAAATGGCATCAATTTGTAACGCGCTGGGCGGATTCTAGGGGCTTTGATGGACGAGAAATTGATTATCAATGGCCTTCTCCCTCATTTCCGGTCATCAGTATTCGTAGTAATTTAGGGCGATACTCAGGTCAAAAGTATGGTCATGGAAGTAAACCCCGTGTAAAGACAGCTGTTGGTTTAATCGCTATTGGAGATGTAGCTGTCGGATTGATTTCCATAGGTGCGATAAGCGTGGGCGTACTTTCCTTAGGAGCAATATCACTGGGAATGTGGTTAGCGATTGGAGCAATAGCACTTAGCTGGCTTGGCTTCGCAGTGGGAGCGATTGCGATTGCAGGAGTGGCTGTAGGAGCGATCGCAATCGCGGAAAAAGCGTTGGGGGCCATCGCCATAGGGGATACGGCGTTTGGTGCGATAGCGATAGGCAGGATCGCTGGGGGTGCCATAGCTATCGGACAATGGGCATATGGTGTAATCGCAGTTGGCGAACATGGTTTCGGATTAATTCCCATCACGGGCGATGTGTGGAATTGGTTCCGGCGTTTGTTCGGATCGGGGAGTTAATTAGACCTCCAGTCCTAAAGGATCCCATTCTCTTCCGGGATAGTCGATAAATAATATCTATCACATGAGAAAAACTAATTGCAATTACCTATACTCATTTCATACCAATTAATCATGCGATCAGATCTAGGCTTATGTTACTCTTTGAATGTATTCGAAACTTCATAGGCAAACCTATGGAAATGTAGGGACGCAAAGCTATAGGGACTAAGGTTATCATAACTATTGTCAGCCAGCTGCCAAAGAGTGTGTAACGCTTTTTGTTAAAATATAAGAAAGTATAAGTTATACACCTATACTTAATATCTTATATTTCTCGCTTAAACGCTTACCGTCCTTATAAGGACGCCGAAGACGTTTATGCTTGTTAAGGTTTAATAAAAATTAAGTCTTAATTTTTAGGCGACTTTATACGCAATCAAGCTACTCTTTTGGGGTAGTTTTTTTTGTGCCCATTTTTGGGCACTGGAGAGATTTATATGACATCTGGGGGTAAGAAGAGATGAAGAAAATGATTGCGATCGCTACATCGGCGGCCATGTTAGCCAGTTTTTCGAGTGAGGCAGGTTATGCTTTAGCAAGTGAGGCAAGCAAGGTAAATGTAACAAAAACAGTCGCGCAAAGTAAGGTCAACTTATTAAGCAACGCTTCGGTTATTCCGTTTGAGCTGTACGGCAAGGATGCTCTAAATGCCTATAATGAGGTTTTTAGAATGAATCCAGCAAATATTAAATCCATCACAAATAACGGTGGCAACTACTCAGGCTCGCCTATAGCTAAGGCTATGGATGGGGATATGAGCACGCATTGGGAGACTGGCAAACCGAATAGTTCAACGTTTACGAATGAGGTTGTGTTTGTTTTCAATGAGTCCACTGAATTAAATAGAATGGTCTACGCCGCTAGGCAATCTGGTGCTAAAGGTAAAGGTTTTGCTCAAGAATTTGATATCTATGGCTCCACTACAGATGCGGGCGATTTCACACTCGTGTCTTCTGGAGAATATAAAGGCTCAACCGGTGATGTAGTGGAGATTCAGTTCGCACCTACGGCTTTTAAGAGATTTAAATTTGTCTTCAAAAAAGCCAACCAAGATTGGGCGAGTGCGGCTGAGTTTTCTTTTTATAAAGAGGATAGTGTCTCTGCTAAAATGAAAAATTTATTTACAGATGATACCTTGAGCCAAGTTAGTGCTGCCTTTAATACGACAGAGAAATTAACAGCTTTAGAGAATGAAGTGCAGGCACATCCACTGTATACGCAGTTTAAAGAAGAGATAGAGAATGCAAAGATCCTTTTGGAGAACCATCAGGTAGACGCAACGGCAGCCAAGGTTTCGAAGCTAAAAGGGTATGGTACAGCCTATGAAAATGCCTATAGCCAAGCTTATAGAATGCCAAATGCAAACGTATCAAAAGTAACGGTGAACGGTGGAAGCTACCCAGGTACGAAGCCTGAATATATGCTGGATGACCAGCCCACTACGCATTGGGAAACGAACAAAAACAATGATGCAAGCTTCACGAATGAAGTCGTGTTTGAACTAGCGCAAGCGGAAGTGCTGGACAGAGTGGCTTTTTTGGCTAGAGATAACCGCAAAGGATTCCCAGAGGCTTTTGAAATCTATGCATCAGAGACGAGTAAAGGAGAGACCTTCCAACTGGTATCTAGCGGAACCGCGATTAGTACCAATGATTTTTTGGAATTTAAATTCGAGCCGACGAAGTTTAAAAGATTAAAATTTAAGTTCACAAAAGCTAATATTAACAGACCTTTTGCGGCTGAATTTAGATTTTATACAGAAGATAAAGTAAGCGAAGCTGTAAATGGTATTTTCACAGATGGAACGATGAGTGCGGTTGTGCCTGCTTATAATAGCGTCGAAGCAATCAACGAATTAGAAGAAGCGGCAAAAGTACATCCGCTCTATCCAATCCTGAAAGATTCTTTGGATTTAGCTAAGAAGCTAGTGAATGGTGAAGTTCAAACCGAAGGCACCATCATTGAGGCCGAGCAGCGTGGAGATATGAAAAAACATGCTCAGCAAAACCTGAGAATAGGCTTCGGCACGAACAACCAGCCTACAGGACTTGCGGCAATGCCTGGCGAGACCATCAATGTTTATGTGGATGCTGCTTCGGGTGATAAGTTGCCTTCTTTGATCTTTTCTCAACAAGAGGGAGCTTGGAATAGTTGGGCTAGGGGCGTACAATTGCGTGCGGGCAAGAACACTATAACTGTACCTGAAATTACAACGACTAGTGCTTATGCTCATGATGTAACTAAGGGCGGCACCGTTTATATCGTAAATCCCTATACAGCTGAGGAGCAAGGGAAGGCGCCACTGATCCGCTTCGAAGGTTTAGAAAAGATTCCTTTTATGACCAAGACCACGGATCCAGAACAATTCAGAACCTTCTTAACCACATACAAACAAAGATTAGACGAAGATAAAGCGGTTCATCCAAATGTTCAAGATCGCAAACTTATCGATGTGGTAGAAATGGCCAGCGATCATGTTATTTTTACAGGAACTGCGACTGAAGCGTACAACAAATTTATTACGCAAGGAAATAACCCGCTGGATACCGTAACTGGGTATGACACCTGGATGAAAAGCATTTTTACCTTCTATGGCTTGGATGGCAGTAGTGAGATTCATGATGCCAAGCTAATTCGTGAGAATATTCGATTGATGCAGCCTTATGGTGCGATGTATGCAGCGGGAGATCATACAGGGATCCAACTTGGAACAGTAGGAACCATGTTAGGTGATTTTAACAAAGCTTATCCGGGCTGGGGACTGAATCACGAAATTGGGCATCGCTTGGCTATGGGTGAACGGGAATATGGCGAAGTAACTAATAATATGGTGTCTATGTTTATGTCTGTCGCGGCGAATTCGATAGATAATCGTATACCGTATGAATCAGATATCTATAAATATGTCCTCGAAGAAAATAAAGTGGTAATGAATCAGCAGGGCTTATTTGCACAACTCGGAGCCTATTGGCAGCTGGAGCTGGCACATCCGGGATACTGGACAGAGCTGACCAAGCTATATCGGGAGCGGAAGGTCACCCTTCCCAACGGTGACAATTCCAAGCAGCAGTATTTGGTGGAGTTCTCCTCCGAAGTACTGGGATTAGATTTAAGCAGCTATTTTGCCAGACATGGCTTCACTGTGAATCCTGAGACAAAAGCGAAAGTAGCCAAGTATCCGGCACCGCAAAAGTTATGGTATTTAAATAACTCGGTGATTAATTATGAGGGAACTGGAATAGCGGATAAAAATCTGGCCATTAAGGTTAATATCACACCTAACACCACGGCTAGAACGAACACGTTAAGTTTCAGTATAGATAAAGAGCTTAAGCAAGACTTTTTAGGATATGAAGTGTATAGAAATGATGTGTTAGTTGGTTTTACAGGAACTGACCAATTTGTGGATCAGAATGTAGATGCGAGTATCAACTATACGTACAAGATCGTCGGTTATGATAAAAAGCTGAACCCACTGAAGCCCGTACAGGTTAAAGCCTTTAAGCCAGCTTTGTCTGTTGAAGATCAGCTCACTTTAAAGCTTAATCAAACCTTTGATCCGATGAGCTATGTAAAAGCGGCTAACTATCTAGGAAACGATATTACTGCAGATGTCTCTCTGAAAGCCAATAACGTTGATGTAACGCAAAAAGGCAACTACGAAATTGTATATGAAGTGAAAAGCGAAGGGGTTACGGAAACGAAAACCACACAGGTTACGGTAACGAGCGACTACGCCTATATTTCCGATCTCAATGCCAAGTCAGTCGTTGTAGGCTGGGGTGAATTAAAGAAAGATAAAGCCGTTTCCGGGGGAATCATAACCCTTGTTCGCCAAGGATTGGCTGCGACATACGCGAAAGGGATTGGTGTTCATGCCAACTCTGAGGTAGTTTACGATATTGAAGGTAAGGGTTACGACTTCTTTGAAAGCTACATTGGGATCGATCAAGCCATGAAAGGGAAACCTTCCTCGGCTACTTTTGCAGTGTATGTGGATGGAGAACAGAAATTTGAGAGTGATGTTTTCCGGGCAGGAACAGAACATCAATTTGTGAAAATCCCTGTGACTGGTGCAAGAGAGGTGAAGCTGGTTACAACAGATGCTAAGGATGGCAATGCTTCAGACCATACGGTATGGGCCGATGCGAAGTTCTCGAATAATTCAAGCAAACCTATCATTACAGTGCCGGAAGAGACAACCTTCGTTAAGCTGAACAGCGAATTTGATGTGTTGAGCGATGTTACGGCTTTTGATACGGAAGATGGTAACTTAATTGGAGCCGTTGATGTAAACCCAAATGGGTTCACATCAAGCAAAACAGGGACTTACAACGTCGAGTTTTCAGTTACAGACTCAGATGGGAACTCCGCTGTGCAGGCCAGAAAGATTGTTGTATACAGCGCTAGTAAATACCTGAGTGATATAGATTGGCAATCAGCAAAAACGGATTATAATGTGGTTCGAAAAGATAAGGCTAGCTCTAACAATCCGATTAAGCTGCTGGTAAATGGTGAGGTCAAAGAGTTTGCTAAGGGCTTAGGAACCCATGCCAGCTCTGAAATCGTGTATAATCTGGCGGGTGCAAACTATGAATATTTTGAAACGTATGTAGGGGTTGATAGAAATATCCCTGAGCAGAGCAACTCCAGTGTAATTTTCAAAATCTTTGCCGATGGGGCAGAGGTTTATAACAGCGGACTGATGAAATTTGTTACAGAAGCCAAGCTTGCGCGGATACCTGTTAAGGGTGTAAGTGAATTGAAGCTGGTGTTAGATAATGCAGGTAACGGAAATGCTTCAGATCATGGTGATTTTGCTGATGCGAAGTTTATGATCTTGAACAACACACCAGAGTTTACCATACCTAAATCTGTCTCAACCAAAGTGGGCCAAGCAATTGATATCAATGAAAGCTATTCGGCAATGGATTCGGAAGACGGTGACTTGACGGCTCAAGTGAAGGTCACAGGCCTAGAGCAGGTTAATTTCAACCGGGCTGGAAAGTATCCAATCACTTACACAGTAACAGATAGTGATGGAAATACGACCATGAAGATTAGAACGATAGCCGTAGTAGACATGACGGACTTTACGTACCTGACGGATTACGACTGGAATTCTACTCAGAACAGCTATACTGCACCTTTGAAGGATAAATCTATTAGTGTCAATACGCTGAGATTAACAGATGAGAACAATCAGGTAGTGTCCTATGAAAGAGGAATTGGAGCGCACTCTAACTCGACGATTGTATACGATCTAAGCGACAAAAACGTGGACTATTTCACTTCCTATGTAGGTGTAGATAGACAAATGTACGGTTCTGTTGGTTCGGTGAGCTTTGAGGTGTTTGTCGATGGAGAGAAGAAATTCGATAGTGGGGTCATGGGTTCGAGAGATCCGCAGAAATTCATCGAATTGGATATTAATGAAGCAAAAGAACTGAAATTAGTCGTCACAGACGGGGGAAATGGCAACGGATCTGACCATGCTACATGGGGTGGAGCCAAACTACATTTCGCGAATGGAGATCACTTATTCACTAGAGATCTTGAACAGGCGATTGCAGCGGCTAAAGCAATTTCTCTAGAAGGCTTCACACCTGAGAGCATCGCGGCATTTACGTCCAGCCTCTCGATAGCAGAGACAGTGTTGGTTAACTCTTCTGTTACGCAAAGTGAAGTAGACGAAGCTGTAGCAGCGTTGCAACAAGCAACCGAAGGTTTGGTCCAAATAGATCTTACGCAAGTGATTACTGTGGCGGACCCGTATTTAAGTGCTTCGATCAAGACTACA
This sequence comes from Paenibacillus sp. FSL H7-0735, assembly GCF_038008505.1. NCBI lineage: Bacteria > Bacillati > Bacillota > Bacilli > Caryophanales > Paenibacillaceae > Paenibacillus > Paenibacillus sp. FSL H7-0735. The sequence continues at coordinate 428,480 of NZ_JBBOZH010000002.1, read as the reverse complement.
TTGGGCGTAACTGGAGAACTAACGCTAGGGGATATGTATAGCCTTACAACGTTAACCAGCGAAACCAGAAGAGTCAGATCCTTGGAAGGTTTGCAGTACGCAAAGAGCCTAGAGACACTTGATATTACTGGAAATGAAATTACAGATTTCTCCCCATTACAAGGGTTAACTAAACTAACGAGCTTATTGGCCGACCCACAAGTGGTAGAGGTAGGAGAATTTAAGGGACCTGTGGTTGAAGTAGCTAATCTGGTGAAAGGGCTCGATGGCAGCAAAGTGATCCCTAATTCCGCTGGGGTAAGAAACACTAGAACATCTAAAGAAATTGTGTTTGATATGAAGGAATGGGCTGCTAATCCGGATGTGTTTACTATTGACCTATCGAACGAGGAGAAAGGAACTTACATGCTGGGGTTAACTTACCAAGTCGCAGGTAATCTCGTGCAAATCATTTCTTTTATTAATAATAATTAAATTCCCAAGAAAACAGGCGGATTGTGGTCTCTATAACCATGGTTCGCCAGTTTTTAAATGAGGGATTTTTATGTAAAAATATCCATTTTGTCATATGACAAAAGAAATGACAACGCTCACTATAAGCGGTGTAGTCTTTTAACTATACTTAATCAGAAATGCGTCAAATTTAAATGAATACTCTAATTGAAGCTTTTTATACAAAGAAGTAAATAATGTATGCGGTTTAGAGAGAGGTGTTTCTGTGAAAATCATCATTGTAGATGATCATCCATTAGTTAGAAGAGGGCTGGCATCTGTCATTGCAATGCAATCGGATATGCAATTTGCAGGTGAAGCTACGACTGGCCCGGAAGCACTTGATGTGATTGAAGAGACAAATCCAGACATTGTCCTCATTGATCTTAAACTTGCTGATGAATCAGGACTGGATGTCATTAAGATAGCACGTACCCGCGGCATGGTTAGTAAATTCATACTGTTGACTTCTTCTGCGAGCAGAGAGGATTTTTTGAGGGCTGAAGAAGTGCTGGTAGACGGATATGTACTGAAAGAGGCACTGCCGGAGGAATTACTGTTTGCTATCCAGTTGGTGAACAAAGGGAGAAAATATTACGATCCTGGTCTAATGGAAGAAAAGATGCGAATGAGCGCCAGCAGTCCAACAGATGAATTGACACCAAAAGAGAAGGAAGTCCTGATTCAGCTTGGACAAGGTGCTTGCAATAGAGTGATTGCCACACGTCTTTTTATCAGTGAATTTACGGTGAAGAAGCATGTCAGTCAGATTTTAGCGAAGCTGCAGGTTACTGACCGGACACAGGCGGCACTGTGCGCCAACGCGATAGGATTAACGAAATATGAAATGTCTTACGAGTAGAACGGCAAGATCAGATGTTATAATGGCTTTAACTACTTTGCAAGATTGAGTATTCTGTCTAATTGTAATTAGGGAGTGCTGTTGATGTTTGAATTGCCAGGATACCAAACCTTAGATCTGATAGATAATACCGCGGATATCAGATTATACAGACTCCTACGTCAAGAGGACGGCCTAAGGGTTATCGCTAAGACAACAATAGGAGAATACCCGGGAGCTGCCATGGTCGATGCTTTTCGTCATGAGTATGACATGCTTAAGCGACTTTGCGGACGTGGTGCAATAGAGGCGTACAGTTTGGAAATTATGGCGGACCGACCAGTCCTTCTCTTAAAAGATATAGAGGGGAGTACTCTTGGGCAGATCCTGCGTATGCCTGTTAATTCACTGGGTCTTCCAGCGCTGCTTCGGATCGCTACAGCTATTGCTGATTGTCTTATGCAAATTCATCGTGAAAAAATAACACTAAATGAACTAACCCCCGCTCATCTAATCGTCAATCCCATTACTTTTGAAGTGAAATTTATTGATATAAGAATGTGCTCTACCGAAAACATCACGAGTCCTTTGTCACCGTTAAGCGGTCGGCCCGATGTTCTGCTTCCTTATATAGCTCCAGAACAAACGGGACGAACCGGAGTCAAACCGGATTACCGTTCTGACTTTTATTCGCTTGGGATCATCCTGTATGAATGTCTCTCAGGCAGCCGCCCCTTTGAGCTGCATGATGTTGTTGATATTGTATATCGTCATCTTGCAGATACACCTGAGCCTCTGCACCGCAAGTTCCCCACTATCCCTCTATCGGTCTCTGATATTGTTGGTAAATGCATGGAGAAGATGCCTGAAGCGAGATACGCCAGCGCATTAGGCATTAAATCGGATCTTGAGGAATGTCTATCCCGTCTAGAAGAATCCGGGCATATTGAGCCTTTTCCACTAGGAAGCTGGGATATCCCAGAGCGGTGGATGGTATCAGGACGCTTCTATGGAAGACATCTTGAGCAACAAAGCTTAAGGGAAGCGCTGCAACGAGCATCACAAGGTGCCGTAGAGACGGTCTGGATTAGCGGGGAGAGTGGTATCGGCAAAACAACCTTTCTAAAGGAGACCCTTAGAAATACAGTCTCTTTGGATGGTTTCTTCGCCAGAGGCAAATTCGAATCCCGACATACCTCGCTCCCTTATGGCATCTGGCATCAAGTCATAGAAGAGTTGGTTAGTCAGCTGCTGATGGAAACAAAGCTGCAAGTGGAGGTTTGGAAGCTGCGTATTCTACAAGCAGTGGACAATTACGGTCAGTTGCTGATCGATTTTGTTCCTAAGCTTGAACTCTTGATTGGCCCACAACCCTCCGTGCCTTCACTGCCACCGCTGGAAGCTCAGCATCGCTTTCAATTAATCATGAGCCGATTTATTCAACTCTTTCCTCATGAGGATCATCCATTGATCTTGGTATTGGATAATTTGCAATGGGCTGATGATACGTCGCTGCAATATCTCACTTCGCTTATAGAGGATACGGCAACGACTCATCTGCTAATCGTGCTTTCCTATCGCAATCGGGAGATTACAAGGCTGCACCCACTCAGTAGGCTGGAAAAGCATCTGATTGACCGCAACGTAGCGATGAGCAGAATTTCTTTACAAGCGCTTGAACTCACCGATTTAAAACAACTGCTACTTGATGTTATGCGTTACGAGGCAGCTGACTTGGACGAGCTGGCGCGTGTGCTGCTTCATAAGACAGATGGAAACCCGTTATTTATTAAGCAATTCCTTCAAGATTTGATAGATGATCAGCGAGTGGAATTTGATGAGAATATTCGAAGCTGGAAATGGGATCTCCAGCGTATTACTGAATTAAATGTTCCCGATAACGTAGCTTCATACCTTTCAAGTAAATTGCAACAATTTCCTGAACAGACGGTATATGCACTTAGCAGAGCCGCATTCATAGGCAGCCTATTTGATTTACGTACACTTGCTGATATTACGGAGACCCCGATAGAGGCATTGAGCGAAGCGTTGGCGGTTGCTGTACATGGGCGCTTGTTGCAGCCCGTTAACGGGGAGGAATATCCGCATTATAAGTTTCAGCATAACCGCATTCATCAGGCAGCATATGCCTTTATTTCCGAAGAGGAGCGTTCCGAGCTGCATTGGAAGATTGGTCTGTTATTGCTAGGCCGCAGCCCGCTAAGTGAAGGAACGACCCTATTTGAAGCTGTCCAGCATTTGAATCAGGCACTTACATGGTTAGACCGCCCTGAACAGAGGCTTCAACTGGTAGAGCTGAACTTACAGGCAGGGGTCAAAGCGAAGCAAACAACCGCACATGAGACAGCCTTACAATATATGCTTCAGGCAACGTCATTATTAGAGGAGCAGAGCTGGGAGGCGCATTATGGGCTAACCTTCCGGGTATTTCGTGAGAGGGCAGAGCTCGAATATTTATGTTCCCATTTTGATACGGCTAATGAATTATTCCATCTGTTAATTGATAAAGCTACGACAAATATGGATAAGGCTTACGTCTACGCAATGAAGGTGCAGTTGGAAGCAAGTAATGATAACCACGAAGAGGTGATCTCCTTAGGCCAGCATACCTTATCGTTACTGAAAGTGAAGCATCATTTTGATCCTGGTTATGTTCAATTGACGCTTCAATGGTTACGATTGCGGCGTAGACTCAAGAAGGTCTCACTCGAATCGCTTACTCTTTTACCTCCAATGACTGATGAAGCACGTAGAATCGCAATGTCTACTTTAGATCATTCGAGCAATGCTTGTTTCTACGTCAATCGAGAAGGGTGGCTCGCTTCTTCCTTCACCATGATTGAATTAACGCTTGATTATGGGATGACCCCGGAGGCTTCCATTGGATTCATAGGCTATGCAATGTTTCAGTACTATTACTTCCGTAATGATGAAGAAACATTTAAATGGGCCATGCTGGCATTCAGCTTATCCGAACCCTATCCGAAACAGCATATGACAACCTTAGCCGCGTTCGCCATGTGCTACGATAGCTGGCGGCATTATGATCCAGCTATGCTCCATACATTTACCGAGAAGGCTGGTAAAGTGGGACTGGAATCAGGTGACTTATGGAAGGGCAACCAGAATGTGCTGATCAACTGTGCCTCCCTTTTGCAATTTGGTCATCCTCTCGGCGATATCTATGAGCGATTAATTACTCATTCCGGAGATTTGCTGCGCCATAACAACAGTCTTCACTGTAAGCAGGCTATTGTAGCGGCGGCCATTCTTGTTCGACTGACAGGTTATCGCTCTATAGATGATCCCTTTCCCATCGCGGAGATTAGCGAGCCTGATTTTGCACAGTCGGTTCATGGGGACACCTTTGATTTTATACAAGAAATGGTCTGGATCTATCAGTATTTGACGGGCTATGTATTTGGAGAATACCGAGAAGCCGGTGAGGCATTAGCCAAATCAGCGGCCATTATAAAATCACGCGAAGATGGCTTAGACAGTCCCATGCAGATCATGTATGAATGTTTAGTTTGGGCTCAGTTGTATGAGGAATATAACGCTGAAGAGCAACGTACATATCGGGCAAAAATGCGTAAATGCTTGAAGAAAATGAAAAATCTTGCCATGCGTTGTCCGGGGAATTATCAGCATAAATATCTGTTGATGAAGGCTGAGTTAACTCGTCTATCGCGAGATCCCCGCCAAGCTGAAGCGTTGTATGAGCAATCCATTGAGACCGCCCGGGTCCACGGTCATATTCACGATTTAGCGATGGCGGCGGAATGTTATGGCAAATTTGGGCTTCGTCATGGCAAAATGCATCTGGCAAGAATCTATATGACTGAGGCCTATGAGGCTTATCTGCAATGGGGCGCAAAGGCTAAAGCGGCTGACCTGGAGCAGCAGCATCGCCATTTGCTGCATATTAAACGAGAGCCCGGGCTCGATCGTGTGGATTCCCTTTCTGTGGTAATGTCTGCCCAAGCATTATCGGGCGAGATGGAGATGAGCCGATTATTGGCCACGCTGATGCGAATCATGCTCCACAATGCTGGGGCAGAATATGGGGCTGTTATTTTTGATCATGACGGCAAATGGATGGTGGAAGCTTATGGGACCTCAGAAGCCCAGCATATCGAATCTGTTCCACTTGGGGAAGAATCGGGGTTGGTCCCGGCAGCGATTATAGCTTACGCGGCAAGAACACAAGAACAGGTTGTATTACATGATGCGCTCAGTGAAGGGATATTTACACGTAATACTTACGTTAGGAATAATAGACTGAAATCCGTTCTATGTCTCCCTATCATGAATCAGAATAAATTGGTTTGCCTGCTCTATTTGGAGAATAATCTATCGCCGGGTGTATTTACTCCAAGCAGACTCGATGTGCTCAAGCTGCTTGGTTCACAATGCGCAATCTCAATCGCTAATGCCAAGCTATATTCGGGAATCCAATATCTCAAAAAAAATCTGGAGGATCAAGTGGTAGAAAGAACTCGCAGCCTGGAGCGTTCGATGCGGGAAACATCTGCGGCTTTGGCCGAAGCTACTGTTTTTGAGGAACGCAATCGTATTGCCCAAGAGATTCATGATATTGTCGGGCATACCCTTACATCGACGATTCTGCAGATTGAAGCTGGCAAGCGGCTGCTTCAGAAGAAGGAGATAGACAGCGGCTTTCAGCGTCTGGCAGAAGCCCAGGATCTTGTGCGGCATAGCTTGAATGAAATCCGCGGCTCTGTCCATATGCTGAAAGAGGACAGGTATTCTGACCTAACCGTGATGCTGAGGCAGTTGATTAAAGATACAGAACGCAATGCAGGCGTTGTTGTTCATGCAGTTATTTATGATCTGCCGGAAGCCATGTCAACAGCCTATAAAAAGGCAATCTATCATGCTTTGCAGGAGGGCTTAACTAATGGGATCAGACATGGAAAGAGTGCCGAGTTCCATTTTAGTCTGGAGTCTGTTGGAGCGAACTTGCAGTTTAGACTCAAGGATTGTGGGCTAGGGATGAGTCCAATCATGATGGGATTTGGACTTAGGACGATGAAGGAACGGGTTGAGCAACTGGGAGGCAGCTTATCCATCGATTCAGAAATGGATGAAGGCTGTTTACTGGAGATTGATCTGCCCATGCGAAGGGTTGTGGATAGAACATGAGTAAAATAAAAATTGTAATTGCCGATGATCAATTGTTGACGCGGGAAGGACTTCGCACCATTTTGGATCTGGAAGATGATATGGAGGTGGTCGGTGCTGCCAAGAATGGAGAAGAGGCTTGCGAGATGGTGGAGGCACTCCAGCCTGATCTGGTGCTGCTCGATATTCAAATGCCAGTTATGGATGGCCTTAGCGCCTTGAAACGAATAAAGCAGGTTCGGCCGAACATCTTCATTCTGATTCTGACTACTTTTATAGAGACTGATTATATTGTAGAGGGAATGGCCTACGGAGCAAGCGGTTATATGCTGAAGGACATGGATGCAGATAAAATGATCGCTTCGATTCATGATACGTTATCCGGGCAATTTATTCTGCCAGCTCCGGTAGCAGCCAAACTGGCGTCGAGGATGAACAGGTTAACAGAGGACTATGAACATTGGCAAAGATCGGGTCTGGATCGTATCAGTCTGACAGAACGGGAAGAAGAGCTGGCACAGCTCATTATCCGGGGACTGAATAACCGTGAAATCGCCGATACATTACATATTGCAGAAGGTACGGCGCGCAATTATATTAGCAATCTTTATAGCAAATTAGAAGTGGTTGATCGGGCCCAAGCGATTGTGCGACTGCAAGCTATTTTGTAATAGTTGTTGCTGTTAACGAATTACTGTCGGGGCCAAATATTCAAACAGCGGGAGATTCCTAAGTATTCCAAATGTAACGGTCAGAATCAACATTATAGTCATAATTGCCTGGCTAAGAGGCCGGATTTGCTTCTTATTAGTAATCCAATACAACATATACAGAGGTGCTAAAATAAACAGCAACGGGTTAAATCTAAACGCTTGAATAACGTCGAACTTCAGCAAGGAAAGAATAACTCTTGTGACTCCACATCCGGGACAATACAATCCAGTCCATTCATGAAATGGACAAGGGATACTAATCTTGGTTAAGGGTATCCATGCTTTGAGATAAACTACGCCGACAAGACTTAAGGACACACCCCAAAATAGTTTAGGATGTGTCCTTTTATAAGTCGTAAACTTATACCAGTTTATTAACATCGGATTGTACCAAGGCATACGTGACAATACCCAGACCAAAGAGTGTCAGGATCACATAAAGCACTGAATTATCTGACGGGTACTGGCCGCGCTGTCTTTGAGCTTCAGCAATATGTTTACCTACCTGATAGGCCCAAATGAAGCTCCAGATCCCACACGTAACCAACGTTAAAAGAAAATGTTTTCCTCCTGTAAATGTATAGTCCCCACTCAGTTCGCCTACCTCATTGGTTAGAACAATAAACCAATATATTGTATAGAGCCCACATGTAATTAATGACAAAATAATGGCGAATGCAACACTTCTGCGACTAATCATTACTCACTCTCCTATCTATTTACATAAAAATTCGACATTTCCATCTTATTGAATTAGGAAAAAATATACAAGACAATATTTGAGAATTACTGTCCGCTGTCGAAATCTAGACAAACTTACTGCTGATATCTAGTGGAAACCTTACCAAATATGAAATATACTTTTGAGGCTATGCACTGGAACCACAACTAGATTTACATTAACGAATGGAGGACACTTTGATGTCTACTTTGCCAAATTGCCCGAAATGTAATTCAGAATACACTTATGAAGATGGTAGTTTGCTCGTCTGCCCGGAATGTGCGCATGAGTGGAGCCTCGACACAGAGGCTGAAAGCAGTGAAGAGAACAAGGTTGTCAGAGATGCCAACGGAAATATTTTAAATGATGGAGATGCTATAACTATTATTAAAGACCTTAAAGTAAAAGGAAGCTCATCCGTTCTGAAGATAGGAACAAAGGTGAAAAACATCCGTTTAGTGGACGGAGATCATGATATTGATTGCAAAATCGATGGTTTTGGAGCTATGAAATTAAAGTCCGAGTTTGTTAAAAAGATCTAAAAAATAAGAATCAGCTTAACTTCAACAGAAGTAGGCTGATTCTTTATTTTAAACGTTATCTATTAATCTCAACAATCTGATTTCGTCCGGCATTTTTTGCTTGATATAAGGCTTTGTCCACAGATTCGAATAAATCATTTAGTTGATTGGTCAGGCTTTCTGTATATTGAGCTGCAAAATTACTAATGGACAGCAGTCCCATACTAACAGTAATTGATAGGGCATGAGCAACATCCTCTACATGTACTTTATTAGCTTCTATTATAGATTTGATATGCTTTGCCAAGTGGTTTGCTTGTGTTTGATCTGTATTTGGCAAATAAATGATAAATTCTTCTCCGCCATAACGCGCCAGAATATCTGTCTCCCTCAGCGTTTTTTTAATTACCTCTACCGTGCTGCAAATAACTACATCGCCAATCAAATGGCCGTAATTGTCATTCACTGTTTTGAAAAAGTCGATATCCAGAAGAATGATAGCAAAAGGCTGCTTGAGTTTCATATTTTCTATGATTTCATGCTCTAAGTGTAACGTTAAGTAATGACGATTATAACAACCGGTTAAGCTGTCCGTTATGGCCATCTGCTTAAGTTTTTGGTTGGTCTGCGATAGTTCATTCTGGATTTCAGTTAATGCAGCATTACGCTCTTGCAGGGTCTCGTTCTGGTGATTGGTCTCGGCTATGAGGCGATGCAGCTCGCTTCTGTCCTGAAAAGTAAGAATGCGTCCAACCCTGATTCCACCTACCACAATCGGCGCGGCAGTAATGTTAATGTATGCATTGAGTGAGGTGTAGAATAGTTCAACCTCGGTTCTCTCCATGGGCTGGTTCAAGTATGTATGAAGGAATAAATCGAAAGCTCCGGAAGTTTGCTCCATGGGTGCGATGGTCGACACGTCAAAGCGAGCACCGGTTTGTAGATTGATTCTTGGGAAAAGCGAGCGATTGATTTCTACTACAGTCTCACTATCATCCAGTACAAGAATTCCTTCTGTAATGGTGTCAATGATATCCTGATGGGCGATGGTTACGAGATCAAATATTTTATCCCGATGAATAGCAATTACGAAAAAAATTGCCGAGATTAAGATCCCCAGAGAGGTCAGCCCCGGAATAACTGGATCAGATTTAAGCAACACCACATTAAGAAAAACATCCAATAATATAAATACCGTTAGCACCAGCACCCCTTTGAGCACATGAGCAACCTGTTTTTTGATCCGCTGTGTAGTGTTTGAGACTAGGGCTGAATAGATGATATACAGAGAAATCATTACGCTGGTGGTTAAGAAGATAATAAGCAGCCAAAAAATCGGACCATAATATCTTTCGATATATCCGCCGTTCATAGGGAGAACAAAATTTCCGTTTGGATTAGCGATCACTACTACTATGATCAATGCTGCGAGAATGTATAGGATCAGCGTGTTCTTTTTTCGAAGGAGATGTGAATTTCCAGTGAGAAGTATCGTAAAAAGAAGCCAGCCAATCGTTAACAGAACCGAGTCGATAAATGCGAGCTTCACATAAAACAATTGAAACCTGGGATTGTCGGTTGTTTTGATAGCAAATTGACAGAAGGGCCATAACATCATAGTAAAATGAAATACTAAGTATGCTTTATGTAGGTTAGTGATGGTTACAGACGCAAATATGTAGATGAACAAAGCGAACAAAACAAAAAATAATAATAAATCAATCCATGTCATGATATTCATTTCAGTGACACCTTCTCCCACCCGGTTAACAGTTCTTTCATGTTACCTTGAATTTTAATGGTTTGCCATATGATCATTTGTTCTACGAGAACGGCTATTTGTTTAAGAGTGTTTCAACATATTCCTTCAAAATCCTCTATTTGTAAGCGTGGTTTTGCAAATTTTAAGGATGAGTTTCTCGACAAACTGGGGTTGGACAGAATGATTAGCTTTTTTAACCTTAACTTGTGTTATAATCAAACAAACAATTTAAAGAGGAAATTATAGTTAAGGGGGATTTGTAAGTGGAAATAGGAATAAGCACGTTCGTAGAAACAACACCGGATGTCCAGACAGGTGAAGTGATAAGTCATGCGCAGCGTTTGCGCGAGGTCGTAGAGGAGATTGTGCTTGCAGATCAGGTGGGTTTAGATATATTTGGCGTGGGCGAACATCATCGTAAAGATTATGCGGCTTCTTCTCCAGCAGTTTTGCTGGCTGCGGCGGCCTCACAGACGACACGGATTCGGCTGACCAGTGCGGTTACAGTACTTTCCTCTGATGACCCCGTACGTGTGTTTCAGGATTTCGCTACCCTTGATGGAATCTCAAATGGACGCGCAGAGATCATGGCAGGCCGGGGTTCTTTTATCGAGTCGTTCCCGCTGTTTGGGTATGATTTGAATCATTATGATGAGCTGTTCGATGAGAAGCTGGACTTGCTGCTCAAAATACGGGAATCCGAAAAAATAACATGGAGCGGTGCGCACCGTCCTGCCATTAATAATCTGGGGATTTATCCGCGTCCCGTGCAGAATCCTTTGCCAGTATGGATTGGCAGCGGGGGAAATACAGAATCTGTAATTCGTGCGGGGTTACTAGGATTACCGCTTGTGTTGGCTATCATTGGTGGCAGTCCGCTACAGTTTGCTCCGCTAGTGAAGCTCTATAAGAAGGCTGCAGCACAAGCGGGACATGATGTGTCGAAGCTGCCCGTTGCTTCACACTCACACGGCTTTATTGCAGAGGACAATCAGCAGGCTGCCGATATGTTCTTTCCTTCTACGCAAGCTAGTATGAATGTAATTGGCCGGGAACGCGGATGGGGTCAATACACTCGTGCAAGCTATGATGCGGCACGTAGATTTGAAGGCGCTTTGTATGTAGGTGACCCGGAGACCGTTGCTGAGAAAATCATTCACCTGCGCAAGCAAGTAGGCATCACACGTTTTATGCTGCATGTGCCGCTTGGCACGATGCCTCATAAGGATGTAATGAGAGCCATTGAGCTATTGGGTACCCAAGTAGCACCAATTGTTCGCGCTGAAATATCGAGATGGGAAGCAGAGGTTGAAGCTAAGTAGTAACTATGATCTTACTAAATTATTGATGCTGTTGATAATGGAGGGGGAGATGGATATGACAGAGCACACTATAGCGAGCAGACTTGAAGCATTAGGAATTGTCCTGCCTGAGGCTAGTGAACCCGCGGCAAAATACGCTAACTACGTAATTGTTAATGGCTTATGTTTTGTATCGGGAAAAGGACCGGCGGGCCATCCCAAAGGAAAGCTGGGACAAGACTACACTACCGAAGAAGGCTACCATTTTGCACGTTTAACGGGTATAGAGATCCTTGCCGTCCTTAAGACAGCTTTAGGTTCTTTGGATAAAGTGAAAAGAGTAGTCAAAGTTCAAGGCTTCGTTAATGCAGATCCCCCCTTTGAAGAACATCATAAAGTGCTTAACGGTTGTTCAGATTTAATGCTGGAGGTGTTCGGAGACAAGGGTCTTCATGCTCGTTCTGTATTGGGTGCTGTTTCTGTAAGGGACAATCTTCCGCTCATTATTGATTCCATTTTTGAGGTAGAGGAACCTGTCTAGCGGGCTCCATGAGGGCATACTTAAAAAGAGGACTGTGGTACCGAAAGGTGATCGCAGTCCTCTTTTTTTAGGTGCTTATGCTGTAGCTAGATGCTCACCCCAATATTTGTAACAAAACTAATTACCCTTTTTTTAGTAACAATAGGTGCACATATCAATCAACGAGGTGATGACATCATGAAGTTTCAAAAGAAAGCTATGTTACTTTTACTACTTACATCTATGCTCTATACTGCTCCGGCCTATGCGGGGACAACGCCTCAGACTCCGGTTACAGCCGTCTATCTGGATGATCAACAGCTACAATTAGAGGCTCAGCCCTTGCTCGTAAACGATACAGTACTAGTCCCTATGCGCAAGTTATTTGAAGCTCAAGGGGCAAAGATTACTTGGAATAATGATACCAAGACCGTTAAGGCAACCAAGGGAGACCTGGTGCTGACCTATCATATTGGCGATCAAGCAGCGAATAAAAATGGCCATTCCTTAAGTGTAGCCGTTCCCGGCCAGATTGCCGGCGGTTATACGATGATGCCACTGCGTTTTGTCAGCGAAGCTTTGGGCAGCACTGTGAAGTGGGATACTGCTACTCGTGCTGTTCGTATCTACTCGGCAGTGGATTACGATACGACAATTCTATATGGAGTTAATCTGCGAAGTTTGCCAGATTCGTCAGCCCAATCAACGGTTCAGCAAATGTTGTCGGCAGGAGATAAGGTACATGTGGTTAGAGAAGTAGATGCTTTATGGTTAGAAGTGCGAACGCAGGATAACAAGAGTGGATATATCTCTGCTAAACCCAAATATAGCAATTATACGAGTGCTGCTCTTGTAGAGCGGCAGGGAAACGAGCTGCTTGCTTACGGAGAAAAATATCTGGGAACGCCTTATGAATTTGGCGCTGCTACTGACCAGACGTCAACCTTTGACTGTTCTTCTTTTGTAGGACATGTATTTAAGGATATGTTGGCAATTGACCTGCCACGTGTCTCTTACAATCAGGCCAAAGAGGGCAAAGAGGTTGGAATTAACGAGCTGCGCAAGGGGGATCTGTTATTCTTCAGTGCACGTGGACTTGATATTGGACATGTGGCGATTTACGCGGGAAATAATCAGATCCTACATACGTACTCCAAGGAGCTTGGCGTTCATTATGAAGCCTTAAGTGACAAGTGGAAGAAACGTTTGGTGACGGCTCGCAGATTGTTTTAGCTAGGTAATAATTAGGATATAATTATCACGGTGAATAAGCATCCGAATACATTTGGGGGATGAAGCAGATTGGCTAAGACCATAGTAGAAAAGTTGAAATCCCCTCTCCATTAAAATTTATTTGCAGGCATAAAGACGGTTTTTGAGTCTCTTTTCCGTCTATGTTATGAGCTTGATGTTAAGGAGGAAAATAGTGACTTGTACGGACGCAGAACTGGTAGATAAGGTGTGTAAAGGTGACATGGATGCATTCAGTGTACTTATCGGCAAATATTCCAATGCAGTATACGGGGTTGCTTATGGTAAATTGGGTGATTTTCATACCGCACAAGACATTGCCCAAGAGGTTTTTGTTAAAACCTATCGCAAATTACCCAACTTGAAGGAGCCTGAGAAACTCGCCAGTTGGTTATATGCGGTTACTGCACGGGAATGCATGGATTGGTTTAGGTCAAATAAAAAGAAAACTGCTTACGAATTCATGCAAAAAATGGAGGTTCCGCAGCTAGAATCTACCGAAGATCAGCTGCTCAGAAAAGAACTCCAGCAAGATGTGTGGAAAGCCTTAAACACCCTATCAGAAGCTAATCGTATAGTCACAATTCTCTACTATATCGACAATTACAAGGTTAGGGAAATCGCCGATTTCCTTGATTTATCCAGCGAAGCTGTTGAGAGTAGACTCCGTAGATCAAGAGCGATCTTAAAAAGGGAGATGTTGAGTACAGTGAATAATAATCTTAGTGAAAACAAATTACAGGACGAATTTAAGAAGAGAGTCTTTCAGGATGAAAGAATGACTGAAACGAATTTTCGCCGTGTGGCTATGGGCCAGAGTGAATTTGATGATATTGATATGCATAAGACAAACTTCTCCAATGTAAATATGGAGGGGACCGGATTCGATAATATTAATATGAGCAGTACCACCTTTAATGACATCAATATGCATTCTGTTAAGTTTAATGAAGTGGGGCTGTGGGAAATAGAGGTTAGTAACAGTGAACTAGGAGAGGCTTATTTCCACGATATTCATTTGTACGGCAAAGGCAATAAGTTTGAGCGATGCCAGCTGAACGGGACATCCTTTGTAGATTGTGATCTTTCGAATGTGGATATAAGAGACTGCAATCTTTCAGGCGTCACAGTAAATGGTATTTCATTAGAGCTATTGTTAGACAGCTATAATAAAAGTAAATAAACTATATAAATCATAGATTTAATTGGAAACCACTTCTTTCTAGGAGTGGTTTTTGAGTTTAGGGTATAATGGATGAAGAGTGTACAGCACAACCTATAGGAGTGAAAAATAGATGAAGCGCATCACCATTTTAATTGCGGATGATGAGGCGGAAATTGCCGACTTGGTGGCCTTGCATTTGCAAAAAGAGGGGTATCATATCCTCAAAGTGTCCGATGGAAGGGCAGCGGTACAAGCCATTGAGTCGCAAACGATAGATTTGGCGATTCTGGATATTATGATGCCGGGGCTGGATGGTTACGAGGTAACCCGCCATATTCGGGAGCATCATCATCTGCCGATTATTTTTCTGAGTGCTAAAACTTCCGATCTTGATAAAATCACCGGACTGGTTATGGGCGCAGATGATTATATGACCAAACCGTTTAATCCAATGGAGCTGGTCGCCCGGGTTAATTCCCAGTTGCGGCGTTCCATACAATTCAGTCAGCCCGCAGCCATAACTAAATCGGTGCTAGAGGTTCGGGGATTGATGATTTCACCGGATGAGCATACGGTTACTCTTTATGGTGAGGTCATAGAGTTAACTCCAAAAGAGTTTGATATTTTGCATTTATTGGTTAGCCATCCCAAGCAGGTGTTTAGTGCGGAGAGCATTTTTCAACAGGTGTGGGGCGATGCTTATTATGAGAGTGGGAACACGGTCATGGTGCATATCCGTACCTTGCGCAAAAAGCTGGGCGAAGACATCAATAAGAATAAATTCATTAAGACGATCTGGGGCGTTGGATATACTTTTAATGGGTAAAGCCAGTGAAGTTTATATATTTTAAGAAAAACTTTATATTTGTCCCGCCTTTTCTTTAAAGTGTCTTCGTTATTCTATTCCTATCAAGGAAATGGGAGGACATTGCTGATGAAGAAGTGGGGCTTTTTGGCGTTGGTTGTGTTGTTGCTTGGGTATGCAGCGGCTCGTTATTTACCGAATACGGGTAATTTAGGATACGATGATAAGATTCGCAAAGAATCTATTACAAATAACAATAGTTTAGAGGTGGTAACACAAGATCAGGTGTATCAAGGGGATTTGTTGTTGGTGAATAGACAATACCCGGTACATGAGGATAGTGTGAAGCCTGATATCGTGACCTTATATGAGCAGGCGGATCTGGTGCAGGGTTATGGACTGCTGGATACCTCGATTCGTTTGTCTGAAAGTGTAGCGCATAAATTCAATAAGATGGTCAAAGCTGCCGAAAAAGAGGGTGTGAATCATTTTTTAATTAGCAGCGGGTACAGGGACTTTGAAGAGCAAGAGAAATTATATCAGGAAAAAGGCTCGGACTATGCTTTACCGGCGCAATATAGTGAACATAATTTAGGATTATCTCTGGATATCGGGTCGTCCCAAGCAGAAATGAGTAAAGCGCCTGAAGGAAAATGGCTGCAAAAAAATGCTTGGAAATACGGCTTTATTCTCCGCTATCCGAAAGACAAAACCGAGATTACGGGGATAAAATATGAACCCTGGCATTTCCGTTATGTAGGGTTGCCGCACAGCGCCATTATTCATGAGAAAGGGCTTGTGTTAGAGCAATATTTGGATTTCTTGAAGGAGAACAAAGAGATTTCGACAACAGTAGACGGTAAAGCTTATACAGTAAGTTATTTTCCGGTATCCAAATACACTACGATCAAAATTCCACAGGAAGGGCAATATATGACTTCAGGCGATAACATGGATGGCATAATTGTTACTACATATTAATGACTAAAGAGCCGAAAAAAAAGTCTGCTATAAACCTTTTGCTGGCAGCGATATTTATCGTCTATATGTATTTTTTAATCCGAATTATTTTATTTAAAGGTGCACCGGTTAACTTATTATCGCTTTTGGATCAAGCGGGACGTATGTTTGAACATCCAGACAGGATTTTTAATCGGCGTGGCAACTATATCCCTTTTAAGGAGATCTCACGGGGGATGGACAATCTGTCACTTTCAGATCCTTTTTCATCTATTAATTTAGTAGGGAATCTGTTGGCTTTTATTCCATTTGGGATCTTGGTGCCTATGCTGTTATCGCAAAAAGTAAGGCTGTTTCAAAGAGTCTTCTTTCTCTCACTGGCGCTGAGCTTCTGTTTTGAATTCACGCAATTAGTATTGTATATCGGTACCTTTGATGTGGATGATCTTATTTTGAACACTAGCGGTGGGGTGGTTGGTTACTTTATCTATAGACTGTTGACTTCTTTCGGATGGATTGCATCTATATCAAAGCGGTGTTAGTATTTGTGGATATAGATCTAGGGTAGAAGGGGCATCGTATGAAAAAGCGTATTTCGGATATTGTTTCCATCATTGTAGGAGCTTTGTTATTCTCCTTGGCTGTTAACTTGTTTGTGATTCCGAACGAGTTCGGTGAAGGCGGGGTCACGGGACTGACTATGATTACTTACTATTTGTATCAGTGGTCACCCGGTATTGTTAGTTTGATTCTTAACGCTTTATTATTAATTGTGGGGTACAAATTTCTAGACAAAACTACGACGGTATACACGATTATTGCGGTGTTTTTCAATTCATTATTCCTGATTCTTACGAAAAATTGGAATATTGGCAGTGATGAGTTGATAATTAATGCAATATTCGGGGGTATCTTCTCAGGTGTGGGGATCGGGCTGATTATACGAGTGGGTGGAACGACTGCAGGGTCAACCATCATCGCCAGAATCCTACATAAATATTTGGACTGGAACGTTAGTTACGCACTGCTGCTCGTCGATTTAATTGTGGTGTTCGCTTCGTATTTCATCATTGGAGTACAAAGTCTGATGTTTACGATCGTGATGCTCTATGTAGCCACTAAGATAATGGACTTCATTATTGAGGGAGTGAACCCTAAGAAGGCTGTTACGATTGTATCCCAAGAGCAGGACAAAATTGCTGAACAGGTTAATGGAATTATGGATAGAGGCGTCACAGTAATATATGGCCGTGGGTATTATACCAAGACACCTAAAGAGCTGCTGTATATTGTGATTAGCAAGCAGGAAGTGACTATGCTTAAGAAAATCGTCAAATCCATTGATAAAGAGGCGTTTATTACCATCCACGATGTAAGAGATGTATTCGGAGAAGGGTTTGTGGAGCTGTCAAAATAATAAGATAAAAAGCTATCCCGGAAGCTATAATGGCTGCTTGGATAGTTTTTTTGATTTTGGGTACGTTATTGTGATGGATATCATTGCAATTATTGGTTCGTTCACATTTTTTCAATTTCCCGTGTGATTGAACGCACACTATGGCATGCGAAGCTTCTATATGCTTTTTATAGAGGAATTAATTTATTGCAGGAAAGAGGGTATTTAGATGTTAGATCAACAAACAATTGAAATCATAAAATCAACGGTGCCTGTCTTGCAGGTTCATGGGAAGACCATCACAACTACTTTCTATCGCATGTTATTTGAAAATCATCCGGAGTTACTAAATATATTTAATCACGCCAACCAACGGGAAGGTAAACAGCAGACTGCACTTGCTAACGCCGTACTCGCGGCGGCAATGAATATTGATCAGCTAGGAAATATCTTGCCTGTGGTAAAACAGATTGCGGAGAAACATCGGGCATTGGGAGTATTACCTGAACATTATCCCATCGTAGGTGAGACTTTGTTAGCTGCCATTGGGCAAGTACTTGGCGATGCGGCGACGCCAGAAATTATTGATGCTTGGGCAAAGGCGTATGGCGTGATCGCAGATGCCTTTATTGGTGTCGAAGCAGAGAAGTATCGTGAGGCTGCCGAAATTCCCGGGGGTTGGAGTGGATTTAGAAACTTTGTGGTTACTAAGAAGGTTAAAGAAAGTGAACTTATTACTTCCTTCTACCTTTCTCCTGAGGACGGAGGGGCTATAGCTTCTTACTTGCCGGGTCAATACATCACGGTTCGTGTTCAGCCTGAGGACGAGGAATACACCCATGTTCGCCACTATAGTTTGTCCAGTGCGCCGGGACAGTCGTATTACCGCATCACAGTTAAACGGGAAGGTGAGGGGCCCGATAAACCGGCTGGTGTCGTATCTACTTTCCTTCATGATGTTGTTCAAGTGGGGGCTATATTGGAAGTGAGCTCGCCAGCGGGTGATTTCGTACTAAATAAAGATAGTGATCGTCCAGTGGTTCTTATTAGCGGTGGGGTTGGACTAACCCCTATGGTAAGTATGCTGGAGACGTTAATTGCTACGCAGCCAGAACGAGAGGTAACGTACATTCATGCAGCCATCAATGGAAGCTTGCATGCTATGAAAGAAATGGTGGCGGATTTGGAGCAGTCCCATCCTACCCTACGATCCTATGTATGTTATGAAACTCCAGGTGAAGGAGATACGTTCCATAAAACAGGTTATATTGATCTAGCTTGGCTGCAAGAAGTAACAGACGTAAACTCTGAATTCTATTTCTGCGGACCGACTCCTTTTATGAAGGCAATATATAAGGCTCTTAAGGAATGGAAGGTGGCTGAAGACAGAATTCATTATGAATTCTTCGGCCCGGCGGGAAGTTTGGAAGCATAAGCTGTAAAACCAAAAGAGCGTCACAGTCCTAATGACTGTGACGCTCTTTTTTTACAAAAGAAGTTTATTTGAAGGCACCGAATGGGTTAGTTCCCTTTGGTAATATTGAACTGAAATTAAAGGTGTACGTAGGAATTCCAGCCGCATAAGGGGCAATTTCATACTGTTGGTAGAAGATTGCAAGGCCACTCTCGGAAACGTAGAAGTTTGGTTTTTCTGTTAGTCCGCCAGGTGTATCTGGAAAAGCTAGCTCCTTGGTGCTTTCCTTCAACATTTTATCTAGCTTTTGTTTGTAGTTTGGCTCTGCCTTCAGCAGATCCTTCAGTTCTATTTGCTTGCCGTCCTTCAACGAGAAGGTAAATCCTGTGCGGAGGGCTCCACCATGAGCTCCACCAGTATAGCCGTATTGGTCAGTCACGATGCTCAGAACCCCTTCGCGGTTAAAGGAGACAACAAAAGTTTGAGAGAAATCATATTTATTCTCTATAGTGCCATCTCTATGACTAGCCTGTTCTTCGCTCTCTGCGACGAATTGTTCAGCTTGCTTTTTGAAGATTGCATTAATCTTAGTTTGTACTTCATCTGTTAAGCCGCTGATTTTTGGATATTGCACTTTGATACTAGCATTTTTATTACTCTTATCTAAGGTTTCAGAGGTAATTTTGATGTCATTCATTACTTTTTTACTTAGATCAAGTGATTTCAATGAAGGATTATAAACGCCTTGCACTCCTAAATAGTCAGACAAGAGTTTGAATGGAACATAAATCCGGTCGTTGATGACCTTCACATCATGACTGCCGGTCATGCTATAAATGTAATAGCCATTCAGGGTTGTACTAACACCGTAATCCGAGACCTCCATGTCCAGCTTCATGGAATCGCTGCCCACACTATAAGTTTTAGTGCTTGCATTATAGTTAATGGAAAGGCCAAAAGCATCCCGTAGTACAGTTAAAGGGATCATGGTATTGCCGTTTACTATTTTCGCTTGCTGCGATAAGGTCTGGCCTTTATATTTAAGCACTACAGAGGGTTGCTGTGCGGCTTGTTTTACCGTATTTCCTCCGGTAGTTGCGGCTTGAACTGAAGTTCCTCCTACTAGTCCCGACCCTCCAAGCAATACTCCAGCAGCCAAGATGGCTGAGGTCCATTTCATACTTTTATTCATAACTTAATCTCTCCTTCCCAAGGATGGGCTTATGTAGTTGCAATATGATATTTTTTCCTCTATCACTCCTACAATTATACCTAGGTCCTAAATAGATTTGATTACAAAGGCGGTTACAGTGTTGTTGCATAGATATGCAAAAGGTATATACTTTTTAACCATTTTGTACGATTAAGACACTAGCATTAAGAATGTAAAGTAATTACGGTGAGCTCGGGGCGACAATTAAAACGAACAGGCATACGAGTTACTCCTATCCCGCGAGTGGTATAGACCTGAAGTTGGCTGTTGGGCAGTTGATATAATCCGCTTGAATATTTACTTCCGTGAGGCGGGGTATATAAAGCTCCTACAAATGGGAGTCGCACTTGTCCTCCGTGGCTATGGCCAGACAATTGCAGATCTATAGGCAGCTTACAAAAGTCATCGGCGAAATCAGGTTCATGGGCAAGGAGAATTGTGCAAGCCTCTTCCGGGATATGAAGCAGTGCTTGGGCGATGTCTGCTTTTCCAACCCAAGGATCATCTATTCCGGCTATATAAAGCTTGTTCGTACCTTGGGTTAAGACGATATGTTCATTATGGAGCACATGGAAGCCTGATTGTGTTAGCCCTTTCGTTACTACCTTTCTGGTCCCAAAAGCATCATGATTTCCTAATACTGCATATTGTCCAAAGGGGGCCCGCAATTGAGAGCACAAGGCTACGGCTTCTGAAATATAATCGGCTGAATGATCTAATAAATCGCCGGTGAAACAGATCAGATCTGGATTTACCTGTTGAATTTGCTGCGCTAACTCCGTTAAAGCTTGCGGCTTGGAATATACCCCCTGATGTAAATCACTAAAATGAACGATACGAAATCTATCGAAGGCTGGAGGAAGTCTAGGAAGTGTAATATCTACATATTTGATTTCCAGCCAGTAGGGTTCGATCCAATGTGAATAGATGCCGGATGCACCAGCTGTCCCAAGAAGCCCTAGAGTCAATTGAGCGCTTTTCTTTAGAAATTGTCGTCTGCTAATAGTATTCATAAACAAATCATACGTGGGGATTGTTACTCTACTATGACAATATTCATTTAATAACCCATTGTGACGATAAAACTACATATACATTTTTTTTATATGGGAGATGAAGAGATGAGTATTATCGATGCCTTAGTCCTCGCAGCACCTTATTTCAAAAAGATTCACTCGCAGGATATTATGATTGGAATCACGGACAGGGAGATCTTCCATTATTACGCACCAAGTAAAGTTATTGATCTCGGATTGGTTAAGGGTAACCCTATCCCGCCTGAAGATCTGTCGCTTTCAAATGGACTGAAAGGTATAGCAAGCTCTAACCGAATCCCAGCAGAAATTTATGGAGCTCCTGTAATCTCAACATGTGTACCTATCTACGGAACGGATGATGATGTAATCGGGGTTTTTGCCATTGCCTATACACTAGAGAACGAGAATAAGCTTGAAGGATTCACAGATGAGATTAATGAGATAAGCAGTCATCTAATGGAGATGGTGCAGAGCGTAGCTGCCCAATCTCAGGAATTATCAGCTACTTCGCAGCAAATATTAGATAATACGCGTAGAGCCGTAACGGAATCACAAGAAGTGAATAAGGTTGCCGGCTTCATTCGTGAGATTTCTGAGCAGACGAACCTGCTTGGGCTGAATGCGGCAATTGAAGCCGCTCGTGTAGGAGAGCAAGGGGCTGGTTTTGGGGTGGTTGCTACGGAAGTACGCAAACTGTCCGTTAACACTAAAGAAGCAACCCATAATATTGAAAAATCACTGAGTGATGTTCAAAAGTCCATTAAGCAAATGGAGCAAGAAATTGAAGCGATCTCTGCTTCTTCACACTCACAAGCAGAATTGGTCACTGAATTCAGCGGTGTCATTGAGCGCCTGAATAAAGCGAGTAATGAAATGACGTCCTTTATGCAATCCATTATCCAGTAGATAGTGAATGCATAAGATTACTTCACCCAAACCATGCTAGAAGAGAACAGGCGCATTTCAGAAGGGAGCGTATTTCATTTATGAAACAACCCGATTCCAGTCTGCAAGCGAATGACAATGTAACTCAAGCCAAAAATTCTTTGGGCAAGCTTCATTTCTCTGTCTCTCAGGCACTTAGTCATCCAACAGAACAGACTTTGGCACAGGCTGAGAACCGCCTGGCACATACTGAGCAGGCGATTCAGCAAGCTCAGGACTGGCTAGGTCCTCAAGGTGTGGAGTTGGCTGAAGAACTGTTGACCGAGGATAAGAGCAGACTTGCCTCATTGAATAAGCAAGGGAAACGTTCAGAGCGCTAAATGTTCCTGCCGCAACCTGTGAAGCTCCAAGCTTCACGGGTTGTTCTTATGCGCTGTTCCCTGAAAGATGTGGCATAGGAAGAGGGATGTTATACTGGATTGAGAGTTTAAGCAAGGGTGTAGATGGGGGATTAGGGATATGAATGGCAAGCACATCGAAGAATTAACCCGGCAGGCGGAAGCTTTCATTCGACAATGTTACGCTGAACTAGACAAGTCTGAAGCCGAGACGGATCATCGCATCCTAGCCGTACATGAGGAAATTAACCAATCAGGCAGTTACACACATACAACGGAAGAATTAGCGCATGGTGCAAGAATGGCCTGGCGCCACAATAGCCGCTGCATTGGGCGTCTTTTTTGGCAATCCATTGAGCTGGTCGATGAACGCCAAGCAGAGACTGAGGAACAAGTTGCTGAAGCGTTGCTGCGACATCTGGAAAAGGCGAACAACGGAGGACGTATTCGTTCACTCATCACGGTCTTCCGCAGCGGAGAAGATCCGAATCAGCGGATTCGGATCTGGAACCACCAATTGATTCGTTATGCCGGGTATCCTGGCGATGAAGAACACGGACGCGCTGGCGATCCGGCATCGGATGAATTCACAAAAATATGCCAGCAACTAGGTTGGCAAGGAACAGGTGGCGATTATGATGTGTTGCCGTTAGTGATCAGTATTGGCAACGGGCATCCTTACGTTTTCCCTATTCCTGATCACCTCATTCAGGAGGTACCGTTAACACATCCTGAAATTGAACGTTTTGCTGAGCTTCAGCTCCGTTGGTATTCTGTACCCATTATCACGGACATGCAGTTGGAAATTGGCGGTATTCTGTACACGGCTGCTCCTTTTAACGGTTGGTACATGGAGACTGAAATCGGCTCGCGTAACTTGGGGGATACCGGACGATACAACACTTTGCCAGCTATAGCTGATGTGATGGGACTGGATCGCTCCAGCAATACAACGCTTTGGAAGGATCGGGCGCTTCTTGAGCTGAATCGCGCAGTGCTGCATTCCTTCAAGCAAGCAGGTGTCAGCATCGTGGATCACCATACAGCAGCAGATCAATTTGTTCGATTCCAGCAACAGGAGAACGAGCAGGGGCGTAAAGTCTCAGGACGCTGGTCCTGGCTGATTCCGCCTATGTCACCTTCGTCTACACCGATTTGGCATGATCGTACGTTAAAAGAATATGATTTCAGCCCTCGTTTTCTTTATCAACAATCACCCGTCGCAACCTGCCCATTTCACTAGCTGACGAAGGCAGTATACAGGTCGCAACTTGAGTCTGGATAGAGGCATTTTCCTCGGAAATGTCTCTTTTTGTTTGACTATAGAAAAAGCGCCAAGTTCCCCTCCTAAGGAAACTGGCGCTTTTTAGGCTTTTAAATGATCCAGAAAAATTTGTTTAAGCAGCTCAAGCTGATCGTCGGAGTCTAGATCCGATTCCAGCAGGAGAATGTTTTTTTTCATCGTTAGTTTTCTGGAAAAGAGGGCAAAGCTATTCATGAGCGTAATTAAGGTCTCTTTTACGGGGAGACCCGCACGAATAGAACCGTCTTCTACCCCATTTTGAATGATCCTGGAGTATTCATGCCAAATTTTGCGGTTGAGTGCATTGAAACTTAGAACATCCTCAACAGGCTCACTTGAGTGTGAGGCGTAGCTTTCGAAATTGACCATAAAAATAATACTTAGATGATTCTGATCCTGAATAAAGAAATCAAATAATTTCTCGATTTGTTCAAGACAAGTAAGGGGCAAGTCCGCTACGTATTTAAAATGATCGAGCATAGGCTCCAGCATTCGGGTGGCTACAGCCACTACGAGTTTTTCTTTTCTGGGAAAATAGCGAAATAACGTCGCAATCCCGATATTGGCTTCGCTTGCGACATCTTGCATCGTCGACTTTTCGATTCCTTTTTGTGATAATACTCGTTCTGCGGATTCGAGGATCGTAATTAATCGTTGCTGCTTACCATCGGATCTTTCTTTTTCGTATCGTGTTTTAGGATTCATGAGGGCTAGACCCTTCCATTTTTTGATTGGGATTTTCAATTATTAGTATTATATCCACCGTTTATTGGATTAAGCAAGGAGTGGTTGTAGTTCTTTTACAAAAATGATATGATGTATATCACAGTGATAGTGTGACTATCATCACTCAAATATTATATCACAATACGATTATAGAGGAGACCTAATTATGAATCGTCTAACTAATAAAGTAGCAATTATTACAGGTGCAGGCAGTGGCATGGGCCGTGAAGAAGCCCTTTTATTGTCCAAAGAGGGCGCTACAGTTGTGGCAACTGATATTAACGAGGCTGCCGTACAAGCAGTTGTGAAGGAAATTGAAGCAAATGGTGGACAAGCAGCAGCTTATGCACATAATGTGGCTTCCGAAGAAGACTGGATCAAGGTTGTAGAAGATGTGATTAGCAAGTTCGGGAAAATCGACATTTTGGTAAACAATGCAGGGATCTCATTCCCGGTTCAATTGCTCGAATCCACTGTTGATCAATGGAACAAAGTAATGAACATCAACGTGAGCAGCGTATTCCTTGGCATGAAGCAT
This sequence comes from Paenibacillus sp. FSL H7-0735, assembly GCF_038008505.1. Taxonomy (NCBI): domain Bacteria; kingdom Bacillati; phylum Bacillota; class Bacilli; order Caryophanales; family Paenibacillaceae; genus Paenibacillus; species Paenibacillus sp. FSL H7-0735. Next base: position 403,352 of record NZ_JBBOZH010000002.1, on the reverse strand, counting down.
GTTGTTCCTCAAATGAAGAATAATAAAGGTGGTTCTATCGTTAATATTTCATCCATCGCAGGTTTGACTGGCAGCAGCGGTGCTGGTGCTTATACAGCTTCTAAAGGTGCAGTTCGTATGCTAAGTAAAGCAGCAGCTGTAGACTTTGGTAAAGATAACATTCGTGTGAACTCTGTTCACCCAGGATTTATCGAAACCCCAATGAGTGCTGAATTTGTAAATAACGAAAAAATGCATAGCTTCTTTATGTCTCAGACTGCGCTGCCACGTGTTGGTCGTGCTTCTGAAGTAGCTGAAGCTGTATTGTTCTTGGCTTCTGATGAAGCTTCTTACATTACAGGTGTTGAGCTGCCGGTTGATGGCGGAGTCGTAGCTAAATAATAATCTTTAATTAAGAAACACTAAGAAGCCGTCCCATACGTAGATTTTCTCTACGCGCGGGACGGCTTCTTTTGCTGTTTTAGGTCTATTTCTACCGAACATTAGCCTACACCCCTGCATACCATATAGCACTCGGATAGTAGGAGAAGGGTGTGGTGCAGAGATGGGCATCCAGTTAACAGCGCTCCATTATGTATATCTGGCATTTATCATATTTATAATGGCACTTCTGATCAAGAGACGGGACACAACGATGATCTGTATTGCGGGCATCTTTGTACTTGGGTGGTTAGCCACGGAAACCGTCAGTGGTTCAGTCACGGGTGTATTCAACTCTTTTGTATATGCAACCAAGGAGCTAATGGGTACGATCATGATTATTTCGATCATAGTAGCCATGAGCCGGGTATTAACACGCACGGGGATTAACGAGATCATGGTTGCTCCACTTACCCGCTTTTTGCGCACACCGTTCATAGCCTTTTGGGGGATCGGTCTGATTATGATGGTCACCTCATGGTTCTTCTGGCCTTCACCCGCAGTGGCCTTGATCGGGGTTGTGCTGCTGCCGGTTGCCATTCGAGTGGGACTGCCTGCTCTTGGAGCGGCGATGGCAATGAATTTATTTGGCCACGGGATTGCACTCTCAGGTGATTATATTATTCAAGGTGCGCCTAAATTAACAGCAGATGCGGCAGGACTTCCAGTGACCAGTGTCATGGAGGCGAGTGTTCCGCTTGTAATTGTTATGGGCGTGGTGACTACGATAACGGCGTATTGGATGATGCGCAGAGATCAGAAGAAGGGAACTTGGCGAGACGGGCTTATTGCCGGGAAAAGTGCCGGGAGTGCGTTATCTGCAGAGAATGATACGGCAGAGGATCCAGCGGTGATTCATCCAGCATTGAAAAAATGGCTGGCCATCGCCATTCCCATCCTGTTTTTAGCCGATGTAGCAGGCATGTTCCTGCTCGATTTGCAGGGTGGAGATGCAACTGCCTTAGTTGGTGGAACTGCGGTATTCATTTTGGTTGTAGTCACCTTGTTGGCACATCGTAATAAAGGATTGGAGCAAGTAACTTCTTATCTGATTGATGGACTTACGTTTGGCTTCAAAGTATTTGGTCCTGTGATACCGATTGCCGCTTTTTTCTATCTGGGGGATTCGGCGTTTGCTGAATTATTCGGCAAAGTGCTGCCCGCCGCATCTCAGGGGATTGTAAATGATCTAGGGGTCGCTCTAGCTCATAACGTTCCTCTGAACGGCGCAGTGGGTGCTGTGACCGCAACTATAACCGGAGCCATTACAGGCCTAGATGGTTCAGGGTTCTCGGGCATTTCACTTGCCGGGTCCATTGGGAAATTGTTTGCGGTGGCCACACATTCCGATGCGGCGACTTTAACTGCGCTGGGTCAGGTAGCTGCCATTTGGGTGGGTGGAGGCACGCTGATTCCGTGGGCATTGATTCCGGCCGCCGCTATTTGCGGAGTAAGCCCCTTTGAGCTGGTGAGACGGAATGTTAAGCCTGTATTGATTGGGCTGGTAGTCACGACGATTGTCGCCATGTTTCTGGTGTAGAGGTTGGATAACTATAGGAAACCAAAAAAAGGCTGCCGAGAGAATCTCGGGCAGCCTTTGGGTGTGTTTAATGTATCCCTTTCATGAAATTCTGAATTTTGGAAGCGAATAGGAAGAGGATAAGCGCAAGGATAAGGGCCACTCCGCCAATTACTCCAAAATACATCATTTCGGTATCCGGGGTATAGAACTTCACAATCTGAGCATTAATTGCTTGGGCAGCGGCATTCGATAAGAACCACATACTCATCATTTGAGCGGTAAAAGCCGCTGGTGCCAGTTTGGTCGTTGCTGATAAGCCCACAGGGGACAAGCATAACTCCCCGATTACGATGATAAAATAGCTGAGTACCAGCCATAATGGATTCACAAGTGAATTAGCTCCACCGAAATAAGCAGGTACTAGAATCACCAGGAAGGATAAACCGGCAAACAATAAACCAAGCGAGAACTTTTGCGGAATCGAGGGTTGACGGTTACCGAGCTTTAACCACAACCAGGCAAATATAGGTGCAAGAGTGATAATAAACAGCGGGTTAAGCGATTGGAACCAAGCAGGAGAAATGTGTAAGCCTACAAAATCCAATTGGGTCCGTTTATCAGCGAAACTAGCTAGAACTGTGGAAGTCTGCTCTTGAATCGCCCAGAACATAATCGATGCGATAAATAAAGGAATGTATGCGAGAATTCTTGACCGTTCAACGGCTGTTGTTTTGGGACTGCGGTACATCATAATGAAATACATCGTAGGAATAAGTAAGCCTAATACCCCTACTATTTTTATTAATGTTTCAAAGGTAAGCACTCCGGTAAGAATGCCGATCGTAATCAAAATCGCAAGTACAACTAATCCTACACCAATCCAAGTAAAGATTTTTTTCTTCTGATCTGCAGGAATAGGGTTGTGTACAATCGTACCGGCCAGACCCAGATTTTTTGTGCGAGTCATAATATAAACGACTAGTCCAATAAACATTCCGACTGCGGCAATCGAGAAACCTAGATGGAAATTATTCATGCCTACTGCGCCAACAATTAGTGGGGAGAGAAATCCTCCCAAGTTGATGCCCATATAAAAAATGCTGAAGGCAGCGTCACGGCGGTTATCCTGCTCGCTATAAATTTCGCCGACAATACTTGAAACATTGGGTTTCAGTAGACCCGTTCCGAGTACGATTAAAACCATCGAAGCAAAAAATAATGTGGTATTGCCTGGAATAGCCAGTAGTATATGCCCGAACATGATTAAAACGCCGCCGTAGAAAACAGCCCTCGAAGTTCCGAGAAGCCGATCTGCAAGCCAGCCTCCGATGATCCCTGACATATATACAAGCGATCCATAGATAGACATAATAGAAAGTGCCATATCTTCAGGTAATCCGAGGCCGCCTTGGCTTACTTCATAATACATGTAGTAGACAAGGATAGCTCGCATGCCATAATAAGAGAAACGCTCCCAAAATTCTGTGAAGAAAAGGGTGAAAAGTCCCTTAGGATGTCCGAAGAAACCCTTTTGCGGGACGCTATCTACTATTTTTTGCCGGTCTGTTACTGCCATGAATCAAATCCTCCTAGATGACAAATATCTATATATCATGATGCAAACGCCTCTATTTTATTTATAATCCTCTCCTGTCTAAGACCGCAACCCTTGGGCAGGAAGGCTTTGAATAATGCCATATTTTTAGTAATATTTCCATTAGATCAATCGAACTTGCTTTTATTGTATTTATTTGACTGCGCCAGATTGAATGGTCTTACTTAGCGATTTATGATACTATTTACTCCTATATAGAAAGAGGACGTGAGCTAATGATCAACATAACGATTCCCAAAGCGGATGTTAGTATTACTAAACAAATTAACCCGCAGTTAAGCAATATTTACGGATTTACTGATTTTCACCTGATTCCGAGAGATTACGGCGGTATCTTTATGTTCTACAATGATCAAGATGAGTTGTTGTTTGTAGGTAAAGCGAGAAAGTTAAGACCAAGAATTAAAAAACATTTTGAAGACACCGTATCTGACATCAAGCAACATCGGGACGAGGTCACCAGAATTGATGTATGTTTAATCGAAAGTCCAGTTCATAGAGAGATCTACGAAACCTATATCATTAATGAACTGAAATCTAAATACAATGTAGACAAAGTGATGTTTAGATAATAGTTAGACTCAGGCGCCGTCCACGTGATGGTGCTTTTTTTGTGTTCTGAGATCAGCTGTGAATGAAATGGAAGTAAAGGTGCACAATATACAAGATATTCAAATCCATTACTGTTCACAAGGAGATAGGTCATATTGAAAAATAAGAATTTGATGTTGAAGCTAACCTTATTGTGTATGTTTCTGGTTGTAAGTGTTACACCTACAATTGCTGATGCTGCAGCAGCTAAAGAGAAAAAGAGCTCCCACAAGCAATGCTTAACCCCTTCCGTAATTGAGCTTAAGGATAATCTTAGGAAGTTATGGATCGATCATGTGGTATGGACAAAAAACTACATTGTTAGCGCCTTTGCAGATTCCGAGGATAAGGAGAAGGTACTGGCAAGGCTGTTACAGAATCAGCAGGACATAGGGGATGCCTTTAAACCGTATTACGGTGAGGCAGTTGGAGATAAGGTAGCTCAATTATTGCGGGAGCATATTCTTATTGCCGGAAAAGTCCTAGATGCTGCGAAGGCTGGAAATCAGGCCGATGTGGAAAAATACAATAAAGAGTGGTATACCAACGCCGATGACATTGCCAAGTTCCTTAGTAGTCAGAATCCCAAATATTCTTATGAACAATTAAAGGAAATGCTTCATGAACATCTGGAATTGATTACTGATGACGTGACGGCTAGAGTTAAAAAGGATTGGGATGCCGAAATTGTCGCATTTGATAAAGGGCTGGAGCATATGATCATGTTCGCAGATATCTTAACCGAGGGATTGATCAAACAATTTCCCGATAAATTCAATTGAAATCAAAGCACCCGAAGGGGTGCTTTTTTTATTTTGCAGAAGAAAATAGGTCTTTAGGTGCATTTCAGAAAGTTAGATATAAAGGCTCACTTACATACAAGATAAGTAAACTATAATAGACTCGTGGGCACTCGACATTTTTTGACATTTTTTTATAATTGAGGTGATAAAATCGATGATTTCCCCCTTTTTTAAAAAGAAAGATTCAGTGGATAAGCAATCCAAGTCGGATATGGTTCAAAAGGTACAGTTATTAGATGATCAGGTCGAAGAAATAGAAGAAAAGACCTCGGACGAGACTTTAGCTGGATTGGTTACGACAGGCAAAGCTCAGCTTGATAAAAAATCACTCGATTTGATCTTCTCCGTGGAGCAGATTATTCAGGCCAGACAACATGCGGAGACCAATATTAATGAGCTTCAGGATCGGTTGACCCATTCCAGCAGTCATGTGGAGCGATTAAACCGGGATATGAAAAACCTTAATAAGGTCATTGAGGAAAGAGAAAAGAATGTCCGCGAGCTTGAGCATAAGTTGATTGAGAGAAATTTGAAGGTCGATCAAGTGCTGGAGGATTACCGCGAGCTTCAAACTGCGCTCACAGCTGAGATCGAGGAATTAAAGAGTACCATTGAGCTGGAGCAGCAAAAATATGTAAATCTGATTCAAAAACATAACGAAGCCCATGCAGAGAAACTTAAAAAGATGAATGATCTGGAAGAGAAAATCGGACGGGTTGAGATTGAGAATGCACATTTAAAACAGAAGTACGATACGATTCGCCAAGAAAAGGCGTATCTCTCGGGTATGATCAGCGATTTTACCAATCGGATGACGGTTCCTTTTGGGAGTGGCAGTAGTCTGACGGATCGAAACGATGGAAACGGAGATACATAGGATTCATGGCACCTAAGGAACCGGACACCATTCTAATGATTGAGTTACTGTCGCTTGAGCATGAACAGGCCGGTTATCAGATTGAGGTAGGTCTAACCCGTAATGTTGGGTACGCAAGAAGCAAGCTCACCATAGATGAATTTACATACGAACAATTGAAGGCGCTAGGTCCCTTTTCCGGAGGGAGAATGAGATTGTCGCTGTATCCGAAGTGGGATCCGTTTCGGAATAGTTACTACAGCACGCTGATTATAATGAACAGAGCTTACAGCGAAACATTGTATTTTGCCTGTTCTGAAAATTATGTAAACCAACTTCTTCAATTAAAGCAGCAGGACTATCCTCAAGTAGAAGAGGAGAGGGTAGTTCAGACCATGCTTCCCTCTACAGAACCAGGGCATAGGATAAGCAGAAAGAAGACCAAACGAATTGGACTGGTTGCACTGCTGTGTCTCATGTTCGCTTGTTTGATATTTGTGTTACCTCTGCGAATGGATGGACAACTCGTAGATAGTGCTGAAGCGCTGGAGGAACCCGTATTAGGGGCCGACTCTGAGCCATTACTTTCGGTACCGTTCGTTACCCTTGCGCAGACGATATCGGTTCATAACCAGCAAGCCGAGCCTACACCAGAACCTTCAGTCCCTCCTCAAGAACAGACATTACCGTACGAAAAGTATGAATTACCTGAGAATGAATTTTTGTATAGCTTGCCAAAGGGTTATGTTGCCTTGTCATTTGATGATGGACCGTCAAAGTATACGAAAGAGATTGTAGATATTCTAGTAGAACATAAGGTGGCTGCCACCTTTTTATTCATTGGGAATAAGGTAGCTCATAATGCGGAAGCCGTTAGGTATGCTAATGAGCATAAGATGTCGGTTGGGAGTCATTCGTGGGATCATAGCAAAATGACTGCTAATGGCGTTGAGGAGAACCGGATTAACTTGGCGAAGACTAATCAGGCGCTGGAGGAAATTACACAATCACCGATTACTATTTTTCGGCCGCCATATGGGGCGATCAATGACAAGTTAACCGCCAAGGTGACGGAACAGCAGATGAAGGTATTATTGTGGAATCGTGATCCCGAGGATTGGAACGTCAAGAACCCAGAGGATATTCTTCAATATGTTCATCATGCCGATCCGTCCGGCGGAGTCTATCTATTTCACGAAAAGAAGATTACTGTAGAAGCTTTGCCTGCTATCATTAAGTATTTTCAAGAGAAAAACCTGAAATTTGTTGTGTTTAAATAGAATCAGAGAATCCATGTTATTGCAGAATAAAAGTGGCTGTTACAGGGTTGTGATCACTGTGTTCGAAGGATAACTCATGACCCTGTACGCCGCTTATGCTGACGTTTGGTGAGACTAGAAAGCCATCAATCACTGCGCGGAAATTCACACCTTCTGAATAGGCAACATCGAGCGTCCGGACGGAGGGTACCTTGGCATCTACGGCCCACTGAAAGCCCTGTTGAAAATGTTCTGGGAATTCTTGCAGCCATTGCGGCCAATCCTGCGTTGTCTCGAAAGCATCAGGAGCTGTACCCGGAAGGGAATGGTTCCAATCTCCCCCTAAGATGAGGTAATTCCCTTTGTCATTCTCCTTCTTGATATAAGCCGATAAATACTCCAACTGCTGTTTACGAATCGTTCCGCCTTGGTCAAAAGCTGATAAATGAAGATTGATCAGAATCAGTTCTTTTCCGTTATCAACGGGCAATCTGCTCTCCACAAAAGCACGATCGAGATCAAACTGTTGGCGAGGCCAGGTTTCTTTGCCCGGGAGATCATATCTAATATTACTTGTGCTGTTAAAACGGGATAAAGTTAATAAACCGCTGTTCACCGAGCCCATCGGATCAAGAACTGGAAGTGGTACCCAAGGTACCTTGTAGTTGGTCGCGAAAACATTGCTGTAATCAGCGAACTTATTCGACAAGAAAGAGACTTCATCTATACCGTTGCTACGGGAAGAATCGACGTCGACCTCCTGCAACATGAACAGGTCCGAGTCTGTAGTTGTCATAAGGGACGCTACGGCCTCAAGGTTTGTCTTCGTTTGTTCCCTACTGCTTGAGCGTGACTTTGTTCCGCCATCCATAAAGAAATCTTGGCCTTTATCCAACCCGGCGTAGCCAATATTAAAGGTGGTTACCGAGAAGGACTCTCCCTGCTTCAGTACTTGCTGCGGATTATTGTTTACAGTAAGGGTAGTAATCTCCTGTGGTTTGTAGTCAGTGAGGGTAATATACACTAAAAAACCGCCAAGGATTAGAACGGCAGCTAGAAGGGTGAGACTGATTGCTTTTATTCTTGTTGAACCCATATGATTCCATCGCTCCTTAGATACATGTTCATAGAACAGACTTTAATGGTGTAAACTTCGACACAACCCAATAACTCCCCTTGTTTTAATAAAAAAAATTTGAGACAATGAGTAGTGATGGTCTGAACTTTAACGTTTTGAAAAGAGGATAACGAATGAATATAGAATCCATTTATGGATTAACTTTTGATCAACTGGCGGCATGGCTGTTAGAACGTGGACATAAAAAGTTTCGGGCTACGCAGGTCTGGGATTGGCTTTATCGGAAGCGGATTACAGACTTTTCGGAAATGCTCGATGTAAATAAAGATTGTGTAGAATTATTAGAGCAGAATTTTGTCATTCATACCTTGGAAGAACATGTGAAGCAGGAATCTGCGGATGGAACGATTAAGTTCCTGTTCCGCCTAAAGGATGGCAACCTGATCGAGACAGTGCTTATGAGACAGAAATACGGCTTGTCTGTATGTGTAACCACGCAAGTGGGCTGCAATATCGGCTGCAGCTTCTGTGCAAGTGGGCTGTTGGCGAAGAGCCGTGATCTCTCCAGCGGAGAGATTGTGGAGCAGATTATGAAGGTCCAGCAGCATCTGGATGCGGCGAACCTGGATCAAAAGGTCAGTCACGTCGTAGTGATGGGCATTGGCGAGCCATTCGATAACTTCAAGAACCTGCTCGATTTCCTGGCGATTGTCAAAGATCACAAGGGACTAGCAATTGCGGGTAGAGGGATTACCGTATCAACGAGCGGATTGGCTAACAAAATCGTTGAATTTGCGGATGCGAATACGCAGGTGAACCTGGCGGTTTCTTTGCATGCCCCTAATAATGAACTGCGGACGCAGATCATGAAGATTAACAAGGCCATTCCAATAGAGAAGCTAATGGAGTCTATAGATTATTATTTGGAGAAAACCAAGCGGAGAATTACGCTGGAATACATTCTGATGAAGGATGTAAACGACGGCAGAGAGCATGCGCTTGAACTGGCCGAGCTGATTGGCGATCGACGCCCGCTCGTCAATGTGAATTTGATTCCTTATAACCCGGTGGATGAACACAGCCAATATCAAAGAAGCGAGCGGGAGACGGTGCGGGCCTTTTTTGATACCTTGAAGAAGCAGGGTGTCAGCGTAAGCACTCGTCTGGAGCATGGTGTGGATATTGATGCTGCCTGCGGACAGCTGCGAAGCAAACAAATCAAGAAATCCAAAGCCATGGCTTGATGGACTACCTCGACAACAATATGTTACTTTTTGTGATACAATGACGTGGCAGGTATTAGGAAAAGAGGTTGATTGAGTTATGTTGACATTTACGGGCTACAATGTGGAGAATGTAAAAGATCCTTTCGGTATACTAACCGGTAAACGGTATGAATTTGTCGTTCAACTGGACGTTCCAGAGGATGATGAGCTGTATGTAGAGAACGGAGTATCCGCTAGAGCGATTATTAAGGTGGATGAAGATCAAGTCAGCATCGTAAGTTATGATCTACAGGAGACAACTTCAGGTCAACTGCTCGATTTCGATATGGAAGAGGACGAGGAAGAAGCGTTACTCCTTTTTTGTAAAGAGCATTTGCCAGAATAATTAAGCAGCATTGACCTCCTTGCCCAATGTTCAATTGTGGCAGGGATTTTTTTAAAATATAAGCATTTATATGTTCAAGCTGTAAATTATCTAAATAGGAGTTGTATACATGTCTAATGAAGAAGTGTTCTTGACCAAAGAAGGGTTGGCTCAATTAGAGGAAGAGCTGAAGGAATTGAAAGGCGCAGGGCGTAAGGAATTGGCGGCACGGCTTAAATTGGCGATCAGCTATGGAGACTTGAAGGAAAATAGTGAGTACCATTCGGCCAAGGACGATCAATCGTTCATGGAGACTCGTATTATGATTCTGGAGAAAATGTTGACCAAAGCCAAGATCGTGGATGAGAGCCAAATGGATCTGTCAAAGGTTAGTATGGGTTGTATTGTTATTCTGAATGACATCGAATATTCGGAGAAGATCGAATATAGAATTGTTGGAGCTGCTGAGGCAGATGTTCTTAATAACAAGATTTCCTATGAAAGCCCGCTAGGCAAGGAATTGCTGGGTAAAAAGGTCGGCGATATTGTTAGTGTAAATGCACCGATGGGCATCATTAAATATGAGTTGCTTGAGATCAAAATGATGTAACAATATACCGAAAAGCTCTCAACCCTTTGTAAGGGCTGGGAGCTTTTTTTGTTGGCATGATAGGTTTTGGCTATGAGGTATATTGATTTCATATCTTAGACGTTCTGCGCTGTTGCGCTTATAGTTTGAAGTAAACTACAGCAGAGGAGTTCTATTCATGATCCAAAGTGTGTTATCGACGTTATACCAAGTCATCGTGCCCTTGTCCATTCCTGTGATCGTGGGTGCGCTGCTTGGGCGGTTTAAGAATCTGGATACGAAGCCGTTATTGACGCTTTATCTATACTTTTTAACGCCGGCAATTATTTTAAATACATTGGCTACTGCCGAGATATCCATGAATGATATTTATAGGACGCTCGCCTTTTCGCTTCTAAATCTAATCTTCTTATGGGCGATTGCGAATATAGTCGGAAAATTATTGAAGCTAGATCCATCCGAAGTATCCGGTCTGACCTTGATTTCAACGTTTACGAATAGCGTGAATTATGGACTTCCGCTGGTGTTGCTAGCTTTCGGACAGCTTGGTCTCGATAAGGCCTCTGTATATGTGATCGGACAGATGATTATCGTGAATACGATAGGCGTTTATTTTGCAGCAAGATCTCAGTTTTCGGTAAAAAATGCAGTGAAATCGGTCTTTTCGCTTCCTGCCATTTACGCAGCTCTGTTGGCCCTTCTTCTCCGCATCTTTGGCCTGCATTTGCCTACAGAGGTGGCTACAGGGGTTGCCTTGGTAGCTGGAGGATATTCGCCGGTGGTACTGGCGATCCTTGGCGCACAGATGGTTAAAGTGAGAACCATGCCATCCGCACGCAAGGGCCAGTCTACTTTTTGGACAGGGATGTCGATTCGATTAATCTTAGCGCCGCTAGTGGCTTACCTCGGATTATCGATCCTGCAAATAACCGGGACCTTGTTCTCTGTGCTGCTGATTTTGGCTTCTATGCCAGTTGCCGTCAACGCCGTAGTGTTAGCCGAGCGCTTTAATGCCTCACCGGAGCTGGTATCCAAATGTATTTTGTGGACGACGCTTGCTTCGTTTCTCGTGTTGCCGGTGCTTATAGTGTTAGTGCAAGGTGCGTAAGCCCTTAGAAATCAAAATGATCTGGGTCTGGACCTACCCGTTGATCTTGGTTGAGAGAGTTAATTAGAGTCATATCCTCGTCAGATAAATTGAAATCAAACACGTCTACATTTTCGATGATCCGGTGTTCTTTAGTAGACTTAGGAATAGTGATAATCCCACGTTGCAGGTCCCAACGGACAATAACTTGAGCGACGGATTTGTCATGTTTGGCAGCAATTTGTTTCAGTACAGGCTGATCGAACAATTGACCTTGCATTAACGGAGACCAAGCTTCTAATTGGATTCCTTGCTCTTTGCAGAAGTCGAGCAGCTCTTGCTGATTCAAATAGGGATGTAATTCAACTTGATTGACCATCGGCTTAATCTCAGCATCCTTCAGTACATCTTCAAGATGGTGAATCTGGAAGTTGCTGACCCCAATGGCTTTTACCCGGCCCTCTTTATACAACGTTTCAAGCGCTCTCCAAGACTCTTTATATTTTCCTTTTACAGGCCAGTGAATAAGGTACAAATCCAGGTATTCAAGTCCGAGTTTAGCTAAGCTAGTCTCGTAGGCGGCAATGGTCTCTTCGTAGCCCATATCTGCGGTCCAGACCTTTGTGGTTACGAAAAGTTCTTCTCTGGACAAGTTGTTCTCTTGTAGAGCCTCTTGGATGGCTTGTCCCACGCCTGTTTCATTCTCATAAATTGCGGCAGTGTCAATGCTGCGGTAACCGTGTTTAATAGCGGACTTGATCGCTTGTATCAGTTCTGCGCCTTCTTCTACTTTAAATACGCCAAGCCCTAGCCAAGGCATATTTACACCGTTGTGTAATGTAGTTGTATCCTGTAGATGTTGAGCCATAATAAAGTAACCTCCTAAGATATTTAAAAGTTTGTTTGGGTTGTTAATGGACTGCTGTTTAAGCAGCTTTAGTCTGGAGAGGAGCCTCATCTTTCTTCTCCAGAGCACGGCTCCATGCCGTCAGTAATACTGCGGACAGAACCATGATTGCACCTACCCAAGTGGTATGAATCAGTCCCATATGATCTGTGACGATGCCGCCAAGGTACGCACCAATGGCAATACCAGCGTTAAAAGCAGCAATATTTAATGCAGAAGCTACATCTCGTGCACTTGGCGCATATCGATCTGCAAGCGTAACAACATGTACTTGCAAGCCGGGCACGTTCATGAAAGCTAACAGTCCCATAAAGAAGATCGTAATCAGTGCGGCAACCTTGTAAGGTGCGGTAAAAGCTAAGACAAATAAGACGACAGCTTGGACTGCAAACATATAGAATAGAGCATTCATTGGTTTGCGGTTGGCGGCTTTACCTCCAATCACGTTCCCGATGGCAATCGCAATGCCGTAGACAAGCAAGATGACGGCGACTGTATTCTCTTTGAATCCGCTGATCTCATGCAGAAGGGGCGATAAATAAGTAAAGACTACAAATGTGCCCCCATAGCCCAAAGCTGTAATCGCGAAGGCAAGCAGTAAACGCCCATTGGTGACCAGCTTAACTTGCTCACGAAGGGGTGTGTGGGTACCTTTGCGCAGCCCGGATGAAGGAACAAGGATCAGATTGCCGATGAGTGCTATAAGCCCGATTGCAATGATAGCAACAAATGCAGCACGCCAGCCGAGTTGTTGACCAAGGAACGTACCTAGCGGAACGCCAGTAACAGTAGCTACTGTAAGTCCAGTGAACATGATGGCAATGGCACTGGCCTTACGATCCTCAGGCACGAGGTCGGCGGCAATGGTCGAAGCAATCGACATGAACAAGCCATGGGCCAGGGCGGAAATCACTCTCGCGATTAACAGCAATGTAATCCCGTCCGCAGCCGCCGCAAGACTATTGCCGATAATAAAAACGATCATAATGCTTAGCAGCAATGTTTTGCGTGATATCAACGTGGTTAGCGACGTTAAGATGGGTGCGCCAAAAGTTACTCCTAAAGCGTATAAAGTAACGGTCAACCCGGCTGTGGTTACCGGTATATGCAGATCCGTGGCGATTAGAGGCAGCAGCCCCACACTGATAAACTCAGTGGTTCCAATCGCAAAGGCACTAATGGCTAGAGCTAAGAGCGCCAAGGTGCTTCTTCTTTTATCTAAGGACATTTCTTTCACTCCTACGCTGTGTTAATCACCGGCCGGTAAGTGCTATTATGAAGAGATCTGTCCATTAAGTATAGTACGTACTTTAAAGTGCTATAGGTACTAAAAAGTACCTGTAACGCAACTCACCAAACCCAAAAAAAAGCATGGGCGCCCTGATCTCGTCGGGTTTGCCCATGCTTTTTGCTATGCTTGTTATATAGTCCCGAAAGGGTTAACGAGACCGTTGTTTGAGGTGGCGCCGTTTAGTTGTGCCTTTGTTAGTGGCGTGCCCACCCGATCCTCCACCAACCGCCTGTTGCTGTCTTGTTCCTGGACTTTCAATAGCGGAGTTTGTTCCACCGGTGCTGAACGTTCCGCCTCCGCTTGCTACCTGAGTTGCGGAGGCATTCTGGCTCCGTTTAGGCAGTTTAACCGTCTGGGTATTGATAACGACCACAACTTCTTTGCGATAAGGATATAATAAGAGGGGCTTAGCTTTGCCGCGTTTGTTGCCCCCACTGCCTAGGTTAGTCGCATCACCGCCTGCGCCGACACTTTGTTGTTGGCGTGTATAGGGAGAAGCAATGGCGGCATTATTGCCGCTTGCACTGCTGCGTCCTGCACCGCTTGCAATTTGTGTAGTGTTGGGGGCGTTCGTATATTGATTGTTGATGACAAAGATTAATCTGTCCACTCCGTGGAGTGGGGTCCTTGTAATTATGCGCCGTTTTCCTTTTTGAATAATGACAACGATCCGGTCTCTTTTATAGGCCACCCATATTCACTCTCCCATACTTTGACTTCATTAACATTAATGCAGATGGGGGGATTAAGTGATGAATAAGGGCGGACCACCTCGAAAAACAATCATTTGCCTAAGTTGCTGCCTAATAATCGGTTTATTTATTCAAAGCTATATTTGATCCCCCATTGCTCCCGGACATTGCTCATAATGTCCATGACATCCAAGGAGAGGTCGAGGGTCTCTTTATGGCTTTTATCTGCAATATACCGCCGCATATCTTCAATCTCGTATTGTAAAGCCTTGGCTGTATCTCCAGCCTCAATCGTCTCTACTGTGCCATCCAAATATTGAATGGTGGCTTTGCTGGCCCGCGGGAAATTGTCTACGGTAATAAAGCCTAATTCTCCTGCAACCACGCCCCGTTTAGGCATTTTAGAGCGCATTGTAAGGGAGATTACCGCCATTTCATCTGCAGCATTGTTAAGAATAATGCCGGATTGCTCGTCCACTCCTGTCTCGAATCGTTTTACTGTAGTAAGAATCTCATGGGGCTGTTTGGACAGGAAGAATCTTGTGAAGGACAACGCATACGTCCCAATATCCAGCAGTGCTCCGCCCGCCAGATCTTTGCTGAAGAAACGGTTGTTCACATCATATTCTTTATGGCTGCCAAAGGAGACCTGCACCATTTTGGGGCGCCCAATGATGCCGTCATCAATGAGCTGCCGCAGTTTCTTATACAGTGGCATATGGTAGATGGTCATAGCTTCGGCCACAACCAGATCCTTTTCAGCGGCAAGTCGGGTGACCTCTTGAAGTTGTGTGCTGTTCACTGTGATTGCTTTTTCGCAGAGAACATGTTTGTTATTCTGTAAGCTTTCAATGATGTATTCATAATGATTGCTATGTGGCGTAGAGATGTACACTACATCAATTGCGGGATCTTGCAGCATTTCACTGTAATTGCCATAAGCTTTCGTGGCTCCATATTGATTAGCGAATTGTTGTGCTTTCTCTAAGCTCCGCGATCCAACCGCATACAATGTTTCCCCCGTTTCATTCAGCGCAGCCGCAAATTCGGCAGCTATACTTCCCGGACCTACAATTGCCCACTTTAAGGGATTCATTTCCAGCACCTCACCTGTTTGGATTGTTTGTTTTTATTTAGAGATAACCTTGATTCCATCTGAACCATTCATCTCCATAAAAGTTTTGATATTAAGCACATTTGTGCAATATAATGATAAATGTGCAAAACAATCGTCTACAGTATAGCGGGGGGTTCTAAATCCGTCAAACTGTTGAATATAGCGGGGGCGTTGTAACATGGATCGAAAAGAAGATAAGAAGCTGCTCATTAAAATAGCACAAATGTATTATGAACAGAATTTAACGCAGAGTGAAATCTCTAGCAAACTTGGTATATATCGTACCACCATCAGCAGGATGCTAAAGAGGGTACGTGAAGAAGGTATCGTTACAATAACTATTAATTACGATACTGGCGATCATTTTACATTGGAGCAGGAGCTGAAGGAGCGGTTCGGGCTACGGGAAGCCATTGTTGTGGAGGTAGACCCTGCACAGTCCAGTACGATTAAACGCAAAGCTATAGGACAAGCCTGTGCGAGATGGCTCGAGCAAGTGCTTCAGCCGAAAGATACGATTGGGTTTTCTTGGGGAAGCAGCTTAGCTGCCGTTGTAGAAAGCCTAACACAAGCCCAGAGACCTTTTGTAACCTGTGTACCTACGGTCGGCGGCCCATCAGGAAAGATGGAGAGCGGGTACCATGTAAATAACATCTGCTATCAAGCTGCCCTGAAATGGGGTGCGCGCTCGTTAATGATTGATGTTCCAGCGATCACGGAGCAAAAGGAAACTAGAGATCAACTGATGAATTCGCAGTATTATCAGACCATTGCCAAGGCGTGGGACCATCTGGATATCGCTGTGTTCGGCATCGGATCACCGGAAATGAAAGGGGAAGAGGCGTGGCGCGGATTTTATGGTGATGCAGTGATTGCTGAGCTGGAGAATGGAAAGGTCGCTGGTGATATCTGTTCACGATTCTATGATGGCAACGGGATTCCCGTGCATACCGGAATATCGGATCGAACGCTGACTATTGAGCTGGAGCAGATCAAGCAAGCTCGGTATTCGATTGGTGTAGCGGAGTCACTTGAGAAGGTTACAGGGATCCGTGGTGCGCTAAATGGCGGTTATATGAATGTACTTGTAACGACCCAAGAAACAGCGCAGAAGATATTGGAGTAACAACTACTAAATGTAAACAATTGAATTTCGTGAAAATAACCTGAAAATGGCATGCAAATTGCTTAAAATTTTGCTTGTAAGCACCAGACAGAGCGTGTAAGATATACAAGGTATTCATATCGAACATTTATAAAAATATAAGTTTCACATTATACATTATCCTTATATTTGCTTGTCAACTCATATAATCTTGGGAATATGGCCCATAAGTTTCTACCGGATAACCACTGTAATTATCCGACTATGAGTGAAATAGCGCATCTAGGGTTCCGCTTCCTGACTATGGAAGGACTGGACCGAGCGATGCGGACACTATGCAGTGTTACACCACTAAGGGACAAAAACCCAGAAGGACAAATTCACTTGAGAGAAACGACTCAAGGGATTTGTCCTTTTTTTGTTTTTAATTCAGAAGGAGAGATCAAGTTTACTATGAAGGTACTTCAAGAGCGCATCAGACAAGAGGGTCTTATTTTATCAGATACGGTACTAAAGGTAGATTCATTTCTGAATCATCAGGTGGATACGGAGCTTGCCTTACAAATTGGACAGGAGTTCAAGCGGTTGTTTGGACATTTACCTATCACTAAGATCATCACTATTGAAGCAAGTGGCATTCAATTCGCCATGGCTACGGCCATCGCCTTAGGCGTACCGTTTGTATATGCGAAGAAAAAGAAAGCAGTGACCTTATCTGAAGCGGTCTATTCCGCGCCGGTACATTCTTTTACACGCAAAGAGGATTATATGGTTAGTGTCTCGCAAAAATATATCGGACCAAGCGATAAGGTGCTTATTGTAGATGACTTTTTGGCTACTGGTGCTGCTCTTGTTGGATTGGTTGATATCGTGCAAGAGGCTGGCGCTGAGCTCCTTGGCGTTGGTTGTGTGATTGAAAAATGCTTCCAAGAAGGCCGGAGTCTACTCGAGGATAGAGGGATAGAAGTCCATGCTTTAGCCCGGATCACATCTATGTCACCAGGTGAAGTTCACTTCATTGATAATGAAAGTTCAAAAGAGCCAATCAAGGAGAGTGCGAGATGTTAAGCAAGAAAAAAGTATTTGCGTTAGGATTTCAGCATGTACTGGCGATGTATGCCGGAGCAGTTGTTGTTCCGCTGATCGTAGGAAACGCGCTGAACCTGAATGCCACCCAAATGGCCTATCTTATCGCAGCTGATTTGTTTACTTGCGGGTTAGCTACTTTGCTGCAGATTATGGGCACTAAGTATTTTGGCAGCAGGCTGCCGGTTATTCTTGGATGTACCTTTACGGCAGTAGGGCCGATTATCGCTATCGGCAGTGCCAACAATTTGGCAACGGTGTACGGAGCAATTATTTTATCTGGTCTATTCGTGGTACTGGCGGCCCCCCTTTACGGGAAGCTGCTGAGGTTTTTCCCAACGATAGTAACGGGCTCAGTCGTGACCATTATTGGGTTATCTCTTATTCCTGTAGCTATGAATAGCGTAGCTGGCGGAGAAGGCAGCGCTGATTTTGGGAATCCCCGCAATTTGTTGCTTGCACTGATCACGCTGCTGGTCATTTTAGCGGTTAACCGTTTTACTACAGGATTTCTTCGCTCGGTCTCTGTCTTGATAGGTCTTTTAGTGGGTACAATTATTGCTTATGGAATGGGCATTGTTAGTTTCTCTACAGTAGGTGAAGCCTCTTGGGTAAGTGTTGCACAGCCTTTCTACTTCGGATGGCCTCAGTTCAATCTTACGGCTATTTTCACTATGATCATTGTTAATATTGTTAGTATGGTGGAGTCCACAGGCGTTTACTTTGCGATTGGTAAAGTAACGGATCAGAAAGTGGAACAAAAGCAGATCGTAAACGGGCTGCGTTCGGAAGGTTTGGCGATTATGCTGGGCGGGATCTTTAATGCATTTCCGTACACAGCATTTTCGCAAAATGTAGGTCTGGTCTCGCTGACTCGGGTCAAAACCCGGAATGTTATTTTTGCAGCCGGCGGGATTATGGTTGTGCTTGGATTACTGCCTAAATTGGCGGCTCTGACAACGGTTATTCCCAATGCCGTACTGGGTGGAGCGATGATCGTGATGTTCGGATCGGTTGCTGTTTCCGGGATGTCGATTCTGTCAGAGGTAGATCTGCGTAAGGATGGTAATCTGCTGATTGCCGCTTGTAGTATCGCTGTTGGTTTGGGTTCGGCAACTGTACCTGCGATGTTCGATCAATTGCCTGAATTCGCCCGGATGCTGCTGCAAAACGGTATCGTATCCGGTTCCCTTACAGCGATTGTGCTGAATATCTTCCTCTCGAAGACAAAGGATAATGTTCTGGCAGAAGATCCTGCTGCCCCTATTCTAACGAAAGAAACTCAAGTTTCTTAATACGTCTAATTCATGTTAAAAGACCAAGCTCTGGTGTGCTGAAACCTAAGCTTGGTCTTTTTCTCATGCTCAGAGCTTGTGCATATGCACAAAAAAATAGGTTGTCCCGTCAATATTATTGGGTTTGTAAGCGCAGTATACTCAGTTTAGAAAGCGTTATCAAATTACACACTGTATAGTGTCAAATTCTTATACTAGGGGGCAACTAGAGATGGAAGGCACAGTAATTAACTGGATGGGCGCGATTGCGGGATTGATTCTGGCCGTCGTATTGATTTTCAAAAAGGTTAACCCGGTCTACGCACTCTTTTTAGGCGCGATTGCCGGAGGGATATTAGGCGGGGCATCCATTGCAGAGACAGTACAATATGTCATCGACGGAACGAATAGTGTTATGGGTGCAGTTGTACGTGTTCTCGCAGCTGGTGTGCTGGCCGGGGTATTGATTGAATCAGGGGCAGCCGAACGAATGGCCGAGACCATAGTAGATAAGCTTGGTGAAAAGAAAGCGTTATTATCTATAGCGCTGGCTACTATGATAATTACAGCAGTGGGCGTATTCATCACAGTCGCTATCATTATTGTCGCTCCAATCGCTTTGTCCGTAGGTAAGAAGATCGGCATTTCCAAAACCGCTTTGCTGCTCGCACTGGTCGGTGGCGGTAAAGCCGGTAACATTATTTCACCGAACCCGAACACCATTGCCGTAGCTAAAGGCTTTGATGTAGATTTGGCTCAGGTCATGATTCATGGATTCATCCCAGCCGTTGCGGGTCTGATTGTCACTGTTATTATTGCTAATCTGTTGGTCAACAAAGGTGTGAAAATTGCAGAGGGCGACGTTGTAACTAAAGAGGAAGACAGCACTAAGGTTAAACCTAGCTTTGGCCGTGCTATCGTCGCTCCAGTTGTCGCTATTTTGCTTCTAGCCATTAACCCAATCGGAAATATACTAAATATCGAATTGCTGAAATCATTTAAAGTCGATTCTATGATCATCTTGCCTCTTGCCGGCATTATTGGATTGATTGCTATGAAACAAACGAAGAACATCATTTCTTTTACAACCTCAGGGTTAAATAAAATGACAGGTACAGCCATTATCCTGATTGGTGCTGGTGCTATCGCTGGTATTATCTCGAAATCGGATCTGAGCGCTACTGTTGTAGATGCAATAACGGCTATGGGAATTTCCGGAACGTTCCTTGCTCCAATTGCAGGAATCCTGATGGCGGCTGCTACAGCATCAACCTCTACGGCTTCTATCGTGGCTGCCGGATCATTTGGTCCCGCTATTCTTTCGATGGGCACAGCGCCGCTAAATGCAGCAATTATGGTGCACACCGGGGCTACAGTTATTGACCATCTGCCACATGGTAACTTCTTCCACGTGACCGCAGATTCCGTTAAGATGAACATTAAGGACCGGATGTCACTGATTCCTTATGAAAGTCTCGTGGGTCTGACGATGGCTATCGTCGCCACTATATTATACGGCTTCATCCTATAATTTATATTTGCAACTAGAAGGGACGGATATTCTATGAATAAAGACTTTGTCATCGTATTGGCACCGGATTCTTTCAAGGAAAGCATGACAGCCAAAGAAGCTTGTGAAGCCATGGAAAAAGGCATTCATAAAGTAAATTCTAATATTACTTGTATTCATGTACCCATGGCAGATGGCGGCGAAGGAACGATGCAGTCCTTGGTCGATGCAACGGAAGGTACAGTATATATAACAAAAGTTAAAGGGCCACTTGGCAATGAAGTTAGCGCATCCTACGGAATCACAGGAGACGGGCTGACAGGGGTGCTGGAAATGGCTAGTGCGAGTGGCATTCAGCTGGTATCCCCTGAGACACGTAACCCATTGATTACAACCACCTACGGGACAGGACAGTTAATCAAAGCATGTCTGGATCGTGGGGTCAGCAAGCTGCTGATCGGTATCGGTGGCAGTGCCACCAATGACGGAGGCGCCGGGATGGTGCAGGCATTAGGCGGCAGGCTGCTGGATGCCGAAGGCAATGAGTTGTTATTTGGTGGTGGTGAGCTTGGCAGATTAGCCCGTGTTGATCTGAGTGGATTTGACCCTCGCCTGAAGGATGTACAGGTTGAAGTGGCCTGCGACGTTACGAATCCATTATGTGGTCCGACCGGGGCTTCCAATGTATTTGGTCCGCAAAAAGGGGCTACTTCAGATATGATCAAACAGCTGGACAGTAATCTGCATCATTATGCGAGTGTCATCAAAGAGCAATTGGGTTTCGATATTATAGATATGCCTGGAGCTGGTGCAGCGGGTGGACTTGGGGCAGGACTGGTAGTGTTCTTAAACGGAATATTAAAAAAGGGCATTGAGCTTGTGATCGACTATACTGGACTTGAAGAAAAGGTGCAGCAGGCGGACATGGTGTGGACCGGGGAAGGAAGCATCGATTTCCAGACCCAATATGGCAAGACCCCGCTTGGCGTTGCTGAGGTAGCTAAGAAATATAATAAACCCGTACTGGCCTTCGCGGGACGGATCGGCGATCAGACGGAAGTGCTGTATGATAAAGGGATCGATGCTATTTTTGGCATTATGCCAGGCGCAGCTTCATTGGAGGATGCTTTGAATAAAGGGCAAGAGAACCTGGAAAGAACGGCTGAGAATGTAGCTAGGTTAGCCATGCTGAACCAAGGAAGCTGATTGAATTATAGAAGGTGATAGAGGGGCTGACTGAACGGAGTCAGCCCCTTTTTTCTTTTTTAAGGTAGAAGCTTTCTGAGTAGAATATAAAGGAACAGGAGGTACAGTCATGAAGATATCGAAATCACTCGCAGGACAAATAGCACAAGAAATGATGAGCGTAGTTCCTTATAACATTAATGTTATGGATGAGAGCGGCTTTATTGTAGGGAGCGGAGATCTAAAACGGGTCGGAACTTTACATGAGGGAGCGAGAATAGCCATTCAAAGTGGGCAGGTCTTTGAAGTGTACGAGGATGGCAGCGGCATGAAGCCGGGGGTGAATGAACCCATTATTATAGATCATAAAGTTTTAGGTGTGGTAGGTATTACGGGACATCCAGATGAGGTGAGGCCGTTTAGTAAGCTGGTCAGAGTCACTACTATATTACTTATTGAGCAGGAAGCAAGGAACAAGCTGGAACAGGATGAGCGAGTAAAACGTGTGAAATTTTATCATGAATTATCCTATCGTAAAGAAGCATATGATCTTGAGTTTTTGGAACGGGCTGGCAGCTATGGGCTTGATCTTAAGAAAAAATGCTGGGCGATCCTTGTGGAAGGCGATGTGAACGGAAAAGAATTCAAAAATGTATTTAGGTCTTATCCACATTACTGGAATTTGGAGAATGATAAGGCGGTTTTTTTCATAACGGATGCTTTTCTTTATAAAGAGCTTATAGGAAAACTAAATTCATGTACGAATGTGGGGCGAATAGGTTCTGGCGAAGCAGCGGAGTTAGCTGCATATTCACTTGAACAGGCCCAGGCGGCGATTAGTGTTGGCAGCAGAGTCGACCCGCTCAAGAAACTGTACACTTATGAGGAACTAAAATTCTTAATTCATCTCTCCTATGACGGGGCGGAACGGCCCGGGACGATTTATGCTCTGCTGGATCAGTCGGGCGATAAGACAGGCCTGATTGAAACGCTGCAAGTATTTATTGCTGAGAATGGGGACCATAATCGTACTGTACAGAAGCTGAATATTCACCGAAATACACTGAACTACCGGCTTAATCGCATTCATACATTGACGGGCAAAAATCCACGCAACTACATGGAGTTGTTTGAATTGTTGTGCGGATTGATGTGGCGGAAGTAATCTAAATCCCCCTATTCCAATTGCCATCCTGATTTTATAGGCATAAACTTAGATAAGCTTGTATAGATAAATTAGGACAGGGATGGATAGGAATGAATGATAAAGTAGTAATGAATGATAAAGTAGTCATGCCATTATGGACCATGTGCCTTTTTATCGTAGTGATGAACACAACGATGTTTAATGTATCACTTCCAACCATTATTCAGGATCTCCAAATTTCTGCTGATCTAGGTTCATGGGTAATTTCGAGCTATTCGATTGGATATGCTTTATCGACGGTTATTTATAGCCGCTTATCAGACGTGGTGCCGATTCGGAGACTTTTGACCGTTGGCTTAATTACTCTTGGGTTAGCCTCAGTGTTTGGATTATTTGCGCATGACTTTAATACATTATTGATAACGAGAATAGTACAATCTGCCGGCGCGGGTGCGATGGCTGGATTGGGTCTCGTACTGGCCAGCCGTTATGTACCTATTGAAAGACGTGGTGCGGCTATCGCCATGATCTCCGCAGGGAGTGCAATGGCCTTTGGGTTGGGCCCTATTTTCGGTGGCGTCATCAGTCAGTATTTTGGCTGGAATGGGTTATTCGGAATTACTTGCCTTGTGCTTGTTGTATTGCCAGTGCTGCTGCGGTTATTACCTAAGGAACAGCCTCAGCCTGCAAGCTTTGATGTTATTGGGGCGGCGTTGACCGTTGTAAATGCGGCAAGTCTGCTGGTAGCCGTAACTACCCAATCTCTGGTATGGTTAGCAGTGGGCATAGTGTCTATTATCGTGCACGCTTGGTATTTGAAGAAGGCGAAGGAATCCTTTATTAACCCGCAGCTGCTAAAAATGCCGGGATACTTGAAGCTAGTTACCATAGGCTTTTGTATTCTGGTGCTGAACTTGGGGAATTTGTTCCTGATGCCGCTTGTGCTCGCTAATCTGTTTGGTAAATCGGCGTTGATGATTGGTTTGTTTATCGCACCTGGTGCGTTATTATCCGCATTTCTTACCCGTTTTGTTGGACGTTTTATTGACCGGTATGGCAACTTGCGCTTCTTAATCATAGGACATTGTATCCTTGCCGCTGTTATGGCTGCATTTGCGCTGAACCTTTCTGTATCTCCTGTAGTTCTTCTGCTTGGTTATCTTTGCTTCTCTCCTGCCTTCTCGGCGACAATGGCATCCTTAAATAATGAAGCTTCTCGGGTTCTTCCGCGAACTTGGATTGGTTCAGGTATGGGGCTTTTACAACTGATTCAGTTCTTTGGAGGTTCTGTATCTGTTGCGGTCTGTGGGCTGTTGCTGCATGCTCAGCGTGATCTTGCGCCGGCAAAAGCATATGAGCATGTATACGGACTGTTGCTTCTTGTCAGCTTGTGTTCGTTAGGAGTTCTCCTTTTATACAGACGTTCTCATTCCAAAAGTAATACTGGGCAATCTATACAAGCTTAGAACTGAAACGAAAAGGTGATAAAAACGTATCAGATGCTATAGCAGATATAAGGAAGGAATGGTAATAATGGATAACGGGATGAGTGTAGTTTTAATCGAAAAAATGCCAGAGGGTGATCTACGAGTAATTGAAGAGCGTACGTGGAGCATGAATATGATAACTGCACTTGAACATGTCAATTATATAGTGGTGGGCAGTAAGGAATATGAAGCGGTTGAAGGACGACTGAATGTGGATGAGGGCAAGCTGGAGCTTTTGCTTGTTCCGATGCACACTGAGGGATAGAAGATCATCAGGGAAGGAGAACCTTACGATGGCTAAAGAAGAAAGGGATAAGGAATTGCCTGCATCAAAATTATTTACCGCCGATGGCAAACCCATCCGTGTATTATCAACATCGCTAGGCATAGCCTTATTAGCGAATGCTATGTTTATTCCTGGCGGAGCGGGGGCTAGCGCGAATACTTCTGCGGGCGAACCACAGCTAGTCTCTTGGTCTAATGAAGAGGTTAAAGCTTATTTTGATAAAAATGTGGATTGGAATATTCCCTATCCCGAAGAAGGTACGAAAGAGGTAGAGGAGCAAGGCCAAGGCGTAGTAACTTCAAACGGGACAACTGTAGTGAATAACTATGGCGGTTATCATTCAGGTTTTGGCTGGACGGATTTGCTTCTGTATCATATGTTGTTTAACAGCGGTGCCAATTACTCTTCCAGAGGATGGGCTAAGGACCGTCCTACCTATTATGGAGGCACGAGAACCACTTATAAACCACCTACTTATAGCAGCGAAAAGTTTCAGAATAAAAAGGTGCCCGGTTCTGTAGTGAAACCTAAAACCTCAACCTCATCCACGGGTTCCATCACGAGAAGGGGTTCCTCTTCGAAGACCGGAATCGGGGGCACTTCCAGTGGCTTAAACTCTTCGAAGAACTCTAAATCAAGCTCAGGCTCGAAATCTTCATCGAGATCAGGTTCAAGCAAGAGTGGTTTCGGCGGATGAGTGATCAGCAGAGCGTGTTTGAGATCCTGGATTTGTCTGATCTGGAGCGGGGCCCACGGGTACAAGCGCTGTATGAGCTTGGGTTCACTTGGGCAGATCTAGAGGAAGAAGAGTATTGGATGGATGCAATAGCTGTGATGCGCAGCGACATTTACAAGGAGCTTGAGGAAGCCTCCGCAAAGCTTTGGGCTATCCTCGATAAGGCGGTTCGGTATATACATCTAAAACGCGATTTGTATGAGCTACTGGGCATTCCCCCTGTTCTTTGGGAGATGCTTGATGGGTCTCCTATTCCGGAAGAAGGCTTAATCAGCCGGTATGCAAGGTTTGATTTTGCGATAGCTCATGATGGAACAATCAAGCTTCTGGAACTGAATGCCGATACACCTACAGGTTATGTGGAGGCTTCCATAGCAACACCTTGGATCTGTGAACAGGCGGGTGTGGCTAGTCCAAATCATGCGATGAAGGAACAACTTGCCGCAGCATGGCAGATAGAACGTCCAGATACCGCAGCTTGTGTTGCTTATGGGTCCCATCTTGAAGATTCAGGTACGATTGAAGCCTTGGTCAGACATAGCGGACTTACTATTCAGTGTGTGGATTGCCTCGACCTGTGGGTCGATGAGGGCATTCTGAAGGATGGGGAGGACCGGGTGATACAGCGGATGTTTGCTCTATATCCTAAAGAGTGGATGGCCGTCGACGAAGGTGGAGATGCACTTGCCTATGCCGTTGAGCAGGGAAATCTTCAGCTTTTTAATGGACCTCACAGTATCCTGTTGCAGTCTAAGGGATTGATTGCAGCTGTGTGGGGAATGTATGAGCTTGGCTTATTATTTGACAATGAAGAGCGTGAGGCGATCTCACGTTATATTTTGCCGACTTATAATAAGCCTGTGTTCTCTGGCAGCTTTGTGTCCAAATCTGTATTTGGCCGCGAAGGCGGTTCTGTACGTCTCTTTGACGATAGTGGAACTCTGGAAATTGAGGACGAAGAGGGTTATGATAGCAGTCAGCTTTTTCCCTCTGTATATCAAAAAAGAGCTGAACTAGCCCGAATACACACCGCCGAAGGTGAATTCCACCTACTGACAGGCATGTTCGTCATTAATGGGAAGCCGTGTGGGCTGCTCGGCCGGGCTGGCGGACTGATTACGGGCAATGCCAGTCATTTTATCGCGTTGGGAGTGAGATAGTTGGATAAAAGTAAGGCTATAAACAAGTCGTCTACTAGATTAGTAAAGGCCCGGATCGGCGCTTTATGTATGATGCTTCTAACGGTGCTGCTGCTTAGTGCATGTTCCAGTAATCAGGGGAGTGTGTTTGATTCAGGCACTGCCGAAACTTCTGATAGTGTTGCACGGGTACCTTGGGATTACCGGGTTGTGGAGAGTACAGTAGGCGATCTAATTGGCAGCGATATGACGGTGTTGCCGGATAATGAGCTGCTGCCGAATGATGAGAATTATGCTACTGGCGATAAAATATGGACATTGCAGTTCATGGACGCTGAGCTGATCACAGATGCTGACCAACGCAATGAAGTCCGCCTATCTTCCTGGACGACCATTAAATCGTATCCCGATGAAAAAACAGCAGTAGAGGACCTTACCAACCTTAAGGTATCGGTAACTACGGATGTTGATCTTGTAGGAGTATACAAGACAAAATATAATGAGAAGACAAGAAACTTTGCCGTCCTTGAGCTGCCTTCCGGCAACCGGATCAAGCAGCCGATAGACGATGAGCGTTATGCAGCATTAGAGAAAGAAAAGACCGCTTCCGTAGTCCTTGAGGAAGTACATGATTTCGCCGATTATGACTCGGCATATGCGAAATTTCGGGGGTGGGCAAAGTGACGATTGTTGTTAATTTGATAGTCAGTATATTTGTGATTATTCTTCTGCAATTGTTGGGTATGGTTATCTTTGGCTTGATGACCCCGTTCAAGGATATGGAAGAGCTGAAAAAAGGGAATGTGGCTGTAGCTCTAGCGCTTGGCGGCAAATTTCTCGCCACAGCAATTATCATTGGAGTAGCGGCGTATACGAATACCTCTATTCTGCATATGATCATTTGGTTTGCTGTCGGTTATGTGTGCCTCATCGCTGCTTACTGGATTTTTGAATTGGCGACCCCAAGCTTTAAAATTTCAGAACATCTGGAAAAAGGCAATGTGGCAGTAGGCACTATGCTCTGCTTGGTGTTTATCGGCACAGCGTTTGCAGTCAGCAGTTTGATTGTTTAGTTCAAAAATCGCAGATGGACATGGATAAGGCTGCCCTCAGTAATAACCTCGAGAGGCAGCTTTATTAATGTGAGGAAGGGATGGCAGATGCATTTTTTTCTGAGAATATCCACCAGGATGATGCGTTTACGCAAACGGTCGATCGGTTTGATTATTTTGATCTTTATAATTCTTAGCGCATCGATAGCTTACCTGCTTGAACCGAGTACATTCCACAACTGGTTTAATGCCTTCTATTGGGTCATGACAACGATGGCCACCGTTGGGTATGGGGATTATTTTGCCGAGACTGTAGTTGGTAAGCTATTCACCATGTTTCTGTATATTTTTGGGATTGGTCTTCTCAGCTTGGTTATTGGCAAGGTCATTGACTCTATTGCAGAAGTGCAGAGAAGGAGAGGAGCAGGAACATTGAGCTTCCGGGGAAAGGATCATGTGATATTAATCAATTGGAGTAAGAAAGCACAAGCTGCGGTAGATGAGGTGTTATGCTATTCACCTAAATGTCATATCGTCATCATTGATGAGATAGGACGGCATCCGCTGGAGCATATGGAACAGGTCCACTTTGTAAGCGGTGATGCTTCCAGCGATGAGATTCTCCTTAAAGCTAACATATACGAAGCCCGGGCAGCCATTGTGTTCGGAGACACACGGATTGATGAGGCATCGCTAATTGACGGGAAGTCTCTGCTTATCGCCTCCAGCATTGAGCGCATAGCGCCACAAGTACATACTACCGTAGAAATTATGCAGGAGAAGAATATACAGAATTTCAGGCATGTTCAGGTCAATGAATTCGTTCTGTCGCATGATGCCATTTCTAGATTGGCTGTCCGATCCGCTCTACAAGAGGGGAATTCAGAGGTGATTACGCAGCTGCTGAGCCGCCAGTATGGGGATGATATTTATGAGATTCCAGTGAATAGTGCATGGAAGACCTATGGGCAGGCGTTTCAGGAATTGCTCCTTCAAGGTGCAACTTTACTCTCGGATCGTAGTGACCTTAGCATCAATCGCAAGCTGGGCCAGCCTATTCCTAAAGAGGCTAGATTATATATTGTTTCGGATGAAGAGACGTACCGGAGAATTAAAGGTTAGGTCAGAGATAAGCGAGTAAGCGGATTTTCGGGAGAAGGGCTTCTCGGAATTCCGCTTCTTTTTGTTTGCCGTTCCTTCCTTAAGGGTAAGAGATGAATATTATCGTTACTCTACCTTTCGGAAGGAGCCATTGTTAATGAGTGAACAGCAAAAAGTGAACGGAAATAGCAAAAATGAGCAACTGGAACAGTTTCGCAGTAAGGACGAAGGTCACGCTTTAACAACCAATCAGGGATTGAAAGTGTCCGAGGATGAGTTCTCCCTAAAAGCCGGTGACCGGGGGCCAACCTTGCTGGAGGATTTTCATTTTCGGGAAAAAATGACCCATTTCGATCACGAGCGGATTCCTGAGCGGATCGTGCATGCACGCGGATTTGCCGCCCACGGGGAGTTTGAAGTATATAAATCGTTGAAAGAATATACGAAGGCGAAATTCCTTCAAGATCCGTCCGTAAAGACCCCGGTGTTTGTCCGGTTCTCAACGGTAGCAGGATCACGGGGTTCAGCCGAAACTGTGCGGGATGCCCGGGGCTTCTCGACCAAATTTTATACCGAAGAAGGCAATTATGATTTGGTAGGCAATAATATGCCGGTCTTTTTTATACAGGATGCGATTAAGTTCCCTGATCTAGTGCATGCGCTTAAGCCGGAGCCGCATAATGAAATGCCTCAGGCGGCATCAGCCCATGATACCTTCTGGGATTTCATCGCCAATAACCAGGAATCGGCCCATATGGCGATG
The DNA here is from genome assembly GCF_038008505.1 of Paenibacillus sp. FSL H7-0735. Taxonomy (NCBI): domain Bacteria; kingdom Bacillati; phylum Bacillota; class Bacilli; order Caryophanales; family Paenibacillaceae; genus Paenibacillus; species Paenibacillus sp. FSL H7-0735. The sequence goes on along the minus strand of NZ_JBBOZH010000002.1, from coordinate 374,064 downwards.
TGGCTGATGTCTGACCGCGCCATTCCGCGAAGCTTCCGGATGATGGAAGGGTTTGGGGTTCATACCTTCCGTCTGATCAATGAGCAGGGGAAAGCACATTTTGTTAAATTCCATTGGAAACCAGTGCTTGGTGTACACTCTTTGGTGTGGGACGAAGCACAGAAAATATCAGGAGCGGACCCTGACTTTCACCGACGTGATTTATGGGAATCGATTGAAGCCGGCAACTTTCCGGAATACGAGCTGGGCATTCAGCTTCTTAGTGAAGAAGATGAATTCAAGTTTGATTTCGACGTGTTGGACCCTACAAAGCTATGGCCAGAGGAAGACGTGCCCGTGCAGATCGTTGGGAAAATGACCTTGAACCGCAACGTGGATAATGTTTTTGCCGAAACGGAGCAGGTGGCTTTCCACCCTGGACATGTAGTGCCAGGTATTGATTTCACCAATGACCCGCTACTTCAGGGCAGACTATTCTCTTATACGGATACCCAGCTGATTCGGCTTGGGGGTCCTAACTTTCATGAATTGCCGATTAATAGACCGGTGTGTCCTTTCCACAACAACCAGCGTGACGGATATGGGCGGCAGACGATTAATCAGGGCACTGTGAGTTATCATAATAATTCTCTGGCCCAAAATACACCGAGACCTGTCCCAGAGGCTGAAGGCGGTTATGTGCATTATCAAGAAAAGGTTGAGGGCCGTAAGGTACGGAGCCGGAGTAAAAGCTTTGAGGATCATTTTTCACAAGCCAAGTTATTCTGGAATAGTATGAGCCCTCCGGAACAATTGCATATTATCGAAGCTTATTCTTTCGAGCTTGGGAAGGTTAAGAGTAAGTCGGTCCGACAGCAGGTCGTAAATATGCTCGCTAACATTACCTCTGAGCTTGCTGTACCTGTGGCAGAAGCCATTGGAGTAGCGGCTCCAGAAGTTGGCGGTTCTGAGGTCACTCAAGCTTCCCCAGCCTTAAGTCAAGCTAATACGAAAAAACATCCCAACACGCGTAAAGTAGGCGTGATTATCGGGGATGGTTTTGATGAAGCTGCGGTAATGCCTGTATTGGACACGCTTATGGGAGCTGGGATTCAACCGGAGCTAATCAGTGATAAGCTTGGATTTATTAAAGGCTCAAACGGCACAGAGCTTGAAGTCATCCACACCTTATCCACTACAGATTCGGTGCTCTTCGATGCGATTTATGCGGCTGGTGGAAATGCAGAGCGCAAGAAATTCCATAAAGATGCAGCGCTATTCCTCAACCAAGCATATGCACATTTTAAACCCATCGCGATGACCACAACACTTGCTGAGCTGCTTGCAACAGATGAACACAGAAGCAGTCCGGGCGTCGTAATAGGCGATGGTGGGGAAGTTTTTGCGGCTAGCTTCGTTGCGGCCATTTCTGCCCATCGTTTTTGGGAACGTATGGAATAAAGTAAATAGATGATAGAAAAAGAGGGGTCTGCTCGTCAGAAGGCGTGTGGATGCCTCTTTTTTTCATCTAATGGTTTCATAAATTTAACATTTGGATTAAGTATGTGATGTATATTACCGTTATAGATAATACTAGGCAATATAAGCAGATGCTTAGGGAGGTGATTTTTTGAGGAAAGAGATAGCTGTTGCTGTAGTGGTACTTATAGGTTTTACAGCATTAACAGCATGCGAGCAAACAGCAACGCCGGCATCAACACCCTCGCCCTCCGCGAATGTTCATACAACAGAGCCACCGAATCCTACGGGTTCGGCTAATAATGATGTGGGGGACCATTCACAGGAATTGGATGCTTTAGAGCAATTTATTGTTACGAAGCTTACCGGCTCGTCCGGTGTTTATACGAATTTAATTGAAACAGAGCAATCCGGGGAAGCGGCAAGCGGCCATGAGATTCTAAGTGAGTCTGCCTCTCTGAGGATGCTGGCAGCCGTACGGAGTGGTGAGAAAGAGCGATTTGCAGAAGAATGGGCGCTGGCTAAGCAAACCTTTGATATGAAGGGCGGTTTTAGCTACCGATATAGCCCTAAACAGCAGAAATTATATCCTGTGAATGCTGCCGTTGATGACTTACGTATCATTCGTGCGCTTTATGAAGCGGGGGATACGTTTAGGGATAAACACTATACAGAGGAAGCGGATAAGTATGGTGAAAGATTTTATAACTATAATGTAAAAAATGGATATATGTATGACTTCTATGATGAAAATTACAAAAAAACCAACACATTCGTTACTTTATGTTATATTGATTTAGGTACAATGCGAAAATTGTCGGTTTCTGGAGAATCTCGTGAATTTTTGTTGAATAATATGAGCGTTATACTGAAAGATGGATATTTATCAGATGAGTTTCCCTTCTATGAAACAAGGTTTAATTATGAGAGTGGAACCTATACTTCGGAGAATATCAATACAGTAGAATCGCTACTGTCTATTCTGGCTTTGGCAGAGGTAGACCAGCAGAAATCCTCCAGCATTGATTATATCAAGCAGCAGGTCGAAGCTGGCACATTATATGGACAATATTCGCGTGAGGGAAAGCCGCTTAACGATATTCGCTCAACAGCCATTTACGCTATTACGGCTATGATTGGTGCCGAGATCGGAGACGATGCACTCTATCGCAAAAGCATTGAAAGAATGAACGAGTTCAGAATAACCGATGCCGGCAGCTCACTGTATGGAGGCTTCGGCGATGTAGCTAGTGGCCAAGCCTATTCCTTTGATAATCTGATGGCATCATTGGCCTATGTCTATTAATTTAAACCTATAGTAACGAAGGTGAATCTGCATGATAAACAACACGGTGAAATCACCTCTGAGGCAGGGGATGACACTCGCTAACCTACCGTTGCCATTGTCCCCGGCTTTTATCACTGCTGTTGGAGTGTTGCTTCTAACCATCATAGCCTTATTTACCGCCCCGTATGTCGGAATGGCGGATAATGGTGATTTTTTTCGCAGCATCTATAGTAACGGAATTTATTTCAATCTGCCGGATTATGACGAGCAATACTTTGGTTATTTTGTAAAGCAATATGGAATCTTTCAATATTTTAATGAGAATGGCGCGACATTATTTTCTTCGCAGTCCCTATTTATCAAGCTGGCCATTGGACTTAATAAGCTGTTTTTTAGCAGCGAGGTTTTCGATATCCGGTTTCAAGCAGTCATTTATACGATTTTATATGTTGCGGCGATCTACTTATTAATAGAGGCTGTTACATGGGGGATGACCCGCAAGCAGGGATGGGTCACTGCAGGTATTGCTATTTTTATATTTGGAGATACCGGGTATACCGCTTATTTCAACTCCTTTTACGGCGAGAGCGTCGTGATGATCACGATGATTACTATGTTCGCAGCTTGGTTGTTGTTATATCAAAAAAGATACAATGACTATGTGCTGCTGGCCCTGTTCTTGATCAGTACGATCATCCTGACTACTTCCAAGCAGCAAAATGCGCCAGTGGGTATAATCATTGCGGTTCTGGGGTGTTCGCTCCTTTGGATTCGCAGGGATAAAATATTTCGCATTCTGACAATGGTTTCCCTTGCTTTGATCCTGTTCGCGGGTGTGTTCACCTATTTGAATATCTCGGATGAGTTCGTGAATATTAACCAGTTCCATGCCATGACCCGCGGGGTGCTGAAGGATTCCTCCGATCCGGAGAAGGCACTGAAGTCATTCGATATTGATGAACAATATGCCATCTTGAAGAATAGCATTTACTACGAGAAATACGGAACTATTGATGTGAATTCACCGATCCTCCAAGAGAACTTTTACAGTCGTTACGGATTTGTTTCGATCCTTAAATACTATATATCGAATCCGGATCAGCTTAACTCGATTCTTAATGTAGCTGCTCAAAGTGCATTCTCGATCAAACCAGCGGCGATGGGCAATTACGAGCAATCCCTTGGGAAGGAATTTCGAGCACAGAGTCACTTTTTTACTGGATACAGTCAGCTGAAAAAGGCTTTGGCACCACGAACGATAGGTTTTATCTTCCTTTGGACAGTGCTTGTCATCGGTCTGTATATGCCTTCTTTCGTAACAGCCATTAAGGCACGTAATTTTAGAGGATTGCAGCGGATGGTATTGATTGTCGCTACGATAGGCATTGGTCTTTCAGGCATTTTTGTATCGATTATCGGTGCTGGTGATGCCGACATTTCCAAGCATGAATTCTTGTTCACTTTATCTTTTGATTTGGTGACCTTTCTGACAGTATCTAGTGTGATCGGACGCAGATTCTCCAAAAATCGTAAAAAGCCGGTTAACGAGAGCCCCACCACGTCTAGTCCATTTACAAAGCCTCAAAAGGATGTGAGTGTTTGAAGCGCAGAGGGATCTTATACTGTATATTGCTGCTGACGCTGAGCTTAACCATCCTATTGCTTCCCACCACTCCTGTTCAATCTGCTGCATCGCCACAACAAGTCTTACTGCTCTATGACAGCCTTGCCAAGGGGACCGCTAAGGATGGAAATGTGACTGAACTTCAACGTCTGCTGGCAGCTTACTCGACAAAGGTTACACTTCGAAGCCTAGATCAATACGAGCAGGGGATGCTGAAAAATTACTCCAGAGTGATCATGGTCCGTAACGAAGCGGATATTTCGATCACGAATAAATCCTATATAGAGGATTGGGAGCATTATCAGGGGCAGTATTTGCATATCGGGTACAACCCACCCGCTAGTCTAATGAAGGCGTTACAGCTAACCACTGATGTGATCTATGACGGGAGTGCTGAGCTCGAAATTGGACAGTTCTCCGGAATTCAAGCTAAGGTGCAGGATATGCCTTATATTGCAGCGAGTCAGGCGGTCAAATCCTTTGGGAAACTATCTTTTGCGGAGGAGGGTCTGCAAGCACCGTACGCTGTGAGTAAGGGGAATGATACATATGCCCCATATTTTGAACAAGGGAATGTCAGTACGCTGGGGATGGCGTATGTTCTGAAGGATTGGCTCCATATCACTGCTGCTCCTAAAATGTACCTTGCGATCAAAGAAATCTATCCTTTCTCCGATCTGCGACTGCTGGCAGAAACGGGTGAGCGGCTGTATCAACTGGGGATTCCGTTTCTTGCAAGTGTGCGGCCTGTGTTCAGCAATACCGATTATCCGGCCATGCAGCGTTATTTAGTGGCCATGAAAAGTGTGCAATCCAGCAATGGAAGCATTCTGGTCAATGCCCCAGTGGTGATGCCAACGATAAGCTCCATTGACCATACGCTTAAAGAAAAGATGAATGATTTCATCAATCTGTTGGCCGAAAATGGGCTTGGGCCGCTTGGAGTCGGGGCGGAAATGCATTGGTCGTATGACAAAGAGTATTCAGAAGCGGGGATGAGCTTTTTTGATTCCGTGGTGTTATATCCGGATGAACAGATTGATTATATGGAGCAGAGCGACACCTCTAAATCCTTTCCATCCTCTTTATATAGCGTTCCGCTGGAATTTCTTCAGGCTTTGCCTACATCCAATAAAGTGATACCGCAATTGCCGATGGATACTGTAATCACCGTCGACATGCCCGAGGATGAGCGTCAGCTTGAAGAAATGCTGCAAAGTCTGGAACGGAATTGGGTTTCTTTTGCCGATTATAAGCAAGAAGAGCATCAGGTCGTTACTGATCAGAACACAATCTCCTCACTAGATGGAATGATTTCTATTAATGGACAACCTCTAAGCCTGGACTATACACCGGAAACAGTAGATAGCGATTATCGCTACACAGAGGAACAGCAAAAGAGCTTTACTAGACTTTTCAATATTCAGAATCAATTTTTTATTGTTGTGATCATGATTTCTCTGCTGCTGTTTGGCGGATTGCTGATGATCGGATACCGGTTATATCGCAGAAAGTTTTTGAAATGAGACAACTAATCGTGATTTGGAGGACCCTATGACGATTTCAGACGTGCTGATGGTGATTGCGGTGATCTGTATTTGGTCTCTGCTGCTGGTGAATGTGACCCTCATTATCGCGGGCTATCTATATTACATTAAATCCGAAAATGAGGATATACCAGAGATAGAGGGTGAATATCCTTTTGTTTCAATTATGGTTCCCGCTCACAATGAGGGGGTAGTGATTTGTAAGACGGTTGAATCTCTGCTCGCGCTGGATTATCCGCAAGATCGGTATGAGATTATTGTAATTAATGATAATTCCTCTGATAACAGTGCCGAGCTGCTGGCGGGAATACAATCCCGAAATCCGGGGCGCCAGCTGGTAGTCATTAATACGGATGCAGTTACAGGAGGCAAAGGTAAATCCAATGCCTTGAATATAGGCTTTACCAGCTGTAAAGGGGAGCTAATCGCCATTTATGATGCCGACAATACTCCGGAGAAAACAGCTTTGCGTTATCTGGTTGCTGAGATCATGCATGATTCCAGCCTCGGTGCAGTGATCGGGAAGTTCCGGACCCGTAATCGTGATGCAAGTTTACTGACCCGGTTCATTAATATTGAGACCTTATCCTTTCAATGGATGGCTCAAGCGGGACGCTGGAAGCTGTTCAAGCTTTGCACTATTCCGGGAACCAATTTCATTATGCGCAGGTCAATTGTGGAAAGCATCGGTGGCTGGGATGTCAAAGCGATAGCCGAGGATACAGAAATCAGCTTCCGGATTTATATGATGGGTTACCAAATCAAGTTCCAGCCGAAATCCGTCACGTGGGAGCAGGAACCCCAGACCCTAAAGGTCTGGTTCAAGCAGCGAACCCGCTGGGCGAAGGGCAATATTTATGTCATTGTCAAAAATATTCCGCTGCTGTTCAATAAATCGGCCGCAAAGGTCCGGTTCGATATTCTTTATTTTCTATCCATTTACTTCTTGCTGCTGCTGTCGTTAATCACCTCCGATGTGCTGCTGATCCTGCATGCTTTGGGTTATGTGCATACTACTATTGCAGGTCTTAGTAATTTCTTATGGCTGCTCGCTATTATTCTTTTCGTTGTGGGGACCTTCATCACGCTAACGACAGAAAAGGGCGAGATGAGCTTGTCCAATCTAGGGATTGTGATGTTGATGTATGTGTCTTATTGCCAGCTGTGGATGGTTGTCGCGGCTAACGGGTTATATCTATACCTGAAAGACCTCATCTTCAAAAGAGAAGCCAAATGGTACAAGACAGAGCGCTACTAACGAGGCACCAAAAAGTCATATGAGAAAAATGTAATCACAGGAGAAACAGAACATGAAGATAAAAAAACAGCTGGTTATACTGTTAACCTGCCTCTCCCTTTTGTTAATTCCAATCCATCCAGCTGCCGCAGAGACGTTGCCGCAGGATCATAAGTCGACTTATACAACCTCATTTACGGGAACGGACTCGTCCTTAACAGGTTCGAGTGCCCAGCAGCAATATTTTGAGGTTCTGGATTATTGGAATGTGGATCAAGTAAAGATCAAACTGCATTTTCAAATTTCACAAATTACCGAAGAGCAGATTTCTAGTGTTACCTTAACGCTAAACGGCAGCCCGTTCTATACGTTTCGTCCGTCACTACAAGACAACGGCGAACAGCTGTTGACCCTTGCGGCACCCAAGGGGTTTCTGAAAAAAGGGACGAATACACTGGGCATTCAGGGCTATTTGAAGACAGATCGTCAAGATGACCTCTTTTGTTCGGTCGATGAAACGTCGGATAATTGGCTGCATCTGTTCAATACGTCCAGTGTTAACGTGATTTATACCGCAAAGCCCTTGAGTGGAGGGATCAGTGACTTCAGCGAGCGATTCGCCGGGATAGATACCTTAACGAAGAGTCAGAGTATTCTGACTGTACCGGACAAAAGCACGGCGGCAGAAATGGAAGCAGCCACTTATGCGCTCTCCGGGTTTGTTAAGGGGATTACGTTAAATGATAAGACTATTCCCCTACTTCCCTACCGGGCAGACACTGTGCAGAATAAGGCCGCAGTTGTACTGGTAGCTATGTATGACAGAGTACCAAGCGAACTGAAAGCTAAGCTAAGCTCCACTGAAGATTTGGGTACGCACGCGCTGCTCCAGCTAGTGAATAAGGATACCCAGCCCACCTTGGTTGTAACCTCGAAGGATGAGAACTTGCTGATTAAAGCGGGTCGTTTGATTGCTAATCCAGAGCTGATCGGGCAGATCACTAGTGATCTGAAAACAGTAACGGATGCTACAGAAGTGTCAGCACCTGCGCTTTCGATTAGCTCTAACATCACGTTCACTGAGACAGGTGATAAACTGACCGGGGCACATCATCAGGAGCAGACGTATTTTATTTCATTGCCAGCGAACCGCTCGATTGCCGATTCCGGTAAAATCAGCCTGGATTTCCGTTATGCACAGAATTTGGATTTTACTCGTTCATTGGTTACCGTGAGCATCAACAATACTCCGATTGGCAGTAAGAAGCTGACTAAGGAACTGGCGAATGGCGATATTCTTAATCTCTCGGTGCCTCAGAACTTGAATATCTCCGGAAATTTCTCGGTGACAGTGGCTTTTGATTTGGAGATCGAAGGAGCCAGATGTATTATCGATCGGGATCAAATGCCATGGGCTTATATCAGTAAAGATTCTGTAATGCAGCTGAATACGAAGGATCGCACGGATCTCTTATTTAATAACTATCCATATCCGTTCATCCGCGATGGGATCTATAATCATGTAGCGGTTGTACTGCCCGAACAAATGGATGATTACGCCTATTTAAGTGTATCGAATATCTTTAATCTGCTTGGTAAATATGCCAGCGGAAATATAGGGAACATCCAGTTCTATACCGATACTGTCAGCGCCGATCATTTGAAAAATAATAATATCATCGCTATTGGTGCTTATAAGAATAATAAGGTGATCCGTGATCAGAATGCTAAGCTTTATTTTCAATATAACGGAGATGGAACCACAATTCGCTCCAATGAGAAAATGAGTATTGAAGAGCAATACGGTGCACGAATCGGAACACTGCAGCTGATTGATTCGCCATTTGAGGCGGGACGTGCATTGCTCGCGGTTACGGGAGTCAGCTCGGAAGAGTATTACTTAGGATCGAAGCTGCTCGCTACAGAACGGGACAAGTGGAAGGTGTTTGGCGATGGTGCAATCGTTGATAAAGACGGTAATGTCAGCGCACACCGCTTCAAAACGATCACTGGAGCAGCCGAGGACTCTGTGGCCCAAAAAATAATGGAACGGTCGGATGTACTCAGTTTTATCATTGTGATTTTACTGGTTCTAACGCTGGTGGTTCTATCGCTGATCCTGCTGCTTCGCAAACACATGAAGAAACGTGGTGATAAGCGTGAGACGTAATCGCAGCTTAGTGTCGGACATCGCTCTCTTATCATTCCTGGTGTTATCGTTCCTCTGTATCGTCTTCATTGCCGGGGCGCCGGATGATTACCTCCAGAATATTATCATTTTAACGGTGGCTTTTATTCTGGCCATTGTTACGTATTTTACAACGGTCACTGCAGGGCTGGTCTTGAATCTGGTGTTTATCTTTGCTTACGGATTCTACACGATGTACCAGACGATAACGCTAGGGGAGACGATTAGCCTGAATACTTATTTCTGGTTAATTATGACTCCGCTATTAACGGTCGTTCTATGGGTATTCACTTTAAGCAGCCGTGATTTGCAGGTGGAGAATGAGCAGCTACGCAAAAAGACTGCCAATATGGCTATCGTCGATGAAAACACAAATTTGCGGAACAGTATTTCTTTTCAGACGGATGCTACATTATTTACAAGCATTTCGACCCGCTATCAGATTCCGCTCACCCTGCTAGTGGTGAAGGTGAAGTATTGGAAAGAGATCAGACGGATCATTCCTGAAGATCAGCTGGCAGAAGCTATCTATGACGTGTCTCAGCTTAGTCAGGCGAGTATTCGTACCAATGATGCACTCTATCTGCTAGATAAGGATGAAGCAACATGGGGCCTGCTGCTGTTCACGGACAGCGATGGGGCGAAGATTGTGATCGAGCGGATTAAGCTCAAGCTTCAGGAGTTGAATGACAATAATTTCTCCAGAAAATATAAGGTCAGCCTGGGTCTTAAGATTGGGGCGGTCGAATACCAAGCCGGCACGATTGAGAATCCGCTGGATTTCATTGTTCAGGCCAAAAAACAGCTGGAGTACGACGTGTAGGCCAGCTTAAAAATCAACAGTTTCACTATCAGCCTCTGTATGGATGGCGATGAGCACGCTTGCCGGCTCATCGCCTTTATTTATGACCAGATGTGGCACACAGGCATTCCAGCTAAAGGAATCCCCCGCTTGGAACATCCCGAAATCTTCACCTTGCTCCGCATAAACCTCACCTTTTATCACTAAATGGACCTCTTTGCCTTCGTGCGCCTGCGGAGTTTCACCCGTAGAAGTACCCGGAGGGAAATGGACAAGCACCATTCGTACACCACCTGCCGAGCTTAAATGTTCAACTTGCAGTCGATCACTTCCACTGCTGGTGATTTGCCGCTCCTTGGATCGTACCACCTGCATCCGCTCTTCCTTTTTTAACAGCAAATAAGCTAACGGAACGTTCAGTGCATCAGCAATCAGGCTAAGGGTAGCGATCGAAGGAGAGGTCTTATTAGTCTCAACTTGGCTCATAAAACCTTGTGACAGGCCAGTAGTTTCACAGATTTGGGCAATCGTTATATGTTTTCTTTTACGGATTGTACGAATGTTTGAACCTATATTCATAAGTAAAGCCCCTTTTAATATTAGTAATAGCAAATATATTTTTATATTAACAAATTATTAATTGACATACTAGCCAGAGGTTTATAATATTATCCTTACAAATATTATTTTTGTATTACAAATATTTTGAAGGAGTGTTTAGTATGAAGGCACCTTATATATATGATGTCAGTCTACCTTCCGGCTACGATGTGAATCGGGTTTATCCGGTTATCTTCACCTTGCATGGCAAAGGTTCCAATGAGAAGAATATGTTCGGACTTGTCGAGCCCTTGTCTGAAGAGTTTATTATTATCGGGATTCGGGGAAATATGATTTTAGGTGCTGGATTTCAATATTATGATCTCAAAAGTCTAGGTCATCCCATCCGTGAGCAGTTTGATCAGGCTGTATCGCAATTGCAGCAGTTTATCGAATACGCCACCGACAAATATCCTATAGATGCTAAACACCGTTATCTGCTTGGCTTCAGTCAAGGAGCCATTTTGTCCATGACACTCGCTCTTACAATGGGGAATTCGCTTCGGGGAATTGTGGCGCTGAACGGTTATGTTCCGGGGTTTGTGAAGACAGATTATGAGCTGAAGAGTGTGCAGGAGGTATCGGTATTCATCTCGCATGGTGAATATGATTCTGTATTTCCAATTTCAGTGGGGACAGAAACAGCCGCTTATTTCGAAGGTCTAACCCCATTATTAACCTATAAAACTTATCCTTCGGATCATGGTGTATTACCGCAGAATCAGCAGGACCTGATCGCTTGGTTCCTGCAGAACTTAGGGAGTGACAAACTATGATACCTTCTTACTTTATTGCCCATGGTGCCCCTTCTCTGGTACTTGATAACAATGCATATACGAAATTTCTTGGGGAGCTCGCTGAGAGGAATGTCAAACCTAAAGCGATTGTTCTATTTTCTGCACATTTTGAAGAACACACACAGTCGGTTGGAGTTATGGAGACTTTCGACACCATCTATGATTTCTATGGCTTCCCAGATGAGATGTATCGAATGACTTATCCTGCCAAAGGGGACAATGAGGTTGCACAGCAAATTATGTCTCTGTTCCACAAGAATGGGATTGTCAGCAAATTAAATACAGAGCGTGGACTAGATCACGGAGCTTGGGCTATTCTTAAATTAATCTATCCGAATGCAGATATTCCTGTCGTATCTTTGTCAGTTAATCGAGAGCTGTCCAATGAACAGCAATATTTAATGGGTAAGGCTTTATCTGAGCTGCGTGAGCAGGATATTATGATTATTGGCAGCGGTGGAACCGTCCATAATTTGCGTAGCGTGAAGTGGGGAATGGAGAACGTCGAGAAATGGGCGGAGACATTCGATGACTGGCTGCAGCACAGGGTGGAAGCTTGGGATACAGAGTCGCTATTTAACTATCAGGAGCTTGCTCCCTATGGCGTTGATGCAGTGCCGACTAATGAGCACTTTATCCCTCTGATAATAGCTATGGGAGCTGGCGATAACGGGAAAGAAGCGAAGCTGCTGCACCGAAGTTATCAGTATGGTAATTTAAGTCTTAGCTGTTGGGAGTTTAATTAAGAAGGAGGCATTAATGATGGACTTGGGACTTCGTGGGAAATCAGTTTTTGTAGCCGCAGCAAGTAAAGGGTTAGGACTCGCAACTGCGCTGGAGTATGCCCGTGAGGGGGCGAAGGTAATGATCGCCAGCAGGAGTATGGAACAGCTTGTAGACGCACAGAAAGAGATTCAGGCAGCCACAGGACAGCAGGTGAACATTGTTCAGATGGATGTGACTGTCCCAGAGGATATCGTACATGCTATTCAAACGGCTGTAGCCAAAAACGGTGGGCTTGATATTGTAGTGACCAATGCGGGGGGTCCTCATGGCGGAGGTTTCGCTGATATGGAAGACGCGGATTGGAACCAAGGGTTTGAGCTCACACTGATGAGCACTATTCGTTTGATTCGTGAATCACTGCCGCATCTGCGCTCTTCTGGGGCAGGGCGAATCGTTAATATAAGCTCGATTTCTATCAAGCAGCCTATTGAGGAACTGATTCTTTCCAATGTTTTTCGCGCTGGCGTGTATGCCTTGACCAAGAGCTTGGCTACTGAGCTGGCTGCGGATCGCATTTTAATTAATACGATCGCACCAGGGCGTATTGCAACCGACAGGATTCTTCAACTAGACGGCAAACGTGCGCAAGCAGAGGGGATCCCTATGGAGCAGATTCAAGAGGAAGCGCTGCTGCAAATCCCGTTAGGAAGATTGGGCACGCCCGAAGAATTCGGCAAGGCTGCTGTTTTTCTAGGCTCTTTTGCGAATACTTATGTTACGGGACAATCTCTTTTAGTCGATGGAGGAATGGTGAAATCGCTCTAACCTCCGGCGTTATGGGTAGGCTTTGAAAGGTTATGGAAATATTAGTAATTTCAATATTAGTTGCTTTGTACTCTAAATAAGCGTATGATGGAGCGGTGGTCTAAATCGTAAGATTTACGAATTTTCCTACGTTTATTAGGTTATACTATATATAAACCTACAGATCATTTGGATAATTTACCATAAAGGCTCCACGAATTTATTCAGAAGGAGGACGATTAGAATGAGAGAAGGCATACATCCTAAGTACAACCAAGTGATTTTCTTGGATGCAAGCGTAGGCTTCAAATTCTTGAGTGCATCTACTAAATCATCCAATGAAACTATGGAATGGGAAGACGGCAACACTTACCCAGTGCTCCGTGTGGACGCAAGTTCCGCATCCCACCCATTTTACACTGGTAAACAAAGAGATACAGAACAAGGCGGCCGTGTTGACAAGTTCAAACAACGTCTTGCACAAAAGAAATAAGAATCCTTACGGATTGAAGAGGGACAACCCATGTAGAAGCAATCGCTTCGGGGATGTCCCTTTTTTGTGTTCAGGCATGTTAAAATGAGATGAATTTAAAAATATACATGGCGTCGAGGGAGCGATCAGTGATGGAAAATGTAATAAAAGTAGATACAGTCCTAAAGAGTGAAGACGTTCAGGAGTTTAACTTATGGTTCAGCTTGAATAGCCGGATTATACTCAACTCTTTTAGCGTAGTCGCTTACTTTATGATTTTGTTATTAATTACTAAGGATTACAGTACTCAAAGCATCTCAATCCTGGCTGTGACTGCTATAATTCTTGCCGCTGTCTTATGGTATATGACCAAGGCAAGCTTGATCAAAAAATCGAAAAAGGCGTTCAAAACAGATAGCCTAATTCAGCAACCGCAAAATTATACGATTTCAGATGAAGGCATATCTTATCTTTCCGAAGCGGGCACTGGACAAGTGAAGTGGGAAGAGATACATAAGATAGGTGAAACTACGAACTTGTTTGTGTTTTTTGTGTCCACACAGAGAGCGCTGATTATCCCTAAACGTTTCTTTGAATCGGCACAAGATAAAATAACATTTAAGGATTTAGCCAGAAAATATATGTTCTCCAATCGGGTGAAATTTAAGGCATAAGATGTGCTGTTATTGTTGATTCATTTGTACCAAGGATTAGGCTATAATGATAGGAGCGACTTGAAAAATAGGAGAAATATGGCATGCCATGGATTCAGGGATATCCGTATTACTTATTAATGGGCAGTGTTCTAAGTCTGTACATGGGCGTCAGCTCCTATCGGCACCGTAAGTTAGCAGGGAGACGCTATTTGTGGATCTTAATGCTGTTAGTCAGCCTTATATTTGTTGCAACGGCGGGAGAGATTATGTCACTCTCTTTTCAGTCTAAGCTGTGGTGGAAGAATGTGCAGCAGGCTCCGCTTTTTTTTAGTGCGCTCTTTACTTATGCTGTGGTAAAAGAATACGTATCTCCTTCCACAGGGCGCCTGCCCGTGAAGCTTGCAATCTTCTCTATCCCTATTGTTATGGATGTACTTCTTATTTTTACGGATAGCTATCATCATCTGATGCGCAGTGAAGTGGCCGTCCTGACGGTCGCGGGTGTTAGTGGAATTGCTGTAAAGCCTACGCTCCTTAGTATGGCTTTTATTGCGTATGATCAGCTTTTTGGGCTATATGCAGTCTGCTTGCTGGCAGTTTCCCTACTGAATACCCCGAGAGTTTATTTGCGGACTAATTTGCTGCTGTTGGTGGGTTTGCTAGTTCCGGTTATTTCCGTCTTTTTACTCCCCCTCTTGAAGATTACCATTACAGGTTTTACGGCGTTTACTTATTTGCCTGCGATTATAGCGGCTTATTTCGCACTTTTTGTTAGCTCCAAATTAACCATCTTCCCTCTAACCAAAAACAAAATTCTAGAGCACATGAAAGACGGCGTAGTTCTGACTGACCGTTATGATAATATCATTGGCATAAATGATGCGGCGACTGCTATTTTATACGACATTACCGGAATAGCGAACGATAACTGGATGGGAAAAAACATTGATCTTTTTATGAAGTCTCACAAAGACATTGCAGCTCATTACAGTCAGAGGACGGAGGGACAGTTTGAGGTAGTTTGTTCTGGCGCAGGGGAGCTCTGTTATGGGGTTTCTTTAATTGCTACGGAACATGCGACAACAGAGAATAAGGGTATGCTTATTGTATTTAGTGATCATAGTGAGAAGAAGCGGTATGAGCGTGAGCTGGTCTATCAGGCAACGGTTGACGATCTGACAGGGCTATATAATCGCAGGCATTTCATGCAAAGGGTCCAGAATCAAACGATCCCGGATGGATTAGGATTGGCTCTGCTGTTATTTGACATTGATGATTTTAAATTAATTAATGATACTTATGGTCATTTAGCGGGCGATCAGGCGTTAGTTGATTTCTCGAATAAAATACTTCAGGTATACCAGAATAAAGGTATTGCTGGAAGAGTGGGTGGCGAGGAATTTGCCGTATGCTTTTTCGCTGAAGATAAATGTGCAGCCTTAAAAGAAGCAGAGAATTTTCGTACAATGATGAGTGATTACACGATAATCTTGAATGAACAGGATAGCATTCATCTTACCGCAAGTATCGGAATCTCTTTTACGGAGCGTAGAGAGGTGACTTTCGAAGATTTATATCGGGAAGCGGATGAAGCGTTATATCACTCTAAGAATACAGGGAAGAACAGAGTTACGTTAGGTCGTGAACCGATCATAAGAGAAACAGTAAAGGGATAAGAACATCGAAGATAAGGGAGTGGCCTAATGAATCTGACTGTTGATGAAGTGATGAGCAAGCTTGAGGAGATGGGTACAGAGCAGACGAAACGTACCTTCTTACGACATGGCGCAGTGGAACCTTTATTTGGAGTAAAGGTAGGGGATATGAAGAAGCTGGTTAAGGATGTGAAAAAAGATCAGAGTCTGGCAAGGGCTTTGTATCAGACAGGCAATTACGATGCAATGTATTTGGCTGGGCTAACCGTCAATCCCAAGACTATGACGAAGCAAGAGCTTCAAAGCTGGGCTTCGGCGGCCAGTTGGCATGCGGTAGTGGAATATATAGTATCCCCTCTCGCCGCAGAGAGTCCATATGGATTGGAACTTGCGAGAGAGTGGATTCGTTCCTCGGATGAACTAATAGCCGTTTGCGGCTGGAGCACTTATGCAAATTACATTTCAATTACACCGGATGATAAGCTGGACATCGCTGAGATTAGGGAGTTGTTACAACAAGTAGGCGCTACTATTCATCAGGAGCGGAATCGTGTCCGTTATACGATGAATACTTTTGTAATTATGGTGGGCAGCAGTATCACAGAACTGCATGAGGAGGCAGCAAAGATCGCAGCAGGTATAGGTAAGGTCCAGGTGAACATGGGACAAACCGCTTGTAAAGTTCCCATGGCTGTTGATTATATTGCTAAGGTTGAACAGGCTGGGAAGCTTGGTGTGAAGAAGAAAACTTGTATTTGCTAAGTTAGATATTTAGGTAACCCTTCAAGGTGAAAGGCACTTGTGGGTTTTTTTTTATTCCGGGAAAAACAAGTGTTTCAACCCTGCGGAAATTGTTTAAATTAGCAGCAGTCAAAATTTACATAGAAGAATTAATGAAGCCTTATTCAAGTAATCTTTTGCAATGATGTAGAATAGAAAGGGGTTTATAGTTAGAAGACAGGACGGAGGCTAGTTGTGAACAAACGTCGATTCACTTTGCAGTATAAAATACTGTCAATTACAGTTTTAATCGTGATCTGTCTATTAGGATTTGTTTTTGTCATGCATGGAAGAATCAATGCTCTACAGCGGGAAACCAGCTTCATCTCTCATCAGGATCGAGAGATTACTAATTTGGCTAATCTAATTGAGAAGAATATTTTAGATATGGAAACCGGACAACGTGGATATGTCATCACCGGCGATAACAAGTATCTGGAGCCCTACAATTTGGGTAAGGCTGAATGGGAAGCTAATTATGATAAGCTTTACGTGCTGACTGCTAATGATTCTTTACAGCTACAGCGTCTGTTGGGTATTGAAAGTAAAATTAAGCAATGGATCGAACAGTCCGGAAATTATGTGATCCAGTTGAAAAAAGAGGGACAGGACGCTGAGCTCCTAAGATACTTCAATTCCGACGACGGCAAAGATCAAATGGACCGGATTCGTAATCAGATCAGCACTTACCGCGAGACGATGAAAGAGAACACCAACAGTCTGATTGCTAGACAAGCAGACAAGAATAAATTATTGCTAGAGCTTCTTTATATTGCTTGGGCAATTATAGCGGTTACCGCGATGGTCGCTTCGTGGATCAATTCACGCGCCATCGTTAGTACGGTTCGTAAAGTTACCCATACGATTGCAGAATTGGAATCTGACGAAGATATGAAGACAAGGATAGAGATCACCACGAATGATGAGATCAGGGATCTGAGCGTAGCTACGAATCATCTGATAGACACGCAACAAGAGCGGATATGGATTCAGGCTAACGCAAACGAATTGTTGGCGAGGTATCAGGGCATCACACATATCTCGCAACTGGGCGACATTTTTCTTGGCAAAACCGCAGAAGTCCTCGATTACCCATATGGTTCCTTATATGTTCGAACACAGGACCATGATCGAGATTTCTTTAAGAGAGTCTCTACTTTTGGCGGAAGCAGTAACATTCCAGATCAGCGGGCATTCCAGATCGGAGAAGGTCTAGTTGGACAATGTGCTAAAGAGGCGCGCTTGATGCAAATACAGGATCTGCCGGAGGATTATATTAGCATACAATCTGGGTTGGGTATTTCTGCGCCGAAGGCGCTTCTACTAATGCCGATTTCTTTTTCGGGTGAGGTAGTTGCTGTGGTGGAAATCGCCGCCTTTGCTCCACTTACGCAATTGCAGGTTAAGTTCCTAGGGTCTATTTCGAATGCCTTTGGCTCCGCAATTAACAGTACGATTAGCATTATGAAGATTGACCAACTTCTGGCACAATCTCAGCGTCTAAACGAAGAGCTACAGGTATATACCGAGGAACTACAGACTCAGTCTGAGGAGCTGCAAATCCAGACGGAGTCACTGCATGCAACGAATAGAAAGCTGGAGGATAAGAAACTGCTGGCGGAACAAAAGTCACTAGAGGCGGAAAGAGCTCAAACGGAACTCAGTGAATACACAGAGTTATTGCAGCAAAGCTCACAATATAAATCAGAGTTTCTGGCTAACATGTCTCACGAACTGCGAACTCCGCTTAACGGCATTCTGCTGCTCTCCGAATTTCTTATGGAGAATCAGTCGGGAGCTTTAAGCGAAGAGGATATTGAATTCTCAAAAGCCATTCATTCTTCGGGACAAGATCTGCTGGCGCTGATTAATGACATTCTGGATTTGTCCAAGGTTGAGGCAGGAAAGCTGAATATTGAAATTGAAGCGATAAATATATCGGAGATTCCGGAGGCAATGATCCAGAACTTCAGTCAGCTTTCCCGCAAAAAAGAGATTCCTTTGCAAATACAGCTCGGAGAGGACTTGCCCCTGCTATTTTATTCAGATGCTCAAAGAGTACGGCAAATTATTATAAATTTGTTGTCCAATGCGTTTAAGTTTACAGCAGAAGGTGCAGTCACTCTGGAAATCCGTTTAGCAACTAAGGGCGAGCTGCTGGATTTGGCAGATTTGGGTACTGGGGTATTTATTGCCTTCGCCATCAAAGATACTGGAATTGGGATTTCAGAAGACAAACAGTCCATTATCTTCGAAGCGTTTCAACAGGCGAATGGAAATACAGAACGTCAATATGGGGGAACTGGGCTTGGTTTATCCATATCCAGAGAGCTGGCGACATTACTTGGTGGTAGAATTACGCTGGAGAGCCAAGAGGGTGCGGGCAGTGTCTTTACAGTGTATTTGCCTTTGCAGCTTGAGGCTCCAAGCCTTGTGGAGGTGGCTGATCATGCGACTGTTATTCAAGAGATGGGAAGTGGAGTGGTCCTTGCCGCTACAACGGCTGCGGATACACGTACTGACTTCACTTCTCTGAATCAAAAGCATGTACTTATCGTGGATGATGATGAACGGAATTTGTTCGCTTTATCAAATACCCTAAGAAAGCGCGGGCTGCATGTAACTACAGCTACTAACGGAGAGAGCGGCCTATATGAACTGGTGCAAGCAGCTTCTATAGACATCGTTCTTATGGATATTATGATGCCAGTGATGAACGGGTATGAGGCAATCAACCGGATCAGACAAATGCCCGCAAAGAAGGATATTCCCATCATTGCACTGACTGCAAAAGCGATGAAGGAAGATAAGGCTAAAATCCTTCAGGCAGGGGCAACAGATTATCTCAGCAAGCCGATTAACCTGGAACGTTTATTAGCGTTGATGCAATTGATTCTAGCTAGCGATTCATGAAATAGATATATGGAAGGGAACAATCACGGGGTGTCCTAGCAGTCATGACAATGGCTGCTGGGGCACCCCTGTTTTGTTGACCTTGAACTAGACCTCCAACTTCGGACAACTCGAGTGAAGTTGCGCGAACGAAGTAACTATAATCTGCTATCGGACACAGCTGACTGTTAACGTTGCTTTTTACCACATTTGTAATTCTAACGGACCCCACTGACGCTATTGGTATGGAAAACACCGAATATGCCCTTCTTTTTAATGAATAGTGGCGCTGGAGTCCGAAAATTTGCTCTGAAGGCGGAAAGATCGCAAATAACGTCAGCTGGGTCCTTGAGTTTCGCGATTATGATCATCTAAAACTCTGCAGCAGGCGAGCAAAAGTGTGCCTAGGCGTTAAGCCGGCTTTCATTTACCTCAAATCGGCTGAAGCGAGTCAGCCAACCTATTGTCTCAAACGCAAAACAGCGATCCTCCCATAATGGAAGGATCGCTGTTTTAATGTCTCATTGGAATCCTTTTAATAAGATTCCAGTGTCTCTCTTATTGTTGCACAGAATCAACTACAACTTTGACAGCTGTGCCGATGGGTGGCAGGCTTCTAGTCAGCACCGGGCTGTAGAATCCGATAACCTTTGTACCTTTAACAAGCTCGCTGCTTTTAACAGCTTCGCCGTCTTTGTTAATGAGTACTGTATCTTCGCTAATGCGCAGCACTACTTCTTTTTGTGACAATTCGCTCAGGCCACTGCCTTTAACAGTGATGCTGATATTTCCCTTATCGTCTTTTTGAACTTCTTCAATAGTACCAGCAGTACCTAGAAGATCATCTTGTTTCTGCTTGTCCAGAACAGTGATCTTGTAAGTTGGTGTTTGTGGCGGAAGACTCATAGTCATGACCATGGAGTGTTCTGCTTTTACAGTCATCCCGATATGGAGATCTTTGAGTGCAATTTTAGTGCCGTCTGCCATCTCAATAACCGTATCTTCCCCTACATTTAATACGATTCCATCCGTACCTACACCTTGGATTTGAACGGATTGGTATTTACCACCATCATAGACAGCTGTAATCACACCAGTCTTAGTCGTGTGCTGCTCGGCGGCATTTGTGTTGATCACAATGGAATCTCCCTTCACAGTCATGTTTTGATGAATTACTTCGCTTAAAAAGGAAGCTGGGACATACAAAGTGGAGTCAACCAATTGTGGTGCAGTTCCAAGTGTTGTATACATTTTGTTGATGCTATAACGGTCTTCTCCAGCCTTCACTGTAGTGAATACAGCGCCATTGATAAGTTCAACGGATTTATTCTGTGCATTCCAGGTTAATTCAAATCCAAGGGCTTCAGTAATCGAACGTAGTGGCACCATCGGTTCTTTGCCGCTTGTGCTTTGGAAGCCTGTTTCTTTAATGGTCGATCCGTTGATTTCAATCGCAAACGTCTTTTGATTAACGCTAGCGGAGGTTTGTGTAGCCTCATTTTTAGCAGAAGTTGTGGTGGGTGCAGCATAAGCTGCTCCTGTAGATAGGGCTAGGGACAAAGTTAAAAGAACTGTACTGGTTTTTAAAATGTTGTTCATGGTTGTGAGCTCCTTTTAAAATCTTTTGTTAGTGTTGTTATTATTCTGACGGGACACCCCTCCAAAATGTTGCAGTTTTTTTGCATCCCGATCGTAATCTTCATTCACTGCAAATATAAAAAAGCATAAGACCCCCCAGCTATATGTAGTAATATGTAAGTATTAACAATCGCTCACATAAGGAGGCGCTATGGAGTCATTCAAAGATCGACTGAGATTCATGAAGGTACAGCAGGACGGGCTTATTAAGGAATATGAGGCTCTGATTGCGGAATATGAAAGTCACGATCTGGTCAACGAGAATGAATACTTGAAGAAGCAATATGAGAAGCATAAGCTTGCTTTGGTCGAGCTAAAGACTCAGGTAGGTAAGCTTCAAGAAGAGAATACTGAGCTAAGAGTTGCGCTAACGGAACAAATTTTAGATGAGAAGCTGGGCATTCTTAAAGTGTCGAGGCAGAAGCTGCAGACTTATTTTGCCTCTAGAAGCCACGCTCATACGGATCGGCTGACGGTTTTTGAAGTGGAGACGAAACGTCATATTCAGCAGCTGTACCACAAAGCCTCCAGGCAGTTAGGTGAGGAACAAGCAGAGATATCCAGTCGACTCGGGGCGTTGGCGGCAGAATTAAATGAGCGCGTGCTGGCACAGCGGCAGAGACTGAGGGAAGCGGAACTTCGCCTTAACTCAGGCATGGATAATGGATTACATGATTTTGCCTCGGAAGAGATCACTGAAGAGGTGCTTAAGCGCCGAAGAAAACAAAATCAGATCGAAATGAAGATTGGACTAAGCTGGATTAATAAGCTGGGTATTCTGCTGTTGATTTTGGCGGTGGGGGCAGGCTTCCGGTATACCTATTCCAACTGGTTCACAGGTTATATGAAGGGAAGCGCTTTTTTTCTACTGGGCTTATTGATGCTGGGAGGCGGGGAGTGGTTATACCGCAAAGGAAAAGGCACCTTCGCTTTAGGGCTGCTTGGCGGCGGCATTTCGGTGCTGTATGGCTCTATTTTTTATAGCTATTTTCTGCTTGATATTATTGGTATATATGTAGGGTTATCCTTGTCTGTACTCGTTACTTTAACTGCGGTACTCCTGTCTTTAAGGTATGAATCACGGAGTATTTGTGCGCTGGGCTTAATCGGAGGGTATCTGCCCTTATACTCTTATCTGGGGGCGTTTGGACTTTCGGGCAACGCGGTTTATGTGGCTATGGGTTACTTGTTTCTATTGAATTTATTTATCTTATTGATTTCTTTCCGCAAACGCTGGAACGTTGTAAATTATATCAGCTACTTATTTAATACACCCTCCATGCTTATATTAATAGCTTTGTCGGATAGCAACGGAATTAATATGTGTTATGCTGTTTTGACTTTTGCGATGTATCTGGGAATTACCTTGTGGTATCCGTTCAAATATCGTTCCAAGCTGTCCTGGTGGGATTTCTCTCTCTTAGGATGTAATACGTTTATTAGCTGTCTCACCTTGTATATTTTATTTATGGATGCAGGACTGAAGGATTACAATGGTGCACTGGCGTTGCTTTTCTGCCTGCTGTATCTTGGTCTGGGTCGAGGGCTTGAGAAGCTGATGCCACAGGAAAAAGAAAGCATGCTGCTGTTCTACGCCACTTCACTGACCTTCGGCATATTGATGATTCCATTTCAATTTGGAGCGGCTTGGTGGTCCATCGGTTGGCTGATTGAGGGCGTCGTTCTTACGCTGTATGGCAATCTGAACCGCTTTAAGGGGATGGAAAGGGCAGGCTGGGGCATTATGATGCTCTGCCTTGTAGTATTCTTCTGTCTAAATGTACCGACGCAGTGGGTCGCAGACTATCAATGGACGAATTTTAGAGATGTCTACTTCCCGCTAAAATATGTCTTTATCACAGCAGGCATGCTGATTGTCGCGGTGTTGTATGCTGTTCAGCATAACCGTAAGGATGCTCTTCAGCGCAGCGAACCTTATGAAATCACCTTAGCCTTGTGGTTTAAATATGCGGCGTTATTAAATTTCTGGATTTACGGCTTGTATGAATCGAGAAGATTGTATCATCTGGTTGTACCGGAGGACTTTGCGCATAGAACCTTCTATAATTTACTGCTCTCCGCTGTATGGACCTTGGTTCTGGCTTACGCGCTGCCAAAGGTGAAGGTGCTG
The DNA here is from genome assembly GCF_038008505.1 of Paenibacillus sp. FSL H7-0735. Taxonomy (NCBI): domain Bacteria; kingdom Bacillati; phylum Bacillota; class Bacilli; order Caryophanales; family Paenibacillaceae; genus Paenibacillus; species Paenibacillus sp. FSL H7-0735. The sequence continues at coordinate 350,769 of NZ_JBBOZH010000002.1, read as the reverse complement.
TATGACACAATTGTTAAATATTTTGTGAGATTTCTGTTTGGGATTGGCTACGTCATTTGTATAGTAATTACAGTAGGCCTGCCAAGTCTGCAAAATAATCTCGCGCAAAATACAGCAGCTGATTATATCGCACTGGCCGTACTGATTATCTTTAATATCTTTGTTTGGTTTAGCGGACGTGATCTGCTGATTGCAGCGCTGAATCGCCAGTTTAAGAGTATGGAGATCTATCCTGTTTTCATGGCGATTTATCTACTCGGCATTATCACCGCTTTCCTAGGAGTGCAATTGCAATTGAGTGATGCAGGGTTAATTTTTAGTCTCATTTATCTACTATTAGCCGTTCTGTTTATCATGTATGGCTTCCGCAAAAGGTATGTGTACATCCGGCGCTTCGGCCTTGGATTAACACTGCTGGCAACGGGCAAGCTGCTGCTTTATGATTTGGGTCTGCTGAACACTGGCAGCAAAATCATAGCCTATGCCAGCTTTGGCATCTGCTTGCTCGGCATCTCCTATCTCTATCAAAAGGTGTCAAACCGGATGGAGGAGGGCCAGACAACCGCCGATAATGGTACTAAAGGATAAAATACAGAGAGAATAATAGGAAGGAAGACGGTGGATGTACGAGACTTATATTTTCGACCTGTATGGCACATTGATCGATATTCAGACAGATGAGGAGAAGCCGGAGGTATGGGATCGATTATCACTCCATTTCGGATATCAGGGGATGTCCATAACGGGAAGTGAGCTACAGGCACAATTTCTGCGGGAGAGGGATTTACAGCTCACCAAAGCCGCGCGGAATTGTCAGTATCCAGATTTCGTAATGGAGGATGTGTTTCGTTCTGTGGCCCGTCAATTGGGTGGAGAACCGGATCAAGCGTGGTTACATGAAACGGTTAGATGGCTGCGGACATTATCGATGATCCATATCTCACTTTATGAGGGTGTGCTTGAAATTCTGCAAACATTAAGAGAACGTGGCAAAAAGGTGTTTTTGCTCTCCAATGGCCAGAAAACCTTTATAGAAGCAGAATTAACGATGCTGAATATTCTTCCTTTATTCGATGGCATTGCCATTTCCTCCGAAGCAGGAGTGAGTAAGCCGGATCCGCTATTTTATCGTTATTTAGTTGAGCATTATGGAGCGGATTTGCGTTCGGCCATCATGATCGGGAATGATCCCCGTACGGATATTGCAGGGGCACTAACGATAGGAATAGATTCCTGTTACATTCGTACGGCTTCTTCACCCCCCAATACGACTGTGGAGAGTACTCAATCGATAGGGGACGGGGATTTGCGGAAGATCCCCGGATGGAACGCTTAGATATACAAAAAGTCCCCGTTACCGGATTCTTACTGACCGGTTACGGGGACTTTTGTATGTCGGCGTTCGTGACTAGAGCGCCGGTAATTTATTTAGATTACACCTTCAGCCAGCATAGCGTCGGCCACTTTTTTGAATCCAGCGATGTTCGCTCCTGCAACAAGGTTGCCGGACTGTCCATATTGCTCGGATGCATTTACAGATTGTTCGTAGATGGAAACCATGATTTCATGCAGCTTCGTATCTACTTCTTCAAAGCTCCAGGACAACCGCATGCTGTTTTGTGCCATTTCAAGCGCAGATACAGCTACGCCGCCAGCATTAGCAGCTTTGGCAGGTGCGAATAGCACGCCAGCTTGTTGGAACTGATGAATAGCTTCAAGGGTGGATGGCATATTGGCACCTTCGCCTACTGCTTTTACACCATTCTCAATCAGTTTCAATGCCATGGCTTCATCAATCTCATTCTGAGTAGCACTCGGAAGGGCGATATCACAAGGAATGGTCCAAATTTGCGTGGAATCTTCAGTATACACAGCGTTAGGATGTTCATTCACATATTCACTAATCCGTTTTCTTTCGACTTCTTTTAGGCGGCGGACAGTTTCGAGGTTAATCCCATTTTCGTCATAGATATATCCGGCCGAATCACTACAAGCTACGACTTTAGCGCCTAGCTGTACAGCTTTTTCGATCGCATAGATCGCTACATTACCAGAACCGGAAACAACAACGCGGCTTCCTTCAAAAGAAAGGCCTTTTGCCTTCAGCATCTCGTTTACGAAATAAACCGTACCGTAACCAGTAGCCTCTGTCCGAGCCTGACTTCCGCCGTAACCAATACCTTTACCAGTCAATACGCCAGCCGGATATCCTCCGCGGATCCGCTTGTATTGTCCGTACATGTAGCCGATCTCACGACCACCTACACCGATATCTCCTGCAGGAACGTCTTGGTCAGGACCGATGTAATTTTGCAATTCAGTCATGAAGCTTTGTGCAAAACGCATGATTTCGCCTTCGGATTTACCTTTAGGATCAAAGTCGGATCCGCCTTTACCTCCACCGATGTGTTGGCCGGTAAGAGCATTTTTGAAGATTTGCTCGAAACCAAGGAATTTGATAATACTAGCATTAACGGATGGGTGAAAACGAAGTCCACCTTTGTAAGGTCCAATTGCACTGCTGAACTGTACACGATATCCACGGTTAACTCTGACCTTACCTTGATCGTCTGTCCAAGGAACACGGAACATAATCAAACGTTCTGGCTCAACCAATCTTTCCAGAATGGCATTTTCCTGATACTTAGGTTCAGCAGCAAGGATTGGAAGCAAAGATTCAAGGATTTCCTTTACGGCCTGATGAAATTCGGGCTCAAAAGGATTACGCGCAACAACCTGTGCGTATACGTCTTCGATATAACGATGTGCCTTGTTGCTGTTTGTGTCTAATTGCTGGGTAGATACAGAGCTCATGAATTCAACCGCCTTTTCTAGTATTCATTTGGTCCAACACTTTTTTTATATTTTGGCACAAGTCAATGTTCCTCACAACTGTTTTTATTAAATAACTTACTTCAAGTGGAACGTTATAGACGCTGGGATGATAAGAAAAGTGTGAATAAACCGCGGTATACTTCGCGTAATGACGCGTTAAAGCGCGAAATATGCTACAATGATTGTGTAATAATTGTAAGGAGATGAAATTTAAAAAATGAGTGACAAAGTAAATGAGCAGGAGCTAGTAAATGTATTATCTGCCAAAACCAAAGTGGATCCGCAAATCATCCGCTTAGTATTGAAGCATGAACAGACCTTTATCAATAAGGCCAAGGTGAACGCCAAGGGTGAGGTAGACATCGACAGCGATGATCTGGTCGACTATGTCACTGCCCAACGTGATGTGAAGCTGGATGAAATCACAGTAGAGACCATTCTTGATGCAGAAATGGATTACTTGATGGATAAAGGATTGGCAGGTTATATCGACTAACATGGGTATTCGTCCGGCTCGGCTGCTGCTGTTTACAGGCAATAAGAGCCGGAGTGAAAATTAAATAGGCATACGCATTGCTTTTAGTGATTTAGTGTGGTACAATGAAATCAATCATAAATTTAACCCTTAATTCACATATTGTAAAAGGTTATCATTTGTGCGTATGAGTCCTTTTCCAATGTGTGAATTTTTATTTGTTCGTACACTACGTAGGAATAAAAGGACATGTGTTAAATAAAATATTGGAGGTAATATCATGCAAACAGGTACAGTGAAATGGTTTAACGCAGACAAAGGATTCGGTTTTATCGAGGTTGAAGGTGGAAGCGACGTATTCGTACACTTCTCCGCAATCACAGGCGACGGATTTAAATCTTTGGACGAAGGCCAACGCGTTGAGTTCAACGTAACTCAAGGCGCTCGTGGACCACAAGCCGAAAACGTTGTAAAACTGTAGTTTAAAAATCAGGCTGCCCTTAACACAAGTTGAGGGCAGCTTTTTTTATTTTCATATATGAATCTGCCCCTAATAGGGTAGCGAAATCGTCTCGATTCGATCCAAGGAGGGGTACTTATGTATTTTCGTAAAAAAGCACTGGAGGAACTTCCGCAAGAAGACACAGCAATTTGGTCCTGTACCAAGGAAGGTTGCACAGGTTGGATGCGCGATAATTTCGCCTTTCAATATGTACCTACCTGCTGGCAATGCAACTCTCCCATGACTAGAAGTATGAAGATACTGCCAACGCTTGTGAATACGAATGCAGACATGAAGGCCATGAAGAAGGGCATTTCGATTAAGTAATCGAAGAAGCTAATATACTCAAACAGCTGGACCCTTGGACGGGAGCAGCTGTTTTTTTGTTTGAGTATTTTATTTACTGTGCAGTAATTTCTCCCATTCCGTTAAGGTTATGTTCTTTGAAATAGGCTTCAGATGCTCAGGGACCTCTACGTGGCACATAAATTCCAAGCTGTTGCCGTCAGGGTCGTTGAAGTAGACAGAAGCATTTCCTTGATAAGCCCGGATAAAAGGCTCAACAGAAGTCCGGTTGCGGAACGGAACAGCCTCTACCCCAATCGATTCCAGCCATTGCAGTGATTGCTTCAAGTCCTCGTAAGTGACACGGAAGGCAATATGCCGCAAGGACGGGTGGTATGGGGTTTGAACCTCCTGGCCTTCCCAAAGACCAATCCAGCTCCGACCTTCCTCGATCCAGAAGAATACAGTTTCTTCATCCCGCCAAGCCATTTTCAGACCTAATTTCTCATAAAATTCGATGGATACCTCAAGATTGCTTACTGGTAAATGTGCTTCATATAGCCCTTTGATCATTGGATAGCACCTGCCGATCTGTCGATTTTGCGGGCTAAATTCAGGAATGCTTCTAATACTAGGTGGATGCGATCTTCGATTTCTTGCCCACCCTCGTATCCGTCATACCCGACCTCGAACCGCTTGCGTTGCAGTCCGCCGATGGAGATCCAGTCTGGTGTATTAATGCCGTGCAGGTTACGTACGATGGCTTGCAATTGAAGTAATGAGCTTATCCCTACCGCTCCCCCGGCTGAACTGGCGGATAACACAACTTTACCGTTGAAATGCGCCTGGCCTAGATGATCAATCGCATTTTTTAATACGCCACTTACCGAGCCGTGATATTCCGGAGTAACCAAGATTACTGCATCCGCTGCTAAAATCTCTTGTTTAAGCTCGTTTAAATGTTCATGCTCTGTGTAAATCTCGTCTGGTGAATAAAAGGGAAGTGGGCGTTTGTAGAGGTCAAACACGGTAACCTTTTCCCCATGCTGACTAATGAAATGGGCAGCATGTTCTGCCAGCTTCGTGCTGGTTGCTTCTTTTCGATTACTGCCTGTCAGGATCATCACTTTCATCTGTATCCACTCCTATGTGAGGTCAATTGCTATAAACCAATGATAGTTGAATCGGCCTCTGTTAACATCAGCACATGGAATGAACATACATAATAAAAACGCTCAGCCATTGTGCTGAGCGTCTAAGACTAAAGTTGTAGAGGAGTTTTGATTCTAGGCGTTATAGCCGCCTTTCAATGCGAAAATGGCAGCCTGAGTCCGATCCGCTAAGTTTAGCTTTCCGAGAACGTGGCTGACATGGGTCTTAACGGTTTTTTCGGTGATGACCAGCTTGCTGGCAATCTCTTTGTTACTCATACCGAGCGCAATCAGGTCTAATACTTCTTGCTCGCGTGGAGTAAGAAGCTCTAATCCGGTGATCGCAGCAGGTGTTGCGTTTGGGCCGTTCGGATCGGAAGCATTAAGTTCCAATTGCTCTAGTGTAGAGGTCGCCATTAGATTCATCAGTTGGCTGGCAGCCTCGGAATGTAGCTCCACTTGCCCGTTATGTACCTTGCGGATCGCAACTACCAGCGCTTCTGGTTCTATATCTTTAAGCAAATAGCCTTTGATTCCTACGCGGATAGCCGGGAGTACATGATCCTGATCCGAAAAGGAGGTCAATACAATGACCTTGACCTGCGGGTGGGAGATCCTCAGTGCTTGAGCGGTCTCAATGCCGTCCATAATGGGCATATGCAAATCCATTAATATGACATCCGGGTTCAATTCAGCTGTTTTTTCCAGTGCCTCGCGGCCGTTGGAGGCCTCCCCAATAACCTTGATATCGGGTTGTGTGGAGAGAAATACTTGCAGCCCACGGCGTACCATTGCATGGTCGTCTACTAATAATAAGTTTATCGTCATTTATGATCACCCGACTTCATGTAGATTGGATGGGCAGAGGTATGATTGCCTCAACCGTTGTGCCTTGATTTTCCACACTGTGGATATGAATACGACCGGAGAGAGCTTCTGCTCTTTCCTTCATAATATGCAGACCAAGAGATTCATTAGTGTCTGTGTTAGAACGACGTTTGGCCCCGCCTTTACCTTGGTCGGCAACGCTCATTACCACCTCGGCTGCATTCAGATGCAGAGATACCTCCGCTTTAGAGGTTCCGGAATGCTTTCGTACATTATTGAGCGCTTCTTGGCCAATGCGCCACAGCCCTTCCTCCACGTTGCGGGGAAGTTCGTGAACACCGCTCCGTTGCGTCTGTATCAGCAGCCCTAGCTGCTGGCCATGAGCCTGCAGCGCAGTCAATAAACCGGCTTCCAGTCCGGCAGGCCGAAGCTGCATAATTAATGCACGCATTTCTTTGAGTGCTGACTGGGATAAAGCTTGAATATCGCGGACAGCTTCAGTAGCAGGATGGGAGATATGCTCCTGCTTCAGCATGCTTTCCACGCCTTTGGCGGTCATTGAGAGGGAGAAGAGGATCTGGTTCACGGAGTCGTGCAGGTCACGGGCCAGACGATTCCGCTCGTCAAGACGCGCAATTTCGCGGCGTTTCTCTCCAAGCTGAGCACTTTCCAATGTAGCGGAAATATGTTCAGCGACAGCCTCAAGCACCTCTCCATCCGCAGTTGCGGAGGCTAGTGCTTTGGGTGAGGTGATCAGTAGAATTCCTGCACCTTGTGCGGCAATCTGCCGAAAGGGCACAGCGAGCATCACGACACGCTCCGCAACAGGTTGTTCAGAACAGCAGGACTTCGTAATTTCCTGCTCTTCATCAGGGCTTAATGTCGCAAAGCGTTGTCCTTTTGCGATATCTCCTAGACGTACTTTAAAAGAATCCGAGAGCTCGAAGGGAGCTGTTTCCGGCGTTATATTAGCCGCATAGGCAGCATGGACTTCGAATTGTCCCTCATGCTGCCCGATAATCGCTGCAAAGGGCCAATCGAAATAGTCGCCAATCAGGGCGGCGCTTTTCTCGATTAGAATACTGGGCGAGATACATTGGTTGGCGGTTAGATTTAAAGCTGCGCTGAATTCGCCTAATTTGGCGTACAGATTCGCGCGGCGCTGCTCGGTGCTATATAACTGCATCCGTTCAATAGCACTGCCAATTTGCAAAGCCACGGATTGCAGCAGAGCCAGCTCGCTGTCGGCGTAATGTGCTTTGCCTGGTGCAGCCACATTCATAAGTCCCAAGTAACGCTCACCTGAATGCAGCGGGACGGTAGCGTGGTGGGTGATCCCCAGCGTGTCGCCCCAGTTATACTGCCTGGCGTTACTGAGCCGCTTGCAGCTTAGAATGTTGACGGCATGCTCGAGCCGATCATCCCATAGGCGGCTTAGGCACCAGCAGCTTCCGCACTGCATTGGTTGTTTATTGTCGCGTTGTAGTGCAGGTGGCAGACCTCGATCAGCGGCACACTCATATTCCATGTATTCTTCGCTCAGGAAGATCCAGCCTGCAGTGTTTCCGGTTAACTCAAGTAGCTTGCCCATGACTGTATCGAGCATGGGTCTCAGCTCATTGGAACTGTTCAAAGTCTCCGCAATCGTTTTGAGCGTCAGTAACTCATGAATTCCGGTTTCCTCCGGCATGAAGCTCTCTCCTTTAGCTTTGTTAATTATGTTCTATCTATTGTAACGTAGAATGGTTCATTCATTCTCAAATTTTATGTAATGTTGGCGTAAATAAAAAAGAAGGTTCCTTAAGATCTGATATGACCTTAAAGAACCTCTGAGTATACATGTTAATTTACAGCTGCGGGAGTAGCGGAAGGCGTACAGTGTTCTGGAGCTTCGTGTTCAATAAGTCCATGTTTCTCCCAAGCTCGGCTTTTCCAACGGAAATACATAATGACGGCTCTCACCCACTCGTCCACCGCAGTGGCAATCCACACGCCGGCTAACCCGAGATCAAGTTGGAACACCAGGAAATAACCAAGAGGTAAGCTCATGCAGACCATAGAGATCAGTCCCATATATACAGGGAATTTGGCATCGCCCGAGGCGCGTAAAGAGTTAATGATAACCAGATTGGTTGTGCGCCCGGTTTCCAGGAAGAAGCTAAGCAATATGACCTGCGCCCCCATCCTAATGATGTTCTCATTGTCTGTGAAAAGCCCGAATAGCGGTACCCGGAAGAAAATCACCACAGCATCTATTATTACGGTAACCAGCAGCGCCCACTTTACACTGGTGAATACACGCTTATAGGCTTCATCAGGGCGTCTAGCTCCCACGAGATGTCCTACAACGATGGAAGTTCCCATAGAGACAGCTACACTGAATAAATAAATATAATTGGAAATATTAAGCGCGTACTGGCGAGTAGCCATAGCTTCAGCGCCTAAATAAGTAATATAGAGTGTGAATACAAGCTGGCATGATTGATAAGTGATGGATTCAAAAGCAGACGGGATGCCAATTTTGAGAATTTGCAGCACGTATTTTTTAGAAAGATGAATGTAATAGGTTACTTTCACCCGTACCTCCATCACTCTGTAGAGCAGCAGGAAGAAAAGGATCAGGCAGATAAATCGACTCATCACTGTTGAGATAGCCGCACCCTCCACACCTAACGCCGGAAGTCCGAAATGACCATAAATGAGCAGGTAGTTGCCCACCACGTGAATAATGTTCATCAGCAAGGATACGACCATCGTCTGTTTGGTGAAACCGTGAGTACGGATAGTGGTCGCCAGAGCATTGATTAATGCTTGCAGAAAAATACCGCCCCCAACAATATTCATATAGGCTTTGGCGTAAATGAGGATATCCCCTTTTACATTCAGCGCAGTCAGTAGCGTCCCTCCGAATATCAGCAAAAACGTACTTAGAAGAATGCCGACTAACAGGTTTAGGGTAATGGCATTGCCGGTCACTTGAGCGGCTTCCAGAGGTTTTTTGGAACCGAGATATTGGGAGACCACAATAGCTGCACCGTTACCAATTACACTGAGGACTAAAATTGCTATCGCAATGATCTGATTCGCTGCGCCGACACCAGACACGGCATCGTCGGACACTGAACTGATCATAAAAGTATCCACACTACCCATGAGCATAAAGAGGAATAGCTCGAGGAAAATCGGCCAGGTCAGTTTGACCAGGTTGAATTCCTGGTGATTATTTTGCTTCATTGTGCACCTTCTTATATTATGATGTACTTCCTAAAATTTCATAAACAAACTGTAATATTAGCACAGCTTTCATGGAAATGCAGTATTTTTACAGAAAAATGACAAAACGTTTTTAATTTAGGTCGAAAAGAGCCCTTTAACCGCGCATTAGTATCCTCCAGGTAACTACATCACAATAAAGTGCCTACTTCCCTAGAGGGATGTAAGGAACTACAATTTGTACATGACTTACTAAAATATATTAATGAGGAGTGCAAATAAATATGAAATTACAATTAGCGTTGGATTTAGTGGACATTGCGGGAGCGAAAGAGGTTGTCTCAAAAGTTGCCGAATTTATAGATATCGTTGAAATTGGAACACCTATCGTTATAAATGAAGGTTTGCATGCAGTGAAAGCAATTAAAGAGGCTTTTCCTGCTTTGACTGTGTTGGCAGATTTGAAAATCATGGACGCAGGTGGATATGAAGTGATGAAGGCCGTGGAAGCGGGCGCGGATATCGTTACTGTACTTGGTGTTTCTGATGATTCTACCATTAGAGGTGCAGTGGAGGAAGCGAAGAAAACCAATAAAGAGATTCTAGTTGATCTGATCAATGTGAAGGATATCCAAACAAGAGCGGCTGAAGTAGACGCACTTGGCGTAGACTATATCTGTGTGCACTCTGGATATGACCATCAAGCGGAAGGTAAAAATTCTTTTGCAGATTTAAATGCGATTAAGAGTGTGGTTAAGCAGGCAAAAACAGCTATCGCTGGAGGGATCAAGCTAAGCACACTTCCAGAAGTGATCGCCGCGAACCCTGATCTTGTCATCGTTGGCGGAGGCATCACAGGTGAAGCGGATCAAAAGGCTGCCGCAGCAGAAATGAAACGTCTAGTTAGTCAGGCTTAAGATTACAATGGATACAATGAAATACGCGCAGCAAATTATAGAGGAGCTCCAGCGCTCCATATCTCAGCTTGATGAAGAAGAGACTGAGCGAATGGCTGAGCTGCTGCTTCAGTCCAACAAGATCTTCGTGGCTGGAGCGGGCAGATCTGGATTGATGGGACGGGCCTTTGCTATGCGGTTAATGCATGTTGGTAAAGAGGCTTATGTTGTAGGCGAAACGGTGACTCCGGGGATTGAACAGGGGGATGTGTTAGTCCTCGGTTCCGGTTCCGGTGAGACGAAAGGGTTGATCTCTATGGCTGAGAAAGCCAAAGGGGTGGGTGCAGAAGTTGTTGCCGTTACCATTGCGCCGGATTCGACGGTTGGACGTTTAGCGGGCTACACAGTGAAACTGCCGGGATCTCCAAAAGATCCGGCCAGTGGAAGCTACAGCACGATCCAGCCGATGGCTTCTTTATTCGAACAGACGATGTTGGTCTTTTATGATGCTATTATTCTGCGAATGATGGAGAAGACGGGGCAGACGAATCAGCAAATGTTCGGCAAGCATGCTAATTTAGAGTGAACGTACAGAAACGAATGCCTTCCTATAAGGAGGTTATTCGTTTTTGTGTTAGTATGATAACAGGAGAGAGGAGGCACTTTAGGAATGGCAACCGAGATTAAAGATCGCATAAACTTGAAGGAAATTAACTGTGAGAAGGAATTAACGCTTGCGGTGATCGGAGGGAAATGGAAGCTGATTATCCTCTGGCATCTTGGGCTTGAAGGGACAAAGCGGTTCAGCGAGCTGAAAAAGCTAATTCCTCATATCACGCAAAAAATGTTGACCAATCAGCTTCGCGAGCTTGAAGAGGACCAGTTGGTTCTAAGAAAAGTTTACGCTGAGGTTCCACCAAAAGTAGAGTATTCCCTGACTTCATACGGCCAAAGTCTGCTTCCCGTCCTTCGATTGATGTACGATTGGGGTAAGAATTACGGAGAAAACGTGATCTGGAAGGACACGCCGCCGGAAGAAAGATGCTAATCGAATAGTCTAAGAACATTAATAATCCCTGAGAGGTCTGGATCGGCCTCTACAGGGATTTTTGGTGTTTTAAAGGAGTGATGCGGATAATGCTTTAGGCTTTCTGTTCGAATAGCTTAGCAATCTCCACGATAACATTTACCGCTTTTACCATATTGTCCGCAGACGCATATTCGAATTTGCCATGGAAATTCTCGCCTCCGGTGAAAATATTAGGTGTCGGCAAGCCCATGTAGGAAAGCTGCGAGCCATCTGTACCTCCGCGAATCGGGCGGATGATCGGTGTGATGTTAAGGTTCTCCATCGCCTCATGGGCAATATCGACGATATGACGCACAGGCTCGATTTTTTCGCGCATATTGTAATATTGGTCCTTCATTTCAAGCACGATGTTCTCTTCGCCATGGATGCTTTTGAATTCTTCTACGACAGCTGAGAGATAAGCTTTACGTGCCTCGAATTTCTCACGGTCGAAGTCGCGGATGATATATTGCAGCTTGCTGAATTCAGGTGTGCCTTCTATAGAGCTTAGGTGATAAAAGCCATCATAACCGTCTGTATATTCGGGCGCTTCCTCAGCAGGGAGTCTGAGATGAAGTGCCATGGCGATTTTGGCGGAATGAATCATCTTTCCTTTTGCAGTACCAGGGTGAACATTAACGCCGTAGACTGAGATTTTAGCAGACGCAGCATTAAAGCTTTCATACTCTAATTCTCCGAGTGGACCTCCGTCTACAGTGTAAGCATAGGAAGCATTAAAAGCGGCTACGTCAAATTTATGAGGCCCGCGGCCGATTTCTTCGTCTGGTGTGAAGGCAACTCTAATCTTGCCGTGTTTGATTTCTGGATGTTGAATGAGGTAATGCATGGCGGTCATAATCTCAGCAATACCGGCTTTATTATCTGCGCCAAGCAGGGTCGTGCCATCAGTTGTAATTAAGGTGTGGCCTTTGTATTCCGCCAGCTCCGGAAAGCTCGCTGTGGACAATACAACATTCAGCTCTTTATTCAAAAGAATATCTTGACCATCATAGTTCTCGATAATCTGTGGCTTCACATTCGTTCCGGTAAAATCAGTCGCCGTATCCAAATGGGCTAAAAAACCAATGGTCGGAACATCCTTGTCCGTATTCGCAGGGAGTGTCGCCATAACATAGCCATGCTCGTCCACCTGGACTTCCTCCATGCCGATCTCCTTAAGCTCTTCAACCAGCTTGTGGGCCAGAACCATCTGTCCCGGAGTGGATGGGCAAGTCTCATTATCTTCATTCGATTGGGTATCCATTTGTGCATACGAAATAAACCGTTCTACAACCTCTTTCTTCACCTTGGGTCATCTCCTCTTTACTATTGTATATATATAGTATCACTTTCCATATAAGGTCTCATCCCTGAGGAAGAAGATTGAGGTAATATTTAGGTTTAATGCGGTAATATTTCTTGTTTCACTAACTTCGCTGAAAGTAAATAACGGTCCGGTGCAGATCCCACATATGAAAAGGGATAACAGGTAATCAACGTGAGGATGGCCTTATCACTTGGCTTTATAGCACCACGTTCGTCCCCGTCAACAATTGTGCTGCCTGTTACTTCATAGGTAAAAGTCCCGTCCGTACTTTCCAGCTCGATAAGATCTCCAGCCACGAGTTCTCCCAGATTACGGAACACTGTATCGCGGTGGCCTGCGAGCACACTATTGCCGGTGGCACCGATAGCTGCGCTGCCTTTATAATGTCCGGCTCCCTTTTTTAGCTCGGGGCTTTCCGTGCCTTCTAGCACTGCGATCTTTTTGTTTAATTTGGGGAAACGAATCTCTCCTATGATTTCACCTTCTGTATAGGAATGAGCGGGGGGCGGCTGTTCCTTGGCTGAACTGACCATTCCCAAGGGAAGAGGGGTTTCTTCGGCAGAACGGGAGTGGGCGACTGTTTCCTCCCTCTTTTTTGCCCAATCATTTAAAGCCTGTTTAGCTTCGATCGGTGCTTTGACCACCTGTACAACCGAGTAAATCAACACAACTAAAGAGAGTATGAAGATTAGCTTCACGGCTAGCAAGACACCATTACGCTCCTTCATACTCTCTCACCTCCAGACTTATGCTGCAAAATGTGGTTATTTCTTCGATTTCAATCTGCGCATGATAATCACGCTGAGTACCGCAATGGCTAAGCTGGCAAGAATCAAGTTATACCAAGGCTCAGCGGTATTCGGAAGCTTGTTGCCAACCTCTGGTGCCCCCAGTGGAAGCTCATCATCAGGCAAGGCGATTTCATTGCTTGGCTGCGGTGTTGCGCTGGTAGTTTGGCTGCCAGCACTTGGTGATGCTGTTGGCTCATTATCGCCTCCACCCAGTGGGATCGGTGCTTCAGTAACACTAATTTCATCTACTACTGTTGAAGCTGTAGGTGTTGGCGATGGTGTTGGTGTCGTTGATTGCCCTGGTGTGGCGACTGCCGTTGCAGTTGGTGAAGCGGTAGTTGTCGGTGAATCTGTTGGTGTCGTGGTTGGTGATGCTGTTGCTGTCGGCGAAGCTTCAGGTGTAGCTGTAGCCGTGGCAGTAGGTGTCGAAGTTGGCTCTATTGTAGGCGTAGTAGTCGCTGTCGGTGTTGGCTCAGGTGTAGGCTGAGCTGTGGCCGTTGCTGTCGGTGAAGGACTAGGTTCAGCGGATGGCTCCGGTCCTCCAGAAGCGGAGAACTCAAAGGCTACAGTTGTGGTTTTACCTTGATATTCGTTCCCTGCTTCCCACGGGAAAATTACATCCATTTGGATTACACTTTGTTCTCCCCCGGCAAGTGAACCGATGGTAACTCTTCCGGCAGCCTCGCTCATCACCCCTGAATAGATGATTACTCCCTCTTTTTCGAGTGTCATTTGGAGAATATCGTATAATTCTGCGTCTCCAGAGATGAATTTGAAGTCCACATAGTAATTAAAGCCCTCACTACCTGCATTAATAATTGTGTATTCTGAGTTCGTTTCATCACCAGGCTGCATATTGTTCATGGTGGTTGTGCTCGTCGTATGCGAATTCACCGTAAGCTTAATGGTATCTTGCGCACTAACTCCGCCAGCATGCCAGATGACTCCTGCTAGAATAGTCAGGATATAAGCAGCTATGAAAGCCGAGCGATATTTCTTCTTCACTTTACTCGCTCCTTTCTCCTGAACCCCATATTAAATTTTGTAGACATCATTTGCGGGTTTCCGGCAAATTCTTCTTTTCTAATCGTATTTTCCATCAAACATTGTCGAAATAAGTAGTATCTCACAGAACCACTTTTTTTGTGCGCATGCAGGAATCTCCGTGAAAGCGGAAGGAGAGGATAGAGATCTACCGTCAATTCGTTCGTTATAGCGAATAACTAAAGTATAAACAAAATAATATCTAAACAAAAATGGGATATTAGAAGAAAATTCATCATATTTGATCAAATATCAGTTATATTAATGGATTTACAGCAGTTTTCTCTATTTAACTCTTTATTTTTATATAATTCATTGTTTTAATTGTGTTTTATTGAGAACGATTATGAATGCAAAATAAAAAGGCAAGACATACATCTGGAATAGGGCTCAAACCCCGATACCAGACCTATCGTCTTGCCTTAATTATGATGATAAATTAGATTTCCTTCATAGCTTCGGCTACAATCTCATAAGAGCGTAGACGAGCGTTATGATCATAAATTCCACCAGAAACAATCAATTCATCGGCCTGTGTCTCTTGCAGAATTTCTTGAAGCCGTTCTTTAATTGCTGCTTTATCACCAGCGAAAGAGTAACGCTGCTTCTCAAGCATGGCTGCTTTTTCTTGCATCGTCCATAGCCCCTCCATACTATCAACCGGTGGTTGTAACTTCCCCGTACGTCCGCGGATGATATTAAGGAATTGCTGCTGCTGCGAGGTAGCCAGTCGTCTTGCCTCATTCACAGTATCGGCCGCTGTAATGCCAACTCCGACCATCACATAAGGCTTGTCTAGTGCTGCTGAAGGACGGAAATTGCTATGATAGATGTGTAAGGCCTGTAGTAAATACTCTGGTGCGAAATGGCTGGCGAAAGCAAAAGGTAAACCTAGTTTTCCTGCCAGCTGAGCACTAAAACCGCTGGAGCCCAGCAGCCAGATGGGGATATTCAAGCCTTCACCGGGAACCGCACGAACTCCGGCCGGTCGTGATCCTGCACCTGCAGGATCGAAGTAGGCTCTGAGCTCACTTAACTGCTCGGGGAAGTCACTGCCGTCGCTTCCGAGACCACGGCGTAGCGCACGGGAAGCCGGTTGATCCGATCCCGGGGCTCTGCCCAGTCCTAAATCAATCCGTCCTGGATATAGGGATTCGAGGGTCCCGAATTGTTCAGCAATGACAAGTGGTGCGTGGTTGGACAACATGATGCCTCCAGAGCCTACGCGTATGCTTTTTGTGCCGCCAGCAATGTGGCCAATTAAGAGTGAGGTAGCAGAACTGGCAACACCAATCATGTTGTGATGCTCAGCAAACCAATACCGGTGATAGCCCCATGCCTCAGCATGTTGAGCTAAAGCTAAAGAGTTATGAAAAGAGTCTGCCGCTGTGCCACCCTCCACAATAGAGGCTAAGTCCAGTACGGAGAATCGAATATCGCGCTGTTGCTTCAATGTAATCCCTCCTATAATAAACGCTCAGATAGTCTAGAGCAGTATTTGTAGCTGCGAATAATGCTACTCGCCTAGTATACCATGTAATAAAACTATATACACACTTTAAGTAAGTTATACGCACTTTGTAATGTTTAGATAAGGAATAAGTATGTCTTTTAAATAAAATGTAAGCGCTTTAAAAAATCTGTTGTTATTTCTTAACGGGCTTGCTATAATCACATCGAAAAGTTACCTGAAAAAAAGGAAGTTATCGTTATGAAGCCAACCATAAGAGATGTTGCCAGAATGGCGGAGGTGTCGATCAGCACCGTATCGCGTGTTATGAATGCACCGAATACGGTCGTAGAGAGCAAACGGAATCGAGTGATGGAGGCTGTAGAACGTTTGCAATATCAACCAAATGCGTTTGCACGGGGCCTGATCTACAAGAAGTCTTTTACACTGGGCCTGCTGATTCCGGATATTGAGAACCTGTATTTCGCAGGGGTTATTCGGGGAATGCAGGATGCATGCATCAAGCTTGGATACAGTTTAATGATCTGCAATACGGACCGCGACAAAGAACGGATGTTGTCTTACATTGATAACTTCCATGAGAAGCAGGTGGATGGGATCGTGTTCGCCAGTGATGTCCTTTATCCTGAGACACATGACAAATTAGTCGGTTGTAGAATTCCTTTTGTGTTGGTATCCTCGCATTCTGATGAGTACGACATTCCATCTGTGGAGGTAGATGATGAACAGGCGGCTTACGATGCGGTAAAGTTTCTGATTGATTTAGGGCATAAGGACATTGGCATGATTGGTTTTAACCATGATAACTCCGTATCCGGCCCGCCTCGTTATGAGGGTTTTGTAAGAGCGTTAACAGAGTTTGGACTACAACAGAATATTGTGAAGAGCAAGTATGCCAATCACCGGTTCGAACACGCTTATCAAGCGGCGCATGAGTTGTTTACTGATTATCCCGAGCTGACTGCCGTTTTCTGTGTTGCTGACGAATTTGCAATGGGGACGATTTCTTATCTGAAGGATCGTAATATTCTAGTTCCGGGGCAGGTATCTGTGATTGGATTTGATAATTTGCGTATGTCGAGTATGTTCATTCCAAAGCTGACCACAATTGCACAGCCGATTTATGAGTTAGGTTATCGGGCGGCGGAGATGCTGCATGAATTGCTCACAACAGGTGGTGTCCAGGTATTGAATGAAAAGATGGAGCATAAGCTGATTGTGCGGGAATCCACGCGGGAAAAATAAAGGCCCTTTATTTTTGTGACCTTCTTCTGAAAAGCTTTTCAGAGCTGTGTATCGGTCTTAATTAAAATTTAAATGTTAGGATAGAAAATAGTATGAATTCTTATGAAAAACATCTCATTTTCCGATTGGAAACGGTTACTAATTATGATAATATAAAAAATGTAAGCGCTATTATTAAATTACATTTGTGATGGAGTTTGATTTTAGGATATTTACCTGTCTTCTGAAAAGCTTTGCAAGGAGGTGATCTGCTACAAGCTGCTAATACATGCCAGGGTGCCCGGATGATTGAATAAGATGTTATCTCTATAACCATTAAAGGGGATGTACAAAAGATGAAGAAGATCTCAGGACGTAAAAAGTCGTTGGCTTTAGTACTGTGTTTATCCTTCACAATGACGCTGAGCGCATGCGGCGGAGGCAACAATAATGCGGCGCCTACAGATCCACCGGCGGCAACAGTCAGCCCAACAGCAGATAACACCGAGAAAGCGACAAACACACCTAGTGCTGAACCTTCGGGTTCCCCGTTAGATTTAGCGATGAAAGGTGAATATAAAGGGACTAAAGTAACAATGTTTGGCCCCTTCGTAGATGCTGACCAAGTGAAATTTGAGAGCAGCATTAAAGAATTTGAAGAGAAGACAGGGATCGATATTCAATACGAGGGCTCCAAGGAGTTCGAAGCTACAATAAATATTCGTGTGGACGGCGGTAATGCTCCTGATATCGCTGACTTCCCGCAGCCGGGACTGCTGGCGTCGATTGCTAAGACGGGCAAGGTTATCGATTTGACCAGCGTGCTGGATCAAGATAAATTGACGGCTAATTACAACAAGAGCTGGCTCGATATGTCTACGATGGACGGAAAAGACGGGAAGATCATGGCGGGGATTTGGAACCGCAGTAATGTAAAAAGCTTGGTATGGTATCCAAAGAAACAATTTGATGATGCAGGCTACAAGGTTCCTGAAACTTGGGATGAGCTGATGGCGCTGACGGAACAAATTGCTAAGGATGGCGATCCTGCCTGGGCTATTGGCATTGAGAGCGGTGCTGCAACGGGTTGGCCAGCAACAGACTGGGTCGAAAATATAATGCTTCGTACGACTACGCCTGAGAACTACGATAAATGGGTAAAAGGTGAACTGCCATTTACTTCACCAGAAGTAAAAAATGCTGTTGAAATCATGTCTAAAATTTGGCTCAACAAGGATTATGTTTACGGTGGCGCTAAGTCCATCGTGACGACATCCTTCGGGGATGCCCCAGCGCCAATGTTCACTGATCCGCCTAAAGCCTGGTTTAATATGCTTGGTAACTTTATTACAAGCTTCTTCCCTGAAACGGCAAAGGTTGATCAGGATTATGATTGGTTCTACTTGCCACCAATTGATGCGCAATATGGTAAACCAGTGCTGGTTGCAGGTGATATTTACGCTATGTTCAACGATCGTCCAGAGGTTCGTGCAGTCATGGAGTTCTTCACCACTGGAGAGTCGATTAAGAGCTGGGTACAATCTGGCGGCGTAATTGCTCCTATGAATGATGCTTCCCTTGATTGGTATACCTCTGAATCCGATCGCCGGATGGCGAAGTTGGTTCAGGATGCTTCCACACTGCGTTTTGATGGCTCTGACCTGATGCCGGGTAAAGTGGGTGCAGGCACCTTCTGGAAAGGGATGACCGACTATGTGAGCGGTACAGCGACACTGGATCAAGCCTTGGAACAAATCCAGTCCGGCTGGAACAACTAACCTAATATTTAAAGCGCACAGTAAAAAGAGGGGCAGTGGGAAAAGAGGAATGTCTGCCCCTCTTTTTGTTTTCTAACTAGTGAGTTCGATGCTTATGATAAGAGTTTTGCTCCGCAAAACTTATAGGAGGAGCTGGAGCTAATATGGGTGCACAATCACAGCCACAGCCACAAATGCCAACACAACCACAAGCTAGGCCAACCGTCAGCCTGAAGGCGGTAATGCTGTCCCTAGTAGTGTTGTTAGCGAATATTGTTGTTAACGGCGCAATCTTTTTATTCTTCCGGGATTCCACATTAAATCCGCTGCTAACAGCGGTTCTGGCTGTCCTCTGGGGAGTTCTAGGTGTTTATCTGATTTACTATACACTGACTTGGGCGGTTGAGCAGTACCCTGATCATATCCGGCGAAAGGTGCTGCCTTATATCTTTATTGGTCCGGCAGTGATTATTCTGGGCTGGTTACTGGTCCTGCCTGCGCTGCGAACATTATATTTGAGCTTTTTTAATGCTTCTTCAGAAAAATTTGTGGGCCTGAGCAATTATGCAGCGATCTTTAGCGATCATCTGATGGCAACGGCATTGCGTAACAATTTACTTTGGGTATTCGTCGGTACGCTGGCCTGTGTAGCATTCGGGCTCTTAATTGCTATTCTTGCCGATCGCAGCAGCTATGAGAAAATTGCCAAATCGATCATCTTTATGCCGATGGCGATTTCCTTTGTAGCGGCAGGAGTCATTTGGAAATTCGTATATTACTATCAACCGGGCGACGAACAAATCGGGCTGTTGAACGCAATCGTTACTTATTTTGGGGGAGAACCCCAAGCCTGGACGAGTATGCTTCAGCCGTGGAATAACTTTTTCCTCATTATCATTTTGATCTGGATGCAGACTGGATTTGCAATGGTGATTTTCTCGGCGGCAATCAAAGGGGTTCCTGACGACATTTTGGAAGCTGCACGAGTGGATGGAGCAAATGAGGTGAAGATTTTCTTTGGAATCATGATTCCATATATTTCATCAACCATTCTGACAGTGACAACGACCATTATCGTCTTTACGTTGAAAATATTTGACGTCGTCATGGTGATGACAGGAGGTCAATACGATACAGAGGTTGTTGCTACACAGTTCTACCGGCAATTCTTTATGTACCGTAATTTCGGCTACGGCTCCACGCTGGCTATTGTTCTACTGATCGCGGTGCTGCCTGTAATCATAATCAATCTACGTCAGTTCCGTAAGCAGGGGGGATTCTAATGGCTGGCAAAAAGAAGAGAAAAGGCAGCAAAACGGTTGTAAATATCGTGCTGGGTGTGATCTGTTTTATTTGGCTGCTTCCGACTCTTGGGCTATTCATTTCCTCCTTCCGTCCGGCTGCTGACATTCTGCAGACTGGATGGTGGAAAGCTTTTCCCCATCAGGAGTGGAAGGCTGGAGAGACGATTCAGCTATCCAAGGATGTGGATCTTCGGGAGCCAATTGAGGTGAACGGTAAAACTTATACAGATGATGAGCTGAAGGCTGGCGTGAAGGCTGATGGCAGCCGGCTTATGTGGGAGAATCGTAGAGCACGTACCGTAAATGAACAGATACAAGGTTGGAAGATGACACCGGATCTCACGCTGGATAACTATAATAATGTGCTTTCCGGTAAGGAATACAAGCTGAAACAGGCTGATGGCAGTGAAACGGTGCAAAAAGGCTCCGGATTGTCACAGGCCTTCTGGAATACGCTAACGATCGCTGTTCCAGCAACAGTTATTCCGGTGTTGATCGCTTCTTTTGCTGCATATGCTTTTGCCTGGCTGCGGTTTCCTGGGCGCAAAATTCTTTTTGTCATCATTATTGCAATGCTCGTCATTCCGATACAGGTTGCGCTTATTCCAGTGCTTAAGGATTATACCGCACTTGGGCTAAACGGAAGTTATCTGGGAATTTGGCTGGCGCATACGGCTTTTGGATTACCGCTGGTTACGTACTTTATGTACAACTTTATCAGTCAATTGCCGAAGGATTTGTTCGAATCGGCTTTCATGGATGGGGCAAGTCATTTCACTATATTCAGCAGGCTAATTCTGCCTCTATCAGTGCCAGCACTGGCTTCTATCGGGATCTTCCAATTCCTATGGGTGTGGAATGACTATTTAGTCTCATTGATTTTTATCGGCAATCAACCGTCTGTGCAAGTTATGTCGATGAAAATTGCCGATTTAGTAGGCTCACGAGGCAACGATTGGCATTTACTTACTTCGGCTGCATTTATCTCCATGCTGATGCCGCTCGCTATTTTTTTCCTGCTGCAAAAGTATTTCGTCAGAGGGCTTATGGGTGGGTCGGTGAAAGGTTAATGATTTAGAACCCGAATGAAACTGTGATCAGGGGGAGCTTAGAGAGATGAAGATGAAACCATACGTACATCCGGCGGTGGTATATCCTTACCGGGAGTGGAGTCTTGATGAGGAAGCTTATAGTGAAGAGAACAATCAAAGAAGCGAGAGTATTTTTGCTCTTGGCAATGGATATATTGGCATGCGCGGTAATTTCGAAGAAGGTTACCACGGCAGCTCAGGCTCGTCTGTAACAGGCAATTATTTGAATGGTTTTTTTGATTCGGAGCCCATTGTATATCCAGAGGGAGCCTACGGATATCCATCCCGCAATCAAGCGATGCTGAACGTAACAGATGCCAAGATTATTGAACTGAGTATTGAAGGGCAGACCTTTCAGTTAAACAGTGGGCAAGTGCACCATTATGAACGAAAGCTGGATATGCGAAGCGGGGTTCTGCATCGGCAGGTAGATTGGGAATCTCCAGCTGGTCACCGGGTACACCTTCATATCCGGCGGATGGTGACTTTGCAGCACAAACATCTGGCGGCGATAGATTATGAGGTTAAAGCGCTGAATTTCAGCGGAGTGCTTACCTTCACTTCATCCATCGACGGCAAGATCCAAAAACCTAAGGTAACGGATGATCCCAGATTGGGCTCGGGAGGCAAGGAGCCCAGTCTGCTCCTGGAGGATACCGGTCATGAACCGGGACAGTCCTTCTTATGGATGAAGCAGCGGACGCGGCATACCCAGTTTGCCTTATTAACAGGGGTAAGTCATAAGCTCGATTCAAGATCTGAGGATAAAAGGACCGTGCAGCATGAGGGGCAGAAATTATCCATGCAGTTTGTCGTCCCGGTGGAGCGTGGGGAAAGCGTCTCACTAACCAAATATATCTCTTACCATACCTCTAAAGATTATCCGGAAGACGAACTACTCAGTAGAAGTACTGAAATATTACACTTAGCAGACCATAGCGGGTTTGAAGCGCTTGCCCAGGAACAGCAGGCTTATCTGGATCGATACTGGGCACATACGGATGTGGAGATTCATGGTGATCTTGCGCTTCAGCAGGGGATTCGCTTTAATGCTTTTCAACTGCTTCAATCCGTAGGCCGTGACGGGGTTACGAATATTGGGGCCAAGGGATTAACGGGTGAAGGATACGAAGGGCACTATTTCTGGGATACCGAGATGTATATGCTGCCCTTCTTTACGTTCACACAGCCGGAGATTAGCCGAAAGCTGCTCGAATTTCGTTATGCCACGTTAGACAAAGCACGGGAGCGTGCAGCGGTAATGTCGCAGAAGGGTGCCTTGTTCCCTTGGCGGACTATAGACGGGGCAGAGAACTCTGCGTATTTCCCGGCAGGCACGGCGCAAATGCATATTAATGCGGATATTGCGTATGCCATCAAGCAGTATGTACTGGCTACCGGAGATTATGATTTTTTGGTTACGAAGGGAGCGGAAATTTTATTCGAAACTTCCCGCTTTTGGTTGGACTTGGGGTACTTTAATCCGGCTAGGGGCGGTGCCTTTTGTATTGATGCAGTAACCGGTCCTGATGAATATACAGCTATTGTCAACAATAATGCATACACCAACTTTATGGTCCAGGATCAGCTTTATTATGCACACGAGATGGCAGGGATATTGTCTAAGCAGTATCCTGAGCATTTCGAACGTCTGAAGCAAAAAATCGGTCTGACTGGGCATGAGACATTAGTGTGGCTGGAAGCGGCGGACAAAATGTTTATCCCCTTTGATGAGGGACTTGGCATTTATGCTCAAGACGACACGTTTCTCTCCAAGAAAAAATGGGATTTCGAGCATACACCAGCCGATAAATATCCGCTGCTGCTCAACTACCATCCGTTGGTAATTTACCGGCATCAGGTGTTGAAACAGGCGGACTTGGTAATGGCGATGTTTCTGCTGGGTGACCAATTCAGCTTGGCGGATAAGATCCGGAATTATAATTATTATGAGCCGCTGACGACGCATGATTCTTCATTGTCACCGTGCATTCACAGTATAATATCTGCTGAGATTGGTGATTTGACGGGAGCCTATTCCTATTTTGACCGCACGGTACGGATGGACTTGGATGACATCAACCGCAACGTCAAGGATGGGCTGCATACTGCTGCTATGGCAGGCTCCTGGCTGTCGATTGTGAATGGTTTTGGTGGCATGCGCTTATGCGGCGGGATGTTATCATTTAATCCTAGTGTGCCAGCGCAGTGGGAGAGCTATCGGTTTAAAATAACAAGTGCTGGACAGCTATTGGATATTTTTGTGAGTGATACAGAAGTGATCTATACGCTGCTGGAGGGCGAAGAGCTTGAGATTATGCATAAGGGAAACCTTATACAGTTGTCTGCGCAGAAGCCGCTGAGGCTTTCGAATGTGAAGCAGCTTGAAGCTGTTATTTTCGAGCTGGACGGGATAATTACTGATACTGGAGAGTATCATTATGAGGCTTGGAAGGATCTGGCGGATGAGCTTGCACTTTCTTTTGATCGAGAGAAGCATAAGAGTCTCAAGGGCCTAAGTCGAATGGAATCTTTAGAAGTCATTCTGGAGAGTAGTGGACTGAATTTGCCGCAACCGGTAAAGGGAATGCTCTGCAACAAAAAGAACGAGAAGTACAGACAGCTTGTTCAGCAAATGACGCCTGCTGAGCTGTATCCGGGTATCCACAGCGTGTTGTCCGATTTACAGCAAAGAGGGATCGCTATCGGACTGGCCTCAGTTAATGAGAATGCGCTGCTGATTCTCGAACGCTTGCAGATCGGGCATTGGTTTCAGGCGGTGGCTGACCCTGGCAACTTGCGTAGAAGCAAGCCAGATCCAGAGATTCACTTGCAGGTTGCAGAGATGCTGGGCATATCCCCAGACTGCTGCGTGGCGATTGAGGATACCGAGGAGGGAATAGCCGCAATTAATGCTGCTGGTATGAAGTCAGTGGGAGCTGGAGTGGCGCTCGTGACCGAGACAGCGGATCTATGTCTGGCTTCCACCGCTGAGATAAGTGTTGAGAAATTGTTAGAGCTGTTTGCGTAGTTACCCTGATAAGCAGCAAACCTCCCGATCATGGGAGGTTTGCTGCTTTGTTTATTTCATTACTTTTCGAACCAGCTTCACTTTATTGCCATAAGGAGGATACACGATTCCGAGGTCGATCCGTGTGCCTCGCTTGACGATGCTTTTACGATGGGAGAAGACCTCAAAGCTATACTTCCCGTGATAACCCCCGATTCCGGAGTTTCCTACTCCACCAAACGGAAGATAAGTGCTCGCCACATGTGAGATCGTATCATTGATACAGCCTCCCCCGAATGAGACCCGGGACAGCACCTCTTGTTCTACACTCTTATCCTCCGTGAATAGGTATAGTGCCAGTGGCTTTGGGTGTTCATTAATGCTCTGAATGGCCTCATCCAATTGATGATATTCTAATATAGGTAGAATCGGACCGAAGATCTCATCTTCCATAGCAGCATCCGTCCAAGTAGCAGGATAGATTAGAGTTGGCTCAATATAACGTTCTTCTGGTACGATGGTGCCGCCCATAATCAACTTGTTTTGATCACGCGCAATGAGGTCGGCAAGTCTTTGCAGCTGGCGATCATTCACGATCCGGCCGTAATCTGTATTAGGCTGTGCATCCTGACCGTAGAACTCAGTGATGTGATGTTTGATTTTGGTGATCAATTCTTTGGCAATATCCTTATGGACCAACAGATAATCCGGTGCGATACAGGTTTGGCCCGCGTTCAGCAGCTTGCCCCAGACAATCCGTTTCGCTGCAACATCAAGATTAGCGGTCTTATCAACAATAACCGGACTTTTCCCGCCAAGCTCCAAGGTTACAGGCACTAAATTTTTCGCTGCCGCTTCCATTACGATTTTGCCGACAGGCACACTGCCCGTAAAGAAAATATAATCAAATTTGGCGTGGATCAGTAAATTAGTGGTCTCTTTTTCACCCTGAATTACGCGGATATACTGCGGCTCGAAGGTCTCCTGAATAAGCTGCTCAACCACGGACGAGATGGCAGGTGTGCTCTCAGATGGCTTGAGGACAGCGCAGTTACCAGCGGCAATGGCGCCGATCAGGGGCTCAATTAGCAACTGAAATGGATAATTAAACGGGCCAATAATGAGCGTTGTGCCGTAAGGCTCACTTAAAATATAACTTTTTGCAGGAAATAAGTGCAGCGGGGATCGAACCTTTTTAGGCTTCGCCCAACGCTTGAGATGTTTCATCATGTAGCCGATACTGTCCAGCGTAAAGCCGATTTCTGTGGCATAGGCTTCGAACTCACCTTTTCCTAAATCCTGTTGTAGTGCGGTGATGATTCGTCCTTCGTATTGTTTAATAATATTCTTAAGCTTGAGCAGCTGCTGGAGACGAAAAGAAACCTCCTTAGTTACGCCGCTATTAAAAAAATCCTTATGCTCTTCAAGCATCCCTTGAATGCTGTCAGCTGTATAGGTTGTCATTAATCTTTCCTCCATCCTTGTAAGAAGTTAGAGCACGAGACTCTATGGGAGTCGGTAAAAGGCGAACGGCTCGCCATACCGGAAGGAATCGCTGGCTTCCTCCAGCTTGGCCGAAGTTTCTTCATTAAGTACAAGCGAGGTACTAAGCAAATTTTGTTCCAGCTGTTGCACACGTGTAGCCCCGACAATAACCGTCGAGACGGCAGGCCGATTCATAAGCCAAGCTAAGGAGAGCGCAGTAGATGAGGTTTCCATTTTCTCAGCAATTTGGCTCACTTGGCTTCCGAGCTTGATCCGGTCATCATCAAGGAATCTTTTGAAATTAGGATCGGTATCTGCTCTGGACCCTGATGGGGCTGAATCGCTTGTATTATATTTGCCTGTGAGAATTCCGCCAGCTAGTGGAAAGTAAGGAATGATCCCTACCCCTTGATCCAGGCAGAGCGAAAGAAGCTCATTCTCCGGTGTCCGGTCTGCTAAGGAGTAGCTGCACTGAATTGAAATGTACTTGGTGAAGTTGCGTGCTTCACTAATCCCAATCGCCTTCATTAATTGCCATGCTGTATAGTTGGAGGCCCCGATATAACGGATTTTGCCCGAGGATACCATATCGTCCAAGGTTCGTAAGGTTTCTTCAAGCGGCGTATAGGGATCAAAGGTATGAATCTGGTACAGATCGATATAGTCCGTCTTTAGGCGGCGAAGGCTATCTTCAAGCTCCTGCAGCAAATGGCGACGGGAGGAGCCGCTGCCGTTGGGACCCTCATTTTTAACTAAACCTGCTTTAGTTGCGAGAACAGCCTCCTGTCTCCTACCTTCCAAGGCCAGACCAATGATTCGCTCGGATTCTGAGCCAGCGTAAATATTAGCAGTGTCTATGAAATTAATTCCATGATCAAGCGCAGCATGTACAATCTGAATGGAGGTCTCTTGATCCGCACGTTTGCCGAAAGCGTTCGTTCCCAGTCCTAATGCGGATACCTGTAATCCGCTATTTCCTAGTCTTTTAAAGTTCATCCTCAGCACTCCTTATCATCTATTCATTAATCCATTTATTTTTGAGTGAAAAGATCCAGCGCTGTCTCAATGAAGAGCTTTACAGCAATTGAAGTGTCGGCAAGCGAGCTGACCGCAATTTGGATATCTCTATAAGCATCCGGCTGCAGCTCACGGGTAACCACATTTGGAGGCAGAGATAACAAGGACAGTTCAGACATCACGCCGATTGCCAGCCCCTCCTGAACCATATTAAGAGCTGTTGCAAAGTTATTAACCACATATTTTACATTCAGATGGCTATTACTTCTGCGGAATAGCTCTACAACAGGCGGTTCATATCCTGCTTTGCAAATCAACATGGGCTCGTTCGCTAATTCTTGCACACATACAATGGATCGCTTTTGCAGGGGATGGTCATCTCTAAAAACGGCAAACAATTTCTCTCTATATAATGGAATGGTTTCGAATTCTGCACTGGGAGCGAGCAATAAGCCAACATCAATTTCTTTTGAATCCAGCCATTCTCTGACTTCAGCGATAGAACCCTCCTGTAGGCTAATCGTAATGTTTGGATATCTTCTAGTGATAGAGCTAATAATCTTCGGTAGAAAATGAGCAGATGCCACAGGAAAAGCCCCAATGCGGATACTCCCTTTTTCAAGACCTCTCTCTGCATAAATCTCCTGATTGACCTTATCAAAGCCCATTAGAATTTCACGGAAAATAACAAGAATACGTTTGCCGATATCCGTAAGCATCAGGCCATTACGCCGATCTCGAAGCAAGAGCTTCACGTCTAATTCGGCTTCGAGGGACGAGATCGCCCGGCTGACCGCAGGCTGTGTCATATTCAGTTCTACACCAGCTTTAGTAAAGCTGCCGCTTTCGGCGATTTTGACGAATAAACGAATTTGAGTATTGTTCATAACAAATATGATATGCCCCTTATGATTATTATTCATTTCATTTATGCTCTTGTTTATTGTATCATTTGTGATGAATCTACACCAAGGAAGTGAACAAATGAATCAGCAGAAGAAAAGTATGATCCTTCTTATTTTTTTGGTGATTGTATGGGGCATTAATTGGCCTATATCCAAAATCGCCTTAGACTACGCTCCACCTCTATTATTTGCAGGTATTCGAACCGTCGTAGGCGGTATTATTCTGATTCTAATTGCACTGCCCAAGGTGAAGGAGCTTCGCTTCAAGCAGCTCTGGCCGATCTATCTGATCTCGGCGGTCCTTAGTATTGTGTTTTATTATGGATTTCAGACGATTGGCTTGCAGTATGTTCCGGCGGGATTGTTCTCATCGATTGTATTTTTGCAGCCTGTATTGTTAGGTATTTTTTCTTGGCTGTGGTTAGGTGAGAGCATGTACGGGCTTAAAATGGCTGGTTTGCTGCTTGGTTTTCTCGGGGTAGCCTCTCTTAGTATCGGTGGAATTAATGGGAGTATCTCCATATGGGGAATTGTGCTGGCTTTAGCCAGTGCCTTAAGCTGGGCATTAGGAACAATATATATGAAACGGAATGCTGTACGTGTGGATATGCTGTGGATGACGGCTATGCAAATCACGATTGGTGGCATCATTCTGCTACTTTCGGGGTCAGCTACGGAGAAATGGTCGGATATCACCTGGAGTGGAACCTTTATTGTGGATACCTTGTTTATCGCAATTTTTGTTATTGCTCTGGGCTGGCTAATCTATTTCAAGCTGATTAACGAAGGAGAAGCAGGAAAAGTAGGTTCATTCACCTTCTTAATCCCCCTGATCTCGATAGCTACCAGCGTAGTTTTTTTGAAAGAACAGATTACCATAAACCTTGTGATTGGATTATTACTGATTGTTAGCAGTATTGTTCTGGTAAATGTGAAGATAGGGCGTGCCGCCAAACAATCAGTCTAGTTAAATTTGTTGGATGGTTGTAGTAACCAATCGAGCAAAAGGGCATTATGTCTAATAGGGATTGAACATAAAAAAAAGGACACTCCCAAGCTTAGAGCTTCTGGGAGAGTCCTTTTTTAATTAAGCGTATAGCGCGTGTGATTTCAGCTGTTGAAGGCCGAGCTGCAACTACGTAAGTAGCAGAACTAGCACGTTCCACTTCTTCGAGTACCCGGTTTAAGTGACTGAAGAGCGCACCTAGATCACGAACGGAAGTCAGTGAGCACCGTCCTTGCAGTTCAGAGAAGCTGGCCGCCTGCAAGTCGCGGGCACGATGCAGACAATCTGTAAGTGAACGTTGGCATTCAACCTTGGATAAGGTCTTCGTACCATAAACAGCTATACAATCGGCTGTTGCCTCCAGCACTTCCAGCATCCAGTCAGAATTGGCATGATGTGCTGGCAGCAAGCAAATATCGTCGGAAATTTCTTTAACATAGGAATGAATGGTCTTTAGATGTGCTGTGGCTTGTATAAGTCCCTTTAGATCACCACGACACTGATAATGAGCAATGGTGTAGAACATTTCCTTCTGTTGTTGATTGCTGGCAGACAGCAGTTTACCTGCTTGCTCCAGCATATTATTATCCTTTGAAGAGTCTCGTCTTATGCCTACGAGGCCTTTTAATGCTTCCGAAAGTAGAAGGCTTCCATCGAGTGCCAATGCTTTTACCTTGACGAACCTGTTTGGTGGAACGATAATCATATTGATGATCAAGGCAATGAGCACACCAATAAAGGTTTCGGCGACTCTCCAAAGCACGTAATCATTGTGATAAAAGGTAAGGGCCAGAACCGAGGTCACCCCGACCTGCGAAACCGCTTGGATATTCATCCGACAGGCAGTGGCAATCCCAATCCCGATGAGCAGAATTAGCAGAATGGAAAATGCACCTACATCGAAGAATTGGCCTACAATCAGGCTGACAATTCCACCGATAATAATGCCGATCAGGCGGTAGATTCCTTTTTCGAGTGATGCCTTCACACTGGCTTGAGTAATGAGAATGGCTGCAAGCGGTGCAAAGTATAAATATTGGTCACCATATAAACTGTGTACGGCTACCCAGGATAGTGATGCGGCAAGCGTAATTCGTATCATGTAAAGTGAGAATCCATATTTTTCAAGGCGGTCTAGTAACCCCTCGTTCATTATCATTCATCTTCTTTCGCAAAAATAAGAAAACCACACTGGCTTTTCAGTTCGTTTTCATTATAGCACCTCAAAAAGGGCATGGAAGACTGGACTTTTTACAAACTTGTTAAGTTTATGCTTAGCATTTAACAATGTAAGCTATCGCATATAATGGTACAATCTAATATGCTATATCTATTGGAGCGTCGAAGGAGAGGGGAAATTGTCGCTTATTAGCGCTGAGCATACCCATTTCGATTGTTCTCCGCAAGATGCGGGTAAAATAGTATTGTATTACTAAGGTAAGGGAGGTTGTTAGCTATAGCTATTCAGGAAGGTACCATCATTTCATTTGAAGAAGTTACTAAGCAATATGACGACGAAGATCCGGTGTTAAAAGGAGTCAGCTTTGAGATAGAGCGCGGCAAATTCTATACACTACTTGGTCCATCTGGCTGTGGTAAAACAACTATTCTTCGATTGATCGCCGGGTTCGCTGAGCCAACGAGCGGCTCTATCTATTTAAATGGAAAAGTAATTAACCACATTCCCGCCAATGAGCGGCAGGTCAATACGGTATTTCAGGATTACGCATTGTTTCCGCACCTGAACGTATTCGAGAATGTGGCTTTCGGACTGCGCATTAAGAAGCTTAAGAAGGACGTAATCACGAAGAAGGTACAGGAAGCGCTAAGCTTCGTTAACCTTGTGGGTTATGAGCAGCGTGCGATTAACGAAATGTCCGGCGGTCAGCGCCAGCGGGTCGCCATTGCCCGGGCGATTGTGAATGAGCCACAGGTTCTATTGCTGGACGAGCCTCTATCGGCGCTAGACCTCAAGCTGCGCACGGAGATGCAGTACATACTGCGGGAAATGCAGCAGCGGCTAGGGATTACCTTTATTTTTGTAACCCATGACCAGGAAGAGGCACTCGCGATGTCCGACTGGATTTTTGTCATGAATAAAGGAAAAATCGAGCAAAGCGGCACTCCTAATGATATTTACGATGAGCCGATTAACCGTTTTGTGGCGGATTTTATTGGCGAATCGAACATTGTGCCGGGAGTTATGATCGAGGATTATCTGGTGGAGTTTAACGGCCGCCGCTTCGAATGTTTCGATGCCGGGCTGAAACCGAATGAATCCGTAGAGATTGTTATTCGTCCTGAGGATTTGGAAATTTCTACGCTGGAACAGGGTAAACTACGTGTGCGGGTTGATTCCCAGCTGTTCCGGGGCGTGCATTATGAAATCAGCTGTTATGATGAATCCGGGCATGAATGGCTTGTGCATTCTACACGTAAGGCGACTGTAGGCAGTGAAATTGGCCTTTATTTTGATCCGGAAGCGATCCATGTTATGCGTTTCGGTGAAACGGAGGAAGAATTCGACAGACGTCTGGAAGCTTATGGCGAGGTGGAGAGTCATGAAGAATAAGGGCAAATCGTACTATCTCATCCCTTATTACCTCTGGATCGCATTGTTTGTAATTGCACCGGTAGTGCTTGTCATCTACTATTCGTTATTTGATTTGGATGGCCATATTACTCTGGATAATTACGTCAGTTTCTTCACCCCTGTATATTTGAAAATGACGCTGACCTCGTTCTGGTACGCGTTTCTGATTACAGCATTCTCTTTGCTGGTTGCCTATCCGGCGGCTTATCTGCTGACGAGAACCAAACATAAGCAGCTGTGGTTATTGCTGATTATTTTGCCGACATGGATTAATTTGCTGCTAAAAACCTACGCTTTTATAGGGATATTCGGTACATTTGGTCCGATCAATAATTTCTTTGATCTGCTTGGAATCGGAGAACAGCAAATTCTGTTTACGGGATTCAGCTTTGTATTTGTATCTGTCTATATTTTTATCCCGTTTATGATCCTGCCGATATACAGCGCTTTGGAGGATTTAAATTTATCCTTGCTGGATGCGGCACGTGATTTAGGAGCTTCGGGCTGGACCACGTTTAGACGTGTTATTTTTCCGCTGACCATTTCGGGAGTACGCTCAGGCTGTATGGCAGTATTCATACCTGCGCTGTCCCTATTTATGATCACCCGTCTGATTGCAGGCAACAGGGTCATTACGCTGGGCACCGCAATTGAGCAGCATTTCCTGGTCACTCAGGACTGGGGCATGGGTTCTACAGTTGCAGTGTTTCTGATTGCCATCATGGCGCTGTTTATGATTATCACAGGCGGATCGCGGAAAGGGGCGCGGAATGAGAAATAAAAATGGATTCTCTAACCTCTACCTAGTTCTGGTGTTCATTGTTCTGTATGCACCTATCTTCTATTTAATGTACTATTCGTTCAACAGTGGGGGGACGATGCATAAGTTCGAGGGCTTTACGCTGGATTACTACCGTGAGGTGGTCCAAGACAAGCGCCTGATTATTATCGTAATCAATACGCTTGTGATCGCGCTGCTATCCTCGGCTATTGCGACCCTTATCGCTATTATTGGTGCGCTGGCCATTAAAAGTGTGCAGAATCGCCGCGCTAAGAACACCTTGCTGTCACTGAATAACGTGCTGATCGTCAGTCCAGATGTCATTATTGGTGCTTCATTCCTCATCCTGTTCACCATTGCTGGCATCAAGCTGGGCTTCGCGTCTGTTCTGCTTTCACACGTTTCATTCAGTGTGCCGATTGCCGTATTGATGATTTTGCCGCATCTACAGGAAATGAGCCCTACGTTGACGGATGCAGCCCGTGATCTTGGGGCAAGCCGTAAGGATGTGCTGACTAAAGTTATTTTGCCGATTATTAAACCAGGGATATTCAGCGGATTTTTTATGGCGCTTACGTATTCACTGGATGACTTTGCAGTTACATTCTTCGTAACAGGCAACGGTTATTCGACGTTATCGGTTGAGATATACTCTAGAGCTCGACAAGGGGTATCGCTATCGATTAATGCGCTGTCGACACTGATCTTCCTGTTCACCATTCTGCTTGTGGTTGGTTATTACTTCCTGACCCTTAAGAAAAATCGTCATAACACAGCAGAAGCTGTGGCGGAGCCTGTTGCAGAAGCGGGGGTGCCTAGATGAAACAGCTGATAAATGCTTTTCTGGCGATCCTTATCACGGCATTTGCGCTTATGTACTTGGGCTCTTGGATGAATTCGAGAGAGGGATATTCGGGTGGAAACACACTGACTATCTATAACTGGGGCGACTATGTTGATCCGGATCTATTGAAGGAATTTGAAAAAGAGACCGGCTTAACAGTCATTTATCAAACCTTCGATTCCAATGAAGCTATGTTGACCAAGGTTGAGCAGGGTGGAACTACCTTTGATGTTGTAATCCCTTCGGATTATGCCATTGCTAAGATGAAAGAAGAAGATCTGCTCATCCCGCTGGATCATAGCAAGATTTCAAATCTAAAGAATATTGATTCACGGTTTATGGACCTTTCGTTTGATCCAGACAACAAATATTCCGTGCCTTATTTCTGGGGGACCGTCGGGATTATTTTCAATCCGGAAATGACCAAGGGCATGGACTTCACCAGCTGGGATTCTCTCTGGGACAGCAGACTGCATAATAGCATCTTCCTGGTGGACGGAGCCCGTGAAGTGATGGGCATGGCTTTGAACAGCCTGCATTATTCTGTTAATGACAAGGATGAGGCGCATCTGCAAGAAGCACTGAC
Source organism: Paenibacillus sp. FSL H7-0735 (assembly GCF_038008505.1). NCBI lineage: Bacteria > Bacillati > Bacillota > Bacilli > Caryophanales > Paenibacillaceae > Paenibacillus > Paenibacillus sp. FSL H7-0735. Next base: position 317,279 of record NZ_JBBOZH010000002.1, on the reverse strand, counting down.
CAAGCTCAACAAGTTGTCTCCTAACGTGAAGGCGATTGTCGGTGATGAGATCAAGATGCTGCTGGCAAATGAAGAAGCTGCGGTTGGGATTGTCTGGTCCGGCGATGCTTCCGAGATCATGGACGAGAATGATAAGCTGGATTATGTAGTACCGGAAGAAGGTTCGAATAAGTGGTTTGATAACATGGTTATCCCTCGGACAGCGAAAAACGTGGATGGAGCGCATCAGTTCATCAACTTCATGCTCCGCCCAGACGTTGCTGCTAAGAATGCAGAATATGTAGGTTATTCCACGCCTAACATTCCTGCGCTGGAGCTGCTTCCTGAGGAAACTTCTGAGGATACCCGTTTCTATCCACCTGCTGAAATTACGGACCGGCTTGAAGTATACGACAACCTTGGCAAACGGATGCTTGCTCATTATAATGAGCTGTTCCTAATGTTTAAGATGAATAAGAAGTAAGCTGACTAAAGCTAGAGCTAAAGCGAAACGACATTAAGAGCGTCTACATACGGGTAACCGTGTTAGACGCTCTTTTTCGGTTTGATCATCGTGTAGTCTCAAGACAACAGACAGTTTAGCCGAAAGTATAATATAGTATAATAGTAAGAATGGACAACAGGAAAAGAGGAAACGAATGCCTACTATACTGGTTGCTGACGACGATGCGAACATTCGCGAACTTGTCTGTTTATTTCTCCGCAACGACGGATTCGAAACAGTTGAAGCTGTGGATGGCAAGGAAGCGCTCGCCGTATATGCTGGAACACATGTCGATCTTGTCGTGCTGGATATTATGATGCCAAATATGGATGGTTGGATGCTTTGTAAGGAGCTCCGCAGAGCTAATCCTGATCTTCCATTACTTATATTGACTGCCAGAGGCGAAACCTGGGAGAAAGTGAAGGGCTTCGAATTAGGTACGGATGATTATTTAACTAAACCCTTCGATCCGTTGGAGCTGACGGTCCGTGTTAGGTCATTGCTGAAACGATATCGGATCGGCTCCACGCAGATGATCCAAATTGGTAACGTCATCCTTGATCGGCAGACCTATAAGGTGATGAGAGGCACGGAGTCATTTGCCTTACCCCTCAAGGAGTTCGAATTGCTGTACAAGCTTGCTGGGACACCCGGACAAGTCTATACGCGCGAGCAGTTGATCGATCAAATTTGGGGAATTGATTATGCTGGAGATGATCGGACGATTGACGTGCATATTAAACGCCTGCGTGAACGGTTTGCGACTACCCCTGATTTTCGTATTGAGACGGTGCGTGGACTTGGCTACAGGCTTGAGGTGTACGAATGATTAGATCCATATATACACGCGTTGTACTGACCTTCCTAGCCTCCGTAATCGGGGGCACAATCATTGCTTTGTTTGTGGCAACTTGGGTATTCGAAGATAAACTGAACGAGAACACGCGAATTCCCTTATTGCATTTTGGACAGGATATTGTCAGGGTTTACGAGACCTTCCCATTTCGTGGAGCCAACTCTTTCGTAAGTGGAATGAAGCAGCTTGATTCCTACCACATCCGAATTTTCGATGAAGCGGGTAAATTCCAATCTTACGGAACGCTTAATGGGCACAAGCCGGTCCCTGTAACTATGGAAGAAATAAAAAAAGTTCTCGCAGGAGAAGTATATCAACCTCATAACAGGAATATTTCTGCGCTTCTCCTAGGCTTACAGCTGAGAACGGAAGACGGCACCAAAGCGATGTTTGTGGAGACGCTTAATCCCCCTTCCATCACTGCCAGAAGGAATTTGGTATTAAATTTCTTACTCTATTCATTGATAGCTGGAAGCCTCTTGATTCTGGTAGCCGCGATGTTCTTAGTCAGACCGATCAAGAAGCTAACCAAAGCGACCAGACGAATAGCAGCTGGTGATTTTAACGTCGAGCTGAATATTAAACAAACCGGTGAGCTAGGTACCTTGGCTCGCAGCTTTGAAGAAATGATGCACGATCTGCAGCAGCTTGAGCAGATGCGTAAGGAGTTTGTATCCAATGTGTCGCATGAGGTCCAGTCTCCGCTCACCTCAATATCTGGGTATGCGATTGCGCTCAAGCGAGTAGATCTTGCAGAACAAGAGCGAAATCGTTATCTGGATATTATTATCGCTGAAGCAGAACGGATGTCTAAAATGAGTGACAGCCTGCTGAAGCTGAGTTTATTAGAATCGCAGTCCCAGCAGCTACGGCTAACTACATTCAATCTGGACGAACAGATAAGAAGAGTAATCGTAGCAATTCAGCCGCAATGGTCAGCTCGTAACATCAGCTTCGACCTTGATCTGAAGCCTATTATCCTACTGGCTGATTATGACCTGTTAAGTCAGGTATGGACCAATCTCCTTGGCAACAGCATCAAGTTTTCTAAGGATAACAGTGTAATTAACGTCAGCCTCAAACAAGATATCAACAACGTGACCGTTCGGATAACAGACACTGGCATCGGGATTTCACTTGAGGATCAGCAACGTATATTTGAACGGTTCTTTAAGGCTGATCGATCCCACAGTCGTAAATATGGTGGCAGCGGGATGGGACTTGCCATTGTTAAACAGATCGTAACGCTTCATAAAGGGGATATCCGCGTGGAAAGCGAACCCGGTCAAGGAACGACCATCGTTGTCACCCTGCCAATTATAGCGCCGACAGAGTAATTAGCTTCCAGGCGGTGCCTTGCGAGGGCTTGGATGCATCCCGTATTTTTCATTGCTACAGCAGTACTGGCAAGTTTTCTTGTCTTGTGCTGCCGTAGCATTTTTTTTTACCTGTTCATTTTCAGTTCATATTGCCGTCATGAGGGGTACATCTTTGTTAGTTATGATCTCATTAGCGAAACATTAAGAGAGCTTAATAAACAGATTAAAGACAGGAGAAGATGAGGGTGACACAACAAGCGGACAAAAAAACGGGGAATGGACAGAAAAAACATAAACTGCGTAACCTGTTGCTCAAAATACTAGGAGCAATAGTGATCGTGGTCGTACTTTTTCTAGCCGTTGTCTATACAGTTAATGTGATCAGCAACAAAACAGACCAGAAAAAAATACAGCACTATGGTCAGTTAGTCCCTGTTGACGGGAAAAATATGAATGTTTTGATTCAAGGAGAAGGTAAACAGACGATCGTGCTCATACCAGGCTTTGGAACAGGAGCACCAGCGCTTGATTTCAAGCCGTTGATTGATGAGTTATCACCATTCTACAAAGTGGTGGCGGTTGAACCGTTTGGGTATGGACTCAGTGATGAAACAAAAAAAGAACGAACTACAGAGAATATCGTTAGTGAAATTCATGAAGCCGTTCAGAATCTTAACATTGACCAATACATTCTAATGGGCCACTCGATTGGAGGTATTTACGGATTGGAATATGCGAAGAAATATCCAAACGAAGTGAGTGCTTTTGTGGGTATTGATAGTAGTGTTCCGGAGCAAGGCGGTATGGATGTTAAATTCCCAATTAAAAAATTAAAGCTGCTTAAAGATTCAGGGATCATAAGATTGGGCTTGCAATTAAGCGGTGACCCTTATGATGGACTGCCATTTGATGATGAAACCAAAAAACAAATGAAATTGATTTCGCTTAAAAATATGAACAATTCCACTACCTTAAATGAAATGGAACATATTTATCCTAACTTTGTTGCCTCCAGAGGCTTAACATTCGACAAGAATCTTCCCATTATCTTCTTTATACAAGCGAATAATACTACCGTGAAAGACTGGATTCCTCTGCATGAAGGGCAAGTCAAGGATTCTGTGCATGGAAAAGTAATGACATTTGAAGGCGGACATTACTTACATCATTCAAAATCGAAAGAAATCGTAGAGAACCTAAGGGTATTCATGGAAGAAGTTAAATAAAAAGAAGAAAACGCTCCGAACTCCTCATATGAGGGGGCGGGGCGTTTTTTTGGTTGTGATCGAAGATTATTTGATGCCGATTCTCATTCGGTAGCTGATCAGAACCTCTAATGTTCTGCCTTGAAAATGCTGTTCAACCGCGGCGGTGTAAGCGGCGATATCTTGCTCAAGCAAGGTAGCGTCTAGTTTCATTACGGTTTGCACTCCCCCTTGACTTAGGGTTAAACCGATATATCGCTGGGCGTCGCAGGACTCAAGGTTGTGGAATACGATTTCTCTGGCAAAAGAGAAGGCCCCACTAGCTTTGATCCGTGACAAATGGCCTTCTTTGTACCATTTATGTGCTCTCTCCTCATTAGGCAAAAGCGAAGCCAGCCATTCTTCTGTTTTGGAGATCAGCTGGTTGTATTGTTCTTCTACATTTTGCTGAAGAGATAAAGGCCAATCGCAATCGTAGGCGGCAAATACTCCGCCTTTTTTTAAGACCCGGGAGATTTCTTGCAGTGTAGTTTGAGGATCCATCCAGTGGAATGATTGCGAGCAGGTAACTATGTCTACACTATCTGATGCAAGCGGAAGCTGGTTGGAGTAGCCTTGCACAAAAGTAATTGATTGGGGTGCTTCTAATCTGCTAAGTTTATCGATTGCTTTTCCCAACATATCTGGATTAGGCTCGACACCGATTACGCGTTCTGCGGCATCCTTCCAGAGAAAAGTAGACAAACCCGTACCGCAGCCTATATCTGCGACGAGTGAAGGGGTGGTACCTAGGTAATCTGTTAGCAATTTGATAATCATCTCAGGGGCTTCGGGACGGTAGCGGTCATATTCATTTTGAAAGCCCAGAAAGCGGTCGATGTTTTGTTTGCTGTTTTTTTCAGGTATCATGTGATCCTCCCTCATAGATCATGTTTATAGTCTATTGTATAATCACTGGTTCGATAAGCCAAATAATGGCTGGCTGGGAATGTTACGTAGAATAAATAAAATCCCCGGAGAACACCTTTTAGGTGTAGCCGGGGATTGTTAAACTATCTAGTAAATGTTAACGAAGCAGTGCTGGATCGATTGCAGGCACAAGTCCTTCTGCCGCAGCACGATCAAGCAGGGCAGAGATTGCGGCATAGCCGTCATCACCCAAATTCATCGAGAAGTCATTAACGTAGAGATCGATGTGCGATTTAGCCACTTCAGGAGCCAACTCTTGAGCATGGCTAAGCACATAGTCTCTGGAATCCGTTGGATGATCCCACGCATACTGAAGAGAGCTGCGAATCCAGCCGGTGATAGCATCGGCATCTAAATCACGGCGGGCAATGATAGCGCCGAGTGGAATGGGCAGTCCGGTATCGCTTTCCCACCAGCTGCCTAAATCAGTCAGCATATTAAGACCATACGAGGCGTAAGTGAAGCGGGCTTCGTGAATTACCAGCCCTGCATCGATATGACCATCCCGTACGGCAGGCATAATCTCATCGAAAGGCATTACGACTATTTCGCCGATGCCTCCAGTTACATTTTGTGCTGCCCATAATCGGAAAAGCAAATAAGCCGTAGAGCGTTCGCTAGGCACAGCAATCCGGCGTCCGGCTAGCTTTTCTGGGCGTTTGATCGCATGGGGTCCACTTGCTGTAAGCAGCAGCGGGCCGCAGCCGCGACCTAAAGCGCCGCCGCATGGCAGCAGTTTGTACCGCTCCAGAACCCAAGGCAGAGCAGCGTAGGAGATTTTGAGGACTTCTGGTCCTTCTCCGTCAGCGGCCAGCGTATTGGTAATATCAATGTCGGCATAGGTTACATTCAGCCTAGGTGCATTCGGGACAAGCCCGTGCGCCCAGGCATGAAATACAAAGGTATCGTTAGGGCAAGGGGAAAAAGCGATATTAAGCTCAGTTGTCATTACAGCACCTCCAGTAATATAGCGGCTGCCGCCGTTAATGCTTCCATTGCATCACCGATCTTCCATGCGGCCCGGTCGCGGGGACCGACCGGGTTCGAGATGGCGCGGAGCTCCAGTACCGGGAGCCCCAGCGCCTGGGCGGCCACGGCGACTCCGTGGCCCTCCATCGCTTCCGCGACGGCATGGGGATGCCGCGCGAGATGGGAGGCGGCCGTCTCCGCGGTGCCGGTCGCCGTCGAGACCGTAAGCACGGTGCCCGTGCTTACGGGTAACCCGGCCGCTGTCAGCGCGGCCGAAACCGCTTGCACCGTGCCGCGGTCAGCCGGCACGGACACACTGCCGAAGCCGAGCTCGGCAGCGCTGCGGAAGCCCTCCGGCGTCTCGGCCCCGAGGTCGGCGGCAATCATCTCGCTGGCTACAACCAGCGAGCCTAAAGGTGCCAGCCCCGGGAATCCGCCGCCGATCCCGACGCTCAATACGCAGCCGTAAGAACCGGCTGCGAGTGCCGCGGCGGTTCCCGCCGCCGCCGCTGCCGGCCCTGCGCCGGCAGCGATAACATGGAACCTGTCGCTGCCTTGCAGGCCGCGCAGGACCGCGTCACGCTCCGCGTCTACGGCTGTCACGATCAGCACGCGTCGTGCTCCAGCCTGCCCTTCCATAGCTTCTTCGGTAGGGGTTGGATTGAACGAACTCATCAGGTCGCCTCCTTTAGGGTATTGAAATCGCTTACTAAAGAGTCATTCGTAAAGACAAGAATACGCCCTTTTATAGGTCAGGTCAAACTTGGGGTGATTTTTATCACTCCCTGTAAAGTGTCAAAGGAAACTTACCGGTCTCTAGACGGAAGTGACTTTTTTAGCGATGAGGTTGACAAGGAGGATGGGAAGATATATAGTTATCTTAACTTAAAGATATTTAATGTAAAGACAAATAAATGGATTGAATACAAGTTTGATTGAAGTGGAGGTGGAATTGATGAGTGATAAACAAGTAAATCTGCGTAATACAGAGAGTGCACCTGACGAAGAACAAGCCGCCTCACTGAAATTGTTCGTAGTCTTATCTAAAGCTTATAAGAGCCTAATGGATCATGCGGTGAAGGATATGAAGAGTTATGGCTTGGCTTCGGCTGAATTCATGGTGCTTGAAGTACTTTACCATAGAACGCGGATTCCGCTGCAGCAGATCGGGGAGAAAATTCTCGTTACGAGCGGAAGCATTACCTATAATATCGACAAGTTGGAGAAAAAGGGACTGCTGAAACGTGTACCCTGTAGCGAGGATCGCCGCGTTACTTATGCGGAGATTACGGATGCAGGCCGTGAACTGTTTGATGAGATTTTCCCTCGTCATGTAGCCTCAATTCATGATTTGATGGGTGGATTAGATAAGGAAGAGAAAGTCCAGGCTATCGAATTAATGAAAAAGCTTGGCAAAGGTGTGTAGGCGCTGCGAACATGACGAATAACTAGGCGCCTCTATAATGTTGGAAGTAGTTCGGCTCCATCCTCATTCTCCCAACTCCAGTAAGTATAAGTGAAACCCTGCTTTTTTGGGTATATCACTAATAAGATATTTAACTTAACGAAGCCAGGTAGCCATTTACTTAAGATTACCTGATATTTCGACTGGGGGCTTGGCCATGAAATGGCAGGGAAGAAGAGGGAGTTCGAACGTGGAGGACCGCAGAGGCATGAGCGGCGGCGGCAAGATGATTGGTGGCGGGATCGGAGGAATTATCCTTGTCCTGGTCATCACGTTACTCAGTGGAGGCAATGCCGGGGATATCCTGGGAAGTTTGACTTCCACAGGCTCCAGTTCAACGGCCCCTTATGAACAGACCGCAGAGGAGCAAGAGCTTGCGGAGTTTGTATCGGTAGTTCTTGCCGACACAGAGGAGGTTTGGGGTGAGATTTTTCAGCAGCAGGGAATGACCTATACGGACCCCACCTTAGTGCTATACAGTGGGAGTGTAGACTCTGCTTGCGGAACAGCGACCTCGGCAGTCGGTCCGTTCTACTGTCCGGGTGACACCAAACTATATATTGATCTGAGCTTTTATGATGAGTTGCAGCAACGCTTCCATGCGCCGGGCGACTTCGCCATGGCTTATGTTATTGCCCATGAGGTTGGACATCATGTACAGACATTACTAGGCACCTCGAAACAGCTCGATTCCCTTCGTCAGACGTTGAGTGAGAAGGAGTACAACAAATATCAGGTTCGTTTTGAGCTGCAGGCTGATTATTTCGCCGGTGTCTGGGCCAATCATGCTCAGGGTATGAATCTGCTGGAGGAAGGCGACTTAGAGGAAGCTCTGGCAGCTGCAAGCGCCGTCGGCGATGATACGATTCAGAAGCAGGCTCAGGGCTATGCAGTGCCGGATAGTTTCACTCACGGTACCTCAGAGCAGAGAAAGCGCTGGTTCTACAAAGGTTTTAACTCGGGTACGATTAAGGGCGGCGATACGTTTAACGCCTCCGAGTTGTAGATAGAAGAGGGAAGAGGAGAGCAGCCCATAGGTTATTCCGGTTCGCCGGGCGCTCTTTTTTACCCAATATCTTAACATTAAGATAATTAAATCAAAGGAATAGGGGAATGTAAAAATGATAAGTGTAGGACTGTTATTAATGAGATTGGTGATTGGACTTGCGTTTATAGGACATGGTGCACAAAAGCTATTTGGATGGTTCGGAGGTTACGGTCCGAAGGGTACGGGAGGCTGGATGGAGTCCATCGGAATCAAACCGGGTGTGACTATGGCGATTTTAGCAGGGATTATGGAGCTGGTGGGCGGATTTATGTTCGCGGCAGGACTGTTAACGCCTGTTGCAGCGGTGTTGATCGCTGCCACGATGCTGGGGGCAATCGTTAAGGTTCATGCTCCAAATGGTTTCTGGTCCACTTCGAACGGGATTGAGTTTCCGCTCACGGTTCTGGTATTTGCGGTAGGTGTGGCGCTTACGGGACCAGGTTCGATTTCTCTAGATGCATTGTTTTTTAACTAAGAAGGGAGTTTATAATAATGACACTTCAAACTGCAGGAATACACCATATTACAGCTTTTGTCGGAGACGCTCAGCGCAATGTTGATTTCTACGCCGGGATTCTGGGCCTACGGCTCGTGAAAAAAACGATTAATTTTGATGCTCCAGAGGTCTATCATTTATACTTTGGGAATGAGCAGGGTGCTCCGGGAACGATTATTACATTTTTCCCTTCACCTGTAGGGCGTAGAGGCAGAATCGGCAGTGGTCAAGTTGGTGTAACGATCTACGCAGTGCCGGTTGGTGCTCTGCAATTCTGGGAACAACGCCTTGCTGAATACGGAATTTCGGTTACAAAAGGAAGTCGGATCTCGGAACCCTATTTAGCTTTTGCCGATTACGACGGTCTGCGGATTGAACTGGTGGAACGTGAGGAAGGCCCGCTCAGTAAGTGGTCCTTTGGTGGGATTCCTACTAAATACGCGATCAAAGGTTTTGGCGGGGCTGTGCTGTATAGCAGCAATCCGTTGCAAACAGCTGAGACACTTGTTCATACGCTGGGTATGGAACATATTGCTGACGGAGATGGATATACTCGCTATAGAACCAATGGGGAGCTAGGTAATATTATTGATTTGAAGACATCACCCGTTCCGCTCGGAGCGGGAGGTGCAGGGACAGTTCATCACATCGCGTGGCGGGCAAAGGATGATGCAGAGCAACTGGAATGGTCGCGCCATGTACAGAGTCATGGGCATAGACCTACACCCGTTCAAGACCGTCAGTATTTTAATGCGATCTATTTCCGTGAAAGAGGAGGAATCCTGTTCGAGATCGCTACAGATCCTCCGGGTTTTGCCCGTGATGAAGCCCCAGATGCGTTGGGTGAAAAGTTGATGCTGCCGTCCTGGTTTGAGCCGCATCGCGCGGCCATCGAAGAAAACTTAACGCCTATTCAAGTAAGAGAAATTGAGGTGAAGCAGGGATGATTCATGTATTCCGTAAAGGTAAAGATATAACTAAACCTACGTTAGTGTTGTTTCATGGTACAGGTGGTAATGAGCAGGATTTGCTGCCGCTGGCTGAGATGTTATCCCCAGATTCATCGGTGCTAGGTATACGGGGCAATGTGCTGGAGAATGGCATGCCACGATTCTTCCGTCGGCTGGCAGAAGGAGTGTTCGATGAAGCGGACTTAGTTTTCCGTACCCATGAGATTAAGCAGTTTCTGGATGAAGCGGCAGAGAAATACGGGTTTGATGCCAACAATCTGGTAGCGGTTGGCTACTCTAACGGTGCAAACATTGCTGGTAGCCTTCTGTTTCATTATAAGGACATTTTCCGCGCGGCAGTGCTGTTGCATCCGATGGTGCCATTACGCAATGTGGAGCTTCCTTCTCTAGAAGGGGTGTCTATCTTTATTGGGGCAGGTACGAATGATCCGCTAATAACATCTACGGAAACTCAGGAGCTAGAGGGGATTCTGCAGAAAGCAGGCGCTGAGGTTACAACCCATTGGGGCAACCAAGGTCACCGTTTGAGTATGGCGGAAGCCGAAGCCGCCAAAGATTGGCTGCAGGGATTTAGCACATCTCAAAATGCATAAAACAATTAGGATAACCGCCTTTTGGCGGTTATTTTTAAGTTATTAGCCCCGAATGAGGCCTTATAAAAGGATTGATCATTTGAGTTCCTTTACGTTAGTATGAAGAATACAAAAAAAGGCCCCCGGGTTGCTTTAGAAAGGTTGACGTAAGGATCATGATTGGAATGCAAAATGCTAATAAACTTGCTGTAGATGGACCCTCTAGGAAGCAGAGATTGCAACTTGCTGTTATTCTGGGCTCCATTACAACCATTGGGCCGTTGTCGATTGACATGTATTTGCCGGCGCTGCCTACACTTGTCGACGATTTCGGTACGACGGCTGCTTTGGTGCAGCTAAGTCTCACCTTCTTTTTATTGGGACTGGCCTCAGGTCAGTTAGTAGCTGGACCACTGAGTGATGTATATGGACGTCGCCGTCCACTGCTTATAGGGATGTTCATCTATGCCGTTTCCTCAGTGCTATGTGCTTTTAGTCCTTCGATTGGACTTTTAATTGTTTTGCGGTTTATTCAAGGTCTTGCTGGTTCAGTGGGTGTAGTTGTCTCTAGGGCGGCTGTGCGTGATCTGTATAGTGGCTCTGAACTAACGAAATTTTTCTCTTTATTGATGATTGTTAATGGTCTGGGTCCGATTTTGGCTCCAGTCATTGGAGGACAGCTTTTAAGAGTGACTACATGGCAGGGGATATTCCTCGTATTATTTGCTGCCGGAATTATCTTCTGCTTGACGATTCTCCTGCGCTTGCCTGAGACATTGCCGAAGGAGCGGCGCTCCAAGAGCGGGTTGAAGGGTACTCTGCTTACCTTTAAGGTGTTACTTGGCAACCGCAAGTTTATGGGTTATGCCTTGTCCCAAGGTTTTGTTACAGCGTCTATGTTCGCTTATATCTCAGGGTCATCTTTTGTTTTGCAAAATATTTTTGCGGTTACTCCGCAGGTATACAGTTTGATCTTTGCTGTGAACGGGATTGGGATTATTATTACAGGTCAAATCGCCGGCAGACTAGCTGGTAAGGTGAGTGAGACGAAGCTACTGCTTAGCGGGTTGCTGCTCTGTACAACGGGGGGCGTCTTGCTGCTGCTTACGATCCTGGTAGGGGGAGGGCTGATCCCTATTCTAATCTGTCTGTTCGCCGTTGTCTCCAGTGTGGGGATTGTCGGAGCAACCAGCTTCTCACTTGCAATGCAGGACCAAGGAGAAGCCGCAGGCAGTGCTTCGGCTTTAATCGGACTGTTACCGTTGCTGCTTGGTAGCTGTGTAGCACCGCTTGTGGGCCTTGGGGGCGTAGACTCAGCACTTCCGATGGCGATTGTGATTGCCTGTACGGGTGTTCTCTCTATTCTGTCTTATTTTCTGTTGGTCAGACGGGGAAACGCCAATTCCTAACAGCTTATCCTTATAACCTTGAAAGCGAGCAATACTTTCAGCAAACTTTCAGCGGGTTTTAACGTTCCTTATCTGCAAAAGGATTATATTGGAGGTAAGGAAGGGAGGGATGATTATGAGTATATCCGCAGTCTCAGGTTCTACATCGTATACCACCTCGACGTCTAGTACTACAGATACCAGCGCGCTCGAGAAACAAAAAGCGAAGCTGGAAGCCGAATTGGACAAGATTGATGCCAGCTCGGATGACGCGAAGACCAAAGAAACGAAAACGAAACAAATTGAGCAGCAGATCAAGCAAATCGAGGCACAAATTTCCCAGAAGTCGCAGAGCAGTGCTTCCGCAGCAAGCAGTAGTGCAGAAGCACCTGCCAAACCTGCAAACAACGCGCTTGCTGCGGCAAGCCCGCAAGAGATCGCTACCGCAACAACGAATAGCCAAGGCAGATTTGATATTCGTGTATAAACCATACTAAGTCGTGTTACATAACAAAAAGGGCATCCTTTGCCGTGAGGGATGTCCTTTTTGTTATGTATTTTTAAGTTTAGACTACAATTTAAATGTTCTTTTATCACATTGTTGGCCAATACTAGAAAGATACCGCTAAAATAAAGTTCCGTCATATTGATCTGTCCAGCTTCGTAATATATTAACTATGCTTATCCTCATTTTCTATAAAATCTTTAACTGTTGCAGGGGTTAGGGATTTGCTGGCAGTCTAATAGAGTAGGTGTTGATTATCACGGGTCTTCTATTCCAAGAATTGCTATAATGGACTAGTTGTAAAAATTGTCTAGCACAACGTGTGTCAGCGGTAAAGGCAGGTGGGCTCATGCATTCAAAGCAACAGACATTAGAAAGATTCAAAATTGTAAGACTGATCTTATCTATCTATCGGATCCGGGCGGTCAGAGCCCTTTTTCCAGTGGCTATCATAGCGTTCGTATACTGGGAGGGACAACATGAGCTGAAGCAGGTTCATTTAGGACTTATAATGCGTGAACTAAGGCGAGTACCTACGTCTGCTATTTTGCAAATGATTGGTTTTGCACTTCTTTCCGTAGCTGTTATGAGTGCTTATGATTATTTGATTCGGGCACATTTTCGTTTAAAAGTAGGGCTGTGGAGTACCTTTCGGTATGCATGGATTGCTAATACATTTAATAATTTGATTGGGTTTGCAGGACTGGCTGGAGTTGGTTTAAGGACGCTGCTGTATAAAAAAAGCGGAGTGCCGACCTCCGTGCTAACGCCCGCCATTGTATTTCTGTCGCCGCTTATGATTACCGGGTTATCGCTACTTTCATGGGCGAATATCTTTGGTTTACTCCCGGCAACGGCTTTGCTGGAAGAACATCGCTGGCTGGTATTTGCAGTATGGGGAATGGCGCTTTATTTGCCGGTTTTTGTGTTTGTACAGCGCTCATCGCTTTATGCGAAATGGATTAACCGGGGAAAAGGTAGAACACCATGGCTTACAGTCGTTAATTCCGTCGGTGCTTCCTTTCTGGAATGGAGCTTTGCTGGCGTGACGTTTTGGACCATCAGCAGCCATCTCTTGGATGAGGTCCATTTTATAGCTATCTTTGGTATATTTACGATTGCTGCCATTGCCGGCATCTTGAGTATGGCACCCGGCGGTATCGGTGCATTTGACCTTATTGCCTTGCTCGGGCTGACACAGCTTGGCTACCAGACCGATAAGGCGATGGCGGTGCTTGTCATCTTTCGATTGTTTTATTATGTCATTCCTTGGTTGATCGGATTGGTGCTGGCTGCACTGGAAATTGGCCTGCAAGGAAAAAAGGATCAAGATCGTTCAGTTCCAGGGTTTGAACCCTCTCTTAACAAATGGCAGAAGATCTGGGGCTGGCCGGGTCAGTATACCTTTCTGAGCGATCTTGGGATGTGGGCTCTTGGCAAGCTGGTACTAGCTAGCGGGCTTATTCTCTTACTATCTACAGCAGTACCCGGATTGCTGTATAGGTTGAAGATTACGGAGGAAATATTGCCGTTTCCGGTAATGCAGCTATCTCATCATCTGTCAGTACTTATTGGTTTTATGCTGATTTTATTGTCGCGGGGCATTACATTGCGGGTTCATAGTGCATATGTATGGACTAGCATACTTCTGTTTATTGGATCATTGTTTGCAGTCACTAAGGGGTTTGATTATGAAGAGGCGCTGTTGCTACTTATAGTAGCGCTTATTCTTTGGATATCCAGATCGCGGTTTTATCGGATTAGTGCGCCAATCAGCAGGCAGAGCGCGATCCGGTGGTTTGCCCTCACTTCAGTAATTGCACTAAGCTACTATCTGATGGGCTGTTATGTACATCGTGGATTTCTGAAGCATCTGCCTCCGGGTGTGCAACCTGAATGGTTGCAGCGATATAGTCATGTTGCATTTACGGCAGTGGGAGGATTGGTCTTGTCTTGGGTACTGCTCATAATGTGGGTAAACCTCAGGCCCCATCATAAGGAGAACGAGCTGTTCGGGACCTTGGATGTAGCTAAGCTGAAACATTTTCTAGATGGAGTTCAAGGCAATACCTTAACGCATACGTTATTTTTGGGTGATAAGGGCTTCTTCTGGGCTCAGAACGATAAAGTGCTGCTCGCTTTCGCCAGAGTTAGGGATAAGCTCGTTGTGCTGGGTGATCCGCTGGGAGAGAGAAGCTTAATAAATGAAGCCATCAGTGAATTTAGACAAGCTGCAGATCAGTATGGTCTGGTTGTAGTTTTCTATCAAGCTTCATCTGCTTTTTTATCGGTCTATCAGGAGCAGGGCTATCGCTTTTTTAAGCTGGGTGAAGAGGCAGCGGTAAGCCTTGATAACATTGCACTCAGTGGTCTGAAGAAAGGTGATCTGCAAAGTGTAAGCGATCGTTTTGAACGGGAAGGCATGTTTGTTGAAATTACAGAAGCGCCGCTTGCTGATAGTTTGCTGAGAGAACTGCGAGCGATTTCGGACGAGTGGTTGAATGGCCGAGCGGAAAAGGGTTATTCGTTAGGCTGGTTTAAGGTCGACTATCTGCAACTGGCTCCCATTGCGGTGCTGCGGAACGCCAAAGGTACAATACTGGCATTTGCTTCTATTGCCCCGGGGTATGATCAAGGATTGACCCTGTCCGTAGATTTGTTGCGCCAGCGGAAGAATGTCCCAAACGGGACGGTAGATTATTTATTGGTTTGTATGCTGGAATGGGCGAAGTCAAAGGGGTATCGGCGATTTAATCTAGGCAACACTCCTCTATCATCCAGTGGGGGGCAGGACCCCGGAGCTCTGAAGGAGGAGAAGCTGGCTCATCAAGTGTTTAATAGAGGTGGGCATGGGCATGGTTACGGTTTTGCCAGATTGCGTCGTTACAAGGAAAAGTTCAATCCAGAGTGGGAGCCGCGTTACTTGGCTTATCCAGCGTCCCTAACATTACCCGTCTTAACGCTGGATCTGGTGAGGCTTGTATCCCGACATCCGGAGCATAAAGCGAATAACTAAAAAAAGGTGCCCAACGCCAAACGGCGTTGGGCACCTTTTTAATCAGGTACAAGTGATTTACTTCTTGTCAGCTTCTGCATCCGGCAGAGCCCAGACGGAGACGCTGCCGCCATTGACCGGGAAGGTCGCCCAACCATCTTTTTCAATGGTTATGGTGGCTTTATGGTTATGGGTGAAATCCACCCATGCTTCACCGGCGCGATGTTCTCCTACGAACATTCTCTTCTGGCCATTCTCACCATTACTGATTACCACCGCACAACCGGAGTGTTCAATATCCTCCACGCCGAGCCGTGTCCAGCCAATCGTGTTAGGATGATCGAAATAATCCTTCTGTTCACCATAAGCTTTGTGATAGCGGGTATACAGCAGAGGGTCAATCGCATCTTTTTTACCTGCTACAGGTGTTGGTCCTTCGATCCCATAATAATCCCCGTAAAAGACCACAGGATATCCATCCCGTCGCAGCAGGATAAGCGCGTAAGCACTTTGCTTGAACCAATCATCAACCCAGGATTCCAGGGCTTCGTGAGGCTGAGAATCATGATTGTCAACGAAGGTTACAGCATTGGTGGGATGGGTCTGCACCAGTGTGTCATCAAGAATTTTGGTCAGATCATAGTTTCTGCCCTCCAAGGAAGCTGAATGCAGCTTGTAGTGAAGGGATACATCGAAGAGGTCAATTTTATAATCGACGGTATTCAGAAATTGTCGGCAGGACTCTAAGTCGGAATTCCAGAATTCACCGACGATATAGAAGTCCTTCTCACATTTATTAAACATCTCTACCGCGAATTCTTTAACAAACTCATGGTTGATATGTTTGATGGCATCCAAGCGGAAGCCGCTGCAGTGGAGGGTGTCCACCAGCCATTTTCCCCATTGGATCATTTCTTTTTTGACTTCCGGATGGCTGTAATCAATATTAGCGAACATTAGATAATCATAGTTTCCGAACTCGTCGTCAACATTCTGATTCCACGCTTTATTCTCGCCTACTATGCGGAATACGCCGGTTCGCTCTTCTTTGGCGTCAAAGTCAGTGCCGTTAAAATGATTGTGATTCCACTTAAAGGCAGAGTGTTCATTCCCGCGGCCAGGGAAGGTGAATTTTGTCCAGCCCTCAATCTCGAAAGGTTTCGAAATTTCTTTCATCCGATCATTGGGGTCGACCTCGATGACTTGGAATACTTCTTTTTCATCCGCGCCTGCCTTATGATTCATGACCAAATCAACGTAAACGGCGATGCCATTCTTTTGACATTCCGAAATTGCGTTGATCAGTGCTTGTTTGGTACCATATTTGGTGCGTACCGTACCTTTTTGGTCATATTCGCCCAGATCGTATAGATCATACACGCCATAGCCTGTATCTTCTGCGGAGACGGCCTTTGTCACAGGAGGTACCCAAACAGAATCAATGCCTACGGCTTTTAGCGCGGGTGCAGTTTCTTTTAAGCGATCCCAGTGTTTCCCGTCCGCAGCAACATGCCATTCAAAAAACTGCATCATTGTATGGTTCCTCATTATTTCTTACGCCTCCATATCCCATCAAGCAAATTTTACTCTCAACACTCTGATTAGTTTTTCAGATAACTCTTATTAAACTTAAAAACAGACTATGAAAAATAAGGCCAGTTGTTGAATGCGCAGGAAGGGACATGATTGTCATTAAACAGGTTTGAAAAGAATGATTTCTGACCTTTGGGAGAGATGCACAGCGTTGCGTCCATTCCGTTTAGAGCTATACAGAGCATGGTCGGCCTCAGATAGCAGTTCTTCTAGAGTAGCCTCTGGACTTAGGGCCTCCACAACTCCAAAGCTGGCGGTCACATTAATGGGCCCGATGACGGTATATAAGGTGCTTTGTTCAATATCCGCGCGGATAGTTTCGCAGAGCAATGCAGCTTGCTTCAGCGGCGTCTCTGGCAGAGAGATCACAAATTCCTCGCCACCATAACGGCCAAAGAGATCTCCCTCCCGCAGATGTCTGCTGCACACTTGGACAATATGCTGTAGAGCTTGATCTCCATATTGATGGCCATAGCGGTCATTAATGCTCTTGAAGAAGTCCACATCCAGCAAAATCATAGATAATGAACTTCGCAGGCTGGCGGACCGGGCAAGCAGTGCTCGACTCAGCTCCAAAAAATAGGAGCGGTTATAGATACCGGTTAGGCTGTCCATCGTAGCCAATTGGCGCAGCTTCTCCTGAAGCAGTATTCGTTCAGTCACGTCAATCAGCATGATCATCTGTCCTGCTATGTGCCCCTCTTGTTTTTGTACCGGAGAGGAGCGGATTTGATAATAGCAGATCTCCTCTGCTTTGTTCCAAGCCACTTCCCGTTCTTCGCGCAACAGCGGCTCGGCGTCCATCACATAGGACAAGGCGTCTTTGCCTGCGTTAAGAAACAATTGCGCTAGCGGTTTGCCAATCGATGAGGAGTTGAGCCCCTCTATCATATCCGCGGCTGCACGATTGTAATCGACGAGCATGTCCGAGCGGTCGGTGACAAGCACTCCCTCCCGCATGCTCTCGAAGAGATTCTCACGAGCAATAGGCGCAGCCGTTAACATGCCCCGGGATAAAATAGCCCAAATATATAGGGAGGAGGTCAGGCTCATAATGATCGGGACGGGATCCATACCGTAAGGAGTCAAGCCCATCAGATACAAAAAAGAGCCAAGAGTTGGAAGACTTAACCCGATTATTATTGTGATGATCTGCCTGCGGTATACCCGCTTCATCCGGTTCCACTGCCATATCATGAGGCAAATGGCTGCCAGCAGACAGCCAAAAGTAAAGCTGCCGTGAACGATATACCAAGGTCCCATCACAACATCAACGAGTGGGGTGGGCGTATTTTCCCGTAAATAAATGGATTTATAGAAGAGATGATGGTAATCATTGGTCCAAACCAGCAGCGTTGTAATGAACGGAATGATAAATAACGCCGCCCGTATGCCTTTTTTAAACAGCGTCTCCAGCCCAACGAAATGGATCACCATGATTAGACTAGCTGGCGCAATGAAGGGCATCCCCAGATATTCTAACTTAATCCAGAAGCTGATTTCCTCCAGGGTTTTCCCCGATAACTCTAATGCGAAGCCGAAGGTGTAAATAGCAGAGGTAAAGGAGCTTATAACAAAAGCCCTGATTCCTAAGAAATCAGTTTTTTTATAATAGGCGAAAAGGGCTAATAAGACGCTCAGCACACCTGATATAGCAACAATTACAATATAGTTCGAGATTATAGATCCCATGGGTCTATTGTCACCTGCCGAGGAAAGATATGGATAAATATTACCACATATCTACGGATATAAAAAAAATACTTCGGGTTTGTAGTCAAAAAAATGTCTCCTAGACAAAATGACGCAATTTAACAGGAGCTATTTTACTAATTGTCTAGTGAGAGTCCAGTGAGCAGCGTGTAACATGTTAGTTAATACTACATGCAATAGAAGTTTTCTTTATTTTATCTAAATGGCGTCAGTTTATATAACATAATAAACATGGCTTATTTTGAAAAGGGGGGCTGAGGATGTCATCACTAGCGACAAATATTCCTGAGATTCAGCTGGAGAATGTTGAAATGCGTTATCGGACAGAAGCTGCGGAAGTGCTTGCCCTGCATCAGGTGAGTCTTGATATTGCCAAAGGGGAGTTCGTCTCCCTGCTCGGACCTTCCGGATGTGGCAAAACGACGCTGCTTAGACTGATGGCCGATCTCATAGCACCAACAGGCGGGAACATTGTGGTAGCTGGGAAAAGTGCCAGAGAAGCCAGGCTGGCGCAAAAATATGGCATTGTTTTTCAAAGTCCAGTGCTATACGACTGGCGGAAAGTGAAGCATAACATCACTTTGCCACTGGAGCTGATGGGGGTGAAGAAGTCGATCCGTGAGGAAAAGGCGATGGAGCTTCTTGATCTGGTGGGGCTGCAGAGCTTTGCGGATAAATATCCGTGGCAGCTCAGCGGCGGGATGCAGCAGCGTGTAGCGATTGCCAGAGCGCTATCGATGGAGCCGGAAATTCTGCTCATGGATGAGCCGTTCTCTGCGCTGGATGAATTTACGCGTGAGCGATTGAATGAAGAGTTATTGTCTGTCTGGAGTAAAGTGCAGAACACAATTGTTTTTGTAACTCATAGTATTCCTGAATCTATATTCCTCTCTGACCGGGTGTTTGTTCTTTCCCCGCATCCAGGTCGCTTGTCCGCTGTGGTTGAAATTCCTCTGCCACGTCCGCGAACGGCGGAAATGAGAAATAGCCCAGAGTTTTTCGAACTGATCGCACGTATTCGCGACAGCTTCGAAGGGGTGTAGTGATGAAAGGGGGCAGTATCTTTGTACGAGGTCGTCTGCTGCCGTTGTTCGTCTGGATTTTTGGCCTGCTGCTAGTCTGGGAAGGGACTTCCTGGATGCTACTCCATGTGGTGGAGACACCGTTAGCACAGTCCAAGCTGCCATATGTTCATGAGGTGTTAGCTACCTTGTGGCAGTATGGAGGCACGCTCTTGAAGGAGGGGGCCGCGACCTTCGGTAATGCTGGCGTTGGCTTCCTGATTGGAGCGGTAGCTGGTGCCTCATTGGCGGTGCTGATGAGCTTGTCGAAGACAATAGAGCAATTAACTTTTCCTTATGCTATTGCCTCGCAGATGATTCCGATTCTGGGGTTGGCACCCATCATCTACGGGATTGTGCGCGATGAGCAGACCTCGCGGATTATTATTTCGGGATATATCACCTTTTTCCCGGTGGCTCTGAACATGCTGCGCGGCTTGCGGAGTGTAGATCCATCAGCGCTCGAATTGATGCATTCTTACGCGGCTAAACCTTGGGCGGTCTATTGGAAGCTCAGATTCCCAGCGGCTTTGCCGGGTTTGTTCGGTGGACTTAAGATAGCTGCCCCACTTGCTGTGACTGGAGCTATTCTGGTGGAGCTTATGGGTGCCCAGCATGGCATTGGTGTAATTATGCTGCGCAATCTCTATTATGGAAGCTCTCACACCTATATGTTCTGGTCTACGGTGATTGTGGGTGCCTTGCTGGGGATCGTAAGCTACTGGTTAATCAGTCTGATAGAACGTCTGGTAACGCCTTGGCAGCCAGAATATCGTCCGAAAGGAGGCAGCCGCTAATGGAAACTAACTCCGTTCGGGAGACCACGTTTATAGGCTCTACTGGTAAAGAAATGGCTCAGCCGGCGCTAACGGCTACACAAAAGAATGCTGTAGCCGTTCCGAAACCTGCGGAAGCTACGGCGAGTCGAGGCGGCTCACGAATGCTGAAGAGGATATTTAGTGCAGGGGTGCTGCTGCCTGTACTGGCAGGTCTGTTATTTCTTGCACTATGGGAATTTCAATTCTTTCATAAGATCTTTGATCTGAAAAAGTATCAACTCCCGCTGCCTACAGCCATCGCCGAAACTATGCGAGATAATTTCAGCTTGTTGTTGTCCTATACCGGATACACGCTTGCTGAAGCTGTGCTGGGAATGTTGGTTGGTTCTGCTATCGGCTTCCTGATCGCTTTAGTCGCTACGGCTTGGCCGCGTTGGGGGAGTGGAAGCTTGACGCTGGTTGCCGCCCTAAATGCTGTGCCCATCGTCGCCCTCGCGCCCATCATGAATCTGTGGTTTGGAGATGGGATAGGCTCACGAATTGCCATAGTAACAGCAACTACAATGGCAGCGATGGCGATCAACGCCTATAAGGGCATGGCGGCGATTGATCCATTGGCGCTGGATCTGATGCATTCTTATGCGGCAGGTAAACCGGCAGTGTTCCGTTATCTGCGGATTCAGAGCAGTCTGCCCTATGTATTTACAGCACTGAAGATTAATGCAACTGCCAGTATGATTGGCGCCATTGTTGGGGAATTCTTTTTCTCCTCAAAGGGGCTTGGATATCTGCTCTCCAATTCCATTAAAGTTGCCAAAATGCCACTGGGCTGGTCCTGTATTGTGCTGGCTGCAATTGCAGGCGTGCTCTTCTATTTAGTGGTTGAGCGGCTGGAGAAAGTATTCATTAAGTGGCATCCTTCGCAGCGTACTTAATCTCACCCTCATTACATCCGGCCATAGTGGGAATGGAAAAGAGAAACCGCCCGCGGCTGTATGCATAAACGCACCACGATGCTTGTCCATACTGTGCTTGTTACAAACTTAAATTACGATAGGGGGAGTTCGGTTGATGAACGGGAAAAAACGCAAATTTCGTGGTGGTTTGTTGGCAATCGTGATGATGTTGAGTGTTTCTTTAATGGCGGGTTGCGGTGGCAACAATAATAACTCGGCAGCTGAAGCTACGACTGCCCCTGAAGCATCAGCAGCTCCTGACGCAAGTGCTGCTACTGAACCGGCTGCTGATCCGGTTACAGTGAAGCTACAGCTGAAATGGGTGCCGCAGGCACAATTCGCTGGGTATTTTGTGGCGCAGGATAAAGGATATTACAAGGAAGAAGGCTTGGATGTAGAAATTCTGCCGGGTGGACCTGATATCGTTCCGGAACAGCAAGTGGCAGGCGGCTCCGCAGATATCGGTGTAGGCTGGGTAGCCAGCTTGCTGCCGAGTCTTGAAGAGGGAATGCCGCTGGTGCAGATCGCGCAAATCTATCAAAAGAGCGGATTGGTCCTGGTCTCCAAAAAATCGGCGGGCATCAACTCAGCCGCTGATCTTAAGGGTAAAAAAGTCGGCAACTGGATGGGTGGCAACGAATTTGAACTATTAGCGTTATTCGATAAATATAAGTTCGATCCGAATAAGGATCTAAGCTTTACGAAGCAAGGGTTCACGATGGATCAGTTCTTGGGCGATCAGATCGATGCGGCCTCAGCGATGACTTATAACGAGTACCAAGTGGTGTTGGAGTCAGGCATTAAGGCTGAGGATCTGAATGTCATCGACATGAATACAGAAGGCGTTGCAATGCTTGAGGATAACTTGTTCGCTAATAAGGAATGGCTTGCGGAGAACAAAGAGACTGCGGCAAAGTTTGTGCGTGCCTCCCTGAAGGGCTGGAAAGATGCAATTACTGATCCTGCGGCCGCCGTGGACAGTGTGATGAAACAAGCGGAAGACGGCAGTACGACGAAGGAACATCAACTGACAATGATGACTGAGGTTGCCAAGCTGATTCTGCCTGAAGGCTTTGACAGTGCCAAGATGGGATATACCGATGCGGCGGCGTTCCAGCAAACCGCTGATATTTCGCTTAAATTTGGTGTCATTAAAGAAGCGGTTAAGGTAGATGAGGCTTATACGAACGAAATCGTAGAAATGGCGGCAAAATAACCAACTGAGCTTAATGTTATAGTGGATGGCCGCCTGATTTGGCGGTCATCTATTATAATCAGCAGTCCATCAGTGCATCTGAAACAGAGAAAGAGGTGCGAGCTATGTCTCTCCTAGTAACGAAGGCTGAAAGAGTTAAGAATTATGTGAATGGAGCTTGGGTAGAATCGTCGTCCGGGCGAGATGAAGAGGTTTATAATCCGGCGACAGGTGAAGTGATTGCTTATGTACCCATTTCTAGTAAGGAAGAGCTGGGTGCGGCGGTAGAAGCGGCTGCGGTGGCATTTCAAGCGTGGAAAAGGGTCGCTGTGCCGCGTCGTGCCCGCTACTTTTTTCATTATCAACAGCTGCTGGTAAAGCATTGGCATGAGCTGGCCGAGCTGATTACGCTGGAGAATGGCAAAAGTCTGGAAGAGGCGCAAGGTGAGGTGCAGCGTGGAATTGAGTGTGTGGAATTTGCCGCAGGCATCCCCACGTTGATGATGGGCAGCCAGCTCCCGGACATTGCTACCGGAATTGAATCCGGGATGTACCGCTATCCATTGGGTGTTATCGGGGGAATTGCCCCGTTTAACTTTCCGATGATGGTTCCTTGCTGGATGTTTCCGCTTGCCATTGCTTGTGGAAATACCTTTGTGCTAAAGCCTTCCGAGCGTACGCCGTTACTGGTTAATCGGTTAGCCGAGCTATTTGTCGAAGCGGGTTTCCCGCCTGGCGTGCTGAATGTGGTACATGGGGCACACGAGGTTGTGAATGGGCTGCTGGAGCATGATGAAGTGAAGGCGATTTCGTTCGTGGGTTCGCAGCCGGTTGCGGAATATGTATATAAGGCAGGGACGGCGCAAGGGAAGCGGGTTCAGGCATTGGCAGGCGCTAAGAATCACTCGATTGTGCTGCCTGATGCGGAGCTGGACAATGCGGTCAAAAATATCATTGCGGCCTCCTTTGGCTCGGCAGGTGAGCGGTGTATGGCTTGCTCGGTCGTAGTGGTTCATGAGGATATCGCTGACGAGCTAGTGAACCGTCTGGCTGCGGCTGCGGATGAGCTTAAGATTGGTAATGGCGCCGATGACGGGGTGTTTTTGGGTCCGGTAATTCGCCAGTCGAATAAGGAGCGGACGCTTTATTACATTGAGACTGGTGAAGCTGAGGCAGCCAAGCTTGTGAGAGACGGGCGGAAGGATGCTGCTACGGGTGGTGCGGGTTATTTTATCGGGCCGACGATATTTGATCATGTACAGCCGGGAATGACCATCTGGAAGGATGAGATTTTTGCACCGGTATTGTCAGTGATTCGTGTGAAAAGTCTGAGTGAAGCGATTGGGGTAACGAATCAGTCCCCATTCGCGAATGGGGCTTGTATTTATACAGACAGCGCAAAGGCGGTTCGTGAATTTCGGGAAGAAATTGATGCAGGGATGTTGGGTGTGAATCTGGGCGTGCCTGCGCCCATGGCATTTTTCCCCTTCTCGGGTTATAAGAAATCGTTCTATGGAGACCTGCATGCCAATGGGCGTGATGGGGTGGAGTTCTATACGCGTAAAAAGATGATCACTGCCCGTTATTAGAGAAAATGAGCTGCTGAGAGGAGAAAATGTTATGCAGAGTCTGGGGAACGATAGCGAGCTTGCGGTGAAGAAGGATCAGGAATATTTATGGCACAACATTACGCCTTATAGTGAAAAGAATCCGCCTATGATTGCCGCCTCGGCGAGTGGGTCGTGGATTACGGATATACAGGGCAATCGATTTTTGGATGGGATGTCTGGCTTATGGTGTGTAAATGTGGGATACGGGCGCAAGGAGCTGGCGGAAGCTGCTTACAATCAGTTGCTGACCCTGCCTTATTTTCCTCTGACACAAAGTCATCTCCCGGCGATTGCGCTGGCGGAGAAGCTGAATGAATGGCTCGGAGACGACTACGTGATCTTCTTTTCCAATAGTGGATCGGAAGCCAATGAGGCTGCTTTCAAAATGGCACGCCAGTACCAGCAGCAAATCGGCCAGCATTATCGCCATAAATTCATTGCCCGTTATCGTGGATATCACGGCAGTTCGCTGGGTGCATTATCTGCAACAGGCCAGGCCCAGCGCAAATATAAATATGAACCGCTGGCGGGTGGGTTTCTGCATGTAGCTCCCCCGGACAGCTATCGCCGCCCGGCCGGGATGACTGTGGAAGAATTCAACCTCCAGTGTGCACAGTCCATAGAGGATATGATCATCTGGGAAGGCGTGGAGACGGTAGCTGCGGTGATTATGGAGCCTGTAATTACGGGTGGTGGCGTCATTGTACCGCATCAGGTTTATTTGGATCGGGTGCAGGAAATCTGCCGTAAGCACGGTGTGTTGCTCATTATGGATGAGGTGATTTGTGGATTCGGACGTTCTGGACGTAAGTTTGGTCATCACAACTTTAATGTGAAGCCTGACATCGTAACGATGGCTAAGGGACTGACTAGCGCTTATCTTCCTTTATCCGCGACTGCTGTTCGTAAGGATATCTATGAGGTATTTAAGGACAATAGCGATGACTATGGCCATTTTCGCCATGTGAATACTTTTGGTGGCAACCCTGCCTCCTGTGCGCTGGCGCTGCGTAATCTGGAGATTATCGAGCAGGAGAAGCTGGTGGAACGTGCGGATCTTTTAGGTAACAGAATAAATACAGAATTTACCGAGCTGCTTGATCACAAGCTTGTAGGTGATGTCCGCAGCTTTGGTTTGGTGACAGGGGTTGAGCTGGTTGAAGACAAGGTCAGTAAGAAGCCGGTTGATCTGAATATTGTGAAAGGAATTATTGCCGAATGTAAGTCCAAGGGGCTTATCATCGGCAAAAATGGCGATACCGTAGCTGGGTTCAACAATGTGCTTACCTTCGCCCCGCCGTTATCCTCCACGGATGAAGATATAGAATTTATTATCGATACCTTTAAATCTGTGCTGAACGGGGGCTAGGTAAAGTGATTTTGTCTGGATATAGAAATTGGTAAGCGCGCAGGGCGACTTGAATGGAGATCCGATTCTCTGGCTGCATGAAGTCTTCACCCAGTAGCTCTGTTATTTTGTCCAGGCGATAATAAAGTGACTGTCTGACAATGAATAAGTTTCGAGCGGCAATTTGTTTGGAACCATCATGATCCAGATAAACACGAAGGGTAAGCAGCAGCTCGCTGCCTTTGGTTTGGTCGTGGTCGATTAGCGGGCCGAGATAACTGCGAATGAAGTTCTGCAACGTTTTTCCGTCATTTAAGCTCAACAGCAACTGGAATACACCCAGCTCTTCATAGAAGAGCAGTGACTTCTGGTAACAGGAGTATAACGACAATGCCTGTAGGGCTTCCTGATAACCGGAATAGGCTCGTTTTAGGCGCTTATGTGATTTACTGACTCCAATGACGAGCTGCAAATCCTTGAGTTTCTCATCGGAGCGGATGTTCTGCAGGGCCTCAAGTGCTTGTTGAAGTCGCATTTTGCCAGGCATTTTTGATTGGATGTCGAGGGCGATGACGGTGAGGCGATTGTTCTTAAGGGTGATCAGCGGACGTAAAGAATATTTCTCAAAGATGGAACGCAGGATGAGCGAAAGGTGGAAGGTGATGGACTCCCATTCGTTCTCCGAGCTGTTCCATTTTACATCTCTGGGGTTCTTGATCTCTATAAGGCATACACGGTAAGGGAGCTCGTTGACCACATTGAAATTAGAGCCTATCAGGCCCTTTAAGCGGTTATCATCTTCGATGCGGCCATTGATCAGCTCGTCGACCCATAGATTTTCTGAAAAAAGCTTGCGCTCCTCCATATACCGGGTTCGCAGCAGCTCCTGAGCAATGGACAAAGAGGCGGAATCCAGCAGCAGACAGTCGAATTCCTGTGGTTTGTGATTGCATACCATCAGAATGTAAGCCCAGGTCTGATCCAGCGCACCTACAGGCTTGAGCGCGATGGTCTTCTGTCCATATTCCCGGATATAGGGGGCAGCGTCAGGTTGAATTCCTTCCAGCTCGTCGCCGAAGGCGGTGAAAAAATTCAGCAATGGAGCCTGCTCTTCCGGCGAAAGGGCCGGGAAAAATAAGGGTTTGCCTTGCAGCTGCATATAGACAATTTGTGTGCGGGTGCTTTTGCACAATAATTGCAGCACTTTCAGCGTTCCTTGTGAAGTTAAGGTCAGACGGTGGAATTCACGTGAGATTTTTTCAAGTTCTTGGAGCATCCGGTGATGCCGGTTGATGATAATCGAATGAAGATCCAGCGTGATATCTACGAAACGAACCGTGCGGGTGAAGATGATTAGCGGAAAGTCATGCCTATCGGCTAATTCGATCATCTCTTGCGGGATGGTGCTGAAATACGTACCTAACTCAATACATAGGCAAGCTGCATTTTTGTCGATCAGGTTCTGCATAAACTCCAAGGAGGAAGGGAGATCGACACTTGCACCAATCCCCGTAGTCAAAATCATTTCTTCGCCATGAATCAGAGTCTCGAAGTTGGCACTTTCCAGCACATGCACCCAGCGAATGGCACGGCTTAGGCCGCTTTTCCCGCCGATCACCTCGGCTTCTGTGAATAGTGGTCTTTTTAAAGCGTCACGAATGGTTAATACAAGCTCCCAGTCCATAGTTACTCCCCCTCGATCTTCTGCGCTCCGGCCTTCGGTTAATGCCCTGTTATTCTCAGCCTATTCTCACACGTAAAAAATACAGTTTTGAAATTAGACAAAGTGTCTAATGCAACGAAAATTCGAAATGACTATAGTTTGATTAACGGATGTCAGTATATATAACCTAATCAGGGAGAACGTTGAGAGATAATTTCTGTTAAAGCTTATATTACTACAATAATTAAAAGATGTAAGCAAAATATTCAGACAAAACTTGAAATAATGTTATATTATATAACACAAATATGAAAAATTACCCATAAGGAGGGACTAGTGATGGAGCATTCTTCTCCGTTAACAGCATTTACACCTGATATGTTCATGCGTAATTTCGCCGAGGCTGAGCCGCCTCTGACCCATAAAGGTGCCATGGATGAGTCCAATCGCTGTCTATATTGCTACGATGCCCCATGTATAAAAGCATGTCCGACCAGCATTAATATTCCCTCCTTTATCAAACGGATCGCCACTGACAATCTGAAAGGCTCGGCACAGACGATTATGGATTCCAATCCTGTGGGTGCCAGCTGTGCTCGTGTTTGTCCTACAGATGAGCTGTGTGAAGGCGCCTGTGTGTTAAATGATGCCTCGGCGCCGATCCAAATCGGACTGCTGCAGCGTTATGCGATAGATTGGGCGATGAACAGCGGAGTTCAATTATTTAAGGCTGGCATTCCTAATGGGAAAAAGGTAGCCGTTATCGGCGGTGGTCCTGCGGGATTGTCAGCGGCTAGGGAACTCGCTCGTGAAGGTTTTGCTGTTGTGATCTACGAAGCGAAGGCGTTAGCGGGTGGGCTGGATACACATGGGATTGTATCGTTTCGGCTCCCGCAGTCTGTATCTCTTTGGGAAGTAGAGCAGGTAGAGAAGCTGGGTGTGGAAATACGTACAGGTGTGAAAGTCGGAGTAGATGTTTCTGTAGATGAGCTGAAGTCGAATTATGATGCCATCGTTTTGGCAGCGGGTATGGGTTATGTGCCTCCAATAGGGATTGAGGGTGAAAAAATGGCTGGAGTTTATGATGCTATTGCGCTCGTAGAATCCACTAAGACGGGCATTCCTCTACTAGAGCTGATGGGTCAGCGGGTCGCTGTCATTGGTGCAGGGAATACGGCTATTGATGCAGCGACTTGCTCAGTGCGGCTGGGAGCCACCAATGTGAAAATGGTCTACCGCCGGACCCGCGAAGAGATGACGGCTTATGACTTTGAATATGAATTTGCGAAGCAGGAAGGTGTGGAGTTCAACTGGCTTACCTTACCGAAACGTATCGTGGGTGATGGGCTTGGGAATGTAACTGCACTGGAATGTGTGCAGATGAAGCTGACGGAGGAGCTGGGCAAAGATGGGCGTCCAATACCTATGCCGATCGAGGGTTCTGAGTTCTTGATTCCTGTAGATGCAGTTGTAATAGCTATTGGTCAAAAGCGTCGTCTGGATCTAATAGATTCCTTAGGTCTTATGCATGACCGTGGGGTTGTGAGGGTGAATGAGGTCACCTGCCAAACCTCCGATCCGCAGATTTATGCCGCTGGGGACATCATATTTGGTTCAGGTAAAGGCGAGGCCATGGTTGTATCAGCGGCACAGCAGGGAAAAGATGCAGCCCATGCGATTGTTAAACAATTCTCAGGCCAGCAGGAGGTCGTTGTTAGATCTGCGGGCTGAGCGTAGAAATCATATTGGATTTTACATGACAGGGAGGGAACATCAATGGCAGATTTAAGTATTAATCTCGCAGGAATCAAATCACCGAATCCGTTCTGGCTGGCCTCCGCGCCGCCTACGAATACAGGTTATCAAGTGCAGCGGGCCTTTGAAGCAGGTTGGGGCGGGGCGGTGTGGAAGACGCTCGGCGATCCGATCATTAATACCTCATCGCGTTTTGCGGCAGTAAATTTCAATGGGCAACGGGTTGCGGGCTTTAACAATATTGAACTGATCACCGACCGTCCGCTTGAAGTTAATCTGAAGGAAATCTATGAAACGAAAAAAAGATTCCCGAATCATGCGATTATAGCCTCCCTGATGGTAGAACCAACGCAGCATAAATGGCATGAGATTGTTAAGCGGGTAGAGGATGTGGGTGTAGACGGTCTGGAGCTTAACTTTGGCTGTCCGCACGGGATGGCTGAGCGTGGAATGGGCGCTGCTTCGGGGCAGCAGCCTGATCTGGTGCAGGCACAGACCACCTGGGTAAAAGAAGTTGCGACGACCCCGGTGATTGTGAAGCTGACGCCTAATATTACGGATATCACCGTCGTTGCCCGCCATGCGGTTAAGGGTGGAGCGGACGCGATTAGTATGATCAACACGATCAACAGTCTTGCTGGTGTAGATATTCATAGCTGGAACACCATTCCGAATGTTGGAGGTCAGGGTGCGCATGGCGGTTACTGCGGGCCGGCTGTGAAACCAATTGCGCTTAGTATGGTGGCCGAGTGTGCCCGTGACCGGGGAGTCGGCATTCCTATCTCCGGTATTGGAGGGATTTCGACCTGGCAGGATGTTGTTGAATTCATGCTGATGGGTGCTACGGGCATTCAAGTATGTACAGCGGTCATGCATCATGGCTTCCGGATTGTGGAGGAAATGATCGATGGCCTGAACAACTATTTGGATGACAAAGGTTTGGCTTCCGTAACAGAGTTAATCGGTAAATCGGTATCCCGTTACTCCAACTGGGGTGATCTGGATCTCAACTATAAGGTCGTTGCCCGTATTAATGAGAACAACTGCATTAACTGTAATAAATGCCATATTGCCTGCGAAGATGCTTCGCATCAATGTATTGATATGTTAACTAATGCAGATGGGAAAGCTATTCTACAGGTCCGCGAGGAAGATTGTGTAGGTTGTAATCTTTGTTCTATTGTCTGTCCAGCAGACGGCGCGATCGATATGGTTCCAGTCGATACCGGGGCAGCCCCACTGACCTGGAACCAGCGGCAGAAAGTGATCGGGAGTTTGAATGGCACCTATTCGGAAGTGGAGGTGGTGTAAGGATGAAAAAGATTATTAAAAATGGCATCATCGTTACCGCAGCAGATACTTATACAGGCGATGTGGCGATTGAAAACGGGGTTATTACGGAGATTGGCCTTCATTTGGATGTCCCTGGTGCAGAAATTATAGATGCCTCGGGGTGTTATGTTTTTCCTGGAGGCATTGATCCACATACGCATCTGGATATGCCTTTTGGCGGCACGGTTACAGCTGATGATTTTGAGACGGGAACCATTGCAGCTGCATATGGCGGAACGACCACTGTCATTGATTTTTGCTTAACCACCAAAGGACAACCGCTACAGCAAGCCGTAGATAGATGGCATCATAAGTCGCAGGATAAAGCGGTGATTGATTACAGCTTCCACCTTATGGTCTCAGAATTAAACGATAAAGTACTGGGTGAGCTTCCGGAGATAATTGAGAATGAAGGCATTACCTCGCTCAAAGTATTTATGGCTTATAAGAATACTTTTCAGGCGGATGACGGCACACTTTTTAAGACCCTTCAAGCCGCGAAAAAAGAAGGTGCGCTCGTTATGGTGCATGCGGAGAATGGAGATGTCATTGAATATCTTGTTGAGCAGGCCTTGGCCGCAGGCAACACTGATCCGATCTTTCATGCGCTGACCCGCCCGCCGGAGCTGGAGGGTGAAGCTACGGGACGCGCAGCTTATCTAACCGAACTGACAGATTCTCAGCTGTATGTTGTACACGTGACCTGTGCGGAAGCCGCTTGGAAGATTGCTGAAGCGCGTAAAAAGGGACTGCGCGTATACGGTGAGACTTGTCCACAGTATTTAGTGCTGGATCAGACGGCGCTGGAAAAGCCTAATTTCGAAGGTGCCAAATACGTGTGGTCTCCGCCCCTGCGTGAGCAGTGGAATCAGGATGTTCTGTGGGATGCGCTATGGAGCGGCAGCTTGCAGACGATTGGCTCCGACCAGTGCTCGTTTGATTTCAAAGGACAAAAGGATCTGGGGCTTGGCGATTTCTCCAAAATCCCGAACGGTGGGCCGACCATCGAGGACCGGTTTACGATTCTATATTCGGAAGGTGTGCAGAAAGGCCGGATCTCATTGAACAAATTCGTAGACATTATTGCTACCTCTAGCGCCAAGCTGTTTGGCTTGTATCCGCAAAAAGGCACGGTCGCAGTAGGTAGTGACGCTGATCTGGTCATTTTTGATCCTTCTGTAGAAAGAACCCTTTCTGCGGACACGCACCATATGAACGTAGATTATAATGCGTTTGAGGGCTTTGAAGTGAAGGGAGAGCCTGTTTCTGTTCTCAGTCGAGGTGAATTTGTTATTCGTGACAAACAATTTGTCGGCAAAGCAGGTTCGGGAAAATATTTGAAACGCAAACGTTTTGCAGCGGAGGCTCCTCTTCCTTCTAAGGCAGAAATCAGCGGAGGTGTAGTCTAATGTCTGCTTTTGCGGAATATGCCAAAGAACAGCAGGAGATTGATGGGCTGCTTTTTAAAGGGTATACGATTGCCGGCATCCAAGAGGATTTGGACGGTGCCCGAATAAAGTTTGTCAGAGGGGAGCCGGCTAAAAGCTCGGTAGAGCTGTTACTGCTCACAGCGGATGCCCGTAAGTACGTGACAACCCTTGTGGTTGCGGGGTTGAGGGCGGAAGGTGAGCAGGCGGGTTGTTACAGTGGAGAGGTTTGAAGGGAATGGAATTGAAAGCTGAGTAGTGAGCCCACGTAGGATAGGGAACTTGCCGCTCGGCTTTTTATTGTGCCCATGAAAGGGTGCGAGGAGATAACCTACCTGAAAATAGCCGATTATCGTCTCGGAATATACTTTTTGGGGAAATCCTCCCTAAAAAGTAGCTGATTAGGGTCCCAAAATAGACGTTTTAGGGAAAATATCCCTAAAAATCAGTGAAATATGCCGATTTTGCTCAAATTCGCTGAATATTAGGGAAGTTTTCCCTGATTTGCAGTTATAGGCACCTGACAGTCCAAAAATCAGGGAGGATTTCCCTAATCTATTTCTTCTGCTGCTGCTGCTCACGCTCTATATACTCATGCCGTAATATGGACATGATATGCAGAGATTCAAAATGTCCCTCAACCTTTACACAATCACGAAGAGTCCCTTCCAGTGTAGAGCCGCAGCTTTCATAGACATGGCGAGCCCTGTGGTTGTGATCTCTAACATCCAACCATAGCCGATGCGTCTCGGTGTGCTGGAAGATCCAGTCGCTCACGAGATGAAGCGACAGTTTGCTATAACCAAAGCCCTTGGAATGGATCACGATTCTTTTGATACGAACGGTAAGATGAGTATCTTGAAGTCCTGTTACGATGATATAGCCGACTCTTTTCCCGGAGCCCTCCCAATTTGTAAGGTGCAGGATATCTGGATCATGGATAGCCGTAGAGTGCTCCTCTTTACTCCATTGTCCGATATAGGCACGATTAAGCTCACTTTGTTCAATGGCTAGAACGAACGCTAAGTCCTGCTCGGTGGTAGTTTATAGATCCAACGTTTCTGAATGAATGATCATAACCTTATGCACTGTAGGAATGAACGCAACTTCGTGTATAATTGAGACCAAGTGTTAAGAATTCCAATCGGATGAGGAGATCAGCTGGTTATGTATTTTCTTGATATTATGTCTTGGCTGACAGAGGATAATCTGCGGCATCTGCTGGAACAATATCGTTCGTTTGGGCCCTTTCCGGGCATTGCGTTAACGTTTATGAAATCATTTATACCACCGCTACCAACTATTGCGATCGTAGGGCTAAATGGGGCCGTATATGGTTTATGGTTAGGTTTTTTGTATTCTTGGATCGGTCTGGTTGCAGGTTGTGTGACTACCTTTTGGATTATCCGCAAAGTAGCCTCCCATCGTTATTTACGAAAATGGGCAGCGCGGCCCAAAGTAGCCAAAAGCATGACATGGGTACGGCAAAGCGGATTTAGCTATGTTTTTCTGCTTAGTATATTTCCGGTAGGGCCTTTTGTTGTGATTAATATGGCAGCGGGGCTTGCCGGGATGAGGTTCCGTTCGTATCTTCTTGCGCTCACGGTGGGCAAAGCGATTATGGTATTCGCAGTTTCATACATTGGCAACGATCTGGAACGTTTCATTCGCCAACCGTGGGAGATTATCTATGTTCTGTTGTTTATCGGGCTGTCGTTATGGGGAGTCAAAGCCATCGAAGCGCGTTTTGCTAGAACAGCACAGGATGGGAACAAGATAGCTTAGTATAGTGTCAGAATTAACTTGAATTCCTAAATCTAAATAGAATAAAGGAGGAAATGATGATGAAATATCGTAAGCTTGGCAGTACAGGAATGAATGTCTCGGTGATTGGCCTAGGGACTTGGCAGTTTGGCGGAGAGTGGGGCAAGGATTTCACTCAGGCTGAAGTCGATGCCATGCTGGATAAGGCTGGGGAGCTGGGGATTAACCTGATTGATACGGCAGAATGTTACGGAGATCACTTGTCGGAGAAGTTCATCGGGGATTATCTGGCGCGCCGCAAACGCGAGAACTGGGTTGTAGCTACGAAATTTGGCCATCATTTTCAAGGGCATTTGCAGCGGGAACAGCTATGGCGTGCTGAGGATGTGCTTAAGCAGCTGGACGACTCCCTACGCGCACTCCAAACAGAGTATGTCGACCTCTATCAATTCCATTCCGGAACGGATGAGCAGTTCGATAATGATAAGCTGTGGAGTATGCTCGACAGACAGAAGCAAGCCGGTAAAATCCGTCATTTAGGCGTGTCGATCAGTGCATCGGGCTCGGGGGTGCATCAGACCTCTGCGGCAGCGGATGTGCAGGCAGAGGCCATACAAGTAGTATATAATCGGCTGGATCGTCAACCTGAAGAAGAGATTCTTCCGCTGTGCATCGAGCATCAATTAGGTGTGTTAGCTCGCGTTCCGTTAGCCAGTGGTTATTTGAGCGGCAAGTATAAGCCAGATGCGATTTTTGCTCAGGGTGATGTGCGAGCGAACCATAAAGAGGATGTGAGACAAAAGCAGCTGCGCGCAGTAGCAGAAATTGCTGCCAATGAAGTGCCATCAGGTCTGGATATGGCGCAGTGGGCTTTGGCTTGGTGCCTCCAGCATTCCGCAGTAACCAGTGTAATTCCGGGCTGCAAAAATGTAGAACAAGTCATCTCCAATGCCAGTGCTGCCGATTTGGACATGGTGAAGGGCAACGTGTGATAAGTTAGAATGTTACACGGTGAAGAGTTCTTGGAGCTTCATCTCGGGTGAATGCTTCACGTAGATATGATTCCAGCTGTTCGTGGAAGTATCGTAAAGATAGTCCTGCTTCCATTGCTGGACATGGGTCGCAATACTCCTTACAGCGGATACAATTCTCTCTACTTCCTGATTAGTCATAATGGGATGTAGAGAGATGCGAATCCACCCTGGTCTGAAGGATTGGTCGCCGCTCATGATTGCTCCGGCAATCTGAGCGGATTGCGTCCACCCTAATCCGAGCAGGTAATGTCCGTATGGACCTGCACAAGAGCAGCCGCCTCGAGCTTGTATGCCGAAACGGTCATTCAACAGCTGGACAGCAAGGTTGTAATGAATATCGCGCAGTGTAAAAGAGACGATTCCATGACGTTCTGTATGATCTCCGGCCAGCAGTGAGCACTCCGGTATGTCGCTGAGTCCTGCCAATAATTGCTGACACAGCTCGTGCTCTCTCATCACCATATATTGACCGTTTCCATTCATCTGCTCCTTCAGCTTCACGCAAAGTGCCGTGCGAAAAGCCTGTAAAAACCCCGGTGTTCCCCCGTCTTCCCGCATCTCAATCGCATTAGTGTAGCGGCGTCCTCCCCAAGGGTTGACCCAGGCTACTGTACCTCCACCCGGTTCGTCAGGAATACGTCCATTGTTCAGCGCTTCATCAAAGATTAGAACGCCGTTTGTGCCCGGCCCACCCAGAAATTTATGCGGAGAAAAAAAGATCGCATCAAGCTTCTCCAATGGGGATGGTGGGTGCATATTGATAGGCACGTAGGGAGCACTGGCGGCAAAATCCACAAAACACACGCCCCCATGACGATGCATAGCAGCCGCTAGCTTTGCGTAAGGCGTCTGAATTCCAGTCACATTAGAACAAGCTGTAAATGAACCAATCTTGAAACGGCGATTGGGGTATAATCGCAGCTGGTCTTCAAGCTGCTGGGGGTCAATATTTCCGTCCTTTCCGGCGGGAATGGTAACGACGTCACCAAGCCCCTCCTGCCAAGGAAGAATATTGGAATGATGCTCCATATGGCTGGTGAAGATAACGGGGCGATCTTCCAGCGCGCGGTTATTATGTTCCTGTAGCCATTCCGGGAGCCTTAATCCCATGATACGTTGCAGCTTGTTCACGGCTCCTGTTGTTCCATTGCCGCAGAAGAGCAGTACATCCTGAGGGCCGGCATTTACATGGTTCTTAATGATTTGGCGAGCTTCATTATAAGCCTGCGTCATGATTAGTCCGGTGGTGTTGGAATCTGTATGTGGATTGCTGACGTAGGGACCGAAGGCTTCCTGCAACTTGCGTTCGATCGGTTCATATAGGCGTCCGCTTGCGGTCCAATCGGCATACAGAAGCGGTTGTCTGCCATATGGGGTGGTGATCTGATGCCGAATGCCGATGGTGTGACCACGAAAAGTATCAAAATGGTCTTGTAATGAAGCGGGCGTCTCTGCAGAAGAGGCGTGGATGATGTTTAGCACGGATATTCCCTCCAGCCCGTACGCCGTCAGTGCTAAGTTAATGGGGTGTATTTTCGGCGTGCCAGTAGTTTCTATGGCAACAGTATATGCCTGCATGGGGGATTGGGTTAAAGCCTAGTCAGACTTTAAATAAATAACTGTACATCACTTTCTAAAGCATCTTTTAAATATGCCGCAGCATCGATGATTTCGACCTCTGGCAGCAGTTCCTCGGGCTTAAAGCCCATGATCTCCACAGAAAGCTTGCAGGCATAGAATTTGATGTTTTTTTTACGAGCCCCTTTTAGAAAATGAATCAGCTTCGGTGCGCCTTGTTCCTCCATCATTTCCTCCAGCATCATTCGTCCCAGCCCGCTAAAGTTCAGATGAGAGAGCGGCAGCTGCCCAGGGCCCTTCGGTGTAATAACATCCATCAGCTTCTCGTAGATACTCTTGTCCTCAAGGGTCATTTTCTCCGGATCACGCACCAAAAATAGACCCCAGAATGAAAAAAACATAGTAACCTCGACATCGATATCTCTTGCGGCATTCGCTAGGATCAGTCCAGCCATCGCTTTGTCGTATTCCCCACTGAACATTAGCAGATTGATTTTTTTGCTCACCCTGATAATCCTCCCGTTACTTTTATTAGAATGTCATTAGTATGGTTGTGGTGGGGAGAACTATGCGAAGAAGCTTTCTGAAATTATAAAAAAAAGCCCCCTTTCGGGAGCTTGAGATTTACTAATGTACTTCAGGATCTTTAGATTCTGGATCTGCATTGCGACTGATGTCGTAATAACGGGCGGACAGCCAAATAGCTCCGGTAAATAACACGATGAGTCCAAGGACGATAGAAAAGCGCCAATCGCCTGCCTTGAAATTTAATTGAAGCACCGTTAGTACCAGTGAAACTTGGGTCCAAACCAGTGTTCTTTTGCGAAAAGCCGCAATATCGCCAACCATCTTCGGGATATTCCGAATGATCAGATAGGCAATAACTGCGAGAATAAGGGCGAAAATAGCAGTTACCGCTAATTCAGAAGAGGACAGGACATGCATAGTCTCAGCATCCTTTCGGCTTGCAAAAGTATTAGTTTCAGATCAGAACAATTTCTATTTTTTGAAGATGCCCAGCGGAGCTCCAATCGGTAAGAAGCTGCGGCCGAAATGAGCGTTTAGCACGGATGCTCCACATCCGTAAAGGGACACAATACCAATACCAAGCTCAGCACAAGCAGCAAGCTTATGGAAGAATTCTGGAGCGATCCCAAAGGAATCAAAGGTTAGTCCGATAAAAAGAAAATCTATCAATACAAAAATGATAAGCAGAACTCTATTTGCCTCAACGGCACCAATCGTCATAAAGAGTGTGAAGATCAAGTAACCCAAAAATACAAATCCGAGCTGCTTAGGATCTACAGCCTCCGCAAGCGTTGGACCAAATACGCCAAGCTTGATCAGCCAGCTGCTAGCCATGCCGAACCAAAAGAAAGCGTAGGCGCCAAAGGCGGTCATACCAAAGGTATTGTTGTGCTTAGCATCCTGAATGGCGGCGAATAGCTGCGCGAATGCTCCCAGGAAGATAGCCCAAGGAATAACATAGCTAAGTCCTGTTGTAAATTCAAGCTTCTGTGAAGAAGCGACCAATGTGACAATAGCCAGTCCGAATAGCCCGATGGCGCTAGGGTCGGCAGTGACGATTTTGACAGATTGGGTGTTAGGGGATTGCGCTGACATGACAGTAAAAGCCTCCATTATTATATATAGTTTTACGCTCTTAAAAACAGCCCGTAAGGGGCGCTGTTCATAGGCTTGCCTATCATATCATATCGGTATGTGCTTGCCTATAAAACAACACTCATTTTTTGTCGTAAAATAGGGGTCCTGCGTGAAATAAGGAATTGTTTACATTTTTATCTTCCATTATCAAGTTACTTGACCAAACAAACGGAAGTATTATGTCAAGAATAGACATTATATGCAGTGATAATCTTCACAATCTATCGAAAATTGATGTATAATAGTCAGTGATAATTATTATCAAATCATATGAAAAAGGCGGTAAGCTTGAAGTGAACAAATGGACATTATTTACCAAGGCGACCCGGTTTTGGAGTTTTTCTGTTATGCTCATCCCGATTGTTTTGGGGACCGTTGGGGCATATGTATGGGAAGGGACATTCCATCCGGTTTTATTTATTCTTACATTAATAGGGGCGATTTCGGCGCATTTGTTCTCCAATATGGTGAATGATCTGTGGGACTTCCGCAACGGAACCGATACAGAAGCAAAGAATTCCGCTGGTGAAATCAGCACAAACTCCGGGCTACTGACAGGTGGGATCCTCTCGGAGTCTTTTTATGCAAGGATGACCTGGAGTATGCTGGCGATTGCCCTTATCTGTGGTGGGATTCTTAGTATATATAGCGGTTGGAATATCCTCTGGTTTGTACTTGTTGGTGCTTTAATCGCTTATTTCTATGTGGCTCCGCCACTGCGTTATGGCTATCGCGGTAAAGGCTATAGTGAGATGGCCATTTTTATTGCTTTTGGGATTATGCCTGTATTAGGCTCCTATTTCGTACAAACCGGTCAGTTTAGCATGAAGCCTGTAATTCTCTCGCTGCCTGTCGGATTTTTAACTACATTATTGTTGTTTAATCACCATTTTCTACATTGGAAAGCAGATGAGCAGGCGGGTAAGCTTACGCTTGTTGTAGTATGGGGAGAACAAAAGGCACTTGTATTCTCACGTGTACTTCTTTTCACTGGCTACGCTTCGGTGATAGTCTGTGTGCTGTTGGGTGTACTTCCTGTTTACGCACTGCTGGCGCTGGTTACAGCTTTCTGGCCGCTGCGCATTTACAGTAGTCTCAAGCAACATAATGCTTCGCCGGCTTATATCCCGCTGATGGGTGCTTCACAAAAGGCCTCCGTACGCTGCGGAGTAGTAATGGCAATAACTTTATTAATTCAAGGCTTGATCTGATACTAATAGATGGACTACAGAAGGAGTGAGCTTTCATGGAAAAGAAGGACAAGGTATTGATGGCAGAAGAACAACAAGTTAAAGGCAATCGCATGGTTCTTGGGGATTTCCACTCCATTTTAGAAGAAGGAAAGGTCTGGAAGACGGGTGGATTTACACTGCCTGACGGATCATTTTGGGCTTACCGTGAGCCGGAGGCTGTAGTTATCGTTCGTAATGACACCCTGTATGTGCGTGCGAAGTTATCTCGCGAGAATCATCAAGTGCAAATTCTGGACAATGCCAAGCACATGTATTATTCAGCCAAGCCAGTGGAGATTCCGGAAGCAGGAGAGATTAGCATTGAGCTGCAAATTCGTTGCCGTACACAAGGAACTGCACCTGGAGATCTGTATGATGGATATGTATCGCTAAACCTGCTGGATTTCACGACAGGCGCTGCGCTTGATTTCTTCGCGGGAAATGATAAATACGCTAGTGTATATGGTATTTTGCCGTTCCCGGGTGTACAAGTACCAGAAAGCACTGGAACGAAATACTTCTGCATCTTTAAAGAAGATACGGATTTCAAACCACGGGAATTCAATACGTACCGTATTACCTATCACCGTGGCAATGATGAGGCTGTATTCTATTTGAACGGCAAGGAAGTACGCCGCGAGAAAAATATTCCGCTTAAATTCAATAACTTCACTGTAGCGCTCGGAATTATGACAGAGAAGGATCTGAGTCCTGAAGGCAGTGTGTCTGTACATGGACAAACAGTTATTGCAGAATGGTCCCCAGTGACGGTTACAACAACTGAACAGTAATGCCTTGCAGGCTCATTTGACAGATAAGGGTGTATGGTGTGAATATTAAAAGCTTTCTAAGATTTGTGGAGCTGCCGACGAAGGTAGCCAGTATTATTCCGTTTCTAATGGGAACGTTGTACGCCCTGTACCGGTTTGAGGATTTTTACGTACTGCGTTTTGGATTGATGTTCGTGTCTTTGCTTAGCTTCGATATGGCGACGACGGCGATTAACAACTATTACGATTTCAAAAAAGCTTCTAAAACCCACGGCTACGGCTACGAGACGCATAATGCGATTGTTCATTTTAAGCTAAAAGAGCGCACCGTCGTGGCGACGATTGTGATTTTGCTGGCGCTGGCAGCAGGGGGCGGGATTGCGCTTGTCACTCAGACGGGTTTGCTGGTCTTTTTGCTGGGTGGACTGTCGTTCTTGATCGGTATACTTTATTCGTTCGGGCCGATTCCCATCTCGCGGATGCCGTTAGGTGAGCTGTTCTCCGGTTTGTTTATGGGCTTTGTTATTATTTTTATCTCTGCCTATATCCATACGGATGAGCATGTGGTTTCACTGCTGCTCCAGAACGGCTGGGTCAGCTTGAATATCAACATCGTGGAAGTGCTGTACCTTTTCTGGTTTTCCGTGCCCGCTATTTTGGGGATCGCAGGGATTATGCTCGCTAATAATATTTGTGATATTGATGAGGATGTGGAGAATCGAAGGTATACGCTTCCGGTGTACATTGGCCGCCGCAATGCGCTTGTGCTTTTTAAATATCTCTACTATGTCTCTTATCTGGATCTTGTAGTGCTGCTGATCTTAGGGATTAACCCTATTCTGGTTCTGTTGATTCTACTTACGCTGATCCCGCTGCGCCGAAATATTGCCTTGTTCACAGAGAAACAGGAGAAGGCGAGTACCTTTATTCTTGCCGTCAAAAACTTCGTATTGATGAACCTTGCACGTATAGTTGTGCTGGGTGCGGCTGTGCTGTTAAATGCACTAATATAAACATTCATATTTTATAAAAAAGCAGTGTCTATCGGGGTTGGAGCTCCTTTTGGCACTGTTTTTTTGCAATTTGCAGGTTTCTTTCTGTTAGAGAAACGTTTCATTCTATGATAAGGTGGCTTTAAGTATAGTAAGTAATCTATAAGGAAGAAGGTTAGCAACGATGGTGCAAAAACTTCGCTGGGGAATCATGGGCTGCGCGCAGATTGCGACAGGTTCAGTGATGCCGGCTATAATGGATTCGCAGACGGGAATGATTACAGCGGTAGCCAGTCGCGGTTTAGAAAAAAGCAGCGCTGTAGCCGCAGAGTTCGGAATAGATAAAGCTTACGGCAGCTATGAGGAATTACTGGCGGATAAGGATATTGATGCAGTGTATATTCCACTGCCAAATCACCTCCATCGGGAATGGGTAATCCGTGCGGCGGAAGCTGGCAAACATATCTTATGTGAGAAACCGATCGCGCTGAACAGTGAAGAAGCGGCTGAGATGGTAAAAGCTTGTAATGATGCTGGAGTCCATTTGGCAGAAGCTTATATGTATCGGCATCATCCTCGGATTGCGGAATTGCAAGAGATTATCTCTAGCGGTGAAATTGGCGAATTACGCTCCATTCGAGGCACTTTTACTTATAATGACGCTACAGATACCTCTAATATTCGCTTTAAATCCGCTTGGGGCGGCGGCTCGCTTTATGATATCGGCTGTTATCCGCTAAGTGCAGCACGACTGCTGTTCGGAGCTGAGCCGGAAGCCGTGACAGTACAGGCTATGTTCTCTCCGGAGCATGACAATGTAGATATGATGGCTTCAGGGCTGGTAGAGTTTCCGAAGGGGCTAAGCCTGATTTTTGATTGCGGGATGTGGGCATATAACCGCCAGCTGTTAGAGATTCTGGGGACGGATGGAATGATTGAAGTGCCTATGCCTTTTAATGCTAGAGATGAGGATGCCGAATTTTTTGTGCATACGGGAGAAGGGGTAAGACGGGTTGATGCCACCGGGGCGAATCCCTATACACGGGAGGTCGATGATTTTGCCGCCGCAGTATTTACAGGAAAAAAATTATTTGCACCTGAGGATGCAGTGCTGGGCATACAATTGATCGAGACTTGTCTAGCTTCTGCTAAAAAGCGGGAAAGAATTAGTATGCTATAAGAAGATGAATCCAATATGAATCTATGCAAAAAAACCTCCGGGCGCTCTGCTATACGCAGCTTCCGGAGGTTTTTACAGTCTCAGCTTTTAAACGGTGCTCAAGAGAATATCATCGTCATCATTGCTATTAAACGCTTCGCGGTCAAATTCACCTTCGGAATTAGCTACTAACAGAGCTGTTACAGCTGTTCCAGTTGCGTTTACAGCGGTACGGCCCATATCGATGAGCGCTTCAACACCTGCAACGATAGCGATTCCTTCAAGCGGCAGGCCGAGAGCAGTTAAGACTACCGTGGTGGAGATTACGGCAGGTCCAGGTACGCCAGCTACACCAATGGAAGAAATTATACTTACTAATACCAGTGTAATATAGTCGGTCCAGTTCAGATCAATACCGAATACTTGAGCGGTAAATACAGCCACAATAGCTGGCCAAATCCCACCGCACGCATTAAAGTTCACAGATGCCCCTAACGGTGCGATAAAGCTCGCGATCCGTGGGGAGACATGAAGCCGCTTCGTAATAACTTCGAGATTGACCGGAAGTGTTGCATAGCTGCTTCTGGTTGTGAAGGCAACAGTAATGGTTGGATACACTTTGCGGAAGAAACGAATTGGATTCACCTTCGCTACTAATAGAACCAATCCGCCAAAGATAAGTACAAAATGTATAATCATTGCTACGTACGAGGTTATAATTACACTGCCTAGCTCCTGCAACGTCTCCCAGCCATAACGTGCGGTGATTCCGGCAATCAGTGCGAATACGCCATAAGGGGTCAGGCGAATAATGAATTTCACAACCTGATGCAGTATCAGTGTTAGGGATTCAATAAGATCACGTACAGGTTTGACTGCTTCGGGTTTCTTGGAGCCAATCTTGATTATAGCTACTGCTAAGAAGATGGCGAAAATGAGTAGAGGCACAACCTTACCCGTAGCTGCTTCATTAACAGGGTTAGATGGAACAAGATCGAGGATAACCTGGGAGAAGGTCGGGATTTCCCGGGCTGCAAAATCTGCGGGTACATCTTGTTGTATACCTTGGCCGGGATTGAACAGCAGCGCAACCGATAGGCCGATAATAGAAGCGATGCCAGTTGTTCCGAGGAACCAGGCGAAGGTTTTGATCCCGATTTTGCGTAGATACTCCAGATTGGTTAAGGAAGAAATACTGTTTAATACGAGTACGAATACTAAAGGAATGACGAGCATGCGGATCAAGCTGACATAAATGCTGCCGAATGTGCTAATAGCTTTGGTCTCTAAATCGAAGTATTGAAAGAATATACCGGCAATAAGTCCGATGCCAAGTCCGATGAGTACCCGGGTGCCAAATCCAATTCGTTTACGTGCCAGTAGAAACAAAATTGCAAACACAAATATGGAAGCGACAAATCCATACCAGTTCGTTTCGATGGCGGATAATAAGTTGTTATCTATGTTCACTACCAATACCCCCTTAAACCTAGTTTTTTAATGTGATTAATCCTATTGAGATCAATCTATATAGAATTTATAGTAAAGTCAATGTAATTATATGTTAAAAATAATTAATTCCGATAAAAACCATGTGAAAAATAAAAATTGATTGACAAGGCACTATGGCATGAATAATATGGAACTTAATCACAAGCCAATTGGAATCGACTGGACAGCCGGAGATTCAACGAAAGACGCGTAAATTGCGTCCCGTTGAGTCTCTTTTTTTTAACTTTAGAGAAGGGAGAGTTACGGATTTAAGGTACAAGAATGTAATGAAGTGGTCTCTTATTTTATTTGAAAAGGATGGTACACATATGAAAAAGCTTTCGATCTCTTTGGTTGCCGCCGCTATCGTCTTCTCCGCATTGACGTATGCCGCGGTATCCGCTAACAAAAAAACAGCAGAGGCAGCACCCATTCAAGAGAGTAGTAATACAGCAGTAACCGCAGCAGCTTTACCAGTAGCTACTTCTGCGGCAGCAGTTGTTGTTCAGGCAGAAGCTACTGCAGCTCCTGTAACAGAAGCTGTCCAGCCGGAAGCTTCGGCTCCAGCAGCAGAGACAGTCACGGCAGAAGCTACTGCGGCCCCAGCAGCTGTTGATTCTGCGGCGAAGGTTGTTGCTTCAGCAGCTCCAGAAGCGGGCGCAGCTCAGCCTAAAGCAACCGCATCCCCGGCTGCGGACACCGCTAAGACGGCAACAGCTGCAACAACGGTATCTGCATCTGTTAAACCGCAAACCAGCGCGGCAACGCCTGCGCCTACGACTGCTCCAAAAGCAAACGTAACCGCTAAAGCCGTTCAGCCGACCGCAGCTCCTGTTGTATCTGAACAGCCTAAGGAAACCGCCGCTCCTGTAGCAAAAGCAACGGAGACACCTTCCAAAAAAGCTATAACCTTCTCTACAACAGAGGTAGTTAAAGCG
The DNA here is from genome assembly GCF_038008505.1 of Paenibacillus sp. FSL H7-0735. Lineage (NCBI taxonomy): Bacteria > Bacillati > Bacillota > Bacilli > Caryophanales > Paenibacillaceae > Paenibacillus > Paenibacillus sp. FSL H7-0735. The sequence goes on along the minus strand of NZ_JBBOZH010000002.1, from coordinate 272,982 downwards.
ACCCCGGCTCCGGTAGTTGAGTCTTCTCAACCGAAAACATCGTCTTCTGCACCTGCATCCACGGTCAGCGCACCAGCAGCTGCTCCAGCGGAAACGGTTCAGGCACCCGCACCGGCACCAGCCGCTGAGGAAGAGGTTTGTCCTTGATGAGCAGCAGGCTCATTCAGGATTCCTTTCAGCCCATTCATCCCATAAACCTATTTAAGGCGAGGTGCACATAATGATACGACCATTAACCTTCAAAAAAATTGTAACGCTGCTGCTGGCAGCCTCCCTGCTAATCCTGCCTACTCAGGCAGGAAGAGCTTATGCTAATCCGGATACCGCAGAAGCGATAACCTCTTCCCAAGGCGGCGTTAACCAGTTTGACTATTTCAGTCATGTCTATGACCGTCTAAATGATGCTAACCATGTATTTAAAACAGCGACGTATGAAGATATCGTTCATCTTTTTGAGAGTGAAGGCACATACGCTGTTCTGGTTGGCGGCGCTTGGAGCGAGAATACACAGGCCGATATCGGCTTTATCAACGAGGCAGCCAAGGAATATGGCATCTCTACGATTTATAACTTTGATACTAAGCTGGACGGGGACACCCTTCAGATTGCAGACAGCAATAATAAATTTGCCTATAAATATGTTGATCTGGTCAACAAGTATTTGAAGAATTTAAATCTGTCTTCCAAAGATGATCCAGAACGCAATGTCAGCTATACCAATAAAAACGGGGAAGTTGTGACTGCTAACAAGCTCGAGTCTCCATTCTTATTGGTATACAACAAGGATCACAAGGATGCACAGGGAAATAGTGCTCCTGTCGTATCCTACCTGGATAAGAGCTATTCGTGGAATGAGTTCCTGACGAACGGAACACTTGATGCGGCGAAGGTTAATGCGTATAAAACATCAGTAAGTGAGGTGCTGGGTGCCGCTTCCCGATATGACACTATCGACGAGTCGGCTTATATCAAGGCTGCATTTAATAAGAACTATGAAGGGGAAAATGAGGGAAAACCTACGATCTTCAACGAAGCGGATGGCACGCTTGTTTATGAACATGTGACCTATCATCAGCTGAAGCAAATTTTAGCGAGTGAGGGAAACTATGCGATTTTGTTAGGCGGGTCGTGGTGCCCTAACACGCAAGCGGTGATTAAATATATCAACGAATATGCCAAAAAACATAATATCAATAAGATCTACTTCTTCGACACTAAGTTGGATGCTGGTGTGACCGTTGCTGAGCCTAATAACAACAGCGGCACTAAGGGCAGTGCAAATCCGCATAATAATAATGAGCTTCAGATTAGAACCACTAATCATCCGTATGCGCAGCTTTATGTTGATCTGGTTCGTACTTATCTGACCAATATCAAGACCGAAAACAATTCAGCTGCCAAACCAACTGTAATTAGTTATGTAGATGGACTTGGAAACACCGTGAGCGGAGACAGACTTCAAGTTCCATATCTGTTCACTTATAACAAGGACAACAAGGATGCAGGAGGCAAAAACTCACCGATTCTAGGGCATGTTGAACTTATGTACAGCTGGACGAATATCCAACCGGATTACGTGCAGGCTAATTACCCAATCGGAGCCAGATACAATAACACTACAACAGCGCTGGATAAAATATTCTCCAGACTCGAAGCTGTGCCGGCAGGACTTACCGGTGTAGCACCAACAGCGGCCGGCAATAAGGATGGGCAAATTGTAGGCACCAGTGCAGCATTGGAATTTAAGCTTGCTGGAGACGAGGCTTACACCCCAGCTTCGGGATCAGCCATTACAGGGCTTGCACCTGGTGTTTATAAGGTAAGATATGCCGCTACATCGGGCTATCAAGGGCCAACTTCCGCAGCTGGACCCACAATCATTCCTTATAATGCTGGCGAAGACGTAAGTGTGGAAGTTCCTGCTTACACCCATCAACAAGCAGCCCCGACAGGACTGGTAGGCGTAGCACCTACTTCTGAAGCTAATGATGATGGGCAAATTACGGGTTCTGCTGAAGGACAGGAGTATAAAGGCGTTGGAGAAGCTGATTATAAGCCTGTAACAGGTACAGCTATCACTGGTCTTACTCCGGGCTTCTATAATGTGCGATATGCGGCAAAAGAGGGATACAGCGTAGGTAAAGACGCTACAGTTGAAGTCCCGGCATATGGTGAGCAAGCGGCACCTACAGGATTAGTAGGTATAGCACCAACCAGTGCAGCCAATGACGACGGTAAAATTATAGGAACTACGAAAGCGCTGGAATATAAGCTGTCTACGGTTACCGATTATGTCTACGCATCAGATGTAGAGATCGTTGGACTGGTGCCGGGTATCTATCAGGTAAGATACGCAGCTAAAGAAGGATTTAACGCGGGTAGAGCAGCAGATGTAATCGTTCCAGCATTCACTGCGGAACAAGCAGCTCCAACTGGGTTACAGGGAGTTGCTCCTACCTCAGCAGCGAACAATGATGGAAGAATTACGGGAACCACGACAGCCTTAGAATATAAGCTGTCGAGTGTAACTAATTATGTGTATGCACCAGATAAAGAAATCACAGGATTAATACCGGGCACGTATCAAGTGAGATACGCAGCCAAAGAAGGTTATAAGGCAAGTCCAGCGACTGACATTGTTGTTCCGGCCTATGTGCCTATTTCAGATCCTGGAACAGGTGGAACAGGTGGATCGGGTGGCAATTCTACACCGAGCACGACTACACCAACACCATCAGCAAGCCCTCAACTGGTTGCTACGGCAACAGCAGGGAGTACCGTGAACCTATCAGCAACAGCAGCAACTAAAACGGATAAAACCACAGGAGTGACTACTGCAACGATCACAAAAGAAACTGCTGCTGAATTCGTGAGTCTCGCTAAGAAGGCAGAAGCTGATGGGAAGAAAGCTGTTCTTGAAATTAGTGTTGCAGCTACTTCAGATACTCAAACCGCTGAACTTACTCTTCCAAGAAGCATAATTAATGAGTTAGCCGCCGGAACGAAGGCGGAGATTACCATTGATTATGAGAATGTGGGTACGATTACGTTTGATGCCAAATCATTGGCAAGCATTAGTGCAGCTTCAGATGCCGGAGACATCATTATTAGAATCGCGAAGGTGTCATTAACGGCAGAAGGCAAGGCTGTTCTCGGAGACAGACCAGTTTATGACTTGTCGGTTATAGCGGGTGAAAGCACGATTTCCACCTTCGGTGGGGGCAGTGTTCGTGTCAGCGTACCGTACGTGCTGCAAGCGGGAGAACGGTCAGATGCGGTTATTGTGTATCACATTAACAGCACTGGAAGTTTGGACAATGTACGTGGAAATTACAATGCCGCTAAGGGAACTGTAGATTTCGTAACCACACATTTCTCCCAATATATTATTGGATATAATCAAGTGAGCTTTGCAGATGTTCCAGATGCCTCATGGTATAGCCATGCAGTAGGTTTCTTGGCAGCACGCAGTATCACATCTGGTACGGATGCTGAGCATTACAGTCCTAATGCCGCAATAACCAGAGGACAGTTCATTGTCCTGTTGCTTAAGGCATATGACATCGCACCAGATGAGGTTGCCGCAGATAATTTTGCAGATGCGGGCAATACGTATTATACGAATTATCTTGCTGCAGCTAAGCGCCTTGGGGTAGCAACGGGTTCGGGAGATAATCTATTCCAGCCAGAGGTTCAGATCACTAGGCAGGAGCTATTTACACTCTTGTACCGCTCGCTTGTAGCGCTAGGTGAACTGCCATCTGAGAAAACAACGGCCACGCTTTCCGGCTTTAGTGATGCTGGACAGATCGCTGGTTATGCACAAGAAGCCCTTCAAGCGCTGGTAGAGAGAGGTGTAGTGACCGGAGCGAACGGTAAACTCAATCCGAAGGAAGTCACTACAAGAGCAGAAGCAGCACAGGTTATTTACAATTTGCTATCCAAATAATCAGCGACTAAGACATAGCGGACGTCACGTAAGTAGCGTTCAACTATGAGTGCGGCGACTCGGTTTGGCTAAGACAGCAGAGCAGCGATTCCTCTTTTATTGGAGTATCGCTGCTCTGTTTTTTTGTTTGTTAGCTGGCTGGTTGCCCTTGCCCTGTCCGCTTGCACGCTTGCCCTCTTGCCCTCTTGCCCGCTTGATTCAGCAGCTCATTCATTATCGGCGCGGCTTTCGGACCCAGATGACGTTATTTTCCACATTCCAGCCTTTGGGGCATAGTTTCGGACTCCAGCGACGCTATCGCTTAGAAAAAGGTGCGTTTATGGTGTTTTTCATGCTGATAGCGACTATGGGGTCCTTTAGCACTCCAAATGTGGTAAAAATCCACGTATAAGGTCAGCTGTGTCCGATAGCGTGCTCGCTCTCTTACGCAAAAATGCTACCCCACCAAACGGACTCTGATCTTAGCCCGGTTTACTAAAATAAAGGGAGTGCCTACAGCCATTTCGTGGCATCGGTGGCGCTGCCTTTCGCTATAAATCTCTAGGGGGTGGCCTAATGGCCACTCTTTTTTTAACTAGACATAAGAATAGCAGACTAAATCATGGAAGAGGATTCTACTAAATGATACAATTATTGTAATTACATAAAGTAGTAATATTTCACATTATTGATTAGTTACTAGAAAGGGGACTGAGATATGGGTTTAGCTGACGATCCGGTCATAGCGATTTCAGGTTTATGGATGAACTATACAGACCGAATGGTGCTAAAGGGAATTGATCTTAAGGTATATAGAGGACAAATTATTGGTTATATCGGCCCTAACGGGGCAGGTAAGAGTACAACGGTGAAGATTATGCTCGGTTTGGTAGAAGGATATAACGGTAAAGTGGAGATTTTCGGTAAGGATATTGCTGATGGAGATGTTTCTTACAAGAAACGTATAGGTTATGTGCCGGAGGTAGCCGAATTATATGATAGCCTCACTGCAAGAGAGTATCTAACCTTTGTTGGCGAGCTGTATGGGCTAGGTCGTGCGGAGGCGGACTACAAGGCCAAAAAATTAACCACACTGCTAGGTTTGGAGAAGTCTTACGATATGCGGATTTCTTCGTTCTCAAAAGGGATGAAGCAAAAGGTGCTGCTTATCTCCAGCATGCTGCATGACCCCGATATTTTATTCCTGGATGAACCGCTGAGTGGTTTGGATGCTAATAGCGTGATGATAGTGAAGGAGATTTTTGCATCGCTGGCGGCACGGGGGAAGACCATTTTTTACTCCTCACATATCATGGATGTGGTTGAGAAAATCAGTAGCCGGATCATTTTGATTGATGGCGGGGATATTGTGGCGGACGGAAGTTTTGCGGAGCTGAAGGAGAAAGGCCGCGAAGGGACGCTTGAAGATATTTTCAATCAATTAACCGGATTTGATAAATACCGTGATATCGCTGGTGAATTTGTTGCGGTCATGCAAGAGCAAGAGGTATCCTCTTATGACTGATTTCTTCGTGCTGAGGCTGTTGGATAAGCTGCGGGGTGCATTTATAAGATTTGGAGTCGATTATGACACCATGCGGAGTATTCTGCAGATCAAACTGACCATGGACGGAAGAAGAATGCCTACAGCGCTTGCAGGTATGCAGAAAAAGGAGAACGTTAAAGAAGGTTCGCCTTTGCGATTGCAGTGGATTTACTTACTGTTTGGTTTAATATTAATTCCGCTAACGCTATCCAATGATCACTATATGCTGCAAATGAGCTTAACCTTTGGGATCATTATGTTTTTTGTCTCCACAACCCTGATCTCTGATTTTTCTTCAGTAATGCTTGATTTACGTGATAAAAATATTCTTTTTTCCAAACCCGTCAACCGAACCACCTTAAATATGGCCAAAAGTATCCACGTTCTTCTCTACTTAGGGACAGTTACATTGTCGATCACTGGTCCATCTTTGGTATTTAGCCTATTTAAGCAGGGGATCGCTTTTTTTCTGATGTATGCGGTGACAATTGTCTTGTTAGACTGTTTTATCCTCGTAATAACTGCACTGCTCTACCTGATGATCATGCGGTTTTTTGATGGGGAGAAGCTCAAGGATATTATAAATTATACGCAAATCCTTCTAACGATCGGAATAATGGTGGGCTATCAATTCATCTCCAGGTTGTTCAACCTCACTGAGCTTGGTGCTGCTTATCATCCTGCTTGGTGGCAGTACTTTATTTTTCCGGTTTGGTTCGCGGCTCCGTTTGAACTGTTGCTTGGTGGAGCGAGAGAACCCTATTACTTCATTCTCTCATTGCTGGCTTTGATAACCCCACTTGTACTGATCGTAGCTTATATTAAGCTGATGCCACAGTTTGAGCGGAATTTGCAAAAGCTGGCGGAGCAAGGCTCCGGTGGAAAAGACAAGGGCCAGCTCGCAGAGTGGCTCTCGCGCAGAGTATGCAAGGAACCGGCAGAGGGGATTTTCTTTCGGTTTACTTGGTCCATGATGAAGAATGAGCGCGATTTTAAGCTGAAGGTCTATCCTGCACTTGGCTTTTCTATCGCATTCCCGTTTATTTTTATATTTGGTATATTGCAGAATAGTTATGATGGTTCCCTTAAAGGTTCAAAAGTGTACTTGTTAATCTATTTCTGCACGATGTTAATGCAGACTGTAATACAGATGCTACGCTACTCTACAAGTTATAAAGGAGCTTGGATTTATAGGCTGATTCCTTTACCCGATAGCACGCCTATTTACCGTGGGATGCTTAAGGCGGCGCTGCTGCGGCTAGTCTTGCCTTTATTTGCAGTAGATGCGGTATTGTTCATTCTGTTGTTCGGTGTGCACATTGTACCTGATTTAGTAGTGGTATTATTCGCCATGCTGATTTTCTCAGTCATCTGCTTTCGTGTTTATCCGCGGAGCTTACCTTTTTCAGAGCGTTATGAGGCAGCCAAACAAAAGGATTACACTGGAGTCGCCTTCATGCTTATGTTTTTGCTGATGGGGATGGCGGGTATTCACTATGTCTTCACTTTATTTACCGGAGGAATTTACATCTATCTGTTAGTTCTGGTAGTTTTGAATCAATGGTTATGGCGAAAGACCTTCCCCAAAACCCCATCAACCACAGGTCACATATCCAACTTTCCGGGGTGAGTGAATGCGTCAAATATGGACATTTTTTGCCGACATAAAAAAAGGGTATAAATTCCAGTATTTTCTTAGACAATCGGCTGAATACAAGGTAGAATACATCTAAAGTTGCTTTTCAGGGATAACCTATAATCTTTACGCACTCTTCCATTTATCTGATATTCGTGTACTGATTTTTTACTTGAGAAATACGCTGCAGCGATTACGGTATTCAAAACCGGTGAAGAGGTTAACTAATGGATAAAATGGGAATCCACTATAACGTTTGGATTGTTTTACTATCATTTGCGCTAGCGGCGACTGCAGCTTATTCCGCGCTGAATCTGATCTCGCAAGTCCCTCGCTCGTTTGGGAAAGTTCGTCGCTTATGGTTAATATCGGGGGCATGTGTACTCGGCAGTGGCATATGGTCGATACATTATGTAGGGATTATGGCGAGCCGTTTTCCTTTTAGCGTGAATTATTATCCAGGCAGGGCTGTATTATCGTTATTGGTTGGTGTATTGTGCTGCTATTCGGCATTCCGGATTACGTTTGTGCCACGTTTAAGAAAAAGTTGTTTAATAGTTAGTGGTGTTCTTCTGGGCAGCGGGATCTCTGCTATGCATTATATCGGGATGTCCTCCATGAAGATCGCAGCGGAGATTCATTATGAGATATGGACTCAGACATGTGCTGTAATCCTCGTTATGCTCTCGTCTTTTATCGGATTATTTCTATTTCACAAGTTTAAAGACTATGTGGGTTTTAACCGCTGGAAGTTATACTCTGCTCTCTTTATCGGATTTTCGGTGACTGGATTGCATTATACGAGTGTAAGGGCGACTCATTTTGAATATAACGGTCTGCTAGGCAATACAACTTTTTTTATGGAGACTGATGTTATTCTTTTAATGGGAGTATCCTTGGTAACGCTATTTATGCTTGCGATTTCTGGTGGTGCTGTATTTCTGGACCGGCATGTGCTGGAACGGATGGCTTATTATGATCCACTAACTGATCTTCCGAACAGACATGGCCTGGTACGTTATTTTAAAGATGAATTTTTCGGGAGTAGATCTGGCGCCGTATTTTTTGTGGATCTGGATCGGTTTAAGTCGATTAATGATACGCTTGGACATGATATAGGGGACTTGTTACTGCGAGAGGTCGCTATAAGATTAAGACGCTCTGTAGGAAGTAAAGGCAAGGTCTTTCGTTTGGGCGGAGATGAATTCCTGATCGCTCTTCCAGATTGTACTGTGGAGGATGCGCAAGAGGAAGCAGAGCACATTTTATATGAGCTTAAGAAATACTACAGCATTCAGGGTAATGAGCTATATGTTACTGCAAGCGTGGGGATCAGTATGACCCCTATGCATGGAACTGACCGCTCAGCGTTAATGAAGGCAGCCGATACAGCTCTTTATACCTCTAAGGATTCGGGTAAGAATAAATTCAGTGTGTTCGATCAGGAGATGAACCGCCATCAGCTGCGACGGATGTCGCTGGAGAAGGATCTTCGTAAAGCGCTGGCACGCTCCGAGTTTATGGTTGTTTACCAGCCGAAATGGGATTCGTATATGAACGTTACCGTGGGTCTTGAAGCACTGCTGCGTTGGCGGCACCCTGAACATGGGATAATTTCTCCCGCGGAATTCATTCCCATCGCAGAGGAAACGGGACTAATTGTCCCCATTACCTATTGGATGCTGCATGATGTATGCAGCCAGAACATGCTTTGGCATAAGGAAGAGATAGCAAATGTCGCAGTCTCTATTAATATGTCAGCGCGGATGTTTGAGGGTGGGGGCTTATACGATGTTGTAGAAGAAGCACTCACACGTTCAGGCCTAGAACCACATTTCCTTGAACTGGAGATTACAGAGTCCATTGCGATGAATAACATGGAAGAGACGGTTGCGCAGCTATCCAGACTTCGGGCACTTGGGGTAAGGGTATCACTGGATGACTTTGGGACAGGCTTTTCGTCCCTTGGTAATTTAGATGAGATTCCAGTCAACACACTCAAAATTGATCAGGTATTTATTCGTAAGAGCAAGATGCATTCCAAGAAAGCTATTATCAGTAATATCATTGCGATTGCCACCAATCTTAATATGGAGGTCGTGGCGGAAGGTGTGGAGACACCAGAGCAGATTGAGCTGCTGCAATCCTTAGGCTGCAGAGTGATGCAGGGTTATTATTATGGGCGGCCAATGCCGGTGCATGAGCTGGGCCAGTGGTTTATAGCGAATACAGCAGTATCGTAGCAGATGATCTCAATACATAGAACAAGGGGCTAGCGTCCAAGCAGAATTTCTCTGCTTGGACGCTAGCCCCTTTGCTATTAAGAAACCTTAAATCGTTCAATCAGAATTTGCAGCTTCTCAGCTAGTGAGGACAGGAAAGCTGCTGCAGACTCAACTTCTTCCATCGCGGCAAGCTGTTCTTCTGAGGAAGCGGACAATGTCTCTGCACTGCTGGCTGTCTGATTAGCGACATTTACGATATTCTGAAGGGTTGTAACGAGACGGTCGGAAATTAGCGAAAGCTGTCGAACTGTTCCGGAGATCTGCTGACTTTGTGAGGCCATTCCCGAGACAGACATTTCTATCTCCGAGAAGGACTGGCCTGCCGTGGCAATCATTTCTCTGCCGTGCTCCATCTCTTCTGTAGAGCGTTTCATTGTTTCTCCTGCTTGATCCATCTGATTCACGATGATGTTTACCAGCTGGCCAATTTGCGCAGCGGAATGGGCTGAGCGCTCAGCAAGCTTACGCACGGAATGGGCAACGACCGCAAACCCTCTTCCTTCTTCTCCAGCTCTTGCGGCTTCAATCGCTGCATTTAGGGACAGGAGATTGGTTTCCTCTGCGATGCTGGCAATAGTACCCACGATATTTTCGATTTCTTTGGAATAACCACCCAAGGTTTCAATAATGATTGCTAGGTCGGTAATGCTGTCACTTACGACTCTCATCTGCTGTGTGGTGGAATCCATTGCTTCACGGCCTGTACGGGCTTTATTAGCGTTGCTGACCGCATTATTCATCGCGTTATCTGCATTGCCTGCAATCTCTGTGATGAAGCGAGACAGGTCTTGTACAGACTTATATTCGCCCTCCATATTCTGCAGCTGTGAATTCGCGCTATCGGCAAGCTCAATTGTAACATTGACGCTGTACTCACCGGCCCGGTTGGTTTCCTGTGCACTGGCAGAGAGCTCTTCGGACGAGGAAGCTACCTGCATGGAAGTCTCATTGACCTCGGTAATAAGCAAGCGCAGGCTTTGGGTCATGTCATTAAAATTACGGGCTAATGTACCAATCTCATCCTTGCTGTTGAATAAAATAGGATTATGAGTAAGGTCGCCTTGTGCAACAAGATTGACCCCTTTAGACAGCTTCGTTAACGGACTTATCATTCGGCGGATTAACAGATAAGCTGCTACGATAGCTATAACCAGAATGGAAGCTCCGATAATAAAGGGCTGAACTATGATATCTTGGGTTCTTTCTTGAATTATGGAGCCATCGAAATTAATGGCCATCAGCGCAACTATAGGTTTGGATGGATCATGATCCTGATAGATGGGGCCGTAACCTGTCTTAAGTGAGGTACCTTCGTATGTATAAACCTTGGAGTAGGAGGAATGCTTATGCTCAGTAATCATTTGCTTATCTTCATCTGAAAAATAAAAAGTATCGCCTGCTTTATAACCTCTAGCCTGGAAGCTTGAATCTGCGGCAAGTACTTTTCCGTCTAAGGATAAGATGAATGCCTCTTTAAAAATAGCCTTATGTGCCACAATCCAACCGATTCGATCCTCTACAGCCTCCAGTTTACTTTGATCGCCTGCCAACAATGCGGAAATATCTGCGGGGTCAATCAGGCCGGTTGTAATATTAGCGCATCCTACCAATTCGATACCTGCGGCTTCGTCTACTTGCTTATAAGCTGTACGGTATCCGAAGAACCCGATGGATGATCCTACAAGAAGTAAGACGATGAACATCATCCAAGTTAATTTAGTTGCTAATTTCATTCTTCGCACCAACCTTGACAAATTATGTTCTCAGTGATAATAGCTCTCACCTCTACGATTATATCGCATTGATATGCTCATAACCTTACATGGAATATAGTATTTCTGTGTCGGAAATTGGAGATTCGTGGAAGTTTGCGCTTTCCAGCATGCTTTCAATGGTTTAGTAGACAAAACCATTGAATCATTACCAGTTCTAGTGGTACGCTTGAGTTATTAAAAACGGATTGGGGTTGAACAAATATGCCACATCAAATAGATCCGTTAATTGATCGTCTTGGACTATCCATGTGGAGAGTACAGCGTAAGATTATGTCTCAAATGTCTTTGCACAAAGAACTCGGACTTACGGTGCCTCAGATGGGTCTGTTAAATATGATAGCGAAAGAAAAGAAGTCGCGGGTGGTACAGCTGGCAGAAAGTATGGAGGTCAAATCCAGTGCAGTGACGGTGATGCTGGACCGTTTGGAGGTGCTGGGTTATATCAAGCGTGAGCCGGATGGGAAGGATCGGAGAGCGGTTGTAGTAACGATCACCGAGAAGGGTCAGCAGGTGCTGGAAGAAGGACATTTCCGGTCCAAAGAACTGCTGGCGGAGCATTTGTCCATACTGAAGCCCGAAGAACTACGCAACTTTGCAGAGTATTACCGTATGATCGAGGATCAGGAGCGTTAGTCAGCTAAGCTTCGGAATGGATATCTTTATAAAAAACAGCAGAGCAGCGGTTCTCCATTATTGGGGAATCGCTGCTCTGCTGTTTTTGTTCGTTGGTTGCCTACGCCCTGTAATTTATTGTTTAGGTTGTTTGTCGGGCAACTGAGTGATATAGCTGTGGGAAAGCTGTAAAAGCCTCAAGGCACGGTTATATTCGTCCTCAGTGGCACTTGGTGTTGTTCCATCGTTATAAATAGAGTACTGAGTGTTGTCTTCAAAGCTGTTACCAGGAATAAGCAATCCTGAGCTGGCAATGAATGAACCAGAAGGTAAATAATATCGTTCTGGCAGCAAATTATAAGTCTGACTGAGTAGATCTTGACCAAAATATACGTTATTCTCTAATGAAATCCCAAGCAGACTTGCAGCGGTTGGCATGATATCCACTTCTCCGCCTACTTCATCAATGGTCTGCGGCGCTACGCCATCACCTGCATGAATAAGCAGAGGGATGTTCATCATATCCGCATAACTGTATTCATGACCATAGATTTCAGTCATCAATTCTTTATCATCATGATCGAGGGAATAAATCGGCAATCCCATATGATCTCCATAAATCATGATTACACTATTGTCCCAGACACCTTTCGCTTTAAGCTCTTCTACAAAATGTCCAAAAGCATCATCCGCATAGTTCTGGGAACGGATATAGTCACCAACAAAAGTACCTTCATAACGCTCTGGCAGCTCCATACGGTATTTTTCTTCCGGAATAGTAAAAGGGTGATGCGCTGACATTGAAATGACTTGAGCGTAAAAAGGCTGCTCCTGTTGGTCCATTTCTTTTAGTTTGTCGGCTGTCTTACTGTAGAGCGTATCATCAGAAGCGCCAAAGAAAAAGACATCATCTTCACCAAAAAATTTGCGATCATAATAATGATCGAAGCCCAGGGAGTCATACAGCTCGCCGCGGTTCCAGAATTCTACGACATTGGTGTGGAAGGTTGCAGTCTGATAACCATTTTCTTTAAGCACACGTGGCAGACTCGGCAGTACCTTATCTACATAGGACATCGTTGCCGCTCCACGTGGAGGGATGTAGAAGGAAGTATTAACTACGAACTCTGCATCCGACGTATTCCCTTGACCAACCATTTGATAAAAATTAGGGAAGTAAAGACTGTCCTTCATCACCTTGTTCAGGTTCGGTGTAATTTCTTGACCGTCTAATTTAAGTCCTAGCAAAAAATTCTGGAAAGATTCCATTTGAATAATAATAAGGTTCTTATCTTTCGCGATGCCTTGAAGTGGAGAACTAGCCGTAGTATTAATCCCCTTCAATTTGTTGATGGCATCTTGTGTAATGTCACTTGAATTGACTAGCTCAGGCTCTTCTTTAGCGAAGATCGTATAGGCTTCATAATTAAGAATTCCCATTTCCTGGGCTTTCTTAATTTCGTTCATGCTGGCCTTATTAGGCAAGATGTTGAACAGGCATAAAGCAAGTGAGACTGCAAACAGAACGCTGTACTTAAGTTTTCCGCCACGGCGGCGGTTGATATTCTCTTTCTTATAGACCCGGCCTTTTTTATTAAAGAAGAAATAAACTCCGAGAATAATGATGTCTGTAAAAATCAGCAGGTAGTATGGATCCATTAGTGAGAATACGCTGTTGCTGACGGCGGTGACTTGATTCACCTGCTCCGCTGCATGGTAAGTCACAATAACACCATAATATTTAAAATACATAATGGCTGCGAAGAAAATGGCTGTCACTAATAAATTTACGGTCATGTAATATCCGAGCTTGCGCTTGGAACCAAAACGTTCAATGATACAGAAGAGCGCCCAAGCAAAGGGGATTTCAGTTAATAATGATTTCCAGGGCAATATATCGTCAAAGATTACGCCCCATGCCAAGAAAGCTTTTAGAATAAAAATTATTGTGAAAAACACAAAAGGTTTAACGATCCACTGTTTAAAGTTAAAGGATGACACAGCTTCGCCTTCTTTCTACATGATAAAACGCTATTTCCCGGCTAGGAAGAAACAGCGCCCCAGACAAAATAATTCCATAGTAATAAAATTTATTATGCAGGGCTAGCTATAGAATGTCAAAAATCGAGAACCTAAGTATAAGCTTAGCGGAGTGCGTAAAGTTAAACACATAGGGTTGAAGCTGACGCTCCTGCTCTCATGCAGGGTTATACAACGAATTCAGGACTAAAATGGCGATTGGGAGCAAAAAGAATATATGGAAAATTAAAGGATGTGATGCCGGATGGGCTCTACAGTAGCTTTATCAGTTAGAACTCTCGTTGAATATGTTTTTCGCAGCGGAAGCATTGAGCCTGGCTTTCATGGAACGGGCGCTATGGTCGAAGGCACAAGAATTCATCAGAAAATCCAAAAGCAATATAAGGAAGGTGACCGCAAAGAGGTTTATTTGAAAACGGAAATTCCTTATGGAAACCTGCTTTATGTTGTAGATGGGCGTTGTGATGGATTGCTTGTCTCGGAGGATGGGAGCTTTACGGTCGAAGAAATCAAGTCAACCTCCGGACTGCTGGATTTACTGGATGAGGGACATGAGGTTCACTGGGCACAGGCGCTGATGTACGCATATATGATAGCTCTGGAGCAAGAGCTTTCTTCTATTCAGGTTAAGCTTACCTATGTCCACCGGGCCACTGATGAGCAAAAAAGCTTGTACCGAACGTTGTCTTTTGAAGAGCTGATTTCATTTGTGAATGACACAGTAGCTAGATATGCTCCGTACGCCGAGATGATGGTTCATCATGAGGCTAAGAAGGAGCAGAGTCTTCGGGAGTTGAGCTTTCCGTTCTCCTCTTATCGAAAGGGACAACGTCATTTTGCAGGAGCCGTATATAAGTCCGTCGTGGAAAAGGTCAGTCTGTTCGCTCAAGCACCCACAGGTATTGGGAAAACAATGTCGACGTTGTTTCCTGTCCTTAAAGCGATGGGCGAAGGACAAGCTAAGGGATTGTTCTATTTAACGGCAAAGACGGTTACCCGTTTTGCCGCGCAGGAAGCCATCTCGCTGTTGCTAACGCAGGGACTTCAGCTGCATGTCATCACTATTACCGCTAAAGAGAAGGCCTGTTTTCGCGAAGAGGGGGTTTGCGGTAAGGATTCCTGTCCTTATACGGATGGTTATTATGACCGGATCAACGAGGCGTTGATGGATCTGTTAGATCACGAGACGCTCATGAGCAGAGACACCATTGCACTGTATGCTCACAAACACAAAGTGTGCCCATTTGAGTTCTCATTGGATGCGGCCTATGCCTGTGATGCTGTGATCTGCGATTACAATTATATATATGATCCTCGCATCAGTCTGAAACGGCTAACAGAGGAAAGAAAGAGAGAAACGGTACTTCTAGTAGATGAAGCACACAATCTGGTAGACCGGGGACGGGAAATGTTCTCCGCCTCTTTGCTGAAAGCCCCTTTCCTGGAGATCCAGCGCCAATATAAAGAAATGAACCGGAGTTTGAGTAAAGCCGCTAAATCGGTGAATGCTTTTTTCATCTCCCTTCGCAAAATTTGCAATGAAGAGGGGCAAGGGCAGTGGGACTCGTTCCCGGAGGAGCTGCCAGCTTTGCTTGAGATATTTTCTTTGGAGGCGGAACAGGAACTTATTCACCCCAGCTCCAGCATTGTCTCTCTGAATGGAGAAGATGAAGGGGAAAATGTCCTCTTGGATACATATTTTGCAGTTCAGGGAATGCTCCGCACCTTTAAGACCTATGATGAACGCTACATTACCTATGCTGAGGTTCGTAGAGGGGATGTCTATCTCAAGTTATTCAATTTGGATCCCTCGCATCTGCTTCGGCAGATGTCCAAGAGCTTTCGCAGTCAGATCCTGTTCTCAGCTACACTTTCTCCATTATCTTACTACCGGGATATGATTGGTGCGGTGGAGGAAGATTACAGTTTAACTGTTTCTTCTCCTTTTCAGAAGGAGCAGTGGGAAGTAACCGTCTTACCTGTCTCCACACGTTATCATGACCGGGAAGCTTCCCTAGTTCCGTTGACTAAAGCACTAAGCCAAATGGTCTCCAAGAAGGGCAATTATCTGGTGTTTTTTCCTTCGTACCTCTATTTACAAAACGTATATCAGGCCTTTACGGAGAATTACCCTGAAATCCGGACATTGATGCAGGATACGGGCATGAGTGAGCAAGCTAGAGAAAGTTTTTTAGCTGCATTTAGTCCAGACAATGACGAGACGTTATTGGGATTTGCTGTACTTGGAGGAATTTTTTCAGAAGGTGTGGATCTGCCAGGGGATCGCCTCAATGGGGTTATGGTTGTTGGCGTTGGCCTGCCACAGCTTGGTCTTGAACGCAATCTGCTGCGTCAATATTTTAATGCCAGAGGAAAAAATGGCTTTGATTATGCCTATGTCTATCCGGGAATGTGCAAGGTACTGCAAGCCGGAGGCCGGTTGATTCGCAGCGAGACGGATACGGGCATTATCGTGTTGGCTGATGACCGTTTTTTGCAGAGTCCATATATGCATTTGCTCCCCGAAGAATGGAGAGATTATCTTATCCGCTCGTAAGAGGTTATAATCTACGAAAGGGTATTCATAATCAATCGGCAGGGGGAAATAATATGACATTAAAAGTGGGTATTGTGGGTACGGGTTGGTTCTCTAAGGTACATGCTGATTTGCTGGCAGGGATGGATGATGTCCAGTTGCAGGCAGTCTGTGGAAGCAGTAAAGCCAAAGGCGAAGATATGGCACGTCCATACGGAGCTGCTGGATATGGTGATATTACAGAGATGTTGGATGCAGAGACGCTTGATGCTGTTTATATCTGTGTGCCTCCACAATCTCATGGTGCGATTGAACGTTCATTAATCAAGAGGGATATTCCTTTTTTTATAGAGAAGCCGCTTAGTATGACTACTGAAATTCCTGCGAGCTTGCTGCAAGATATTAAAGAACATAATTTATTGACCTCGGTAGGTTACCATTTCCGTTATCAAGAGAATGTCAGACGGCTCAAGGAAACACTACGTGGTGATAAGATCGGTATGGTTATGGGCCAGTGGATGGGCGGCATGCCGGGCGTAGCTTGGTGGCGTGATCAGGAGCAATCCGGAGGACAGTTCACCGAGCAGACTACTCATATCGTCGATTTAGTGCGTTATCTGGCAGGAGAGGTAAAAGAAGTATACGGCATGTTCGGAAACCGAATTATGCATGAGCAGCATGAAGGTGTGAGCGTAGCCGATGTAGGTACCGTATCTCTGAAGCTTGAGAATGGAATCATAGCTAATATTTCAAATACATGTGTACTGCCTGATCCGGTGGGAAGTGTAGGACTTAGTTTCTATAATGATCGGGGATTGCTGGATTGGAACCCGGATCGTCTCTTGGAAGTGCGAAGTGGCAATAGCACCGAATTTGAAAACACAGGAAATCCATATTTAGTGGAAAGTGAAGCTTTTCTGCATGCTGTACGGACAGGTGATCGTTCACGTATTCTCAGTGACTATGAGGATGGATTCAAGACGCTTAAAGTAACCTGCGCGGCTTACGATTCAGCACAAAGTGGACTTCCGGTTAAATTCTAGGTTTAGATCTCTTAAAAAAAGGACATGTCGCCTTAGATGTGCTAAAGAGACATGTCCTTGGCTCAAGCTGGGTTAGCCTAGTGGAGGAATACCGCGAGTAAAGCTGGCGCCACACCTATGGATAACAGCGCGGACAGAATCATCGCAATACTGGAGATGGTTCCGGTCAGTGAACTAAGCTCGAAGGCCTTGGATGTTCCTGTACCATGCGCAGCGGTTCCCAGCGATACACCACGCGCGATTTCATTGTCAATGCGGAAGATGCGGAGCACTGTAGGGCCCATCATTGTACCGAGTATCCCGGTAATGATGACGAAGACTGCAGTAATACTCGGTACACCGCCGATACTTTGCGAGATGCTCATAGCGATCGGCGTAGTCACCGAACGTGGAACCAGACTGGCTGCCAGATCGCCGCTGACATGCAGCCATTTGGCGAGCAGAATAGAAGAGATCACCGCTGTTATCGTCCCTGACAGCACGCCTGCCGCAATTTCGGCGGCGTGCTTTTTGAGCACCTTGAAGTTTTTATGCAAAGGGATTGCAAAGGCCATAGTTGCCGGTTGCAGCAAATCCGTCAGCCATTTGCCTCCCGCATTGTAAGAATCATAAGTAATGCCTGTGATGAGTAAGAAGATAATCATAAGCACTGGTGTAATGATCAATGGAGAGGTGTACACTTTGCCACTAGAAGCATAAATGCGTTTCGCCAGTAGATACACAGCAACCGTAAGACCGAAGAATAACAGAGCGTTTAACATGATCCTTTCCGCTCCTTTGCTTTGTAAATTCTACTGGTAAGTAATCCGGAACTGGCCATTACAACAATCGTACCCAAAATGACCACCGCGAGGATTCGTAAACCATCAGTTTCCAGAATATTCGCGTATTTCATTACGCCAATAGCAGATGGAATAAAGAACAGCAGGAGCTCAGCCAGTAGCCAAGAAGCACCAACTTCAACCCAATTCAGATGAATGACACCAAACTCAAGCAAAAGAAACAATATAATCATTCCGAGTATGCTTCCGGGAATAGGGATATGCAATAATGGGGTTACAGCATTGATTAGTAATGAGAATAGGGTAAGTCCCGCTACCTGCAGCAAGCCTATAACAATCTTTTTCATAAGGCTTCGCTCCTTTCATGATAATGAAAGTTTACATCAATTGTTTTCATAGGTAAAATGAATAGATTGAATAAATGACATTCCTTTTATCTATGGATCGGAGGTTGGAAGATGGATATCCGACAATTAGAATATTTCGTCCAAGCAGCACGAATGAAAAGCTTTACTCGGGCTGCCGAATCCTTATATATTTCTCAGCCAACGATCAGTAAAATGATCCGGAATATGGAGATCGAGCTGGAGGCGGATTTGTTTTACCGTGAAGGGAAAAGTGTCCGGCTTACAGATGCGGGGGAAATTCTGTTCACCAAAGCGCAAAATATCGTGGAGTCGTTCGCCAGCTTGTCTTCTGAGCTGGATAGCTTACGAAATTTGGAGCAGGGCCACATCCGCATCGGTCTGCCTCCAATGGTAGGGGCGAGCTTTTTCCCTTCGGTGATTGGTCAATTTCATAAACGTTATCCGCAGGTTACTATTCGTCTGCATGAGGATGGCGCGAAAAAAGTGGAGGAAGATGTAGAAACGGGCTTGCTGGATATCGGAATGGTTGTGCTGCCTGTAAATACAGCCAAACTTCATTGTTTCACTTTTGTTGAAGAGAAGCTGAATCTTATTTTACCTGTAGGACATCGGCTGGCCGGTGCAGACCTTGTTCCGTTAAGTGAACTGGCCGAAGAGGAGTTTGTGCTGTTCCGGGAGGATTTTACGCTGCATGATCGGATTATTACGGAATGTCTGAAGGCGGGATTTCAGCCTAAGGTAATCTATGAGAGCTCCCAATGGGACTTAATTAGCCGCATGGTGGCTGCCGGTATGGGAATCGCATTGCTGCCAGAGACCATATGCCGGGATATGGATCGATCACGGTTAGTTGTTGTGCCTTTGACAGATCCGGTAATTCCGTGGCAGCTTGCTATGGCGTGGCGAAGAGATCGTTATTTATCTTTTGCGGCACGCGAATGGATTGCTTTTGCAAAGGGACTTTTGCGAGAACAGTATCCCAATGAGCTCCCTGACGCGCATGCGGAGGACTCTGAATAAATAGTAATTCCGTTTTTGTTAGAAGCTCTACAATTTTTCTTTTTTTTGAAAATATGTTTTTTGGTATCATGACTTATGATAGGAGAAGATGTTGATAGAGAGAAGGAGAGAGATGTGACACAAAATCCAAATTCCTCCAAGAATAATCATAGAAAAGATTATAAAGAAGATGAGCTACTTGTAACTATAGAGAGTCTTAGATGTGAATTGCTGGAGGTTGCAGAGCAACGGAGTCTTAGTGACCGTGCTGTTTTAGAGCTCAGTGAGCGATTAGACAGCTATATTTTGCTGGCACAAAATAAGATGATGGAAAATTTGCGCAACCGGAAAGCCGGCATTACATCCTATAGTAGAAGTTCCAAAACCGCCATCACTGTTAGCTAAACTACCAACAACATAGAATTATAATACTATGAAGATGTTACTGATCTAGAGGAGCGTATTAGGCTCCTCTATTTGTCGTACAATCTATTTGTTGTACAATCCATAACTTTCACCTATAATGTCAATTAATAGAATCTTTTCAAGTCAAACTTTGGGGGTGCCGAGTGGAGGGAAAGTTAACAACTATACGCTCAGAAATTGAGAAAAATTTGTCCCGCTCCGGCCATAATCTCGCCTCATTTTCAAAAATTTGTGGCCTGAATCGAGGCAGCCTCAGTGCAATTCTGCATGGAAATCCGCCGAAGCCTATGTCCTTGGGACAAGTAGATGCAATTATAAAAGCCTTTGGTTTTCCAGAAGGTTGGTTATATCCTCTATATGTTGATGAATGCTTCAATGATGAGAAGGTCTCACGCCGTAGAGTGGAGCCTTTTTTGATTCGTTGTGCTGAATTGGGCAAACAGCCTTGTATTGAGGACACTTTAAGCAGATTACTGGAATATCCGAAGTCTCTGGATATCGTTTATTCGGTAGCTGATAAATTGTTTAAAAAAGGTAAAATAGATGAATCGATATTTTTTTATAAAATTGTAGCTGAGAATGAGTCCGACAGTTACTCGGAGCGGCTCGCAATAAGTCATTATCGTATTTTTAGAGCAATTTTATCCATCGTCGATTCAGACGAGAAGTTACATGCAGTTATTACTTTTGAACCTTTCAGGAATCGTCTACCAGAAAATATGCAATTGGATGGTCTCTTAACTTTGACACAGTTATGTTTCGATCTTCGTCGGTGGAATAAAATGGAGTCGTTCGCTGATGAGCTAAGAACGCTGGCTAATGCTGTTTACCGCGAGCAACTGCGAAGTAATGTGGATAAACGTAAGGAAGTTCTTCATACGGAACGTCCACTAGTGGTTTATTACGGTCATGGGTATTTGCTTAAAGCAATTTCGCTGACCAAGCAAGGTAAATATGAAGAAGCCAAAAAGTATACTGCAGGCTACGCAGATCTTGGCTGGTTTGAAATGATGAATGAAGAAGGTCGTCAGGCGGTAGAACAATTTCGGTTATTCGCAATGGGCAATGGTTTCACAATTGAGTTGTTGATGGGTAATGTGGATGTTCTATCTTCCTACGCGGCCTTTTTAGCAGATCACCCAGGTGAAATCTTAGCTGGACTTATAACTATTATGGATGCTGCTAATCGTTACGGGTTCTCTGCTGACAGTGTACTTACACGATTCTCACGAGAAATGTTGAGGTTTGAAGGGTTCCAGGAGCCTAATAATGTAGATCGTGTATTTCGTTTGTACTATCAAGTAGCAATCTATGAAATAAATAAGCAATGTTATAGCACTGGTGTAGATTATCTTCTGAAATCTTTGGAGTTATCTATAAAGCAAAACAACGGAAAAGATTTCATTAATTGTATAACTTTATTTGAGACGAGCAGGGATTACGCTACTGCTTCTCAACAGGATAAATATAGAGAACTAGTAAAGGGGGTGAGAAAAAATGAAAAAATCACTGTTGATGATGGTAAGCGTGTTAGCATTGTTTAGCTTCATTATCATTGGACCTGTGGGCTCTGGAAGTAATGGAGGCATTACAACCTATGAGCACGGAGCTTGGTTCTAAGGGATGAAAACATCTATTCAATCCTTAAAATACAGAGCAATACATAAACCGATAACTACTCCCTTGCACTCGTGCTGGGGAGTTTTCTTTTTCGTAATAATTGATAGCGTATTCATAATTTGACAAAGCAATCCGGTGAAAATATAATTAGGTAGCCTAAATAATATAGTGTTTAATAATTAGTTGACCTAACTAAAATAGAGGTGAAGGAAATTGGGATAAACGGAGGAAATACAGAAAATACTGAAAATTCAGTCGCACACGGGCTTTTTGCGGCGATGAAACGCCTGCATAAAGCTCAATGGCAAAAGGGCGTTGAGGGCCACAAGCCAAGTGAGATGACTTTAATGATATGCATTGAAAAATGGAATCATTCTGATGAAGAGGGTCTTAAGGTGTCTGAAATCAGCCGACTACTTGGATTCACTCCTCCTACCATCACGCAGCTGATTAACAGTCTTGAAGCGAAACAGATGGTGGAAAGACACGCGGATCCTTCGGACCGAAGAGTTGTACGCGTAAAATTGACGGAACGTGGAAAAGAACTCACACGAAAAGCGGAACATTATCGTGATGTGATGCTTGATAAGCTTGTACAACACTTAGGCGAAAAAGACACTAAACAGCTCACTGAGCTATTGCTTAAGGTACATGAATACGTTGAGGATAATCCACCACCTGATTGGGATAGGCTACAAATGAACGGAGATGAGAAGCTTGATTAAATTATTTAAACAACTGAAGCCTTTTAGGGTAGCTATTGGTGCTGTATTAATCCTTGTATTTTTGCAGTCCATGGGTGATTTATACCTTCCTACTCTAATGTCTGACATCGTCGACAAAGGGATCGTTCAAGGAGATCGCGCTTATATTTGGAAAATAGGTAGTTTCATGCTCATGGTTGCAGGTGGCGGTGCTTTATGTTCGGTAATTGCCAGTTACTTATCGGCAAAAGTGGCGGCTGGGTTTGGTAAAATCACGCGTGCTCGAGTCTTTAATCATGTAGAGAATTTCACTCTGCATGAATTCGATAAGTTAGGTACAGCGTCTTTGATTACACGTACAACAAATGATATTACACAAGTTCAAACCGTACTTACTATGATGTTGCGCATGATGATCGGGGCACCGATGATGATGATTGGTGGTATCATCATGGCAGTATCTGAAGATGCTAAATTATCATTGATTTTTGTAGTCGTTATTCCTGTACTTGTTGGGGCGATCTTCTTTATTGGGATGAAGGGTCTGCCACTGTTTAAAGCCATTCAGATTAAGCTTGATAAATTAAACCTGGTGCTGCGTGAGCATCTGACAGGTATTCGTGTTATTCGTTCTTTTAACCGGATTGATCATGAGAATAGACGTTTCACCGAAGCTAACCGTGATCTTACGGATACAGCTATCAAGGTCAACAAAATCATGGCCGGCCTGATGCCGCTGATGATGATTGTAATGAACTTTTCTATGATTGCTATTCTTTATTTTGGTGGAATTCGAATTGGTGACGGCGATCTGCAAGTTGGGTCCCTGATGGCATTTATCCAATATGCGATGCAAATTATGTTCTCTCTGATTATGGTATCGATGATGTTCGTGTTAATTCCGCGTGCTTCAGCTTCAGCCGTGCGTATCAATGAGGTACTGGATATGCAGCCTGAATTTACAGATCCTACTGAGAGTGAACTGCATACAACAGCTCAAGCTACTAAAAAAGACGGACGCGATTCTTTACGTGGTTTTGTTGAGTTTGAGAATGTATCTTTTTCCTATCCAGGGGCAGAACAGCCTGCACTTTCGAAAATTAGCTTTAGTGCTCGTCCGGGTGAAGTTACCGCAATTATCGGGGGTACCGGATCGGGTAAATCTACGCTGCTCAGCTTGATTCCAAGGTTCTATGATGTTAATGAAGGTGCTGTACGTGTAGACGGAGTGGATGTGCGTGAGATGACACAGGAAGAGCTGCGGAGCAAAATCGGTTACATCCCTCAAAAAGCAGTATTGTTCTCGGGTACGATTAATGAGAACATCCGCTACGGTAAAGAGGATGCTACGGATGAAGAAATCATTCATGCATCCAAGGTGGCTCAAGCCTACGATTTCGTATCCGCGATGAAGGAAGGGTTTGACTCGGAAATTGCCCAAGGCGGGAATAACGTCTCTGGTGGTCAGAAACAGCGGTTGTCCATTGCTCGGGCGCTTGTGAGAAAACCTGAGGTGTATCTGTTCGACGATAGCTTCTCAGCTCTTGATTTCAAGACAGATGCCAAACTTCGCGCAGCTCTCAAAGCTGAAACTACGGAATCCACCGTATTGATCGTAGCTCAGCGGGTTAGCACCGTTATGGATGCGGACCGGATTATTGTAATTGATGAGGGTGAAATTGCTGGAATGGGCACTCACCGTGAACTGCTCGAGAGCAGTGATGTGTACCGCGAGATCGTATCCTCGCAGCTGTCAGAGGAGGAAATAGCATGAGCGAACAAAACAGAGAACATAAGCCTGCAGCTCCCCGCGGCCATAAAGGTCCGGGTGGACCGGGTGGCGGTCCTGGAATGAGGATGCCGGCAGAAAAGGCTAAAGATTTTAAAGGTACACTTCGTCGCTTGATCAAATATTTACGCCCACGTATGGTTCAATTGATTATTGTACTAATTATGGCGATTGCCAGTACGGTGTTCAGTATCTTCAGTCCGAAGGTTATGGGTAAAGCTACAACCAAACTGTTCGAAGGTGCTTACGGCAAATTGATGGGTGTAGAGGGTGCCTCCATTGATTTTGGATATATTAATGATATTCTGATCCTGCTCGCGGGATTGTATCTGCTTAGTGCTTTGTTTAGTTACATTCAGCAATATGTAATGGCTGGAGTAGCGCAGAAGGTAGTTTATGACATGCGTGAGCAGATCAACAGCAAGCTGGAGCGTTTACCTTTAAAATATTTTGACTCCCGCACACACGGGGAAATTCTCAGCCGTGCTACGAATGACGTGGATAACATCAGTACCACGTTGCAGCAAAGTTTAACGCAGCTGATTACCTCAATCGTCACTATTATTGGTGTTATTGTGATGATGCTTACCATCAGCCCATGGCTGACTTTAATCACGATTACTACGTTGCCACTCAGCTTTATTGTGATTATGGCGATCTCCAAACGTTCGCAGACTTATTTTGTGAGACAGCAGAAATCGCTTGGTCAGTTGAATGGTCATGTAGAGGAAATGTATACAGGGCACCGGATTATTAAAGCTTTCGGCCGCGAACCGCAGTCGCTTAAAGATTTTGATGAAATAAACGATAAGCTATATGATTCTGGCTGGCGCTCCCAATTTATGTCGGGTATGATTATGCCGCTTATGATGTTTATCGGTAACTTGGGTTATGTGCTTATCTGTGTTGTGGGTGGTATTTTTGTTACTAAAAAAATGATTGATGTCGGGGATATCCAAGCCTTCATTCAATATTCACGTCAGTTCACCCAGCCGATTGCACAAACGGCTAATATTGCTAACATTATTCAATCCACCATTGCTTCCGCAGAACGTGTATTTGAACTTCTGGATGAAGAAGAGGAAGTCAAAGAAGTTAATACTACACTTGTGAAGCTTGATGAAGGTGCTCCGGAAGGCTCCGTTGAGTTCCGTCATGTGAAATTCGGCTATAAAGAGGATGCTATTCTGATTGAGGACATGAATATTGAGGTTAGTCCAGGTCAGACTATAGCTATTGTCGGTCCTACTGGTGCTGGTAAAACCACTTTGATTAACCTGTTGATGCGCTTCTACGAGCTTAACGACGGGGAAATTATCATTGATGGCGTCAACATTACCGATATGAAACGGAGTGACCTACGCAGTAAATTTGGTATGGTGCTTCAGGATACCTGGCTCTTCAACGGTACGATTCGTGATAACATTGCTTACGGTCGTGAAGGTGCATCAGAAGCTGATGTGGTGCGGGCGGCCAAGGCTGCGCATGCTGATCACTTTATCCGCACACTTCCGCTTGGCTACAATACGGTGTTAAATGAAGAAGCTTCTAATATTTCACAAGGACAGAAGCAGTTGATTACTATTGCTCGCGCTATTCTTGCTGATCCATCGATCCTCATTCTTGATGAAGCAACGAGCAGTGTCGACACACGGACTGAATTGCTGATTCAAAAAGCGATGAATGCGCTGATGCAAAACAGAACAAGCTTCGTTATTGCCCACCGTCTCTCGACGATTCGTGATGCGGATCTCATCCTTGTCATGAACCAAGGTAGTGTAA
This sequence comes from Paenibacillus sp. FSL H7-0735, assembly GCF_038008505.1. Lineage (NCBI taxonomy): Bacteria > Bacillati > Bacillota > Bacilli > Caryophanales > Paenibacillaceae > Paenibacillus > Paenibacillus sp. FSL H7-0735. The sequence goes on along the minus strand of NZ_JBBOZH010000002.1, from coordinate 247,111 downwards.
TCGAGAAAGGCAACCACGAAGAACTGCTGGCACAAGGCGGATTCTATGCGGATCTCTATAACAGTCAGTTCTCTGAAGGGGATTTGGACGTAGGCTAAATTGAAGTGAAGAAAAAAGTATAGTTAATCATAAACCCCTCTTTTCACATGATGCTGATTTTTATGTGAAGAGAGGGGTATTTTATATGTGATGAGGTGCTTTAATTTTTCTGAAAAATAAAAAAAGTTTGATTAAAAATTAAAGCATATATATGATAGAATAAAAAATGACCCGCGGCTCATTTTTAAGGCTGCAAGGTAAAGGAGAGGATGAAGGGAATGTCAGGCTACGGAAAATGGGTGGCAGGAAAAAAGACGAAGTGGATTACTCTTCTCGTATGGATAGTGCTTGTAGGTGCACTTACCCTGTTATGGCCTGCAGTGAATTCTCAGGTTGCTAATAATGCGCCTAACCTCCCAGATGATTCACAATCGGTACAGGCAGCAGCTATTGCAGAGCAAGAATTCCCTAGTGGAAGTGGAGTGCCTGCGCTGCTCGTATGGCATAGAGAAGGCGGGCTTTCACAAGATGATTTAGTACATATCACTGCTGTGTACAAGAAGTTGGAGCAGCAACCATTGCCCCATCAGAATTTTGTTCCACCATTAGGACAACTGCCGCCACAAGCATTACAAGCCTCGTTATCTGAGGATCTTAGTACGCTGGTAACCCCAGTGCTTTTTGATAAAACGGCAGATAGTGATCAGCTCGGCGAAGCTGTGACAGAAATGAAGAAGATCATAAACACGGAGACGGGCGGAGACCCCTCTGCTGCTAAGGTAGATGGAAAAGACCTGAGTTTACGTGTTACGGGTCCAGTGGGCATCTCCATAGATGCTACAGGGCTGTTCAAAAACGCAGACGTTTCCTTGTTAATTGCTACGGTTATGCTTGTGCTGGTGTTCTTATTGGTGATCTATCGTTCGCCGATATTGGCGTTTATTCCGCTTATTGCGGTTGGGTTCGCTTATGGCGTAACTAGCCCGATTCTTGGAAAAATGGCGCAAGAAGGCTGGATCACAGTGGATTCACAGGCGATCTCGATTATGACCGTTTTGTTATTCGGAGCTGGTACGGACTATTGTCTGTTCCTGATTTCACGGTTCCGGCAGTTGTTGAAGGTAGAGGAGAGCAAGAGTCGTGCCCTTCTTCGCTCCATTACCGAATCTTCAGGTGCAATTGCTATGAGCGGCTTCACCGTCGTGCTCGCGCTGTTCGCATTATTGCTGGCTAAGTATGGAGCTTATCATCGTTTTGCCATTCCATTTAGCGTGTCGATCTTCATCATGGGAATTGCCAGTCTAACCCTCGTACCAGCACTGCTGGCGATCTTCGGACGGACCTCGTTCTTCCCATTCATTCCGCGCACACCGCAAATGGAGGTAGAACGGGCTAAGGCTAAAGGCAAACCTGTTCCTGAACCCAAGGTTTCCCGTAAAAAGGGCATTGGCGGCTTGGTAGTAACCCGGCCTTGGGCTATCGTAGGTGTGACCGTTATCGGCCTGGGGATTCTGGCTTCATTCTCCAGTGGCATCAAATTCACGTATGATATCCTATCCTCTTTTCCTAAAAATATGGAGTCCCGCGAAGGGTTCGACCTTATTGGCAAACAGTTCTCCCCCGGAGAATTGGCTCCAGCGAAGCTGATTATTGATACCCAAGGAAAAGCGAGCGGAGAGGATCTAAAGGTCATTCTTGGCGGACTCACCTATGTGGACACGGTTTCCGATCCGCAGCAGGGGGCAGTAAACAAAGATATTGTTGGTTTTGATATTGAATTTAAAAGCAATCCTTACTCACTAGAAGCGATGGGGCATATTCCCACCCTTCTTGCTACCGCAGAGCAGGCATTAATCGATGTAGACGTTGCGAACCCTGCGGATCATGTGTGGGTAAGCGGACAGACGGCAACACAGCACGACACTAAAGAGATTGGAGATCGGGATACCGATCTGATTATCCCCGTGGTCATCGGAATGATCACCTTACTGTTGTTGATATATCTGCGTTCAATAGTGGCCACCATCTATCTGGTCGGCACCGTTATTCTCTCCTTCTTCTCAGCGCTTGGCTTAGGCTGGATTATCATTCACTATGTGATGGGAGCTGATGCCATTCAGGGAGCGATCCCACTGTATTCCTTTGTTTTCTTGGTGGCACTTGGAGAAGACTACAACATCTTCATGATCTCGAATATCTGGAAAAAGCGTAAAACCATGCCGCTTAAGCAGGCTATCGCGGAAGGTGTGAATGAGACCAGCTCGGTAATTACCTCTGCCGGCCTCATTCTGGCAGGTACATTTGCTGTATTGGCAAGCTTGCCGATTCAGGTGCTTGTGCAGTTCGGTATCATCACCGCTCTTGGTGTTCTGTTGGATACCTTCGTGGTGCGTCCGTTCCTTGTACCAGCTATTACGACGCTCTTTGGTCGTTGGTCGTTCTGGCCGGGTAAACATCAAGAGGTGGAGACTCCTCAGCCAGATGTAAGTGAATAATGAGTTTATAAACAACAAACAGGGATGTCCCAGAGCCATATTGGCTCCGGACATCCCTGTTTGTTTAGTCTTAGGTCCAGGACATCGCTGGGTAATAGTGCTGCTTGTACCAACTAACTGACCTGTATCTAATAGGCTAATCAATAAGTCTGCTGGACGATAATCACTCTAAGTTTTTACTGTAGCAATTAGCATTTAGAAGCGATAACTGTGTTAATTAGCCCGCTGCATTGGTTAGCCAAGAGGTAAAGATAATTAGCCCGCTGTATTGGCTAGCCCGGCGGTAAGAGTTAACTAGCGCGCTGCATTGGTTAGCCCGGCGGTAAGAGTTAACTAGCGCGCTGCATTGGTTAACCAAGAGGTAAAGCCAATTCGTCTGCTACATCAGTTAATCTAGTGGTAATAGCCAATTAGCGCGCTGTATTGGCTAGCCCGGCGGTAAGAGTTAACTAGCGCGCTGCATTGGTTAGCCAGGAGGTAAAGCCAATTAGCTCGTTGCATCGGTTAACCTAGCAGTAATAGTTAATTAGTTACTGTGCTTATCGGGCAACAATCCCGTACACACTGCTGGTCCAATCTAGCTACAACTCCGATTGGTTAGTCCTAATACTTAGTTACCAGGCGTGCGGCTGATCATTAGCTCATATTTATCGATGGAAGCACCCAGGATTGCGTCATTACCACCAGCACCACGGTGCGACTGACGGAAGGACTCGCTGGAGGTCCAGCCTTTGAACGCATCCTCATTCTCCCATACGGTGCAGATTTTTAATTCCTCGATACCTTCTTTGGCATTTCCGCGCCATACCTCCATACGTACAAACCCAGGCATATCCTGTACACCATTATTTCCTCCGAAACGTTGAGCAATAGCTTCGCCATGACCTTCTTTTACTTTAATAGTATTAGTTACTACCAGCATGATAGATAAACCTCCGATCAGAAAGTTAGTATATTCTCAGGACATTGTGAATCGAAATAATATAACATGAGAACCTTGGAAATTAACATCAAGACCTCAAGGTAACATCGTGATTCTCAAAAGCACATTACACCCGAAAGTACGGAGCAATGGTATATGACACAAGGCACAAGACACAAGGACAAGGCGCAAGGTACAAGGTACAAGGTACAAGGCACAGAACACAATACACAAACCACAAACCAACTAACAAAATAAAAGACCACCCCAAAAGACACAAGAACGCGGGCGCTTAATTGCACTTTGTACACTTAAATTATCCGTCACACCAGAAACGATCGAATAAGTGTATTCTCTGCAACTAATTTGTGCGAATCTGGTGAATCGACGAGAATAGCCTTCTTTTAACTGTATAGAGTGCAACTAAAGTATGATTTCTCCTCTAATTGCGCTGAATAGATGTACAAAGTGCAACTATTATCTATTTAAACGTTAAGTATTGTGCAAACTCAGGTACCTGCCAAAAATCAAAGTGTCTACTGCAAGTAAAGTGGCTACAGCAAGTAAAGTGTCTATCGCAAGAGAAAGTAACTACTGCAAGTAAAGTGCCACCTCAACCGTAACGTTACTCTAAGCCAAAGTGCAACTCAACTCCAAAGTGTTTACTCAAAACCACCATTCCAGCTAGCACCTAATTGCAGTCCCGGTTACCTAATATAGCCCACAAATGAAGTTACATTGCAGAATGTGCAACAGAATAGCCTGAATGTTGTCTGAATAATGCAGTCTGTTGCATTCTGTACAATAGAATCAAGCCCCAATCGCCTAAAAGGAGGGGAGCCACTAAATTGATTGCACAAAGTGCAATCACCCAAGGCCTCATCCTCGTCTAGAGCGATTCTATTGCACAAAGTGCAATCACCCCAGATCATCCGGCTCCCTACGCGTCCAGTGCAATTTTATTGCGGATTGGTGGTCCATAGTCCTGCTGTTTTTAGGAAGACGCGATCCGGCAGCTTCAAAGCTGTCAGTGCCAATTCAGCAACATCTTCAGGTTGCATCATGCGGTCTTCGTCACCGATTTTAAGTCCAGCATTGGAAGCTAGGCCAGTGTTCACGGTGCTTGGAGTCAAGGCTACGACGCGGATATTGTGTTTGCGCACTTCTTGTGCGAGGGCTTCGGTCATGCCCATGAGAGCGAACTTGGATGCGCAGTAAGCAGAGCCTGTCGCGAAGCCGCGTTCTCCGGCTGTGGATGAAATATTGATGATATTTCCGCCATTTTTCTCAATCATCGCAGGCAGTGCAGCACGGGTTACGTAATAAGTACCGTAAAGATTAACTTGGATGTGGCGCTCCCAGTCTGCAGGGTCCATTTCTACTAAAGTGCCGAATTTTGCAATCCCGGCATTGTTGATTAATGCATCAAATGCTCCAAGCTCATTTTGCAGGGAAGCAACAGCACGTTCAGCTTCTTCACGTACGGCGATATCGGCCACGGCAATGCTGACTTTAACATCATATACTTCCGTTAAGGCTGATTTTAACGCTTCGAGATCACCTGAAGTTCTGGAGATCAGGCCTAAATTAGCACCTTCCTTAGCCAGTGCCATAGCCAAGGCTTTTCCGATCCCTTTGCCTGCACCAGTAATTACAACACTCTTTCCTCTCAAATCCATCTCTATCGTCACTCTCCTTCAAACTTTTTTGAAGCAGCTGCTTCATTCAAGTCTTATTATACCTGAATGCTATAGGGCAATTACAATCGCCCCTAAGAAAACGGGTTGCGAATTTCATGAAACCGAACGCCTTTTTCATGAAAAGTATTATTCATGGAGTTTCGTCAGCGGTACCGAAGCTGGGCCCTCTAAAACCTCGCCATCGTAGGAGAAGCGGGAACCATGGCAAGGGCAATCCCAAGAGCGATCCCCGTTGTTCCATTCGCATTCACAGCCCATATGGGTACAGGTTCTATCCACCAGATGAAGTTTACCTTCTGGATCCTTATAAGCTCCCACACGTTTGCCATCATGGAACACAACGGCCCCTTCGTCAGCTTCTAAATCAGTTGTCTTTTTATGGACGATTTCCACTTTGCCCGCCACGAGCTCTTTTGCCACATTGGCATTTTGCACGATGAAGTTTTTTAGGCTGGTGCCAGCTTTGAAGCGGGACGGATCGTACAATTCGGTATACGGATTATCTTTGCGCTGAATCTGATCCGAGATGATCTGTGCGGCCAGCGTACCGCTTGTCATGCCCCATTTTCCAAAACCTGTGGCGATATAAATCTCTTCATCGTCTGAAATCTTGCCGATGTAGGGCACCCTGTCTAGGGTGATTAAATCCTGTGCTGCCCAGCGGTAAGGGATTGTTTTGATGCCGAGCAGATTTCCTGCGAATAGCTCCAAATTCTCATAATGTCCTATCGTACAGATGCCCTGGCCTGTCTTATGATTGTCTCCCCCGACAATGACCAGATTCATGCCTTCCCACTCTACTGCACGCAGAGAACGGGTGGGTTCGCTTGCGCTTAGATACATTCCACCCTCAAAATCCGTTTCAGGCTGGATCGCCAGACAGTAGGAACGTTCAGCATGCAGCCGCGAGAAATATAATGCTCCTCCATCGTAGAAGGGGAAATGAGAAGCTGAAACGGCGTAGCGGCAGGTGATCCGATACCCGTCCTTTTCAGTAAAAAGCGTAAGCTTATCGTTCTTCTCCACCTTATCTGCCATCATCGTATGCTCATAGATTACGCCACCTTTATCCTGAATGACCTTCAGCAGGCCCTTCAGATATTGCAGCGGGTGAAAGCGGGCTTGTCCTGGTAATTTAATGGCACCACTGGCCATCAGAGGGATAGAGACGTTATCTAGCCACTCTCCGGGCAGACCCAATTGTTCATAGGCTTTATACTCTTCCTCCAGTTGTTTAAGCGTCTTATGATCTTCAGCATCCGCGTACAGAAAAGCTGCCTCATGTTTCATGCCGCAGGATACTTCAAGTTCCTCAGCCGTATTCTGGATCCAATTCATAGCCTCGCTGTTTGAACGATAATAGAGCCGGGCTTGCTCATGCCCAAAATGCTTTATCAAATGATGATAGATTAACCCGTGCTGTGCTGAGATTTTTGCACTGGTAAAACCCGTAGTGCCACTTAGAATTTCCCCTGCTTCCAAGAGCGTGACTTTGTAGCCTGCTTTGCTGAGGAGATAGGCTGTTGTAATGCCTGTAATTCCACCGCCTACCACTGCCACATCTGTAGAAATATCTTCAGCCAGCTTTGGAAAAGTCGGTAAATCCGTGGTATCTCTCCATAATGATTCCGGAAATTGTGGAAGACTTTGCGTTATCTTACGGTTTGGGTCCATCTATTATCCCTCCATCTGTACAATCCTCATCTCATTTATTACCACAGTCCTGTGAAAAGAAACTCCCCGTTCAATTGTGCAGTGCATGAATTCAAAGAAACAGTGCCAAAATAAGGGGGGATCCGGGACGTAAAGGACAAATAGGAGGGATGATGTTCCATGTCAGTTCAACAGGATAAGGACAATATTTCTCTGGAATGGATCAAAGACCAGCTGAACGGGTTCGCGGATTTAATCGATAAAACGAGCGTTGCCCCTTTTGGGCAAATCAACCTGCTCTATATCAAAAGCGTTACAGATGCGCAGACACTCAGCCGCCACGTGATTGCGCCGTTTTATGAAATGGAGAGTATTAGCGCTTATCAGGATTACATTATGACTTATCCGGGCACTGAAGAGGCGACTACGAGAGAGAAGGCGATCGACCTTTTGCTCAGTGGTTATGTGCTTCTGGGTATAAAAGATGTGATTTATTTCTTCGATGCTATGAGTACGGAGAGCAGCGGTGTTAGTGAAACGTCTGCCGAAAGTATTTCACAGGGGCCGTCAGATGCACTGACAGAGGATATAGCGATTAATTTGAACATGATTCGGCGGCGTTATCAATCCACTAATCTCAAAATGGAGACCATGGTCATCGGCGATGTCTCTAAAACAAAGATAGCTATTTTATACGATGACAGTCGTGTTGACTATAACGTTTTAAAAGAATTAAGGGAGAAGATGGGGACGCTAAAGGTTGATATTTTGCAGGCTGCAGGAGAACTTGAGAAGTTTATAAGCAGTGACAAATTAAGAATACTCCCTAAGTCCATCATCACCGAAAGACCGGATAGAGTGGTGTTTAATTTGTCTGAAGGTAAAGTAGCGATAGTGCTGGATACAACCGGTTATGCGATAGTGCTGCCTTCTATTTTTAATGACTTCTTTACATCCATGGATGATAAAATACAGTTTCCTATCGTGGGGCGTTTTCTAAAGCTGCTTCGGATTATCGGTGTGTGCATGACGTTGTGGCTGCCTGCGCTCTACGTAACACTCACCTCGTATAACCCAGAGATTATTCGTGTGCAGATTGCCTTGCTTATTGCGGGCAGTCGTGCGACTGTGCCTTATCCATCTTTTGTGGAAGTGCTTTTAATGCTCATGATGATGGAGTTTCTGACTGAAGCGAGCTTACGGCTCCCCAAGGCAATTGGTCCAACGGCAACGACGGTAGGAGGGCTTATCTTGGGGCAGGCAGCGACGGCAGCAGGACTTGTAGGGAATATCATGATCATATTGGTTTCTGCTGTTGCGATATCCAATTTTCTAATTCCGCTGAATATGATGAGCTTGTCCATACGAGTGCTGAAGTATATTTTTCTTATTGCCGCAGCTTTTTTAGGATTGGTTGGGGTAGTGGTCTGTGTTGTGGGATTCGCCATGTATTTATGCAAACAGCGCAGCTTCGGACGACCTTATTTCAGATTGTTTTTTCTCGATAATCTCGGCAAGAAGAAGGGTGGAGAGCATTGATGGCCAAAAGCCGTTATTTCTACTGTCTTTTTCTGATGAACAGCCTGATCAACATCATTAATTTTGTTCCAAGGGAACTAATAGACAGACGTTTTGGTGGTGCTTTGATGTCCATCCTAATCGGAACGATCTTGGGCACTTTGTTTGTCTATATATTTACTGTACTGATTGCTAAATTCCCCGGCAAGGGGTTTCCGGAAATATTTGACTCCTTGCTTCCTAAGAAGTTAGCCAGAATCTTATTGGTCCTTTTTGCTGGCTTATGGTGTGTGGCCGGGGGAGTTACATTGCTTTCTTTTGTAGATATCACGCTGCGGTTTATCAGTCCCGATTCGAGTCCTTATACGGTTGTGATCAGTTTTTTAGTCTTGGTCTGCATCTGCTGTCGCTTCGATTCTTTATCACTCTTGTATGGGCTTGAAATCATTCTCAGCGTATCCTTACCGTTAATTATTTATGGCCTCGTAAAAGCGTTGACCAATCCGGACTTCAATTGGGATTCTGTTTTGCAGGTCACTACATACTTCTGGCATAAGCCGGACCTAATGAGCCTTGCGGCGGCTACCTTTTCGTTTAGCGGTTACTTAAACCTGGCCATATTTAATCGGGTATTTCATGGGCTGAAGCTGAAGCATGCCTGGATTTTAGGGGTGGAGGGTCTTTTCGTACTGCTCTTGACTTTCTTAGTTCCCATCGGATATTTCGGAACCGTTGCTATTGATAGGCATGTGTATACATGGTTCTCGACGGCCGACAGTATTCGGATGGAATCCTTTATTATTGAACGGATGCTGTTTATTTTTTATTTTACCTATTTAAGTTTATCTCTGGTGAGTGTAATTGTTCATTGGCATGGAGGTTTAGAGCTTTTTAAAGGTGCCCTTTCATCTGTAAAAAAACAGTCCCCAAAAGCAGAGCACTGGAAAGAGTGGGGCATTCTAGGCTTGTTTAGTGCGATGGTTCTGTCCTTAATGGGGCTGGATCAATATCAACTTAATATGTTTGGTGCCTGGTTTCTGCAAATTCGCTGGTTTGGTGAGATGTTCATCATCGCTCTGCTGTTTTATTGTTATCGCAAAGTTAGGAGGGGGAAGCTGTGAGAAGAGTACTTGCTGGAATTGGGATTATATTACTCCTTCTTCTTCCTGGTTGTGACTTCAAGGAGATTGATTTGCGGATTTTCGTGTTAGCGATCGGCGTTGACCAAGGTGCAGAAGAAGGGAATTTTAAGATTAGCTTAAAGCTTGCCATCCCTCAGGGGGATGTTACCAAGATTGATGAGAAGATGCAGATCTTGACGGAGGAGTCTCCAAGCATTTCGGAAGCCCTCCGTAGAATGAAATCCAGAGTGGAAAAGGAGCTTGATTATTCCCATTGTAAATCAATTATTTTGGGGGAGGGGGTTGCCCGTAAAGATATTCTCCATGTTATGGATTGGGCTGTGCGACGTAGAGATATCCAACTTATTGTCAACTTTGCAATAGGGCGTCCGGAAGCACTTCAAGTGCTGAAGGTAAGACCTGAATCGGAGCGGATTCCATCGAATTCTCTTATTCTGGCTATGAGTGGACAAGGCACGGAGTCTCCATTTATTTCTAGTGTGTATTCCTTTCAGCTGATGAGAAATATCTTTGAGGAGGGGATTGATCCGATCCTGCCGATTATCGAGGCCAAAGGGGATAAGGAGTTTTTAATTGATAAAATTGCTCTGCTGAATAACGAGAAAATCAAAATGGTTCTTACGCCCAACGAAACCCGGCTATATAATCTGTTATCACGCCCGAATCTGCGAACCAACTTACCCGCTCATTCCGAAGGTATTATGTATCAATACTACACAGAGAGATCATCTTCAGACTACAAAATCCTGACACCAGAGCATGGGAAAGCCACTATTCGTTATCGTATTAAGATAAAAGGTATTCTCGAAGAGAGCAGTAGCCCGGATTTGGTGACACATCACATGTTGAAGAAGATCCAGGAAGCCGGGGAAAAAGAACTGGAAGAGGATATCTTAGCATTGCTGACCAAAATTCAAGCAAGTGGCCTAGATCCCTTTGGTTGGGGGCTGCATTATGGAGCAAGACACTTTAATAACGATACGGAAATGAAAGTGTGGAAGGGGCTCTATTCAGATCTTAAATTTGAGATCAAAGCTGACGTGAATATTAAATATTCAGGGATGATCAAGTAGCTGGGAAAGAATGTGTGGATAAAAATGGGATTGACGTCCCCATTCACAAGATTTATACTTGATCTAAAAATAAGTTAGAGGATGATAGGAATGAAAAGTCTAAATTTGACCTCCCAACGTCAAGCCGTTTACGATATCGTCCTTAATTCACATGACCATCCTACTGCTGCGGAAGTGATGAATCGGCTAGTAGAGCAGGGACATAGCTTAGCATACGGTACTGTATATAACTCTCTGCGTTATCTTTCAGATAAACAAATGATTCGTGAGCTTAAGCTTGGTGAAGCTGCCAGCAGATATGACGCACGTATGGATGATCACCAGCATATCATTTGTGAGGTTTGTGGAGCAGTAGATGAGGTTATGAATCAAGTTCCGCGTGAATGGATGGATACAGTGGCCAAGGATACCGGTTATACCATTGGTCATGCCCATGTAGTATTTGGGGGCGTCTGCCCGAACTGTAAGAACAAAAAGAATAATTAGGATAGAGGTGCCGGAGCCCTGTGCCGCGGCAATAATAAGTATATCGGAAGAGACCGCTTTCATTGAGGCGGCCTTTTTTGTTGCATTTATATGACAATTCTCAAAAAAAATGAGAAAAACGAAGAAAGATAGGAGGAAAATCGGTTCCTAAAACAGATATAAAATTATATATTAAGTCTGGTAAATGTATCCTTGCCTAAGACTCAGATGAGAGAGAGATGATGACATCTATGAAAAAAAATGCGGGTATGACTATCCGTACCAAGTTAATTCTTACATATCTAATAATACTGCTGCTGCCCAGTATTATAATAGGCTGGCGAACCTATCAAGCTGCCAGCCAGGAAGTGGAAGATCAACTGGTGAACAATGCTACCGAAAGTGTGCTGGCCGTAAATGAAATCATTAACTCTAATATTCAATCCAAAATAGATGCGATTTCTTATTTTGCCGCGGAATTTTCATCTGAGGGGATCAACAGTGAGGGATCTGGGGGGACTTCCTCTGCTGTAAAAGCCAGACTGAAGGAATATGTGGCGCTGCATCCGGATGTACTGGACATTTATGTGGGTACAAGCAATGGCAAGGCTATTCATGCTTTAGATGCTAAGCTGCCGGAGGGTTATGATCCAAGGCAGGAAAGCGCCTATATTAATTCTCTGAAGCAAGGGAAAGGGGCTGTGATTTCTCCTGCTTTTCAAACCGTAAATAAGGAAACCGCGGTTGCGATATCAACGGTTCTTAAGGGCGGTGATGGGGTGATCACAATGAATCTCAACCTGTCTACTTTAGGGGAGCTGACCTCAATTAAGGTAGGGAAGGAAGGTTATATCCTCATCGTTGATAACAGCAAGAAGTTTCTAGTTCACCCTACAGAGGCTATCGGGCAGGAATCGTCCGATGATTTTGTAAAGAAAATGTTCGAGAAAGAACAAGGGGTCTTCGATTATGTTTTCAAGGATACGTCCAAAAAGATGACCTTTATGGTCAATGAACTGACGGGTTGGAGAATCGGAGGTACGATCAGCATTGATGAGGTTAACTCAGCAACTAGTGGAATCCGCGATACAGCTCTGCTTGTTATTGTAGTTTCCGTTCTGCTTGCGCTGGTTGTGATCTATTTTAATATTCAATCGATTTTGAGACCGCTTTTCCGGCTGCGGAAAGCAACTGCAGTGATAGCCAAAGGTGATCTGTCGGAAGACATGGGTGTTTTCCGTAAAGATGAAATAGGGCTGCTGGCAGAGAATTTTCAATTAATGGTGATTAGCTTGCGCGAGATGATTATTGGCGTGCAGGAGATGACAAGCAATGTATCCTCCTCAGCGGAAGAACTGACGGCTAGTGCGGATCAGACTGCCCAAACGATTGAGCAGGTAACCATAGCGATTCAGGACGTAGCAGCAGGGACGGAGCGACAGGTGGTTAGTGTACGAAAAGGAATGGAGAGCACTGCTGCTACAGCCAGCGAGGTCGAGCAGATTTCCACATATATGGAGCAAGTATCTACAATGATGGACAAGACCTCACTCTCAGCATCAGAAGGCAATGATTCGGTTATCAGCGTAGTGGACAAAATCAATGGTATCCATGAAACGGTCGGAGAGCTTGGCAGTGTAATTGACAAACTGAATGAGAGAACCAGTCAAATAGAGGGTATTGTTGGCGTTATCACAGGGATTGCCCGCCAGACCAATCTGCTGGCCCTCAATGCTTCCATTGAGGCAGCCAGAGCCGGGGAACAAGGGCGTGGATTTGCGGTGGTTGCTGCCGAGGTACGTAAGCTGGCAGAGGAATCAGAGAGATCCGCACATTTGATTGCCGAGCAGATTACCGCTATTAATAGTGAAATGCTGCTGGTAACTCATACGATGGAAGACACCAGACAGCGCGTATCCGAAGGCATTGAGGCTGTGGATACTTCCGGCCGTTCTTTCTCCCGTATCCGAAGAGCAGTAAAGAGTGCCGCGGAGAAGATTGAAGCCATGGGCGGGGTTGTGCAGACCTTATTGGTGGAGTCTAATCATATGGAGAAGGCTATTGGGGAAATTCGCGGCATATCGGAAGAGGCGGCTGTGAATACGGAAACTATCGCAACTGCCGCACAAGAGCAGCTTGCTTCTGTAGAGGAGATGGCATCTTCGTCTACCGACCTTAGCCGTCTTGCAGAAGAACTGCAAAAGCTGGCGAGCCGCTTTAAGATACACGCTTCTGGCAATAAGAATGATTTCTGATAGGAGAACCGGCTTTTTATCTTCCCTTTTCAACTCCTTTGCAAGTATACTGATAAACAATAATGTTGGGTTAGGCAATGGAGAGAGGAGAGATAATAGGAAATGGCAGAGCAATTAAAAGGGTTCACTGTCGCCTTGGCGGGTCCACGCAAATCGGAAGAAATGGCCAAGTTGGTTCAGAATATGGGGGGGACGGCAGTATGCCGACCTGCTCAAGGGACTGTATTTCTTGATGATGAGGCATTGCTGGAAGGTTTGAATGCATGGATCAATCAGCCTCCCTACTTGGCGATCCTGACTACAGGGATGGGACTTGATGCTCTCTTCGATATGGCTGAGCGAATGGGGATCGAAGAACGTTTCTTAGAAGTACTTTCTGGTTCTATTATTGCCGCACGGGGTTATAAGACAGTGAATGCTTTGAAAAAAAGAGGACTTACGCCGGAGGTTCGTGACGACGACGGAAGTACAATCGGATTGATTCGTGGGCTTCAATCCCTGAATTTGCAGGGGAAAGAAGTCGTTCTTCAGCTGCACGGAGATCCAGCTCCTCATATGCTTGCATGGCTGCAGGAGGCTGGGGCTACTACCCGCCAAGTGTTGCCTTATCGCCATACCCCACCTGAGCCGGGCGAACTGGAAAGATTGCTTCTAGAAATCATATCAGGCAAAATTGATGCCGTGGCTTTTACGAGTGCACCACAGTTTCGTTTCCTCTGTCAATTTGCCCGGGAACAGGGAAAGCTGGACGAAATGCTGAAGTCTTTCGAGGATAAAGTGCTTGCTGTTTCTGTAGGGCGGATTACCTCTGAGGCTCTTAAAGAAGAGGGCGTACAGCGTATCATTATGCCTGAGCATGAACGGATGGGAAGCATGATTGTAGAGCTAGGCAAATATGTGGCGGCGAATCGCTAAGTCACAAGTTGCGTCAGCTTTACACGAATGACGTTATCACACAGAAGCATTCCCGCCTGTTATCATGGCCGGGGATGCTTTTTTACCCGGGAAAAATAAGTCCAAAGAGCAATATACCTGCCATCTGCATGGACATTCGCGGCAGTTTTCCTTAGAATATAGGCAACATGTGACGAATAATAACAACGAATAAGGAGGAGGATCCCATGGACAAGAGAAAATGTCTATTACTTGGTGATTACACCCATCCCCGGTTTCATCCACTTCAAGGAGTGGACCAACAAATTAGCGAGATCTTAAATGATTTATTAACCGTGCAATGTTCAGAAAATAAAAAATTAATGCGCATTGAGCATTTAGCAAGTTATGACCTATGTATCGCTTACAATGAATTGTGGAACGAAACAGTCTCCCCTCAACAAACGGCTGGTTTGCTCAGCTATGTAAGTGGAGGAGGAGGACTCATTGTTCTTCATACGGGAGCTTCGTTGACGAAACGTAACGAGCTTGCTCAGCTAATCGGGGGTCGTTTTAACGGACACACGGCTTACGAACCGATGAACTTCAAGGTGCTGGAGCATGACATCACCGAAGGTGTGGAAGATTTCCAATTGGATGAGGAGCCATATCATTTTGAATTTGACCCGTTCACAGAGCGGACTATTCTGCTTCAATATGAATCGGAGGGTCAATGGATTCCAGCTGCATGGTGCCATAGCTACGGTTTAGGACGAGTAGTATTCCTAATGCCTGGTCATCATGAACCCTCCTTCCGTCATCCGGCACTACGTAAACTAATTCTACAGGCGGCTACTTGGGCTGCCCGTATTCCGGTCACTAACTAAGGAATGTTGTGTTTTTTTTGAAATACGTACACAGTGGGGTATACTTTAATCATAAACTCCGTTATGTAATGAAACGGAATCTTTGGGAGGAAAGTGCCATGAGTGATTTGTTTAAAAAAGCGATCTCTTTAGGAGTGGGCCTCACCATTGTCAGTAAGGAAAAAGTAGAGAAGGTTGTTGAAGAACTAGTGAAACGCGGGGAGCTTGCTCCTTCGGAATCTAGGGCTCTCGTCGATCGGTTGATTGAACGTGGTGAGGAAGAACGAGGCATGTTCAAGTCTGCTGTACAAGAGCAAGTACAACGCGTGCTAAAGGAAATGAATGTGCCTGTACAAAACGATATTGCCGAGCTGGAAGGGCGAATTGCAGTATTGGAGCGCCGGTTGGCCGAGCTAGAGGGAATTTCCCATCTAGAGGGAACATCGGCGGAAACGCGTTCGGACTAAATGGCAGTACGCATTAGACATGCCGGACGTTACCGGGCAATCGCCATGGCGCTTATGCGCCATGGTTTTGGCTATATGGTGGAAGAGCTGGGGCTCTATCACTTACTATCCCTTCCACGTCGTCTTGTAACGCAGGAAGCACACACAAGCCTTACGCTCGGGGAGCGGATTCGGCTGGTGCTGGAGGATTTGGGTCCAACCTTTATTAAGCTGGGACAACTCGCCAGTACCCGTTCAGATCTGCTGCCTGATTCTATTATTCAGGAATTGGTAAAACTACAGGATAATGTGCCTCCTTTTCCTGTCGACCGCGTGCGCGCGATCATTGAGCAGGAACTGGATCAGCATATGGATGAAATCTTTAACTCTTTTGAGGATACGCCACTTGCTGCGGCATCCATTGGTCAGGTGCATAGGGCTGTACTTCACAGTGGACAAGTCGTAGCTGTTAAAGTTCAACGTCCTGGTATTCTGCGAACGATGAGCAGGGATTTGGAAATTCTCAAAGATTTAAGCACGCTTGCTGAAAAGCGGCTCAGCTGGGCGAGGCAATATCAGCTGTGCCGTATGGTAGAGGAGTTCTCTAAATCGCTGCTTGGCGAGCTGGATTATAGCCAAGAGGGGCGTAATGCAGAGAAAATCGATCAGCAGATGGATTATGAGGGAGTGTACATCCCGGATATCTATTGGGACTATACGTCAGCACGAGTGCTGACGATGGAATATGTGGTAGGGACAACGCTGAGTCGTCGCGATGAGTTGCTGAGTAAAGGCGTTAAGCTTAAAGCCATTGCACAGCAACTTGTGGAGATGATGCTTAGACAAATCTTCATTCATGGTTTTTTCCATGCTGATCCTCATCCGGGCAATGTTATACGGATGGGTGATGGAAAGCTGGCCTTGATTGATTTTGGCATGATGGGTCGGTTGAATGAGGAGATGAAGGAGCAGCTGTCTGCGCTTATTATCGCTCTAATGCGCAAAAATACGGATGCAATGGTCCGGGCAATTTTGCGTCTTGGAGTCATTCCTGAGGATGCTGATCGAAGTGCGCTGCATGATGATATGGATCGGCTGCGGGATGAATATTATGATGTTCCATTTAGCAAAATGAGTATAGGCAAAGCCCTGAATGATCTGTTTGGCATAGCGCGAAAACATCGTCTAGTGCTGCCGCCAGATTTGACGATGTTAGGGAAGACAATGCTCACGCTGGAGGGAGTCATCAGCAACTTAGATCCAACCATCAGTATTTTGGAAATGGCGGAACCCTTTGGGCGGGAACTAATAAAGCAGCGCTTTAGCGGCAGTCGTTTGCAGCGCAAGTTTCTGGGAGGCGTAGCGGATTTAACAGAGAGTCTGCTGGAGCTTCCTGGGCAGGCTAAGCAGTTATCCGCGCTGATCAGTAAGGGAAAGATTAAGGTGGAGATTGTGGCACCCGAGATGCAGAATCTGGAGCGTAAGCTGGACCGGGTAGGTAACCGTTTAGCATTCAGTATTGTGATGCTCGCGTTTAGCATCATCATGACAGGACTCATTATTGGTACTGCGATGCGTGGACAGCCTTCAGTGTTATGGAATTTCCCTACAGTGGAGATTGGCAGCGTGGTGGCACTTCTGATGTTCTTATGGCTGATCTATGCGATTTTTAAATCGGGAAGGTTCTAGCTTAAGGGATTTGAATAATTATTCTTCAGCAGTTTCACACAAATGCCTTTCTATCAAGTACAATATAAAAGATAACTTTCTAAGCTTAACTTTACTTCTATTGTATAAAGTGGAATGGAACGCAAATGGAGTGCCGTCTTAACGTCCGGTGGATCGCTGCTGCCCAGAAACCGAACTTTGACCGCACTCTTTTAACGGGTCAAGGGATACATGGGACGGAAGGATGCCGGTGACGGTGTTCTTCCGCTTTTGTTTGAATATAGCTGAATCTGAAGCATATGCCCCAGAACAGGACAGCCTATGCAGGCTGCCTCATACAGGGCTTTTGAAGACGGAAGTTAAGAAAGAGATGTAATCAAATTAAACCGAGAAAATAGTGAGGTGGAGAATTTGCCGGGATTTAAAGATTTAGGAGTTTCAGAATTACTGTGTACATTGCTTCAAGGTCAAGGCATTGTTAAGCCTACGCCAGTGCAGCAGGAAGCCATTCCGCCATTGGTGCAGGGTTTGGACGTAATAGCTAGAGCGAAGACAGGTACAGGGAAGACTTTGGCCTTTTTGCTGCCAATTATGGACAAGATTCATACGGAGCGGGCTTATCCTCAGGCGCTGATTATGGCTCCTACACGTGAGCTGGCTTTGCAGATTACAGAAGAGGCACGCAAGCTGGCGCGTCATACGGATATCAAAATATTGGCGGTTTACGGTGGTCAGGATGTAGAGAAGCAACTGCGCAAGCTGGAAGGCGGCAGACATCTTATCATCGGTACACCGGGCAGACTGTTGGATCATATGCGCCGGGAGACGCTGGATCTTAGCGGCGTAAAAATGCTCGTTCTGGACGAAGCCGATCAAATGCTGCACATGGGCTTCTTGGAGGATGTTGAGACAATCATTACGGCTGTGCCTTATCGTCGTCAGACTATGTTGTTCTCCGCGACAATGCCTGATCCGATTAAACGTCTCGCTGCTAATTACATGAAAGAGCCACTGGATATCATCATTAAGAGTGGTTCTCCAATTCCGCTGGATAATATCAAACAGCAAGTAGTGGAATGCTCGGACCGTAATAAAGAAGAAGCGCTCAAATCCCTCATTGAACGGGATCGTCCTTACTTGGCTATTATTTTCTGCCGGACGAAACGGCGGGTATCCAATCTGAACGAAGCGCTGCAAGCAGCCGGTTATGAGTGTGACGAGCTGCACGGTGATTTGTCCCAAGGTAAACGTGAAGGTGTGATGAAAAGATTCCGTGATGCGAAGCTGCAGCTGCTAGTAGCGACAGACGTAGCAGCTCGGGGTCTGGATGTTGAAGGTATTACTCACATCTTTAACTATGATATGCCGCTTGATGTGGATAGCTATATTCACCGGATCGGACGGACTGGCCGTGCTGGAGGCAAAGGGCTTGCAATTACTTTCGTATCTCCACGTGATCAAGAGGGTCTGGATTTGATCGAGCATGGCATCTCGCAGCGGCTGGATCGCCGTCGTTACGAGAAGGATGAATTCGGCGTTGGCGAATTCATCCCTGTGCAAGGCGGCGGACGCCACGGCGGTCGCCAAAGCGGCGGCGCTGAGGCAGCGCGCACGGGCCGCGGGCCGAAGACCGGCGGCTCTGGCCGCGGCGGAGCTCCGCGCGGCGAAGGCGGAGCGCGGCAAGGTGGAGCGCGGCAAGGTGGCCGTGGCCGCGGTAAAGAAGCAGGCGGCTGGGGCGCGCCTGCAGAAGGACGCCGCGGTCGTTCCGATGCGGCGGCTGGCAAGCGTGGCGGCAGCGGTTATGACGCTGCTGCTCCTAAGGGCGGCGGCAAGGCTGCCGGTGTAGTGCGAGTAGGCGGCGGCTATGGCGCCTTCGCCTCCAGAGGCGAAGCGTCTGCCAGCGGCAACGCGGCAACGCCTAGCACCGGTTCGCGCGGTGCGAACCGGAAGGGCGGACCAAGCACTGGCTACAGTGAGAACGTAGCTAGAGGTGCGGACGGCGGTGCCTACACTGGAGGCACTCCACGTGGCGGCTTAGGCAGCGGCTATGGTTCAGGCCCGTCTAGAGGCGGCAAAGGTGGTAAAGGCAGCAAAGGTGGATACGGCGGTGCCAAGGGTGGCGCTGCTGGCAAAGGCGGCCGCAACAGCGGTGGTGGATCTTCACGCGGTGGCCGTAGCAATGGATCCGGTGGCTTTAAAAGCGGCGGTCGCGGCACTTCCAGATAAAGTTAGTAGAGTTTTATAGATGAAACTTGTTACCATAGGGTAGTTAGCGCTGAAGCTAATGACCTATGGTAACCTTTATTTTATAGCGTGGAACATATTGATTTTTATTTTTAAATTAGGTTCTTAGTGAAACATTTATGAAGGAAAGCCTGTCTAATAGATAAATAGAATGTTCGGCTTCGAGGAGGAAGAACTTACAGATGTCAAAAAAATTTAAAATTATAATCTTGTTAATTGTCGTTATTGCTGTCGGTTGGGGAATAGGAAAGTACACGTCTCCTTCTGCTTCGGAGAGTAACGGTTCTAATATAAATGTGGGGGATAATCTTCAAGGTGAGCCTGGGAATACGGGGGAAAGTGATGGAGGGGGGATTACAGACCCGGCAGTAGCTGATCCATCTGATACTCCAGATTCATCTAATCCATCTGAACCCTCTAATCCGCCTGAATCAGGCGGTGATAATGCGGGTAGTGTTCCAGATCCTATTTCTGCAGAGCCTGATAGTATTACAGTGATGGTAAATAAGCAGTACGGCTTGCCTGATAATTATAAACCAACGGATCTTGTCTATCCTGATGTCCGTTTTACATTCAAAGAGAAAATCGAAAAGCGTATGATGCGAAGTGAAGCTGCCAAAGCCTTGGAGAAGATGTTCGCAGGTGCAGAGGAAGACGGAATTTATTTAGCAGGCGTTTCTGCATACCGGTCACAGGCAACCCAGACGACTTTGTATAACCGTTATGTGGAGAGAGATGGGGAAGAAAAAGCCCGTACTTACAGTGCAGTCCCCGGCTACAGCGAGCATCAGACCGGGCTGGCTATTGATGTCTCGGGAAGTGATGGCAAGTGTGCCGCCGAGAGCTGTTTTGGTGGGACGAAGGAAGCCGAGTGGTTGGCCAAGCATGTAGGGGAATATGGTTTTATCATCAGATATCCTGAAGGTAAGCAAGACATTACCGGATATAAGTACGAGCCTTGGCATATCCGTTATGTAGGCAAGGACATTGCAACTTATATCAATGAGAAGGATATTACGTTGGAAGAATATTATGACGCAATTCCGGTATCGAAATAACACAGACGCAGAGAGCAGTCCTATGAAATGGGTAGGGCTGCTTTTTCTATGGCAATACAAAGAGTTCAGAAGTTGCATTCCCTTACAGTTCGGGTAAGATACGTAGTGTAGTCCAAGTACAAGGAAGGAAGGGGAATAAAGATGTCGATCTACAATTTTGCCGGCGTTACACCTTCGGGTAAAGAAGTGCCGTTTGCGGAGTATGAAGGTAAGGTGCTGCTGATTGCTAATACGGCTAGTAAGTGCGGACTTACACCACAGTATGGAGACCTTCAGAAGCTATACGAACAGTATAGCGATCAAGGACTTGTAGTATTAGGATTCCCCTGCAACCAGTTTGCGGGTCAGGAGCCAGGTACGAGTGAAGAGGCTGAGGAATTCTGTCAGATTAATTATGGAGTTACCTTTCCGGTCTTCGCCAAAGTTGATGTTAATGGACCGGATGCCAGCCCGCTTTTCAATTATTTGAAGGAGCAGCAGCCTGGTGCTGGAGACAGCAGCGACATTAGCTGGAATTTCACGAAATTTCTTATTGATCGCAGCGGCAATGTAGTGGCTCGTGTGGAGCCCAAAGAATCGCCGGAAACGATGAAACAACATATTGAGTCACTCCTGTAGACCCTTTATGGGGTTAGTTGCAGAGTGATCTTCCAAGTATCCCTTCGACTCGGTTTCGACCGATGCTCGCGGGGATTTTCTTTTTTTAAAAGGATTAATGGAGATTGCCTTGAATTTTTATTGTGATAAATTATACTTGACGCTTTAAAAAGACCATGTATCCTTTGAAGAGAATATAGCAACTGTGCGAACATGCATAAAAAAGTGGAGTACAGCAGGATAATAACGGCAGGAGGGTTTTATACAAGCATGAAGTTAATTACAGAGGTAGCAGCACAAGCAGGGATCGACGAGCAGCATCTGGAACTATACGGCAAATATAAAAGCAAACTCTCGCCATCCTTATGGGAGGAAATGAAAAACAAGCCAGATGGCAAGCTGGTTCTGGTCACTGCGGTGAATCCCACCCCTGCTGGCGAGGGTAAGACCTTAACAACCATCGGGTTGGCGCAGGCAATGAATGCAGCAGGTGTGAAGACTGTGGCTGCTTTACGTGAGCCGTCGCTCGGGCCTTGCTTAGGGATGAAGGGCGGCGCAACAGGCGGCGGGAAGTCGCAGATTGTTCCGGCTGATGAGATTAATTTGCACTTTACCGGTGACATTCATGCGGTAACTTCTGCACATAATTTATTGTCCGCAATGATTGATAATCATATCTTCCAAGGCAATGAGCTGGGACTGGATCCGCAGCGTATCGTTTGGAAACGTGTCATGGATATGAATGACCGCAGCCTGCGCAGTATTGTGACTGGGCTCGGAGACGGAAACGGAGCCGTACGGGAAAGTGGCTTTCAGATTACAACGGCTTCTGAGATTATGGCTGTGTTATGCCTATGCGATAGCCTCATTGATCTCAAGAAGCGTTTGAACCGTATTCTAATTGGTTATGACCAAGAGGGACAACCGGTGACAGCCGAGCGAATCGGGGCCGTTGAAGCGATGACAGCGCTGCTTAAGGAAGCAGTTAAGCCAAACTTGGTACAGACTCTGGAAGGTACGCCTGTTATTGTGCACGGGGGTCCGTTTGCGAATATCGCTCATGGCTGCAGCAGTGTTATTGGCACTCGTTATGCCCTTAAGCTAGGGGATGTTGTGGTCACCGAAGCAGGCTTCGGAGCGGATCTTGGTGCAGAGAAATTCATGGATATCAAATGCCAACAGGCCGGGTTAACCCCTTCTGCTGCTGTTCTTGTCGTAACTGTTAAGTCCTTGAAATATAACGGTGGTGTGCCTAAAGGTGAGCTTCTAACCGAGAATCGGACGGCGCTGCGCGCGGGATTGGTGAATTTAGAACGCCATGTAGAGAATCTCGGTAAATTTGGAGTCCCTGTTTTAGTTGCCATTAATCATTTTGAAGGGGACAGTGAGGGCGAGATTAACGATGTACTGGAGGCCTGCCGCAATTTAAACGTGCCGGCTGCAATCTCAAAAGTATGGGCGGAAGGTAGTGCAGGTGGACAGGAGCTGGCTTCTGAGCTGAACAAGCTCTTGAATAATAGTGGCACGAGCCACTTTGCTCCTTTGTATGAGAAAGATCTCGACATTTCATCCAAAATCAACAAAATTGTCCGTGAGATTTACCGCGGGGCAGAAGTGAACTTTTCTCCGGCGGCTAAGCGTAGTCTGGCGGTTATTGAGCGGCTTGGGCTAAATGATCTTCAAGTATGTTTGGCGAAGACGCCTTATTCCTTCTCCGATCAGCCTAGACTCCTCGGAGCACCGGAAGGTTTTACGATTGGTGTCCGAGATATTACTCTTTCGCTTGGTGCAGGCTTTGCGGTAGTTATTACAGGCAATATCGTTACGATGCCAGGTCTGCCAGCTAAGCCAGCTGCTGAGGGACTATGGATGGACGAGGACGGAGAGATTCACGGTCTGGTGTAAAAGTGTTTAATAAAGGGCTTCTCCTTGTTGTATTAGAGGGGAAGCCTTTTTTATGCTTCCTTTGGATTCCTGCAAATGCAGATCATAATGTACCTCTCACGTGGCAAAGCTAATGAGGTCGTCGCATTCGGCAGCAGTGGCGGAAAAAACTTAAAATTGTGAACAATTTGAGGATATAGGCGGAAAAGACTTGTAATGTGATAAATATCACAATATAATCAATTTATAAAGTGAAATAAATCACAACTAACCCATTGTTGATCAGATTCCATCATTGATCGGTCATGCAAGTCAAATATATAACCCGATTGTCCATTTGAAGGAGGAAGAAATAATGAAAGTAGCTGTCATTGGATGTACCCATGCCGGAACCGCCGCAATTGTGAATACTGCTCAGCTTTACCCGGATGCCGAGATTACTGTATATGAGCGTAATGATAATATTTCCTTCTTATCCTGTGGAATTGCCTTGTATGTAGGTGGAGTGGTTAAAGACCCAGAGGGGCTATTCTATTCTTCACCAGAAAAGCTTGCAGAGCTTGGCGTAAAGACCAATATGCGTCATGAAGTAACTGCAGTGGATACGAAGTCCAAAACATTGCGTGTACGCAATCTGGAGACAGGCCACGAGTTCGCTGACACCTACGATAAGCTGATTATGACTACAGGTTCATGGCCGATTGTGCCGAAGCTTGAAGGATTTGAACTCGAGGGGATTTTACTTTCCAAGAACTATGATCATTCCAACACTATTATAGAAAAAGCTAAACAAGCGAATAAAATCACCGTCGTCGGCGCTGGATATATCGGCGTTGAACTGGTGGAAGCTTTTCAAATGAATGGGAAGCAAGTTACGCTAATTGATGGTGAAGATCGCATTCTGAGTAAATATCTGGATCAAGAATTTACTGCACCGATCGAACAATCTTTTCAGGATCATGGGATTAAATTGGCACTGAATGAGAAGGTCAGCTCTTTTGCGGGCAAAGACGGTAAGGTAACAAAGGTTATTACAAGCAAAGGTGAGCATGAGACAGATCTGGTCATTCTCTGCATTGGTTTCCGTCCTAATACTGAACTCTTAAAAGGTCAAGTCGATATGCTGCCTAATGGTGCCATTGTGGTCAATAACTATATGCAGACTAGCTGCCCGGATGTATATGCCGCGGGCGACAGCTGTGCGATTCACTACAACCCTACAGGCAAACACGCCTATATCCCACTGGCAACCAATGCTGTGCGGATGGGAACCTTAGTTGCACGCAACTTGGTAACAGAGACCATTCCTTATATGGGTACACAAGGGACTTCGGGCATTAAGATTTATGAAGATAATATCGCTGCAACAGGGCTTACTGAAGAAGGAGCTAAGGCTGAAGGAATGGACGTGGAAACCGCCATGATTATTGATAATTACCGTCCAGAATTTATGCCAACCTTTGAGCAGGTTCAGTTAAAAGTAGTGTTTGATCGCGCCACACGCCGTATTCTCGGGGCACAAATTATGTCCAAGATGGATCTGACGCAATCGATCAACACAGTGTCTGTATGCATTCAAAATCATATGACAATCGACCAACTAGCCTTTATCGATTTCTTCTTCCAACCGCATTACAACAAACCTTGGAACTTCCTGAATACAGTGGGTCTTCAAGCACTGCCGACAACAGTACCAAGCAAAGAGGCTGTAACGGTTTAAAAAGGAACGTTGTTCCTGAGTGATTTATTGAGGAAAAAGACAACCTTATAAAGCTAGAGAAGCAGCGATCCTCCTGTAACGGGAGGGTTGCTGCTTTTTTTGTTAGGTGCAGAATGATTAGCTGCATGTAGGTACAATCCAATGGCTTCGGCGATGGTAGCGAGCCAAATGTGCTCGAAAGCTACAGTTAAGGTCATTTGAGTCCGATGTCCGATAGCAAGCCAAATGTGCTCAAAAGCTACGTATAAGGTCGATTGAGTCCGATCGTGCTGAGTCAACGCCCACCGCAGAAGCTATCGGACCCAGAAGCCGCTATTTGGTAATTAATCGCCTATTGAGCGTGATTTCGGACTCCAATGCAGCTATTACATAAAATGAGGTACAACTAGTGTGTTTTTGATGGCAATAGCGACTATGGGGTCCGATAGCAAGCCAAATGTGCTCAAAAGCTACGTATAAGGTCGATTGAGTCCGATCGTGCTGAGTCAACGCCCACCGCAGAAGCTTTCGGACTCAGAAGCCGCTATTTAGCAATTAATCGCCTTTTGAGTGTGATTTCGGACTCCAATGCAGCTATTACATAGAATGAGGTACAACTAGTGTGTTTTTGGTGGCAATAGCGACTATGGGGTCCGATAGCGAGCCAAATGTGCTCAAATGCTACGAATAGGGTCATCTGAGTCCGATGTCCGATAGCGAGGTATAGCTACAGTGAGATATAGCTGCATATAAGGACAACTGTGTCCGATAGCTGCTGCGTACGCTCAAATGTAATCCAACGAAACAAGATATGCTGGCTTAGTCGGTCATACATAAACTTCTATTTGTGCACAGGTCGCAGTAAATTTGACATGTCAGTGAAAACTTTCACTTAGTTTTCTCAAAGTGATAATTATCACGTTAATGTGTTTTACGACACGCTACAATGGTCATAAAGGAACAAATTTGAAGTAAATAGATGAAGGAGATAGGAACCATGGCTTATAGCAAACCGCAGCAAATTGCCGAAGTAACTGTAGAGAATGGCATAAAAAAAGCTCATAATCCGCTAAGTACCGTACTTATTCTGGGCTTTTTGGGAGGAGCGTTTATTGCGCTCGGGTTTTTATTGGATATTCGCGTCATTGCTGGCGCACCACAGGAATGGGGTTCCATTGCTAACTTTATCGGAGCCGCAGTCTTCCCCGTTGGGCTGATCATGGTACTCCTTGCAGGTGGAGAACTGCTGACAGGGAATATGATGGCCGTGCCGCTCGCTTTTATGGCTAAGAAGATTTCTTTCTGGGAAGTTGTGAAGAATCTTTTGCTCATTACGATTAGTAATCTGGCTGGGGCATTATTTGTAGCTTATTTCTTCGGTCATGTAGTGGGGTTAACTTCAGAGGGTGTGTATTTAGAAAAATTGGTGGATATGGCTGGTCATAAAATCGATGCAGAATTCTTTCCGGCATTTGTTTCGGGTATCGGCTGTAACTGGCTCGTTGCGCTGGCCGTATGGCTCTCCTATGGAGCAGATAACTTCAGCGGCAAAATCCTTGGTATTTGGTTCCCAACGATGGCCTTTGTTGCGATCGGATTCCAGCACGTTGTAGCTAACATGTTCCTAATTCCAGCAGCTATTTTTGAAGGTTATTATTCATGGGGGCAATACTTCACTAACTTTGTTCCCGTCTGGCTCGGCAATTTAACGGGTGGAGCAATATTTGTCGCAGCTGCCTATTGGATGGCATACTTGCGTAAAGCACCTACGGCTATTCAATCCGTAGATAGCATGTCCGGCAGCAGTGTCAAAAAACACGCTTAAGCTCGTCTTATAGAGCACTCCATAGAACATTCAAGGTCTGCCTTATTGGTGGCGTTAATGTTTAAGGGGTGCTTTTTGTTATGTAGACACAAAAAAATCCGCCGTGATATATCCGCGCTCGGGGGAACGAAATCGGATCACGGCGAATTTTGAAGGGGGAGTGTTTCTAGGCTCTATTACCCCGTCTTTCTAAAAGCGAATCAGTTTCTTCTTGTTTAGTTTGCTTTACGGACGACAGCCACAGCTTTAAAATAAGAATAGATATTAGAGCTAGGGAGGACTGCGGACGTGAACCCCAAGGGAGACGGGATATTTCATGCGATATGTGCGTTTTATTCTCTAGATTTCATGCGTACTTTATCGCGATAAAACGTCAATGTGTATGCTTGCTCATAACCCTGTTTTGGGATAATACTGGATGAATTAATGACACATATATAACAGGGGATGTACACTACTTATGAAGTTTTTACAGGCATATCCAAAAGAAGTGAAAATATTTCTAATTGCCAGCCTAATTAATGCAACAGGTAGTGCGCTGATGTGGCCGCTCGTTACGATGTATGTATTTGATGAGCTTGGACGCAGCATGTCAGATGCTGGACTGGTGATTCTTATTCAATCGGTTGGTGGGATCGTGGGTCAACTACTCGGGGGCTCACTCTATCATAAGGTAGGCGTTAACCGGCTGATTGTCGGAGCGCTCGCCATGAATGCTTTGGCACTGTTCACCTTGCCGGCAGCTAGTAACAACTGGACGTTATTTATGGTTGCAATGGGACTGGTAGGATTATTTAATTCCTTATCATTACCTGCCATTCAGGCATTTATCGGCTTTCGTTTCACGAAGCAGCGTGGTGAGCTGTTTAATGTTATTTATGTCGCCAATAATATTGGTGTAGCACTGGGTACGGCATTAAGTGGTTTTTTGGCCGATATTTCTTATATGCTAAGCTTTGTGATGAATGGTGTAACCTCGGCTGTATTTGCGGGTTTCTTTTTTGTATATCTGAAGAAAATCGGTGGAGAACCTGCGCATGAGGTAATGGGGCATCAGAAGAATGAACCAGAGAAACAATCCACGTGGAAGCTAATGGGGCATACTCGTATTTATCTTTATATGGGGATCGGTTCTTTGTTCCTGCTTCTCGGTAACTCTATCTGGAATACAGGGGTATCTCCGTTCATTATTTCAGAGGGCTGGCCTAAGAAAACTTATGGTTTTCTCTGGACACTGAACGGTATTTTGATTTTTGCAGCGCAGCCATTGGTAACGATGATTAAGCGCTGGTTCGCGTCTACCTCAACGGCGCAAATGACTGCAAGTGCCTTGTTTTATTTGGGTGGCTATGCGTTTCTTTTGTGGATGCCTAATTATCCTGGTTTAGTGCTCGGAATGGTGCTTGCTACACTGGGAGAAATGCTGATTTCTCCAGCGATGCCATCCTTTGTCTCGGATCATGTGGGGCGCAGCGCACCATTTTATTTGGGACTAAGCGGAGGGATTGGTGCGGTCGGGAGAGTCATTGGCCCTTACTTCATGGGCAGACTTTATGATAGCGGTGGTTTGGCACCAACAGCCTGGCTGGCCTGTGCGATGGCGCTGCTGTCTGTAGGATTTTTCGTCATCCATGCTTTATTCAATCGTAAAGGCCATTCATTAGAGCGGTCCGTAGGATAACTATACATAGTGGATTCCAACATCTGCTGTGAATTCTATAGAGGTGCAAGGCAAGGGGTGTACATCTTATGAAACAAATCAACAAGGCAAGGTTAACTATTAGACCATCAGAGATTAAAGACGTGCGAGAACTGATTGATCTGGACCATCTGATTTGGACAGAGGACACTAGTCCGGGACCTATGTTGTGGCGCTCACAAGAGGATTTCTTGCTGAATGCTCCCCCGGGCTCTCAGCTCGTAGCACTGCAAGATGACAAGCTATGTGGATATGTCGGGTTTGGCTGCCCTAGTAGAATGGAGAGCAACCGGCATGTGTGCGAGGTTAATATTGCTGTTCATCCGAACTATCAACGTTTAGGCGTCGGCCGGCAGCTCATGGAAGCCATTAAGGAACATGCTGCGGCGCATGCTATTCGTAAGCTTCGCCTGCGTGTATTATCCTGTAATGAATCAGCGATTTCTTTTTACCGGGAATGCGGTTTTGTGGAAGAGGGGCGTCTGCGGGAGGAGTTTTATCTTGGCGGCCGTTATGTGGATGAGATATTTATGAGCTGCATGCTGACAGGAGGAAATGGATATGGAGATCATCTCGCTTAATGTCGGTCGGCCGGTGACGGTGGATTATCGGGGGAAACCTTTGGAGACCGGAATTTATAAAACGCCAGTAGAAGGATCGGTTCGGCTGCATACCAATGGATTTGTTGGAGATGGTCAGGCAGATCTTAAACATCATGGTGGTCCTGACAAGGCGGTATGCGCCTATCCCATTGAGCATTATTCTTATTGGGAACAGCAGCTTGGAAAGAAACTGGAGTACTCGGCTTTTGGAGAAAATATCACCACGACGGGTCTGCTGGAGACAGAGGTGTGTATTGGCGATGTATATGAAATAGGCACCACTTTGCTTCAGGTCAGCCAGCCACGATACCCTTGCTTCAAAATCTCACAAAAGCATGGACCCGCAGATCTCCCGGCTCAAGTTCTGGATACAGGGTATAGCGGGTTTTACTTGCGTGTACTTCGTGAAGGAATGATTTCAACCGGCGATGCAATTGTCAAAAAAGAAAATGGAGACAGCAATGCGTCTGTGGCGCATGTACTGCATTTAATGCGTGTTGGGCTGCAAGAGGAAGCTGCTCTGGCAGAGCTTGTGGAGCTGGAAGCCCTCTCAGCCGTAGTGCGGAATAAGTTTCGAAAACAGCTGGGTATGCCAGAGATCTAGTCTTGGTCTGCTCAATAAAATAAACCTGGGGGCGTATGCCAGCCAGGTTTATTTCTGCTTGTGTGTTTGTTTAACTTTGCTTACGTAACTTAGCCGAGCAGCTGCCACTCACTACGCAATAAACCATATACGGCGTGATTCACGTAGCCATCGGGCAGCTTTTCTGCCTGTCTGATCACACCTTCGAGCACAAAACCAAGCCGTTCAGGAATTGCCCGGCTAGTTACGTTGGCGGTCGCGCAGCGAATTTCTACCCGCTGCAGCTCCATTTCCAGCAGTGCGTAGTCTACTAGAACTCGGCAGGCACTGGTCATATAACCTTTGCCTTCATAGCCATCACCAAGCCAATAACCAATCCCTACGGAACGGTTATGCCAGTCAATCTGGTGATACCCAATGACGCCGGCGAGCTCGCCGCGGACCCAAAGTCCAGCAGTGAAGGCGCCATTGTCGGTGCCTTGTTTTATAGCATTTTTAATGAAATTAAGGGTGTGATCCTGTTCCGTAACGGCATCAACCCAAGGAAGCCATTGCCTAAGTCGTTCCCGCGAGCGCTCCACTAACGCGAATATGTGCCTAGCATGCTCAGGCATGAGTGGCTTTAAGATAAGCTCTTCGTCGATGACATAATTAAACAAGCAGTTGCCTCCTTTTCGGCACAAGGCCTTATGTATGATTATGGATTTTTTCTTATGATTATCATGCTACTCTATCGCCCGCAGAGAAGTCAAAAGGTCTAAAGATGCTAAAAATTGATCCAGGCCATGTGCCCCCTTTTATTGAACAATCTACAGTTAACGGGTATATTAGTAGGAAACATGTTTATACAAGAAGTAGTGTAACACTACAGAACGAAAGGTTGATAGCTGTGGAGAACCGTACTACCCCCTCCAATTTTATTAAAAATGTTATTACCGAAGACCTCCGTACGGGTAAAGTAAAAGAAGTTGTCACACGCTTTCCGCCGGAGCCGAACGGTTACTTACATATCGGACATGCCAAGGCGATTTGGATTAACTTTACACTGGCGGACGAGTTCGGTGGCAAGACTAACCTAAGATTTGACGACACGAATCCTGCCAAAGAAGATACGGAATATGTGAACTCCATTCAGGAAGATGTAAAGTGGCTGGGTTATGAATGGGAAGAGCTGCGTTTTGCATCGGATTATTTTGAGGAAATGTACAAACGTGCCGAATTATTAATTACTAAAGGTAAAGCTTATGTAGATGACCTCAGCGCGGATGAAATTCGCCAATTGCGGGGAACGCTGACAGAGCCAGGACAGAACAGTCCACATCGTGAGCGCAGCATCGAAGAGAATTTGGATCTGTTCCGCCGTATGCGGGCAGGGGAATTCAAAGATGGTGAGAAGGTTCTTCGTGCCAAGATCGATATGGCATCACCAAATATTAATCTGCGTGATCCTGTCATCTATCGGATTACTCATGCGCATCACCATAATACAGGGGATAAATGGTGCATCTATCCGATGTATACGTTCGCTCATCCACTTGAGGACGCTATTGAAGGAGTAACTCACTCCCTTTGTTCGCTTGAGTTTGAAGATCAACGCCCATTTTATGATTGGGTCGTAGCGGAATGTGAGATGCCTTCAGTTCCGCATCAATATGAATTCGGCCGTCTGAATCTCGCTCAAACCATGACTAGTAAACGTAAGCTGAAGCTGCTGGTAGACGAAAAACATGTGGATGGCTGGGACGATCCGCGGATGCCAACGATCTCCGGCCTGCGCCGCAGAGGATATACGCCGGAAGCGATTCGTAAATTCGTGTACGAAGCAGGGATCTCCAAGAGTCAGGGTCTAGTGGACCTGCAAATGCTGGAGCACTTTATCCGGGAAGACCTTAAGTTAACTGTGCCTCGCACTATGGCTATACTTCGTCCGCTTAAGGTTGTTATCACCAATTATCCGGAAGGCCAAACAGAATGGCTTGAAGCGGAAAATAATACAGAGAATGAAGAAATGGGCGTACGCCAAATTCCGTTCTCTCGTGAGATCTATGTTGAGCGCGACGACTTCATGGAGAATCCGCCCAATAAATATTTCCGCTTGTTCCCCGGCAATGAAGTACGCCTGAAGCATGCTTATTTCATCAAATGTAATGAAGTCATTAAAGATGAGAATGGCGAGGTTGTTGAACTGCATTGTACGTATGATCCGGAAACAAAGAGTGGCAGTGGATTTACAGGCCGCAAGGTAAAAGGTACTCTGCACTGGGTAGAAGCTAGTCAAGCTGTGCCTGCAGAATTCCGTTTATACGAGCCACTGATTTCTGCTGAAGAAGTAGATGAAGCTGCAGAAGTTGAAGGTCTGGATTCCACGGTAGAGAAAGCCGAGCCTAGCTTCTTGGATCAGCTTAATCCTAAATCCATTGAAATCTTACAAGGTTTTGTGGAACCCGCACTTAAGGACAGTGTGGCTCAGGATAAATTCCAGTTCTTCCGTCATGGCTATTTTAATGTAGATAGCAAATATTCGGCGCCTGGGCATCTCGTATTCAATCTTATCGTTTCACTGAAGAGTTCATTTCAGCCTCCAAAACAAGGCTAACACTTGATTCGTTCAGGTTCTTTATAATAAAACAGGCTCAAACGTCCCGTTTAGGTACGTTTGAGCCTGTTTTTTATATTTTCGCTTATAATATTTCGATGTGAGAGAGTTCTTCCTCATCCTCTGTAGGGGGCCGGTAGCCTCCGCGGTTTACAAAGAGCCACATGAAGGTAAAGCCTAGCGTTCCAAACAGTGTCAAGAAGACACCCGCTTGATACATGCTCTGTGCCCCTAGATTCTGATACATCCACCCGCCGAGAACTCCTCCAACAATACCGGCTATACCGCTCCAAGTCAGTGTGTAGAGCGCTTGTCCTGAAGCACGGTAAGGTCTTGGAATAAGAAGCATGGTCAGTTGAGTGCCTACATAGAAGAAACCA
The DNA here is from genome assembly GCF_038008505.1 of Paenibacillus sp. FSL H7-0735. Lineage (NCBI taxonomy): Bacteria > Bacillati > Bacillota > Bacilli > Caryophanales > Paenibacillaceae > Paenibacillus > Paenibacillus sp. FSL H7-0735. The sequence goes on along the minus strand of NZ_JBBOZH010000002.1, from coordinate 214,829 downwards.
CCAAATGTTATGCAGTGTAAAATTTGAATGAGCACTACTTGGAGGGCTGTAGTCGCGTCCGCCATGAACCACCATCGTAGTACGAATAAAGCGCTAACCAGCGCAAGCCAGCCGAGCAGAACAGATATTTTACGTTTAAGGAATCGGTCGCAGAGAACAAATACACCCACTTCCAAAATAGAGGAGAGGAATACTGCGAGACCAATCATTCCCTTGGAGCCGCCTAGGTCCGTAATATACAAAGACATGAATGTGGTGTTCATGGTGTTCGGTATGGAAACTAGGATACCAAACAATATGAAACACAAGAAAAAGGGATTATAAATTAGTTTGCTGAAGCCTCTATACGGCATAGGAGCCATGCCAATGGTATGGTTAAGTTTCGGTAATGCAAGAATGGATAACATTGATGCACATAGTAAGCCTGCAAACAGATAGGACAAGATAGATACACCAGCCCAATCTAGGACCAATCCGGCGGCAATTGCAATTAGTGCCCACCCCAATGAACCCCAAAGCCGAAAAGAACGGAAGCGATAGTTAGTTCCGTCAATATAGCTGAGAATCATCGTATTGCTCTGAGCAAATAACGGTCCTTGGAAGAAATAGAACAAAAGAATGGAGATGTAGATCATCTCATATGTATTTGCCCGAAACATAAGCTGGGATAACACTAATGTTCCGATTAACATAAGCAAAACGATTCGCCGGATATTCTGGTATCGGTCAGTCCAGATCGCCCAGAATGGATTTGCAAAGATGGATACTAGCGCACCCATAGAGAATACGGCACCGATCTCTAATTTGTTCATCCCTACATCCAGCAGGTATAGTTGAAAGAAGCTGGAGAAGAGGACCATGGTTCCGTATACAAAAAAATTGAACCATTTTAAAGACGTGAAAGAAGATGGATAGTTAACGCCTTTCCGCAAATGCGTCACTCCTTTCCCACTAGATGTCTTGCATGGATATACTGACCAATATTAGGCCCTTCTATCACTGTAACACGTGTTGAAAAGGGATACAAACTTCCTTTTTTACTTTTTTACATTTTTTTAACGTTTATTTAAATTTGATCCGCTAAGTGACAAAAAACGCATATAACAAGTTTGCAGGTGGCAGAAATGTTAAGAGATCGCTCCTCCTTACTAGGAATATGCCTGAGGATTACCCTATCTACGTCGTACAAAAGCGGATCAACGGGTTTAACTTCAGTTTACAATTCAGGGCTAGGATGGGGTTAAGCGAAACAGAGATGATACACTCTTCTCGCAGAGTCACCAAGAAAAGGGGAGTTTTTGCATGAGAAAATCCGAAGCTAAGGGGAAAACGGCGCTGAAGCCATTCCTCACATTATTAAAAGAGACCAAGCCTTCATACGGCTTATTGGCAATAGCCATTGCACTAAGCATGATCTCGACATTGGTTAGTCTGGTGATCCCAATGTTCACCAAAAATCTGGTGGATGGCTTTTCTTTGGCCTCCGTCAGCAAGCTGCAAATTGCGGGTATAGCGGGTGCTTTTATCGCGCAGACGATCGCCGGGGGAATTTCCATCTATCTGCTGAATTACGTGGGCCAGAAGATGGTTGCAGGTCTACGTGACCGGTTATGGCGTAAATTTTTAGTATTGCCAGTAGCTTATTACAATGATAATCGAACAGGAGAAAGCGTCAGCCGGATGACGAATGATACAGGGATCATCAAAACGCTGATTTCTGAACATCTGGCCAGCTTATTTACCGGAGTGATCTCCATTGTGGGCTCCATTGCTGTGCTGTTATTTTTAAATTGGAAAATGACGCTTGTTCTATTCACCGTTCTTCCACTATCTGCGTTGATTCTGGTGCCGCTTGGACGGCAGATGTACAAAATCTCCAAAGGCATGCAGGACGAAACAGCCTCTTTTACCGCGACACTTAGTGGTGTATTGTCAGAAATCCGTCTGGTCAAATCCTCGGGTGCAGAGAAAAAAGAGTACGAAGCAGGCAAAACCGGAATTATGAACCTGCTCTCCTTTGGTATTCGTGAAGGCAAAATCAGCGCTATGATCAGTCCACTTGTCTCTTTTGTTTTTATGATGTTACTTGTGGTCATTATCGGTTATGGCGGAATGCAGGTATCTTCCGGGGCTTTGACAGCTGGAGAGCTGGTAGCCTTTATCCTGTATCTCATTCAGATTATTATGCCGCTTACTCAATTGACCACGTTCTTTACACAGATTCAGAAGGCTAAAGGGGCATCAGAGCGCATTATTGAAACCCTGGCAGCAGAAGAGGAGGTATATGAGGGCCAGGAAGAGGCGAACGGTGCAGAAGGTCCTATCTCGGTAGAAAATCTAAGCTTTGGATATAAAAATGGTGAGAATGTGCTAACCGATGTAAGCTTTCGGATGCTTCCGGGTCAGGTGACGGCTATTGTTGGACCGAGCGGGGGCGGCAAGACTACATTATTTTCACTGCTCGAACGATTCTATGAGCCTCAGAAAGGTATGGTTAAGTTAGGTGATAAACCAGTGTCAACCTTCTCTTTACGCTCATGGCGGAAACTGATCGGGTATGTCTCACAGGAAAGCCCATTATTGGCAGGTACGATTGCTGAGAATTTAACCTATGGATTGGATCGCGACGTTAGCATGGAGGAGATGCGTGCAGCAGCAGCAATGGCTTATGCAGATGGCTTTATCGATGAGCTTCCTGAAGGATATAATACGGATGTTGGTGAGAGAGGTGTGAAGCTCTCAGGTGGACAGCGGCAACGGATTGCTATTGCTAGAGCGCTGCTGCGGAATCCAAAGATTCTTATGCTTGATGAGGCTACCTCCAGTCTGGATAGCCAATCAGAGGCCGTAGTACAGAAAGCACTGTCCAATTTGATGAAGGGCCGGACTACGATTGTAATTGCGCACCGTTTGGCTACTGTTGTAAATGCTGAGCAGATTATTTTTATGGAAAAGGGCCAGATTACCGGGATGGGAAGACATGAAGAACTGCTGGAAAACCATGAGCTGTATCGTGAATTTGCCACCCAGCAGCTGCAGATGAATAACCTTGAGATTCAAGACAATAAAGAGGAGGCTCCAGTGATACATGACAAAAATACTAGTAGCGGACGACGATCCGCACATCCGCGAATTGGTAGAAGTATTTCTGAGAGCTGAGGGGATGGATGACATCTATGGAGCTTCTGATGGACTGGAGGCTCTTCAGATTCTGGAGAGCCATAACATAGACTTAGCCATTATTGATGTGATGATGCCCAATTTGGATGGCTGGGAGCTGTGCCGGAAGATGCGCCAAACTTATGATTTTCCGATATTGATGCTGACGGCTAAGGGTGAGACCTCCCAAATTGTGAAGGGCTTTGAACTGGGAAGTGATGACTATCTCGTCAAACCCTTTGAGCCAGTGGTGCTTATTGCGCGAGTAAAGGCGCTGCTCAAACGTTACCAAATCTCTGCTGCACAAAGTGTGGGGATCGGCCGGCTGCGAATGAATCGTAAAACCTACGAGGTATCCTCAGAGTATGGAGAAGTCACCTTGCCGCTTAAGGAATTTGAGCTGTTGTTTAAGCTGGGCAGCTATCCGGGGCAGACATTGACTAGAGACAGGCTGATCGAAGAGATATGGGGTTATGATTTTGAAGGGAATGAGCGGACGCTCGATGTGCATATCAACCGTTTACGCGAACGGTTCGCTCCAGATAAATACGGGTTTGTTATTCGTACCATCCGCGGATTAGGCTATCGGCTGGAGGCAGAGGCATGAACCGGTTTAAGGAGCTTCTTAAGCGGATTGGGATGACTTTTATTTACTTCGGTGGCGTTGGGATTAGCTGGAGTGCAGCTTATTTCTTAATGAACTGGATATATGGCAGGGTTGGACGCCCCTCTTCGGAGTATTTGACCCAGTTAATCGGCGTGATGGTCGGAATTGTGATTTTGTTCATGATGGCATTGGTAACCTCCAAGTTATTCCGGGGCTGGGAACGTGTTTTTTATAAATCAATTATCGAAGGTTTAGGGCGTATTGCTAAGGGTGATTTCAATGTGGTACTCGATAATACTAAGGACTATGGTGATTTTGGTGAGATTGTAGAGAGCATCAACGTAATGGCCAGCGAACTGAGTCAGATGGAGACCATGCGTCAAGACTTTATCTCTAATGTATCGCATGAAATTCAATCTCCGCTAACCTCTATTCGGGGGTTTGCTCTTGCGCTGCAGGATGAAACTTTGAGTGTGAAGAGCAGGAGGCACTACCTTAATATTATCGTGGCTGAGAGTACCCGTGTATCTGGGCTCAGTGATAATTTATTGAAGCTGTCCGCGCTTGAATCGGGCAATTTTCCGTTTGAAAATCAGATTTACCGCCTGGATAAGCAGCTTAGAGATACGATTCTGGCTTCTGAACCACAGTGGTTGGAGAAAAATATAGAGGTAGAGGCTGAACTGGAAGAAGTGAATGTATCTGCTGTAAAAGATTTAATGAGCCAGGTCTGGACCAATCTACTGCATAACAGCATCAAGTTTACTCCGCAGAACGGTTACATCCATATTAGCCTTCGCATGGTGGATGAGCAGGTAGAGGTGGAGATTCAAGATAGCGGGATTGGCATCTCGGAGGAAGATCTGCCTCGGATCTTCGAGCGTTTCTATAAGGCAGATAAAGCTAGAACCGCAAGTGGTGGCGGTAGTGGACTGGGTCTGTCACTGGTTAAAAAAATCGTTGAGCTGCATGAAGGTAAGGTAACTGTACATAGTCGTCCGGGGGAAGGAACCGCCTTTAAGGTGAGCTTGCGAGTACGAAAGAAATAAACTTGCTGTATGTGAAAAACAGCTGAAGCTGGTATTCTGGGTGGATTCGAGGATAACACCTTCCGTCCTGAGAATAATGCCACAAGAGCCGAGGCAGGAGCGACTATTTATAAGCTGCTCGAAGCTCTGTCTCTCTAATAGTGATTGAATAGTTCATCGCTAAGCTTTAAACCAAACGCCGCTTTCCCAGATTGTTCAGTGGGAAAGCGGCGTTTTTTGTATTTATGAAATTAAAAGAGGAACTATAATACCGGGATGGACGTTTATCCACCAATTTGAGACATGCGCCGAGCTGTCGGCGTGTGGCTTTGTGCTTTTTTCTCCAGAGCTAAGGCCATTTCATGGTTATGAGGTTTGTTGCCCAGCGCTTTCCGGAATAAGGCCTGCACAGCAGCAGGATCGCTTATTAAAGGACGGACATTGTATTCATCTGCCCAATACAGGCAAGCTTTGATGTGCCCATCTGCGGTAAGTCTCAGGCGGTTGCAATTATCGCAGAAGTGATCGCTCACCGGATGAATCAGGCCGAATGTACCAGGGGCTCCAACAACCCGCCGATTCTGGGAAGGGCCATTCCCGGAGGGCATTTCTGCTGCTTCCGTTTCCCAACCAGCCTCAGTACAAGCTTCTACAACCCTTTCCAGAGGCAGATAAGTTTGGCGCCAAGCATCAGTAGCACTGCCAATCGGCATGTATTCTATAAAGCGTACATTTAGAGGACTCTCCAGCGTAAGGGAGATGAAGTCTTTGATTTCGTCGTCATTAATTCCTTTCATCAATACAACGTTAAGCTTTATCGGTTGAAGTCCGGCGGCTTGTGCGGCCTCGATCCCCTTTAATACCTTGGCGACTTCACCGCCACGAGTAATCATAGAAAATCGATCCTGCCGTAAAGAGTCTAGGCTGATGTTTACCCGTGACAGACCAGCCTCTTTTAACAGCGCGGCTTTGGCTGGAAGCATTAAACCATTTGTAGTCAGCGAAATATCTTCTATACCTGGAATCGCGGATATCATCGCAACAAGCTTTTCCAGATCTTTGCGGACAAGAGGTTCTCCGCCAGTTAGTCGTACTTTACGTAATCCAAGAGGGGCTAGCGACTTAACGACTGCGGTAATTTCCTCGTAACTTAGAATCTCGTCCTGCGGTTGGAATTGCATCCCTTCCGCTGGCATACAATAGATGCAACGCAGGTTGCAGCGGTCGGTAACCGAAATGCGGATGTAATCGTGTAAACGTCCAAAAGGGTCCGTCAGCGGCTCCATGGCGTTGCTCCCTTCCTTTAAATCTGGCTGATAAATTGCTCTTAAATTTTCTCGTATAAACGCCTAACGTCACTAACAGGATAGAACGCGAAGATGTTTATACTTGTTTAGAATTTTAAAGATTGCTTGGATTCACGTCAATGAGCAAAGTTCTGGACGACAGGGTTTCATTACATAAAACTGGACAAACTAGATAAGAAGATAACGCATATTGAATAACGAAAAGTGTGACAAAAGTACGACAAATAAAGTTTTTAGACATAGAATGCTCACGGAAAGCGCTTTTAATTTCCGATATAATCTAGGTGCGGATTAGTTTTAACGTTCACTTTTGCGAAAACAGATAGGATACCGGAAACCGCACGTCGGTAATGTGTGTGACGGAGAGTGACCGGGAAACCATTGAGGAGGATTTGCAAAATGAGTACACATACTGTTCCATCGCTCACCGTTCCGGAGGCTTTTAGCCGTTGGTTGGAAAGTCGGGGATTAATATATCAGCTTTTAGTGGATTTTTTGGGTAGAAAACCATCACTCTCTCTAGTGGCTCAATGGAGCCGCCATCGCCAGATGAGTGTAGCGGCAGAGATGACAGAAGGCGGTCGGGAGCTGAAGCGCTATTTGAGTCAGGAACCGAACAAGCTGCCAATGATATGCGAGAAAGAGAGCAAAGAATATAAACGGCTTATGCAAGAGCAGTCCGTTAGTTCTTTTAAATTGCGCGAAGCAGCGATTTTAGGTCGTTCGGAGGATTTCTGCAACGTGCTTGCGGATGTGTACACCTCCGCTGGAATTGTATTCAATAAGTGTAATGGTGAAGCCGATGATCATATTGCTATTGAGCTCGAATTTATGGCAGTCATGCATGAGCGTATGCTTTACAATAGCTTTTCAATAAGAAGTGCTATGGAGCTGCTTGATATTCAGGAGTCCTTTTTGGAAAAGCATCTACTTCAATGGACACCGCAGTTCTGTCAGAAACTAAATGCAGCAACAGATAGTCCGCTATATCTAGGCCTCTCTCATATGCTTGAGGAGTTTCTGCCACTTGATCTGCAAATGCTTCGTTCCTGGAGAGCTTCATTGGAGAGCAGTGCGGCTACAAGCATTTAATATTAGAAAGCCCGACCTAATTGATAGGTCGGGCTTTTGCGTGCTATTCAAGTAGATATGAAGCTTTAATAGAAGCTCTGTAGAAGCACAAATAGAAGTACCATGTGAAGCATCCTAGTGATGATCTAGTTAAACTCCGATAGAAGTAGAGGCTGACACACCAACTGAAGTAGTAATTGAAGTACCAACCGAAGCGTCTTATTGTTGCCCAACTGAAGCACCGATAGACTAATTGGGGAATTTCTCCCTGAAATTCTGGGATTTTCAGTCATCAGACTAATAATTAGGGAAAACCTCCCTAAAATATAGCTGATTCGGTGGTAATTAAAGAAATCCCCTTATTATCAGGGAGGAAATCCCTAATTTCGTTCATTTAGAGAAAATATCGGCTTTTTTCAGGGAATTTTTCCCTAATTAGTTTAAGATCCACTCCGCACATCGCCCAAACACAGAACGCAGTAAACACAAATGTACGCCGTCCAAACGACCCACGCAGATCACCCGCTGTATGCCGCGAACCCCACCATAAATCGCACATCGTCCACCGCTCTTCGTATATCATCCAGCGCTCACGGTACATCGTCTGCCACCACAATGCTGCAAATGCTCCACCGCCTGTCGCCACAAATACCGCATATCGCAAACCCCCCACCATAAATTGCATATCATCCAGCACCCACAGTACATCAGCTATCACACATCACGTATTTTTCACCGCTCAACTCTCTCCACTCACCACCCAACCTAATGACGTTGAACATTGGCACAGCACACAGTCTATTGGCCAAAGTAGGAATCCGCTGTGCAGTCTTTTACTAAAAAAAAGAAGCTGCCTCATAAGTAGAATTCACTACTTTGGAGACAGCCTCTTGTTTAAATCTAATTTACTTGGTCACATCAGGTGTTCTAATCAATTACCTTTTTGCTGCGGAATTTCATCAGGAATTCATACACGACTGGCACTACTACAAGTGTCAGCAGCGTGGAACTGACCAAACCACCGATTACGGTCACGCCGAGCCCCTTAGAGATAATTCCTGCACTATTTTCAAGTCCAGTAACCAATGGCAGCAATGCACCAATCGTTGCAAGGGCAGTCATCAGGATTGGACGTAAACGTGTGCCACCTGCTTCAAGCAAGGCCTGACGCGTAGTGAGTCCTTCTTTTTCCTTATGAATAACGCGGTCGATGAGGACAATCGCATTCGTTACTACGATACCAATCAACATCAGCGCACCCATGAGCGAGGACACGTTTAAGGTTTCCCCAGCGATCAGCAGGGCAACGAGTACCCCAATCACTGTGAAAGGAAGTGAGAACAGGATAGCGAATGGTGCTAATCCACCGCCAAATGTAACCACAAGCACGAAGTATACGATGGCAATAGCGGCCGCCATAGCAATTCCTAATTGACCAAACGTATCATTGATCTGCTCGGTTACACCGCCGAAGGTAACAGTTACACCATCAGGCAATTCCATAGCATCTACTTTTTCTTTCACGCTGTTCGAAGCGCTATTCACGTCACTCGAAATAATTTCGGCAGTAACATCTACCTTCATTTTACCGTCCATACGAGTAATCGAGTCAGGTGAGGAGCCATTTTCAATTTTAGCGACTTGCCCGATTGGCACGGAAATGCCTAGTGGCGAAGTCAAAGTAGCCTCTTCCATTTCTTTAATGCTCTTGTACGTTTCTTTATCTGTTTCGATATAGACTTTGTAGTTCTTGCCGTCCAATTCTACTTCTGTGAGCACTGGACGCGTGCCTGCTGGACTCAGCTTCATCGCAATTTGTCCGGCTGTAAGTCCAAGGGAGCTAAGCTTCTGTTGATCCGCTACAATCGTATATTGATCGTAAGCTTCCTTGAGACTTGTTTCTGCGTCTTTGAAATTAGTGGTGTCAGCCTGTACGATTGAGGCAATCTCATCCGCGACCGGCTTCAGCTGATCCAGTTCATCTCCGAATACATTCACGGTCAGAGTGCTTCCACCCATGCCTCCACTCATCAGAGCGGACATGTCACCCCATACACCATCTGGCTCTTCTGCGGTCAAACCTTCAATAAGCTTCTCTTTAACAGCTTCGAAATCACGAGTATCACTATCATAAACGATGAAAAATAGTCCTGAATTGCTGGATCCACCCATACCCATCGGGCTTCCACCGCCGATGGAATATTGCATTTTGTCTATATGCTTCTGCGCTAAAATGTATTTTTCAGCTTTCAGACCTTGTTCTTGAACTTCCTCAATCCGTTGTCCAGCCTTTGGTGAATAAGTAAGCATTACAGTTTTATCCTCTTGGGATGGCATGAAGCTTACACCAATAGGCTTGATTAAGAATAAGCTGCCCGCAAGGAGAAGAACGGCAACTCCAAACGTAACGAGTTTATGAGAAAGACACCAGTTCAGAATCTTTTGATAACCAGCAGAAAGTTTGTCTGGTTTCTCGCTGTGAGTTTTTTTACCTTTCAATCCATTACGGAACAACGAGTGAGCCATTGCAGGAACTAGGGTAATCGCAACTACTAATGAAGCGAGCAGGGCGAAGACCATGGTTAGAGCGAAAGGCAAGAACAGCTCACCAACCATACCACTAACCAAAGCAAGTGGTAAGAACACCGCGATGGTTACAATTGTAGATGACATGATAGGCACGAACATTTCACGCGTGGCTGCACTGATTAATTCTCTGCCCTTCAGTTTCTCACCAGATAAGGAGAGCCGTCGATATATGTTCTCTATAACTACAATCGAGTCATCGACTACCCGCCCGATCGCGACCGTCATCGCTCCAAGTGTCATCATATTAAGCGTAATGTCCATCTGCCGCAGACACAGCACTGCAATCAGCAGGGATAATGGAATAGAGATGATAGAAATAATCGTCGAACGAATATTCCGCAGGAACACCAAAATGATAATTACTGCGAATAAGGCACCAAACACAGCTTTGGACAACATCGTATTTACGGAGTCCTCAATGGGCTTACCTTGGTCAAGCAGAACAGTAAGGTCAATGCCTTTATATTGTGCTTTTAATTCTTCAGTTTTGTCTTTAACGCCATTTACAACATCAACAGTGTTGGCATCATTGGCTTTGACAATCTGAATACCGATCGATTCTTTACCATTTGTACGGGAGATGGATTCGGAATTCCCCACAACCTCAATCGTGGCCAACTCTCCGAGCTTCACGGTTGGAAGTCCCATACTTGCAGCTCCGCCAGGAGCAGCATTTCCAGCACCTGCACCAGCAGCTCCGTTAGCAGCACCAGCGCCGGTAGCTCCAGCACCTGCAGCACCTGCAGCGTTAGCGCCAGTTGGCATTACCGGTATGGTCACATTTTTAAGATCTTCAACGGTAGTGATGTTGCCGTCCACGACAACTGCTTTTTGAGCCTTGTCCATCTCGAATAGTCCTAGTGGAACACGGAGGGAAGAGCCTTGAATGATACCTTTAACGGTATCTTCAGTCAGTCCATATTGGCTGAGCTTATCTTGATTGAATTTAAGTGATACTTCTTTGACGTATTGACCAGAGATTTGAATAGAAGCCACACCCTCAACATCCTCTAGGGCTGGGCGAATATCGTTCTCAGCAATACGTGTCAATTCCTCAAGGTCCTGGGTATCTCCATTGGAAAGACTGAGCGAAACGACAGGCATTGAGCTAAGGCTAAAACGGGAAATGGAAGGCTTCTGCACATTGTCTGGCAATGAGACCTCATTTAGCGATTCGCGCACTGCTGCTGTAGCATTATCCAGATTTGTTCCGTAATCGAATTCAATTTGGATACTGGAGGCATTCTCCAGAGAAGTGGAGGTGATCGTCTTTACACCATCCACATTGCGGAGCTTTTGCTCCAACGGTTTGCTGACATCATTAACGACGCCTTCTGGTGCGGCCCCCGGATAAATGGTTGTTACGCTAAGATAGGGTATACTAATATTAGGCAAGGTTTCTTGCTTCATCGTCAGTCCGCTATATAAACCGGCAAACACAATAATTATCGTCAGAAGCCAAATGGCAAATTTGTTCCTGAGCGAGAAATTAATTAAGCTTTTCATAAGTTTCGTTTCTGCTCCTCTCGGCCCTTTTCTTTACGAAATAAGGCGCCATTATAAAAATTCATAATACTCACTATCCATGACTTTCTCTCTACCGAACTCTTCTTAGAGTCAATTAACGAAATACACATGAATTGTGCGGAATTGAGGCAATTAGCTTCCTCAGCTCTTCTAATTCTGCTGTGAGCTCAGAGCAGGATTGGAGGTTGGACAGCATCCCCTGAATGATTGCTTTTCGTGGGTGAGGTATAAGCACTTCACCTTCCAGAATATTGAGCGATTCCAGCAGATCGGCTGCTTCTTCGGATTCTATACTATTTAATTTACTGACCACAGTCTTCATTTCTTTAATGAGCTGTAATGGATTCTTTCGTTTATTCTCCTCATTCTCCGCCATCCAGTTCGCTAAAGTAGCAGAGTTGATTAGTGGAACCTGTTTACTAGTGAGTAAGCCAGACACAATCATATCCATTAGATTCATTAGATGATCTGCCATATCGGCAATGGGTACCTGCGTATCCTTACGAAAAATAACCGCAATATAAGACTTGATGAGACCATGTCCGATCATACATAAATCTCCGGTATAGGGAACGACGTCTTTTCCATAGAGCAACTCCATCTTCACCTGGAACCATCTTAAGAAGGAAGCGTTGTTTCTCCGCAGCCAGTCCGGGACTTCAGTATCAAATCCTTTGCCCGCAACCTCCTGAATTTGACGCTGCAAGAACTCGCGCAATTCGTACACGTGACTTAGCAGAATTTCTATCTGATTCCTAAGCTTCTCACGTGGTGTTCGTCGGGTTTCCTGTTCTTCACGTAACAAGGGATCACGAATCATCCGATAACAATAAAGGAAGATACTGCGCTCCAGTTCTTCTTTTGATTTAAATACCAGATACAAACTGCCCTTCGAAATCCCACATAATTCAGCGATCTCTTGCATGGATGTGGACGAGGAGCCTTTCACAGCGAATAACTGCATGGCGATCTTAATAATTTGTTCCTGCTTGTCAATAGTTTTATCATTCATTAAAGGATTAACCTCCTTTCTGACTACTGGGTTCTATAATTGACTAGTTGGTCAAAATTATTATATTCCATCCAACCAGGCAATACAAATATCGGAATAGAAGGGTTACAGTTTTGTCGTAAATAGACTTTTGCACAGTAATTAGCTAGGAAGAAAAGGGTTCTTCATGTAATATATAAAATGTGTCAATTTCGTGTTGCTTGTATGAATAAGAAGGTAGGTAGAGTATGAGAAGAGGACTTCAATCTATAATTATCATTGGGGCATTCATAGCATTTTATTATTTTGGTTTCGGCATTTTTGGGAGTACTGCGGGAACGATTATTAGTATCTTCTCCACTCTGACAGTTATTTCGATTAGCTTGGCTATTTTTATGGAGAACCGTAATCCTTCTACAACAATGTCATGGATCTTATTGCTTGCGTTGATCCCGGTGCTGGGACTGGTCTTCTATTTTCTATTTGGGCAAAATGTGTTCAAACGCCGTAAATATGATAAAAAGGCACAAAGAGACCTTATGGCCTACGAAAGAATTGAGAATGACGCTTTACGTACGCACCAAGATTGGTCAGTCTTTGATCCCTCGCGCCAAAAACTGTTGCTGTTATCCAAGACTTTAGCACGTACTCCTATTTCCTTTGCATCAGAAACTCGTATCCTCACTAATGGTGAAGAGACGTTTGGTACGTTATTGTTGGAGCTCCGTCAAGCTAAGCATCACATTCATATGGAGTATTACATCTTCCGGGCGGACCACATTGGAACACGCATTAAACAAATTCTGATCGATAAAGCTCGTGCCGGTGTTGCAGTCAGATTTATGTATGATGCCGTTGGCAGTTTTCAGCTTTCCAAAGCTTTTTTGAAGGAAATGAGTGACGCCGGAGTTCAGGTGGCTTCTTACGGAAATTCAACATCCTTTTTTTCCAGCCGTGTGAATTACCGGAATCACCGTAAAATTGTTGTGATCGACGGAGATGTCGGATTCATGGGTGGTCTCAATGTAGGCGATGAATATTTAAGCCGCAGTAAGACTTATGGATTTTGGCGTGACACACATATGTTGGTTAGAGGCGAAGCGGTACGGACGATGCAAATTATTTTCCTGCAAGATTGGATGCACACTACGGGTGAAAAAATACTGGAGCAAGACTACCTCACTCCACAACTTCGCTTTATGACAGGTGATGGAGCCGTACAGATTATTGCTAGCGGACCGGATAACGAACGTCGTGCGCTCAAAAACATTTTCTTCTCCATGATCACTTCTGCCGAGAAATCGGTGTGGATTGCCAGTCCATATTTTATTCCTGATGAGGACATCTTAACTGCACTGCGTGTAGCCGCTATTTCTGGTTTAGATGTGCGATTGTTATTCCCGGCTAAGCCGGATAAATGGATTCCTTTTCTGGCTTCACATTCTTATTTCCCGGCATTGCTGGAAGCTGGCGTGAAGATTTATGAATATGAAAAGGGATTTATCCACTCTAAGCTGCTTATCGTCGATGGTGAAATAGCAACAATCGGTACGGCCAATATGGATATGCGCAGCTTCCACCTTAACTTTGAAGTGAATGCATTACTGATTCAGACGGAGAGTGTTGCTCGTATTGTGGCTGATTTTGAGCGGGATTTATTATCTACCAGCTTAATTGAGCATGAGGAATTTATGAATAAGCGTATGGTGATCCGTATACTGGAATCTGCTGCTCGACTTATGTCGCCGTTACTATAACCAAAAACCACCGCAGAGGGTGTTGTGCCTCATCTGCGGTGGTTTTTGCTTTAAAAAGTAGTTAAGCCCAAGGTGGTCTGCAACCGGAACAGGATATATTTGAACCAGGTCACTTCGCCCTGATAAGCCTCAAAAGGTAGGGTATACTCATGGTCCTCGTTATTCCACAGTCGATTGAAGTAGGCTTCCATCTGGGCATAAAGAGGCTGATCTTGTTTTACAGATACCCACAGATTATTCTCCAGGTTGTAGTCATCCAGATTGCGTGTCGTGAAATTGGTGGAACCGCCAAGAATGATGGAACTTCCAGTCTGTCTGGCAATGAAAAGCAGCTTCGAGTGATATTGTTCTTTGGTCGTGTTGTACCAGCGAATAGAGATTTTTCCGTTCGTGCGCTTGTTCAGGTTCATGGCAACTGGACGGTTAGGAATGCCGATTTTATCACGGCCGAAGGCGTTCTGATTGGGGTCCAGTATCAATCTTACCGTAGCCCCTCGTTCGGTAGCTTCTACCAATTCATCGAGAATTGCATCATCGGCAAGGTAGAACATACCCATCCAAATGGTGTCACCCTCCTGTGCAGATTGGAGGGCTTGTCTTGCATATTTATATACCTTTCCTTCCGTTAAATAGCGGACTTCCATAGATTCTTCAGAGTGCTGGTCCTTATCCTTGGTGAAATCCGGCTCATAAGTGAGCAATGGCCCTGCATCCGAAAGATTGACCGCGGCCTGTTCCGTCTGGAGAATATCAGCAATAATTGGACCTTGTACTTCCAGAGCGATATTGGAATGATAGGCGCTGGCATCATGGATATTTCCTGAGGAGATTAGAGCGCTATTCTCACTAACAACCACCTTACGGTGGTTAGCTTTTACATTGAGTAGCTTCATATAAGAACGAGCAGTAATATCCGGTCCGCCGCTGGCCATAAGATTCGGAATCCGGCCTTCGCCCGACTGTCCGAACCATTGAATAAAGGTACGCCAGACAGCAGAATAAGCAGGCGTAGAATCGCGTAGATCATTTACATCAGTCATAATCACTTTAATCCCTGCAGCCTTCATCTCTTCCAGGAGATGATTAGGTGCAGAATTGTAATTGGTATTAACCTCATCCGTAATGAAGACGATCTCCATCTCAGGATAAGTAGTTTTTTGTAAAATAAGCTTGTCCGTCAACATTCGACTGACTGGAGGAAATGACTGATCTTTATGGGTATAATCATTGAAAAGAAAGAGGTCAATCACCAAAAATTCATCGGACTCCTCGATAATTTGTAGAATCCTCGAAAGAATCTGACTTTCTTGAGTGCCCGTGGCTGTACCGTCCGAATAGGTTAAGTCGTGCCAGAAGGATACATGATTTGTTTTGTATATGGGGCTTTCAAAGGAAATACCGCTGGGTAGAGGTTTGTGCGTCTGATAAATCATTACGCCGGTTAACCAAAGGAGTAGAATGACGAAAGCCCATAACACCCGTGTACGGCGGCGTGAAGTGGAACGTTTCTTCGTAGTTAAACCGGGAGCGTAGTTTATATCTTTAGGTTTATGGGGGTGAACGGGTTGCTGACGATCTGAATTCATGGAAGTTCCTCCTGAAATTATTGCAGAGCACTTCCTTAGGATTGTGATGCTCCGGTGTATTACCAACCTATTAACACCTAGTGGAGCGAAATGAAGCAGCCCAAATATCCTTAACATTAATAAATAACATTCAGCTAGCTATAATGAGTTTGAACGATTATTACGAAGTTTATGAAATTAATGATTACTAAACCGGAGAATTGTAATCGCTAACCTCATATTGTAAATTCATCTGTAGGGATATGTTATAATAAATCGAGTTTGGGAATAGGAGGAACGCAGCATGAATCATACGCCAGAAGAGGCCGTGCCATATGATGCGACTAGGCAGTCTGGCGCAGATCATGGCAAGGACCTGCCGGCTGTAGAGGCTTCTGACAAAAGATCTTTATTGCCTACATCGAAGACAGGCGAACGCAAAATTGAACATGTACGCCTTTGCCTAAATGAAGAAGTAGGTGGCGTCGGTGTGACTACAGGGTTTGAACATTACAGATTTCAGCATAATGCTCTTCCAGAGCTGAATTTTGACGATATATCATTGCAGACTACGTTTTTGGATCGCAAGCTGCGTACACCGCTGCTCATCAGCTCGATGACAGGTGGCAGCGCAGCTACAGGAGCGATTAACGCCCGGTTGGCCACAGCTGCACAGCGTCGTGGTTGGGCGCTGGGTGTAGGCTCGGTCCGGGCGGCAGTGGAGCGTTCTGAGCTTACGGCGACCTTTTATGTGCGGGATCAAGCACCTGATATTCCGGTTATCGCCAATATTGGTGCTGTACAACTGTCCTATGGTTTTGGGATTGAGGAATGTCGCCGGGCTGTGGATATCGCAGGTGCTGATTTTCTTGTACTGCATCTGAATGGGCTGCAAGAGGTCTTTCAACCGGAAGGGAACACTGGTTTTGCCTCTTTGCTATCCCAGATAGAGAAGGTATGCCGTGCACTTGAAGTCCCTGTAGGTGTGAAAGAAGTAGGCTGGGGCATTGATGGAGATGCAGCTGCACGTCTTTATAATGCAGGTGCGGCTTTTATTGATGTTGCGGGTGCAGGCGGGACATCCTGGAGTCAGGTGGAGAAGTTCCGCAGTGTAGATCCTATACGGCGGGCAGCGGCGGAGGCTTTCGCGGATTGGGGTACTCCAACAGCTGATTGTATCACAGAGGTGCGCGCAGTTTCCCCGCAGGGCGCTTTGATTGGCAGCGGCGGACTAAAACATGGCGTGGATGCAGCGAAAGCACTGGCACTTGGAGCTGATCTGGCAGGCTTTGGCCGCAATCTGTTAGGGCCGGCTGTCGATTCTGAAGAGGCGCTGGATGCTGCATTGGCACAGGTTGAGCTGGAGCTAAAAATAGCAATGTTTGGTATTGGCGCTCCAGATTTAGCAACTTTACGTGGTACTTCCCGTTTAATACGTAAATAGGATGGTAAATATTGAAGCGAGGAAGTGAGTAAGATTATGATTAAACTGGTCCATATGGATGAGTCGGCCTTTCAATTTTTCTTAGGTCAAGCTACCCGGGATTATGCGGAAGATAAGATCAGCGCCGGTGCTTGGGATCCGGAGATCGCGATGAAGCTGTCTGAGGAAGCCATAACACGCTCTTTGCCAAAAGGGCTGCACACAGATGGTGCTTATCTATATTCTATAGTAGAAATAAGCAGTGATGAACAGGTTGGTTATATCTGGTTTAACGTAAGTGAAGGCCGAGGCGGCCGCGAGGCTTTCATTTATGATTTTTATGTTTTTGAACCGTTCCAGAGTAAGGGTTATGGCAAGCAGGCTATGATCGCACTCGATGAAGAAGCCCGGGAGATGAATGTTACCAAAATCGGGTTACACGTCTTCGGCCAGAACAATCGCGCATTTGAGTTATACAAAAAAATGGGATATATCGTAACTGACATCACGATGTCTAAAGATCTATAGTCCATAAGTGTGGGGACCTCGAAAGAGGTCCTTTTTTGTTGTTCTACTGAATTATTATGTAAATAATTGTGATAAATATATTTGATTTAGGATGATTAGGAAAATATGATTAAAAAATAAATTCCTGAAAATGGATTAAGTCATAAAGAGAGAAAAGGGGGGATTAAGGTGAGGCCAAGGACTGTATCGTGGGTGGTTGTTTCTGCAGTAGTATTACTATTACTGGTTAGCTGCAAAAGTGGCGATTTACCAGGAAAGAAGAAATCTGAGTCTGAGCAAGTCCAGGCAAGTCCGGTTGCACCGCTAGCCTCTTCAGCTGTAGTTGAAGAACAATCAGAAATAGCTTTGCCTTCATTGACGGTAGAACAAAGGCTAGAGGATTTTGATTATATGTGGAAGATTATTGAGGAGAACTATCCTTTCTTAGAGGTGAATAAACGTCTCAATGGAGAGGATTGGCTTGCTAAAAAAGAGGAATACCGCAATAAAATAGCAGCCGTGAAATCGGATGATGAGTTTTTGAAACGTATGAGATTTGTCCTTAGCAGATTAAACAATGGGCATACAAATTTTATATCCAAGGAAGAATACCCCTGGTATCTACATACGTATGCTCAGTTAGGTTTTGGTTTTGAGCCTTGGGTCAACGTGTTTCAGCAGCCTAACGTATTGGCCCGTTACAACCAGAAACCTTTAGCGGAGCAGCAAAGCTCTAATGATATCAATAACGATATGCATAATGGTGGAGATGGAGTAGGAGATGTAACAAAAAAGACTTCTGGGAATGTAAAAAAAGTCATTATAGAGCCCGATCGAATCGCTTATCTCGGCATGCAAAGCTTTGACGGGAGTCTCATGGAGATGGACAGCTCCGAGATCCATGATTTTTTAATAGAGGTAAAGGACTATAAGACATTAATATTAGATATCCGCGGAAATGGGGGAGGAAACAGTAATTATTGGAGAATTCATCTTGTCCCTATGTTGATCAATAAACCTATCGAATACAATACATACTTACTTTATACAAGAGGCAAATATGCGGAGACCTTTATGCAAGCACGTCAGATTACAAAGGGGCAACAACCTATTGCTGGCATCAAAGATGAGCAACTGCCCAAGCTGCCAACCGAAGCTTTAAAGATGTTTAAGACATATAGAAAAACAAATGATGTAGTAACCCCTAATAAATCTGTTGGATTTAAAGGGAAAATCTATTTGCTGGTAGATAGCTCTGTGTATTCATCATCGGAAGGTCTTGCAGCCTTTGTAAAAGGCACCGGGTTTGCAACGGTTGTAGGCGGCAGGACAGGTGGGGATGGACTAGGGATCGATCCGCTTGTTGTTGCATTGCCTAATAGCGGTTATCTCTTCAGGTTTTCCTTTGAAATGGGTCTGAATTCTGATGGAAGTTGTAATGAAGAGGTAAAGACTGTGCCTGATGTGGAGGTTGATCCGGATAAATCTAAGCCATTACTGGACCAGCCGGCGATAAAAAAGGTATTAGAGCTTGCGCGTTCGGACACATCTGCTTGACATCCGGTGTTGCTGGCGAATATGTTCTAATATATAATGGTTTAGATCGTATAGCTTATTCGGATGATCAATTTAGCTGAAAATAGGAGTTGTCATATAAATGGCTTTGAAAGCTGGAATCGTCGGTCTTCCTAACGTAGGAAAATCCACATTGTTTAATGCGATAACGCAAGCGGGAGCAGAATCCGCTAACTACCCTTTTTGTACCATTGACCCTAACGTTGGTGTTGTTGAAGTTCCAGACGAACGTCTTGATAAACTGACTGAGCTGGTACAGCCGAACAAGACCGTACCTACTGCTTTTGAATTTGTTGATATTGCTGGTCTCGTGCGTGGTGCCAGTAAAGGAGAAGGACTAGGCAACAAGTTCCTGGCCCATATCCGTGAAGTAGATGCTATCGTGCATGTGGTTCGTTGTTTTGAAGATGAGAACGTTACCCACGTTGATGGAAAGGTAAATCCGATCAGCGACATCCAGACCATTAATCTGGAGTTGATTCTTGCTGATATTGAGAGCATTGAGAAGCGGATTGAGCGTTCCCGTAAGAATATCAAAGGCGGCGACAAGAAATACGCTCAAGAAGTTGAGCTGCTAGAACGCGTCAAAGAAGTGCTCTACGAAGATAAACCTGCACGTAGTATAGAATTGTCTGATGACGAGAAGCTTATTATCCGTGATCTTCATTTGTTAACATTGAAGCCAGTGCTGTATGCGGCGAATGTAAGTGAAGATGAAGTGGCAAGTGCTGAGGACAATCCTTATGTACAGCAAGTTCGCGATTTTGCAGCTACTGAAGGTGCAGAAGTTGTTCCGATCAGTGCTAAGGTAGAAGCAGAAATTGCTGAGCTTGAAGGTGAAGATAAAGCTATGTTCCTGGAAGAGCTGGGACTGGAAGAATCCGGGCTTAACCGGTTGATTAAAGCGGCTTATAAACTGCTTGGCTTGTATACGTATTTCACAGCAGGCGTTCAGGAAGTTCGGGCGTGGACGATTCGTCGCGGCACCAAAGCACCTGGAGCTGCCGGTGTGATTCATACAGATTTCGAACGGGGATTTATCCGTGCTGAAGTAGTGGCTTACGCGGATCTTGTGGCAGCTGGTTCCATGAACGGTGCGAAGGAACGTGGTCAACTGCGTCTTGAAGGTAAAGAATATTTGGTGCAAGACGGCGACGTAATGCATTTCCGTTTTAACGTTTAAGAAGGTTTAAGTGTACGAATGATATAGGGGTCATCTCGAGCAGTGGGAGTTTCTATTGCTGGGATGATCCTTTTTAAAAATATAAGCTTTTTATTAAGGTATTGTGCGTACGGAACTGTAGCCATTTCACAATATCTTTGGTATAATATAAAGTCGTATATCTATTTTTATGACAGTACAAATTTGATGTTATATTTGCGAATTTGAAATTGAATCAGGAGAGGTGAATTCCCTTGTTGGACCGATTGCAATCCCTGGCGGACCGCTATGAGAAGCTCAGTGAACTGCTTTGTGATCCGGATGTTGCAAACGACAGTAAGAAACTGAGGGACTATTCCAAAGAACAATCAGACCTACAGCCTGCATTTGAGGCGTATACTGAATATAAGAGCGTAATGGAAGAGCTTGAAGCTGCTAAGCAGATGCAAGGCGAAAAGCTTGATGATGAGATGAAAGAAATGGTCAAGATGGAAATTGATGACCTTTCCAAACGTCAAGTGGAGCTGGAAGAGAGAATCCGCGTGTTGCTGCTGCCTAAAGACCCGAATGATGATAAGAACGTAATCGTTGAAATTCGTGGTGCAGCGGGTGGAGATGAAGCAGCATTGTTCGCTTCAGATCTTTACCGGATGTACACTCGTTATGCTGATGCACAAGGATGGCGCGTTGAGTTAATGGATGTTAACGCGAGTGATCTTGGTGGATTCAAAGAGGTAATCTTCCTTATTAACGGCCGTGGTGCATACAGTAAGCTGAAATACGAAAGTGGTGCGCATCGCGTACAACGTATCCCAGCGACCGAATCCGGAGGTCGTATTCATACCTCTACTTCTACGGTGTCCGTGATGCCGGAAGCTGAGGCTTTTGAGATCGAGATCCATGATAAAGATATTCGCGTGGATACCTTCTGTTCAAGTGGTGCAGGCGGACAGTCTGTAAATACGACCAAGTCTGCAGTACGTGTAACCCATGTACCTACAGGCATCGTTGCTACCTGTCAGGACGGTAAGTCACAGAACTCCAATAAAGAAAAAGCGCTGCAAGTGCTTCGTGCCCGTATCTCTGATATGAAACGGCAGGAAGAAGAAGCGAAGTATGCTGGTGAACGGAAGAGTAAAGTAGGTACGGGTGACCGTAGTGAGCGCATTCGGACGTATAACTTCCCGCAGAGCCGGGTTACAGACCATCGTATTGGCCTGACACTGCACCGTTTGGAGCAGGTTATGAACGGAGAAATCACTGAAATTATCTCAGCCCTTTCAATCGCTGAACAAGCTGACTTGATGGATAATATGGATAATGGAGAATAATGCTTTGAACGATGGCGTATATGTCATGTCGGAAGTCAAAAGCATCCGGGAAGCCTTTGCGGAGGCTTCTTCTTTTTTGAGCCGGAGCGGCTGCAATGAACCGCAGCGCAGTGCACAATTGCTGCTGGAGCATGTGCTTGGAGTGTCTGGCGCAGCTTATTACATGGCGTTGGCAGATCCTTTTCCAGCAGCGGTTAAGGAAGCATTTGAGGCGGGAGTTACCCGCCGGGGCGCTGGTGAGCCGGTGCAGTATATCATCGGCGAGCAAGAATTTTACGGGCGGCCTTTTGAGGTGACGCCTGACGTGCTTATTCCGCGGCCGGAGACGGAGCTGCTTGTCGAGGCGATTTTACGTTACGGCGCGGAGCTTTGGCCGAACGGCGTTGTAACGCCGGGCGAAGCGGCGCTGGATAGCGCGGGCGGAGATACGGCCCGCAACGGAGGCGGCGCGGGGGACGTGCGCGCCGCAAGACCGCTGACCGCCGTCGACATCGGCGCCGGCAGCGGAGCGATCTCCGTCACGTTGGCGGCGGAAGCGCCGGCGTGGCGGGTCTGCGCCGGCGATATTTCGCCGGCGGCTCTGGCTGTGGCCGAGCGCAACGCTTTGCGCAATGGCACAGCTGTGGACTTTCGGCTCGGCGATCTGCTCGAGCCGTTCACGGGGATGGAGACGGATATTCTCGTCTCCAACCCGCCATACATCCCCGGCGAGGATATCGCCGGGCTGCAGCGTGAGGTGCGCGACCATGAGCCGCGCACTGCGCTGGATGGCGGAGCGGACGGGCTGGACCCGTACCGCCGCATGATGGAGCAGCTAACGCTGCTCCCGGCACCGCCGCGCCTGATCGGCTTTGAGCTTGGCTTCGGTCAAGCTGAGCAAGTCGCTGCACTTCTTGCGGCAGCGGGCCATTGGATCGAGATTATCACCATTAATGATCTGGCTGGAATCCCGCGTCATGTGCTAGGCATAACGAGATAATATTGCCTGCTATGCAGAGGGTTCATTTTGTCCGGGGTAGAGAAATTGTATTTTCAATCCGACTTCCTTTACAATAGAATTTAGCAGGATTTCTTAGGGGATCATAAAGAAAGCCCAGATATAGAGTAGGGAGGCAGAGCGTGCTTCAGAAGATTAAAAAGATTGATGGTGCTATTGTAGTCGTTCTGTTATTACTCATGGCTGTCAGCATCTTCGCCATATATAGCGTTACTCATGGAAGAGAGAAGCTGGACGGACATCATATTCGTATGATGATGTATTATGCTATTGGTTTTGTGGCTTTTATTGGAATGACCTTTTTGGACTACAGAATTTTAGTGAAATATGCGATATATATTTATTTATTTGGGATAGGGATGCTGGTGCTCGTCAGCTTTTTGGGCGAGACCAAAAATAATGCGCAAGGCTGGTTGACCCTGCCTGGGGGTCTGAGTCTGCAGCCTGCTGAGCTGTTCAAGCTGATATTGATTCTTTTTCTGGCGGCCATGCTTGTCCGCAAGAATAAGAGTAAGCTCCTGTTCTGGCGGGATGTCGTGCCACTCGGCCTTCTGACCTTGTTTCCGTTCCTTATTGTCCTTACCCAAAATGATCTTGGGAATGCCTTGTCTTATGTTGTGATTCTTGCGGGTCTATTGTGGATTGGCAATATTAAATACACGCATGCATTAATCGGGTTGGTCATCGTGGCTAGTTCTGCGATTGCGGGAATTATGAGTTATATCCATTATCACGATGAAATTAAAACCTTTCTTACGGATATTGGACGATCTCACTGGATTGAACGTTTTGATCCTTGGCTTGTTCCAGACAAAGCGACAGCCAAAGCCCTTTATCATACTAAAAACGCCAAGCTGGCGATTGCCTCAGGTGGAATGAGTGGCGAAGGCTATATGAACGGCAGCTCTGTTCAGACTGATCGGGTGCCATATACGTATTCAGATTCTATCTTTGTGCAGATTGCTGAAGAATTTGGGTTTGTAGGTTCTGCGTTTGTGTTGCTGCTGTACTTTATTTTGATTCACCGGATGATTCTGATTGCGCTGGAGTCTAGGGATAGAGCTGGCCCGTTCCTGATTGTCGGCGTTGTCGCGATGATGTTGTATCAGATTTTTGAGAATATCGGCGCATTTATCGGCTTGATGCCTTTGACTGGTATTACGCTACCTTTCATCAGCTTCGGGGGTACATCACTGCTCATCAATATGGCCAGCATCGGGCTGGTAATGAGTGTGCGCCTGCACGGGCAAGAAGTAGAAGAAGATTTTCCTAAACCTACTCCTTATGCAGCTGCCAAACAGGTGTAACCACGAAATAAAATAGAACCGTCAGGTCCTTATTGTTTAATAGGGGGCTGGCGGTTCTTTTTGATGGAGGACGGCTTCGTCGGATTGGTGTAATACGTAATACGGACCGTTTCAGGTAAGCTGGCTGGAAGTAATTCGTATTCGTATTCGTATTTGTATTTGTATTTGTATCCTGACTCGGACTCAGATGCCCTTATATTCGAATATTAACTACTTATTGGATAGTATCGGACCGCAAAGACGTTATTTGATCAAAAAGACTGGATTTACTGCAAAATGGCAAGTAATAACGACTCTGGAGTCCGCAAAAGTTCCCGTGGAGCAATAAATCCATAAATAAAGTCTACTGAGTCCGATAGGTTTGGATTATAGAGTAAAATCACGTCAGAGTGTAATTTTAATAGAAAGATATTTTATAGATTGGCTACATAAATTTGGAATTATATTGACGAATGTTTTACAATAGAAAGGAACGACTTTCCCTGAGAGAGGAGAGTTGAAACCTTAACAGAGTAAGGGGCTTGCAGATGCTTCAAAAGTTCAAAAGGATTGATAAGGTAATTGTTACTGTTCTGATTTTGCTGATGGTGATTAGTATTTTTTCAATATACAGTGTAACTAATGGAAGAATAACGCCTCCGATGAAATTGGATGGCTTTCATTTACAAATGCTTAAATACTATATTTTAGGTTTTGTGGTTTTTATTGTGCTCGCTTTTGTGGACTTTAAGATATTTGTTAAACATGCACTTTATATTTATCTCTTGGGCTTAGTCTTGTTAGTGTCGGTTAGTTTTATTGGTAAAGTAGAGAACGGTGCTCAATTGGGACTTGAGATCGGTGGACTTAGGTTTCAGCCTGCCGAGCTGTTTAAATTGGTATTAATTCTTTTTTTATCATCGATCTTAATTCGAAAACAAGGGTCTACCTTAACCTTCTGGAAAGGGATTGTTCCTCTCACCATTCTTACGTTCATTCCATTTGGAATAGTGATTATGCAAAATGATTTGGGGAATGCCCTTAGCTACATCGTAATATTAATTGGACTTTTATGGATTGGGAATATCAAACTGTCGCATGCGCTCATCGGTTTGCTTATAGTGGGTGGGATCGGCCTTGCTGGGATTTTGAGCTACATAAACTATCATGATGAGGCAGTCAATTTTTTTGAAGGCATTGGTAAGGATCATTTAGTGGAGCGGTTTGACCCTTGGCTGGTACCTGATTTAGCGACAGATAAGGCAAGCTATCACACGAAAAATGCCAAATTAGCTATAGCCTCCGGGGGAATGAGTGGAGAGGGATATATGCAGGGCAGCTCTGTGCAGAATAATCGTGTCCCATATACCTATTCGGATGCGATATTCGTGCAGATTGCCGAGGAGTTTGGATTTGTGGGATCTGCGCTGCTTCTCTTGCTCTTTTTTATTTTGCTGCATCGGATGATATTGATTGCTCTCGAGAGTAAGGAGCGTAGCGGTCCATTTCTAATCATTGGAATTACGGCTATGCTGTTGTATCAAATTCTTGAGAATGTTGGAGCTTTTATCGGCCTGATGCCGTTGACAGGAATAACACTTCCGTTTATCAGTTATGGAGGCACGTCTCTTCTGATTAATATGGCCAGCATGGGGGTCGTGATGAGCGTGCATCTTTATGGGCAGGATGTAGAGGAAGATTTGCAGCTGCATAAGGAGCTGGCATTGAAGTTATAAATTTAATAGATTCATAGGTTTGCAGTCTCTTATCTCCGGGCATACTACTAGCATGAGAGTTAAGAGGAGAGGGGCTGCAACAAATGAACGATAATCATATGGATAAAAGAGATTCCTTACGTGTAACTTTTAAGTATACTGCCATTTTAATTTGTTTTTTTATAGTCCTCATGATGGCTTGGGAAGGTCAAAAAACCGACGCTGCAGTAGCTGAAGTATCTATTCCCCAAGAATCTATCCGGTTACGTATTCTAGCTAATTCTGACGGAGCGCAAGATCAGCTGGTGAAACGGCAAATTCGCGATAAAATTGTGGAGCAAATGAACCAGTGGGTATCTGCCCTTGAGGATCCGCAGAGCTTGGAGCAGGCACGTGCTCTGATTAGAAATCATCTGCCGGAGCTTAACGCGTTGGTTGGATCAGAGCTGGAGAAACGGGGCATTGAATATTCCTATAAAGTGGAGCTGGGCGTAGTCCCTTTTCCAACCAAATTATACGGTGGTACCGTCTATCCTGCTGGGGAGTATGAAGCTGTACGGGTCACACTTGGTGCGGGCAAGGGACAAAATTGGTGGTGTGTACTGTTTCCTCCGCTTTGCTTTATCGATGCAGGCTCTGGAGATGCGGCAGCACCTGCTGCTGACAAAGGTACAAAAACAGTGTCCGCTGCTGGTGCGGATAACAGTGCTAAGGTGAAATCAGCAGCTGCAAAAACAGTGCAGGCTGATTCCTCGGCAGGAAGTGCTCCATCAGGAGAAACTGCTGCTGAGCCAGAGGTACGGTTCTTCGTCTGGGAGCTGCTGCAAAACCTTTGGAACTGGATCAGTGGATTATGGTCGTAAGACCCCAGATATGTTACTATTTTATAAGCAGATCTATCACGGCTCCCTACTGGGGCCGTTTTTTTGCTAATATAAATTATATCTTCTAGAAAGCCTGTGATGAGAATGAATGAACACAATAATCCTTTATTCGCCGTTCAGCGGCGGAGTGGAAATAGAGATGAGACTGTATACTGGAAGTTGAATTCTGTTGAGGGAACGAACTCTGAGGTATTTCAGCCGAATGAAGCTGACAAGCTGGCGATAGCGGAGGCAGCAACAATGCTTCGCGAAGGCGGAACAGTGGCTTTTACAACCGAAACCGTCTACGGGCTAGGGGCGGATGCCCGAAATACGTCGGCAGTTGAGGCTGTTTTTGCGGCAAAAGGACGGCCCTCTGACAATCCGTTAATTGTACATATTGCGGATACGGCAGCTTTGGACGAGCTTGTTGCAGAGGTGCATCCTAAGGCGGCCGCGCTGATGGCAGCTTATTGGCCTGGTCCGCTGACAGTTGTGCTTCCTGTTCGTGAAGGTGTACTGTCGCCTTGTGTGACGGCGGGTTTGGATACGGTTGGTGTGCGGATGCCGGATCATCCGGTAGCTCTGGCGCTGATAAGTGCAGCAGGTTGTCCAGTTGCGGCGCCCAGCGCTAATCGTTCGGGTCGCCCGAGCCCAACGTTAGCTTCACATGTGATGGAAGATTTGGCTGGATACATCGATGGCGTCCTTGATGGTGGTGCTGCTGGAGTTGGACTAGAGTCAACAGTGGTACAGGTACAACCGGACGGAAAAGTTGCTGTGCTGCGCCCCGGCGGGATTACTTCGGAGCAATTGGCTGCAGTGGTGGGAGCAGAAGCTGTAAGCTCAGAGCCCGGTAATGCTGAGGCAACTGTTGCCGCTACCACTACTGTCGTATCTGATTCGGGGGCTGTAAAGACTCCCGTTGCTAGGTCTGAAACCGTTAAGTCTGCTGCTGGTTTCAGTACTGCTGGCGACAGCTCGGCGCCGCGCGCGCCGGGCATGAAGTACACGCACTACGCGCCGCGCGGCTGGCTTGGTGTAGTGCGCGGCTCTTCCCCGCAGCGCGTGGCGGACGAAGCCGCAAGTCAACTTCAGGCGGCGCAGCTAAACGGCGAGGTCACGGGCCTGCTCCTCTTTGAGGAACATAAGGCCCTTTATCCCGCCGATCCTGCCGCCTGTGTCCTTTCCCTCGGCTCGTTATCCTCGCCGGAGGAAGGGGCTCGCTCCCTATATGCCGCTTTGCGGCGTTTCGATGAAGCGGGAGCGACTTACATCTTAGCCGAGGCTTGCCCGTATACGGGCCTCGGCGCTGCCATCATGAACCGGCTTATGAAAGCCGCCGGCGGATCCGTCATCGACGCCGGATAACCACGGCGTTGCTTTTTCGTATATGACTCCCATATGAAGTCATGATTACCCCCTTGTCCGCATATCGTTGTTGTACAAGATATTTCGGACTTGGGGGGTTAAGCATGGGCTTAGGTGATGTATATACCGAATGGGGGCAGATTGTTACCATTACTATAATGGCGGTTGCATTAGGGATGGATGCCTTTTCGCTCGGTGTAGGGATCGGGATGAAAGGTATTCGTCTGCTGCATGTTCTGCAAATGAGTCTGCTCATTGCTGTTTTTCATATGCTGATGCCTCTCTTGGGTTTATTGACAGGAAGTTATGTCGGACACCTGTTAGGTCAAGTAACGACTTATGCTGCTGGAGGTCTTCTAGTTCTTTTAGGCGGGCATATGGTGTACAACTCCTTTCGTCCGGATACAGGAAGCTCACGAGCTATGGATCATCGAACCTTGTGGGGGATGATACTTCTTTCGCTCAGTGTCAGTATTGACTCTTTCTCCGTGGGTGTATCACTGGGGATGTTTGTGAATGGAGTACTTTTGACCATCTTAGCCTTCGGTGCTTGCGGGGGACTAATGTCGATTCTAGGGTTGCTAATTGGACGGCATGTCAGTCGTGGTCTCGGGGATTATGGAGAAGCGCTAGGCGGTGCAATACTTCTGGGGTTTGGCTTGCTATTCATCTTTTGATACAATAACGGCATTAGAATATTTAATTTCATGGGGGTGCAAAACATGCTGCATATTTTATTCGTCTGCACCGGGAATACATGCCGAAGTCCTATGGCTGAGGGGCTTTTACGAAAGCTCGCGAAGGAACGTGGAATCGACCTGGAAGTGCGGTCTGCAGGTGTATCCGCCATTTCCGGTACTTCTATATCAAGACATGCTGCAGCTATACTGCAGGAAGAAGGAATTCATGATTCAATGGAGTCGTCACAATTGACAGGTCAAGCTGTCGCTTGGGCCGACCTTGTGCTGACCTTGACGGGTGGGCATAAGCAGCATTTGCTGCAGTATTTTCCGGATGCTGTAACGAAAACCTATACATTGAAGGAATACGTGCATGATGAAGATGCGGTGACGGAAGATATCAAGGAATTGGACAGCCTTTACGCAGATGCGGAGTTGAGCTTAGCCCTTGGTGGTGAACCGAATGCAACGGATCTGCAGCGGATGATTGAGATTCGCCAGCGTATTCCGAGCTTCGATATTTCTGATCCATTTGGTGGCACGCGTGAGGACTATGAGCTAACTGCTGCTGAGATTCGCACTGCGCTATTCAGTTTGCTGGATAAGCTGGAAACCTTCCGCCATTTGTAAATGGTTGATTTTCAGTTCACTTTGCTTTAAGATGAAGTTACAAATAATCGGTTCCGATGTAACTGGCGACAAATGTGGATCAAACCACGATGGAGCATCGGAATAAACGGCCGGTCGCCTGGGCAAAAGAGCAAATCCGCAGCTACCTGCGGACTGCTCTTTTTTGTTTAAAATAAGCTTGTTTGAAGTTTGAGGAGGTAGAGTGATGGACGAAGTTGTAGAGCTATCATTAACTGATGCCACCGTCACTGTGTTAAGGGAGTTGGCGGAGGCTGGTAACCTTGGGTCAGGCAAAATTGTTGTCATCGGAGTGAGCACAAGTGAAGTTGCTGGTGTCCGGATTGGAACTGGTGGTGCACTTGAAGTTGCAGAACAACTGCTTGAAGGTGTTCGTTTAGTAGCAGCGGAAAAAGGATTTCATCCCGTGTATCAGTGCTGCGAGCATTTAAATCGTGCACTTGTAATGGAACGCTCTCTACTAGAGTCACTTGGTCTGAAGGAAGTATCAGCTGTACCTATACGAGGTGCTGGAGGTTCGATGGCTACGGCTGCTTATCACGCTATGAAAGATCCTGTTTTGGCGGAAACGATAGAAGCTCATGCTGGTTTGGATATTGGCGAGACACTGATAGGAATGCATTTACGGCGGGTAGCCGTTCCTTTCCGTCCGACTCTACGATACATTGGAGCAGCCAGAGTGAATGCGGCATGGACCAGACCCCCACTAATTGGCGGTGAACGTGCGGTATATCGTGCTCCAGAACAAAGTGGTTCACAATTTTGTGATTAATGAACTTTAGTTTTATATTTTTTGCAGAAACGAAGACCTAAGTCTCTTTATAGCGGGCAAATCGTTTCTACTTAAATACAACATATCTACACACACTAGGGAGGAAATAAGAACATGGAACAATTGCGTAAGAGTGACCCGGCAGTACTGGAAGCGATGGAACTGGAACTGAAACGTCAGCGTGCCAACATTGAGCTTATTGCCTCAGAGAATATCGTTAGCGAAGCCGTAATGGAAGCTATGGGCTCCGTGCTTACGAACAAATATGCAGAGGGTTATCCAGGCAAACGATATTATGGTGGCTGTGAAGATGTAGATATCGTTGAGAACCTTGCTCGTGATCGTGCAAAAGAATTGTTTGGTGCGGATCATGTTAATGTACAGCCACACTCCGGTGCTCAAGCTAATATGGCTGTTTATCTGGCTGCGCTTAAGCCTGGCGACACTGTTCTTGGAATGAATTTGGCGCACGGCGGTCATTTGACACATGGTAGCCCAGTTAATGCTTCTGGATTGCTTTATAACTTCGTTGCTTATGGAGTACAAGAAGATACTTTCCTAATTGATTATGATGAAGTACGTAAAGCAGCCTTCAAGCACCGTCCAAAAATGATTGTAGCTGGTGCTAGTGCCTATCCGCGTATTATTGATTTCGAAAAACTTGGCGCTATCGCCAATGATGTGGGTGCGCTATTTATGGTAGATATGGCCCATATCGCAGGATTGGTTGCTGCTGGTCTTCATCCGAGCCCGGTTCCTCATGCTCATTTCGTTACAACTACTACGCATAAGACTTTGCGCGGTCCCCGCGGAGGTATGATTATGTGCAGACAGCCGTGGGCAGCTGCTATTGATAAAGCGGTATTCCCTGGTTCCCAAGGTGGACCTTTGATGCATGTAATTGCTTCAAAAGCAGTCGCATTTGGTGAAGCATTGCAGCCATCTTTTAAGAC
The DNA here is from genome assembly GCF_038008505.1 of Paenibacillus sp. FSL H7-0735. Classification (NCBI taxonomy): domain Bacteria; kingdom Bacillati; phylum Bacillota; class Bacilli; order Caryophanales; family Paenibacillaceae; genus Paenibacillus; species Paenibacillus sp. FSL H7-0735. The sequence goes on along the minus strand of NZ_JBBOZH010000002.1, from coordinate 183,945 downwards.
TTATGCTCAAAATGTAGTGAAGAACGCTAATGTTCTTGCAGAAACGTTGATCAGCGAAGGGGTTAACATTGTATCCGGAGGTACAGATAACCACTTGATGCTGCTGGATACCCGTAATCTGAACATTACCGGAAAAGATGCGGAAAAAGTACTAGATTCCATCGGGATTACTGTGAATAAAAACGCAATTCCATTTGATCCTACAAGTCCTTTTGTAACAAGCGGTATTCGGATTGGTACACCTGCAGTCACATCCCGTGGTATGGACGAGCAGGCAATGGTCACTATTGGACGTATCATTGCTAATGTTCTAAAGAATCCGAAGGATGAGGCAAACTTGGCAGAATCTGCCCGTCAAGTGGCTGAGTTGACTGACCAATACCCTCTTTATCCAGAGTTGAAATACTAAATTTTTGCTTCCAATAAGAAATGATTCTGCCTCCATTCATACCCTCTTCCGGGTTTGATGGAGGCTTTTTTGTTGCATATTGTTCACAAATATTACTGCAGTTAATAGATGAAATTGAATGAAATTAATCTTGAAAGTTCATGGAACTTTCAATAAAATTAGTGAAAATAATGTGAATAGTATGAAAAAGCCAAAGTTGCACAACATAATCTAGGTTTTATAAGTGATTGGTTTCCTAATTAAGCCAATCATTACCTTTAAAAACAAGGAAATACAAGGGAATATGTTCAATGTGAGTTCAAGTACCATTCTGAGGTGAAATGCAGCGGCGGGAGTGCTATAATAGACAGGATTTAGCCACTGAGAAGCAAAGCGCTTTCTATGGCTATAGACAAGACTTACAATTACCGGAGGGACAGTAAATGGGAAAATTGGTGATTTGCGATCATCCTTTAATTCAACACAAACTAACATTTATTCGCGACGTTAGAACAAACACGAAGGATTTCAGAGAACATGTTGACGAAGTTGCCACATTGATGGCTTATGAGATTACACGTGATATTCCACTAGAGACAATTACGGTACAGACACCGGTCACTGAGACGGAAAGCAAAGTGATTTCGGGAAGAATGCTGGGGCTTATTCCTATTCTTCGTGCGGGTTTAGGTATGCTTGAAGGTGTACTGAAGCTTCTACCTGCGGCTAAAGTAGGACATGTAGGGCTTTTCCGTGATCCAGACACTCTTCAACCAGTGGAGTATTATATCAAGCTTCCAACTGATGTACAGGAACGTGAGTTGATAGTGATTGACCCAATGCTTGCTACAGGCGGATCCGCAATTGCTGCGATTACCTCACTGAAGAACCGTGGTTGTACACAGATCAAAATGATGAACTTGATTGCAGCGCCAGAAGGTGTTGCTGCAGTTCAGGAAGCTCATCCGGATGTTGATATTTATGTAGCAGCGCTTGATGATCATTTGAATGAACATGGATACATCGTGCCAGGTCTTGGAGATGCTGGTGACCGTCTTTATGGAACCAAGTAATAAGTAATTAAGTATTAAGTATAGTAATGCGAGAATATTTGATGAGAGGGTAGGGGTTATGTCCAAAATCAAAGTAATGACTATTTTCGGAGTGCGCCCCGAGGCGATCAAGATGGCTCCTCTGGTTCTTGAACTGAAGAAGCATCCTGAGCATATCGAATCAATAGTATGTGTAACAGCACAGCATAGAGAACTGCTCGATCAAGTGTTGGAAGTGTTTAATATCACCCCTGATTACGATTTGGACGTGATGAAGGACCGTCAGACCTTGAACGAGATTACTATTCGTGTGCTTGAAGGTTTGGAACCTGTACTGAGGGAGGTTAAGCCTGACCTCGTGCTGGTGCATGGGGACACCTTAACAACGTTTTTAGCTAGTTACGCTTCCTTCCTGCAGCAAATTCAGGTTGGGCACGTAGAAGCAGGACTTAGGACATGGAACAAATTGTCTCCTTATCCTGAAGAAATGAACCGCCAATTAACAGGTGTATTAGCCGATCTGCATTTCGCTCCAACCGATTGGTCAGCTAGTAATCTGAGACACGAGAACAAAAAAGAATCAAGTATTTATATCACAGGCAACACCGTAACTGATGTGTTTCAATATACCGTACAGCCGGATTATCGGCATCCTGTTTTGGATTTTGCTTCAGGAAAAAGACTTATTTTGATGACTGCTCACCGCAGAGAATCTCAAGGTGAACCGCATCGTAATATCTTCCGAGCTATTAAAAGAATCGCTGATGAATTCGAAGATGTCGCCATTGTTTACCCTGTGCATCCGAGTCCTGCCGTTAAGGAACCTGCACATGAGATACTGGGAGGACATCCAAGAATTAAGCTGATTGATCCGCTGGATGTCGTGGACCTGCATAATTTTTATCCGCATACTCACTTGATATTGACCGATTCCGGCGGTCTGCAAGAGGAAGCTCCTTCTTATGGAGTGCCTGTTCTTGTGCTTCGTGATACAACGGAGCGTCCCGAAGGGATAGAGGCTGGAACGCTGGAACTTGTGGGCACGGACGAGGAGAAGGTGTATCAACGGACACATGCTCTTTTGACTGATAATGAGCTCTATCAGTCGATGAGTCGGGCCGCCAACCCGTATGGAGATGGCAAGGCTTCCCAACGGATTGTCAATGCGATTTTGCACCATTTTGGTGTTAATAAGGAACGTCCTGAAGAGTTTCACAGAATGTTCACAAAAAATAAATAATTTCAATTAAACTAATATCTGATCTGATTAAAATCAACATACAGTGAAACTGTACGGTTTATATGGTTTTGGAACGTTTTGCTGTGATTATTTTCATGTTTTCAAGGGTTTTTAGGCAATGTTCAATGAATTGACAAAGACTCAGGAAATTCAGTAAAATTAGTTGGGATTGTAGCCCATGAAAGAACAAAATAGCAAGGACAGCTTGTTACAGACCGCGCTTGTCATTGGAAGTGCAGGCACTTTGCTTGCCGCTTACATTCTTATTGGTTTTTTTGCGGCAAGATGGCTGAAAGACCTGATGGAGGGGCCGAAATATTGGCTCGCCATTGGCACTATAACTGGAATGATTCTGGGAATTGTGAATGTCGCCTTGTTAATTAAAAAATTTTTGGGGGAGCAGAATGGATAATATGACTCCCATGATCAATACCGTCACTAGAGTTACGCTCGTCCTTATGGCAGGACTCTTAATGGGCTGGGTGCTTCATCATGAGACCCGGGCAATTACACTGGGCATGACTCTGGGTCTGGTGGCGGGATTGGTAAACTTTCGTTATCTGGCCGTCAAGGTTCGACGGGTTACGCAGTCGATTGCGAGCAACGAAGGGAATGCCTTCAGCCTCGGTTTTGTTACACGGATTAGCTTCGCAATTTTGGTCACCATGTTCTCGGTCAAGATTGAGCATTTCTCCCTGGTAGCAACTGTTTCGGGCGTATTCATTCCTCAGCTTCTCGCCATTCCTGCGGGGATATATCTGAGTGTGAAGAATAAGCTTTAACCAGATTAAAGAGAAAGGGGGATGATACTATGCATGACATGCCGAAAATATTTGTCGGGGGAATACCGATAGATTTATCCGCCGTGTTGATGCTTCTGATCAGTTGTACAGTGGTATTTGTTCTGGTTATGCTTTCGGTTCGTAAGCTTTCCGTTGAAAATCCATCCAAGCTTCAGAACTTCATGGAATGGGTTGTGGAATTTGTAGAGGGTGTCATAAGCAGTGCCATGGATCTGAAGAAAGGAAAACCTTACATATCTTTAGGGTTGACATTGATTCTGTTTATCTTTGTTTCCAATCTACTTGGATTGCCTTTCTCCGTTGTAACTGAGGCGCATGGACCTGTAACAGTGTTTGGCCACGTGATTGAAGCAACTAAGAACTTGGCGAATGGTGAGCATGCAGAAATTTTATGGTACAAGTCGCCAACTGCTGACATTAATGTCACTGCAGGATTGGCAATCATAGTATTTGTACTGATGAACTTTCTGGGCATTAAGCTCAACGGCAAACATTATTTCAAACACTACATCGAGCCGTTTCCAATCTTTTTGCCACTGAACATTATCGAAAACCTGGCAAAACCTGTAGCGTTGGCTATTCGTCTATTCGCTAACATTTTCGCCGGAGAAGTACTAATTACAGTCATTTTGAAGCTGGGGATTCTCAGTATTCCGTTCCTGGCTGTATGGCAGGGCTTCAGTATTTTCGTCGGGGCACTACAAGCGTTTATCTTTACGATTCTGACGATGGTTTATATCGCACAGATGACGATTCACGAAGAAGAAGCACATTAATGAACTGCTGCGAAGAGAACGGCTATCGTCTGATTTTCCTTCGTGGGAGATATCTTATATCATTAAACACAAATATGAACCGAAATTAAAGGAGGATATTTACAAATGGAATTTTTAGCAGCAGCAATAGCGGTTGGATTGGGTGCACTTGGCGCAGGTCTTGGTAACGGTATGATCGTTAGTAGAACAGTTGAGTCCATCGCTCGTCAACCAGAAGCGAAAAATGCTTTGCAAACAACAATGTTTATTGGTGTAGGTATCGTCGAAGTTATTCCGTTGGCAGCAACAGTTATCGCATTCCTGATTATGTTTACTTAATAAACCGTAGTTACGGTTTGGCGGGGACGGCCGATGCCATCCGCGCCTTACTTTTGTATACGTCCGCATGACGCGGTAACGGAAGGGAGTGACCTCAGTGGATATTGTTTGGACAAACATAGTATTTTCAATTGTCGCCTTTGGGATTTTATATTTCTTGCTTAGCAAGTATGCGTTCAGCAAACTTTTTGCAGTTATGGAGAAACGCCGTGAGCTGGTAATGCAGCAAATGGACGAAGCTGCGAAGACTAGAGAACAAGCGGTCGCGTATGTGGAAGAGCAGAAGCAAGCGCTGAACAGTGCACGCCAGGAAGCTCAACAGATTATTCAACAATCGCAAATCACAAGCAATCTACAGGTAGAACAAACTTTGGCACAAGCCAAAGCAGATGCAGCACGTGTCAAAGAAGAGGCTGTGCGCGATATCGAGAACGAAAAGAACAAAGCAGTGGAAGAGTTGCGCAGCGAAATTGGAACGGCATCTGTTCGTATTGCTTCTAAACTTCTTAAGAAAGAAGTTAGTGCTAGCGGCGAGCAGGAGCAACTTGTGAACCAATACCTCAAAGAGGTAGGAGGCCAATCATGAGCCGCGATACGGTAGTTGCCAAGCGCTACGCTAGAGCATTGTACAGTGCAGCGGTAGAGAAAGGGATTACCCTTGAAGTAGAAGAAGAGCTCAAGGCAGTGGTTGGATTATTACATTCCGACCAAGAGATAAAGCGGTTTATTCTTGCACCGCGCATCTCGGAGTCCGACAAGCTGAAAGTGCTGCGCACAGCGCTTCAAGATAAGCTCTCTCCCATCGTGATGAACATTGTAGAATTGTTAGTAGAGCGAGGCAGAACCGATATTTTTGCCGATCTGCTGGATACGTATATCAAGATTGAAGGAGACGCTCTTGGCATTGGTGATGCTAAGGTATACTCTGTTTATTCTTTAAGTGAAGAAGAAAAAGCAGCTGTAGCTGCAGAATTCGGCCAACTCGTAAACCGTAAAATCCGGATTACGAATGTGGTGGACCCAAGCCTGTTGGGAGGACTGAAAGTTTATATCGGCGATAAGCTGTATGACGGCAGTCTCTCTAACAAATTGGAGCGTCTCGAGAAATCCTTTAATGATAAGCATAGAAGATAGGGGTGAGGATATTGGGCATCAGACCTGAAGAGATCAGCACTTTGATCAAAAGTCAAATTGAGGAATATAAAGCCGATATCGAAGTTGCCGAAGTCGGCACCGTCATTCAAGTCGGCGACGGTATCGCCCGTGTCTACGGTCTGGAAAACGCAATGGCAGGCGAATTGCTAGAGTTCTCCAACGGAGTAGTGGGCATGGCGCTCAATCTGGAAGAAAGCAACGTCGGTGTTGTTATTCTGGGTGAGTACAAGGAAATTCGTGAAGGCGATCAAGTAAAACGTACAGGACAAATTATGCAAGTTCCTGTTGGTGAAGCTCTGCTCGGCCGTGTAGTTAACGCACTTGGTATGCCGCTTGACGGCAAAGGCCCAATTGCTACAACTGAATTCCGTCCTGTAGAAAATAATGCACCAGGTGTTATCGATCGTAAATCGGTACATGAACCGATGCAAACAGGTCTTAAAGCCATTGATGCGATGGTACCAATCGGTCGTGGACAACGCGAACTTATCATTGGTGACCGTCAAACAGGTAAGACTGCAATCGCAATTGACGCGATTATCAACCAAAAAGGCAACGGCATGAAATGTATTTATGTTGCCATTGGTCAAAAGCAATCCACAGTAGCACAGGTTGTAGAAACTCTTCGCCGTCATGGCGCTTTGGAATATACAATCGTTGTAACTGCATCGGCTTCCGAGCCGTCCCCATTGTTGTATATTGCTCCATACGCAGGCTGCGCAATGGGCGAATACTTCATGTACAAGGGCGAGCACGTACTGATCATTTACGATGACCTTTCGAAACAAGCTTCGGCTTATCGCGAATTGTCCTTGCTGCTTCGTCGTCCACCGGGTCGTGAAGCATTCCCAGGTGACGTATTCTACTTGCACTCCCGTCTTTTGGAGCGTGCAGCTAAGCTTAGTGATGAGCTTGGTGGTGGTTCATTAACCGCACTTCCATTTATCGAAACACAAGCATCGGACGTATCAGCTTACATTCCTACGAACGTAATCTCGATTACAGATGGTCAAATCTTCCTTGAATCCGATCTGTTCTACTCTGGTCAACGTCCGGCGATCAACGTCGGTATCTCCGTTTCCCGTGTAGGGGGCTCCGCTCAAATCAAAGCGATGAAGAAGGTAGCCGGCTCGCTCCGTTTGGATCTTGCCCAATATCGCGAACTTCAAGCCTTCTCACAGTTCGGCTCAGATCTTGATAAATCTACACTTGCCCGTCTGAATCGCGGGGCACGTATGATGGAAGTTCTGAAACAAGGTGTGAATCAGCCGTTGTCTGTTGAGCATCAAGTGCTTAGCTTGTACACAGCTGTAAAAGGATATTTGGATGATATTCCAGTTAAAGACGTAAAACGTTTTGAAAAGGAATTCCTTGCTTACATGGATAGCAGTGCTGCTGATGTAGCTCAATCCATCAGGGATACAAAAGATTTGACAGCTGATAACGAAGCCGCTCTAAAAGCAGCGATTGATACCTTTAAAAGAGGTTTCGCTACTAGCTAATATAGATAGACTTTAACGGATTTTACTAAGTGAGCTTTGGCTCTGCCGAAGCTCAGGCTGTGCTTATGAAGTAGCTTTGACTCCGTCAAAGCTAAGATGATGCTTACGAAGTTAGCTTTGACTCCGTCAAAAGCTTTAAGGTGGTGAAATCATGGCAAGAAGCATGCGTGATATTAAACGTCAAATTAAGAGTGTTCAAAACACAAGACAGATCACAAAAGCGATGGAAATGGTAGCCGCATCCAAGCTGAGAAAAGCTCAGGAGAAGGCAATTGCCGCCCGTCCTTATGCTGAGAAGCTAAAAGAGGTTGTATCGAGCATTGCTGCTGGCACAGAAGGTGTTCAACACCCTATGCTGGTTAGCCGCCCTGTGAAGAAGACTGGTTATCTAATCGTTACCTCTGATAGAGGGCTTGCAGGTGGTTACAACGCTAATATTTTGCGTAAGGTGACGATGCTCATCGCGGAGAAGCATAAGTCCAAAGATGAGTACGCATTGTTTGTTATTGGTCGTAAGGGCCGTGACTTTCTACGTCGCCGTGAATATCCGATTGTACAGGAAGTTACTGAGCTTTCGGATGCGCCGAAGTTTGCTGACATCAAGTCTATCGCGAATTCGGCAGTACAGCAGTTTGTAGATGGTACGTATGATGAGTTGTATGTTTGTTACAATCAATTCGTCAATGCTATCACCCAGATCCCAACCGTTGAGCGACTGTTGCCTATGGATGGAGTAGGGAATCAAGAGCATCATGAAGCTTCTGCAAACTACGAATATGAACCTTCACCGGAAGGCGTGCTAGAAGTATTGCTTCCAAAGTACGCTGAAACTTTGATTTATAGCGCAATTCTGGATGGCAAGGCCAGTGAGCTGGGTGCGAAAATGACAGCTATGGGCAGTGCAACGAAGAACGCGTCGAAAATGATCGGAGAACTTACCCTTACGTACAACCGTGCCCGTCAGGCGGCAATTACGCAGGAAATTACCGAGATCGTGGCCGGAGCGAACGCGCAGTCTTAAAATACAAGAAAAGTTAAACCGAGTGCTTAACTTGTCTTGTATTTTACGAGAAACAGTGCCGCTTGCTTAGGGTACATAGTTCCTTAAGAACGGCACTGTAAGTTCTTCTTACAATATAAGAAAGTATAGGTTTTACACTATACGAAATGCTTATATTTCTACGAGAAACGGTTGTCATCTTTATATGACGACAACGTCGTTTCTTCTTGATGTAACAGCTTTCGAGGAGGGAAAAGAAGATGAACAAAGGACGCGTTGTAAGCATTATGGGTCCGGTTGTCGATATTGAATTTGAACGCGGCCAGTTGCCCGAGATTTTCAACGCTATCAAAATTGAAACCGTCTTGGACAATGGTCGTCAGCTTAACCTAACACTTGAGGTTTCCAATCACTTGGGAGACAATCTGGTACGTTGTATCGCGATGTCTTCTACTGATGGTCTGGTTCGTGGACTGGATGCGATCGATCAAGGAGGTCCAATTTCGGTTCCTGTAGGGGAAGCGACATTAGGCCGTGTATTTAACGTACTTGGTAATCCAATTGATAACGCTGGTGAAGTTCTTGCTGAGAAAAAGAACCCGATTCACCGTCTCGCACCAACATTTGACGAATTGTCAACACAAGCGGAAATCCTGGAAACAGGTATTAAAGTTATCGACTTGCTCGCACCTTATGCTAAGGGTGGTAAAGTCGGCCTCTTCGGCGGTGCCGGCGTAGGTAAAACAGTAACAATCCAAGAATTGATTAATAACATTGCCCAAGAGCACGGTGGTATTTCCGTATTCGCAGGTGTCGGTGAACGTACTCGTGAAGGTAATGACCTTTATCACGAAATGACGGATTCCGGCGTTATTAAGAAGACAGCAATGGTCTTCGGACAAATGAACGAGCCTCCAGGTGCACGTCTTCGTGTAGCTTTGACCGGTTTGACCATGGCGGAATATTTCCGTGATGTGGAAGGCCGCGATACGCTGCTCTTTATCGATAATATATTCCGCTTTACCCAAGCGGGTTCCGAAGTATCCGCTCTTCTCGGCCGTATGCCATCCGCGGTTGGTTATCAGCCGACTTTGGCTACTGAAATGGGCCAGCTGCAAGAGCGTATCACATCGACTAAAAAAGGTTCCGTTACATCGATTCAAGCAATCTACGTACCGGCGGATGACTACACTGACCCTGCTCCGGCTACAGCGTTTGCTCACTTGGATGCAACAACTAACCTTGAGCGTAAAATTTCCGAGAAGGGGATTTTCCCAGCGGTTGATCCACTGGCTTCCAGCTCGCGTTTGCTAGCTCCAGAAATTGTTGGCGAAGAACATTACAACGTAGCACAAGGTGTTAAACAATTGTTGCAACGTTATACCGAGCTTCAAGACATTATTGCCATCTTGGGTATGGATGAATTGAGTGAGGATGATAAGGTTATCGTAGCTCGTGCTCGTAAAGTTGAACGCTTCCTGTCGCAGCCGTTCCACGTGGCTGAACAGTTCACTGGCTTTAAGGGTAAATATGTACCAATCAAAGAAACTGTACGCAGCTTTAAGGAAATCCTGGATGGTAAGCATGATGATCTTCCAGAAGCAGCTTTCCTATTTGTAGGTACGATTGAAGAAGCAGTAGAAAAAGCGAAATCGATGTAACCTGAGCTTAGCTAATGCTTTCGATGCAAGCTTTACTTCGTAAAGCTTAGTGCATGCTTTCGAAGCGAGCTTTACTATGTAAAGCTTTAAGGAGGAATGGAAGTGAATACCTTTTTGTTGGAAATTGTCACGCCGGAGCATCTCGTTTACTCCAAGCAAGTGAATAGCTTGATTGTAAGAGGGGTCGAAGGCGAGTTGGGTATTTTGCCGGGACACATTCCGCTTGTGACTCCACTTCAGGTTGCTCCGTTATCCGTCAAATCGGACGGTGTTACGATCTCCATCGCCGTTCATGGCGGATTCGTTGAAGTGCATAAGGACAAAGTAACTGTGCTGGCTGAAAGTGCCGAGCTGCCAACAGATATCGATGTTGAGCGCGCCGAAGCGGCTAGAGAACGGGCTCAGCGCCGTCTCCAGACTCGGAGCAAACAAGATGATATCGATCACCGCCGTGCGGAATTGGCGCTGCAACGCGCTGTTACACGGATTAAAGTGTCCACTGGAAAAGGACAACAGTAGGAAAAAAGCAGTCAAGCCTTATGGGTTTGACTGCTTTTTTATTATAGTAATCTATTGAAAAAGGTTAAAATTTCTTCATTATTTTGGATAATGGCGCTGAATTGTTTAAAAATTTGTAAAAGTACTGGATTCTTTTGCCCTTCACAAGTATGATATAAGAGTCGATTTCCGAGTAATACGAACACGGAGGGTTAGCATGGAGGATATATTGTCGGGTGGGTTGTCTAGTGCAGTTGGAACCAGCAGTATGGTCTCAATGATTGTATCTTTGCTCAGTGTTGTATTATCTTGGTGGGCATTGCAGAACCTTAAGCTCGATTTGGTCATAAGATATCCCAAGAGTCCTCAGGGAAGGCTGCTGCACTTGCTGTTGGCCATTGTACTTGGTCGTTTTGTAGCGGGGTTCTTCCTGGATTACCTGAGCTGGAGTGGGATGATCCGATATATGTTTTAAGGGGATGTAGTTTGGTTATAAGTGTCTTAGGTCGCAGTGGTCAAAAGGTGTCGAATAATAAGGTTTTATTATGTCAACACTGAACTTTAAGGAACATGCCCGAGTAAATGGGCGTATTGATGGAGTAGAGAACTTTTTTGCAATTACTTTAATCTAAAAAAATAATTTAAGAAATAATGGACGCGGAGGGAAACCGAAAATGAGCAAATTTATCGTCCGCGGTGGCAACAGATTGACCGGGAGCGTGAAAGTTAGCGGCGCAAAAAATTCCGTATTACCGATCATAGCCGCCTCTCTATTGGCAGAAGAAGGAGTAAGCGTCATTGTAGACGCACCTCCGCTTGATGATGTGATGACGATATCAAAAATGTTGGAATCTCTGGGTGCAGGGGTTACATATCAGAACGATATTATCCAGGTGGATGCTACAAACATCACTTCCTGTGAAGCACCTTATGAATGGGTTCGAAAAATGCGGGCGTCTTTTTTAGTCATGGGCCCACTGTTATCTAGACTTGGTCAGACAAGAATTTCCCTGCCAGGCGGCTGTGCCATTGGTACACGACCGATTGATCAGCATTTGAAAGGGTTTGAAGCACTGGGTGCGGAGATTAGTCTCGGCCAGGGCTACATTGAAGCGAAAAGCAACGGACGCCTGCGCGGTGCCAAAGTGTATTTGGATGTAGCAAGCGTAGGTGCGACCGAAAATATAATGATGGCAGCTACACTAGCTGAAGGCGTGACCGTTATCGAGAATGCGGCTAAGGAGCCTGAGATTGTAGACCTAGCTAATTACTTGAATGGTATGGGCGCTATCGTGCGTGGTGCGGGCACAGGCGTTATTCGTATTGAAGGGGTAGAACGTCTGCATGGGGTCAAACATCATGTAATCCCTGACCGTATCGAAGCAGGTACGTACATGGCGGCTGCAGCAATTACCGGTGGCGATGTATATGTGGAAGGTGCAATTGCAGATCACTTAGGTCCTGTTATTGCTAAGATGGAAGAAATGGGTGTAACCATTATTCCCGACGAGAACGGTATTCGTGTAATCAGTGACAAGCCTCTCAAAGCTGTTGATTTGAAGACTTTGCCGTATCCAGGTTTTCCTACGGATATGCAGTCGCAAATGATGGCATTATTGCTGCGTTCTGAAGGTACCAGTGTCGTTACAGAAACCGTATTTGAGAACCGGTTTATGCATGTGGATGAATTCCACAATATGAACGCTGAGATTAAGATCGAAGGTCGCTCGGCGATCGTTACAGGTAATGCACAATTGGTCGGAGCTAAGGTTTGTGCTACGGATCTGCGTGCGGGAGCTGCGCTTATTTTGGCAGGTTTGGTTGCTGAAGGCACTACTGAAGTAAGCGGAACTCATCATATTGACCGCGGGTATGTTCATTTGGCTGAGAAGTTGTCCGGACTGGGTGCGGAAATTTGGCGCATTTCCATGGAGGATACTTCAGCGCAAACCGTGAAGGATGAAGTTCTTAAACCGGAAGTATCCAAGAGTGAATCGACTAAAACCGAAGAGGTTAAACCACGCTTTCAGGTTCAACCAACTTGGGTATAATATCACTCATTAGGAGAGACCAGGCTGCAGATTGCAGCTTGGTCTTTTTTTATGGAATCCTCATCTGATGGGGATTTTTTTGTGCGCAATTTAATAGCCTGCGGTCTAGTAATAGATTGAGGACAGGAACTCTCTTTCTCTCAAATTGTGTTCTAGCAGTTGCTGTAATTTCATATCTATAAGAATCACCAGTGATTCACGGAAGGAGCCATAGAGATGAAAGATTTCCGCTACTTGCGAAGAAACAAGACAACGCGCTGGCATTCGCGTCCCCTTGCTCCCCGGCGCAGGCGACTCATTCCCGTCGCCTGGGTCGCAGCGCCTTTCCTGGCGGCGCTGCTGATTCCGCTGGCGGTTGTCCCGCTACACCGGGGACAACCGGCGCCTGTGGCCGTGCCGGCGGTCACGGCCCCTCCGGCGGCGCCGGAGACGGCTGCGCAGGAAGCGCCGCAGCCGAACGTCTCTGTCTATTTGTCGCACAGCGGACAAATAGAGACATTGCCGCTGGAGGACTACGTCCGCGGCGTGCTAGCGGCCGAGATGCCGGCCGACTTTGAGCTTGAAGCGCTCAAAGCGCAGGCCGTAGCGGCCCGCACCTTTATCATGCGCCGCCTGGTGGCTGGCGACAGAAGCGGCGTACCCGTTCCGGAGGCGGATGTAACCGATACGGTAAGCCATCAGGCTTACATATCTAAGGACACGCTGGAACGGCAATGGAAGCTCGGCGGAAGAAGCGCCGACCTCGCAAAGCTGCAGCGCGCGGTCCTTGAGACGCGCGGAGTGATTATGACTTATAAAGGGCAGCCGATAACGGCCTCCTTTTTCGCCTCCAGTGGAGGATATACTGAGAACTCAGAAGAGTATTGGAATGCAGCGATTCCCTATCTGCGCAGTGTGACGAGTCCTTGGGAGAAAGAGATTACCCCAAACTATGCGGTGACTAACACTTTTACTGTTGCTGAGATACTTACTAGATTGGGTCTAGACGATAAAGTCATTCCTGCCTCCAAAGATACTACTAATTCAGGAACTACAACGAAGATTTCATCATCTTCGAGATTACCTATGGAAGTGTTGTCTCTTACCACTGGACATCGGATTAAAGAGATCTCAATTGGAGGCTCTATATTTACTGGACGTGAAGTGAGGGAGAAGCTAGGCCTACGATCCAGCCAATTCAGTTGGAGCCGTAAGGGGAATAAGATCTTGATCACGACCTTTGGAAATGGGCATGGAGTAGGGATGAGTCAGTGGGGGGCAAATGGGATGGCCAAAGAGGGTGGAACAGCTACCCAAATTCTCAAACACTATTATAGTGGTATCTCATTTACACAAATCTCAACTCTTCTGAAAAAATAACTTGAAAGATACGTATAAAAGAGAAAAGCCCGGTAACACTGGTTACTGAGGTGATAACCATATGAATGAACAAGACAAAAACAAAACAAACCAAGATGAATCTCTCAAAAAAACTCAGGGAGATTTACCTGGTGCAAAACCTTCTTCATGGAACAGACTGGTATCTAAACGTTGGGTATTCCCAGCAGTCTACACGGCGGCAGCGGCAATTATACTAACCTTGGTGTGGGTCTATCAGGATGCCGGCCAAAAGCCGCTCAACCAGGACACTGCCGCCACTTCGCAGCAAGTAGGAACTTCCGCTAATGAAGCTGGTACAACAACCGGAGGTCCAGATGCACTTGAAGTTGTTGCTTCAACGGAAAGTATGACTTGGCCAGTAGCTAATCCAGGTGAAGTAGAAGTAGTTAAGCCGTATTATGATGAGAATGGTACAGAGGACAATCACGTTGCCGCTATGGTGCAATATAACGACAAATTTATTCCTAATGTCGGAATCGATATTGCCCGTGAAGACAACAATACGTTCGATGTCAAAGCAGCGCTCAGCGGTGAAGTGACCAGAGTGGAAGATGTTGCGGTATTAGGTAAAGTGATTGAAATTACCCATCAAGGTAATTTGAAGACTGTATACCAAAGTCTTGGTGAAACAAAAGTTAAACAAGGCGATGTAGTGAAGCAAGGAGATACTCTTGCTACAGCTGGTCGCAGTGAGATCGAAAAGAACCTTGGAAATCATGTGCACTTTGAAGTGTACGAAGATGGCAAAGTAGTCAATCCATCGGATTTACTGCCACAGCGATAAAAATTTCTATAGCAGGGGGCGAAAGCCCCCTATTTTTTTGTGTATATAGGGATTTTTAAGGTTATGTTTGTGATGAGCCTTTTGTTTACGCGGGAAACGGTTGTTGACCTAAAGGGACAGCGACGGCTTTTCATCATGCTAATAACACGGGTTATTAGGTTGTCCATTAAATAAAATGAGCCCTCCATAGCTTGTCATGTCTTGAAAGCGCGAATATATAAGCCCGCCCCTCATATAATGTACCAAACTATCCACAGTTGGGAGGCGGGAGCGTGCACGATTACATCAAGGAACGTACGATCAAAATCGGACGCTGCATCGTGGAAACCAGGCATACGGTCCGGACCATAGCCAAGGAATTTGGCGTTTCAAAGAGCACGGTGCATAAAGATTTAACTGAGCGTCTGCCAGAGATCAACCCTGATCTGGCCGATCAGGTGAAGCACATTCTCGAATATCACAAGTCCATCCGACATCTTCGGGGGGGAGAAGCCACAAAAATCAAATATAAAAAATCGACGGGGAAAAAACGTGAGGTTGCTGTAGCATCAAAGCCATGAGATTTTCGGAAATTTAAGGAAATATTCAGCTTTAATACATTGTGTACTTCCCCTAAAGTATGGTATTTTTAAATTTAGTACTAACTGCTGTTTTTTCAATTAAAATAACACTTTGGGGGCTCTTTCATTATGTTTAGCAAGGATATCGGAATCGACCTCGGCACGGCCAATGTGCTCATACATGTTAAGGGAAGGGGAGTCGTTCTGGATGAACCTTCCGTGGTCACACTTGAAAGTGATACGAAGAGAGTCCTTGCGGTGGGAGAACAGGCACGTCGCATGGTTGGACGTACACCTGGAAATATTATAACAATCCGTCCTCTCCGGGATGGTGTCATTGCAGATTTTGAAATCACAGAAATGATGCTTAAGTATTTTATCGACCGCGTTGGCGGCCGGTCCTGGTACGCACGGCCCCGTATTCTGATTTGCGCCCCTACAAATATTACATCTGTGGAACAGAAGTCCATACGGGAAGCGGCGGAGCGGAGCGGGGCTAAGGAAGTTTTTATGGAGGAAGAGCCAAAAGCCGCTGCAATCGGAGCGGGAATGGATATTTATCAGCCTAGTGGGAACATGGTCGTCGATATCGGTGGCGGAACGACGGATGTAGCCGTACTTTCTATGGGCGACGTCGTTACCGCTTCTTCGATTAAAGTCGCAGGAGACAAGTTCGATGAGGCCATTTTAAGATATATTAAACAAAAGTATAAGCTGTTAATCGGCGAACGTACGGCAGAGGATATTAAGGTTACAATTGGCACCGTGCGTCCAGGCCTGATGCAGGCTGAAATGGATATTCGTGGTCGTGATATGGTAAGTGGACTCCCTCAGACGCTCACTATTACTTCAGGCGAGGTAAAAGAAGCACTATGGGATCCGGTTTCTTCTATTGTGGCAGCTGCTAAGTCCGTTCTGGAACGTACACCGCCTGAGCTATCCGCAGATATTATTGACCGGGGTGTTGTTCTAACTGGTGGTGGCGCTTTACTTAATGGATTGGACGAGCTCCTCTCGGAAGAATTACATGTTCCGGTGTGGATAGCGGAAGACCCGATGCATTGTGTAGTTAAGGGAACAGGAATAATGCTGGATAATTTGGACAAGGTCGTTAAGAAAAAGTTCTAAGCAGCCGATATAAAAGGTAGCAAAAGATTCGGAAGGGGACTACCTTCATGATAAGAGGATTATATACAGCCGCTGCAGGTATGGTTACACAGCAGCGTAGACATGATACGGCAACACAGAACATCGCTAACTTGAATACAACGGGGTACAAGCAGGTTGACAGTGTCAATCATGCTTTTCCGGATGTATTGATCTCTGCTATGAGTAATGGCAATACCAAGCCAGTGGGGCGTCTTAACACTGGGGTTTTTGCAGAACAGTCGATATCCCAATATTTACAGGGTGATTTAAGGGAGAGCGGCAAGACCATGGATTTTGCTTTATCTACGGATTTGCAAGTAGCTGATCCTGTGACAGGTCAAAATATCTCCTTTGATGGTTCGGGCAAATATGTAAGCCCTGAGGGTGAGGTTGTTTATCGTCCACAGGCCTTCTTTACTGTACAGGATGCTGAAGGGAATAATCTGTATACGCGAAATGGGAGCTTCTCAATAAACGCGGCTACAGGAGAGGTACTGAGCAGTGGTGGCTTCAAGGTTCTTGATTCCACAGGCAAGCCCCTTGTCTTGACAGGAAATCAGGACACCCTTAAAGTGGACGGGCAGGGTAATTTGCTTAATCCAGTAACAGGACTTCCGACAGGGACCAAGCTTGGTGTGAGTGTAGTAACAAAGCCACAGGAGCTTGTACGTGACGGTAATGGTGTATTTCACGCTGATGATGTAGAGGCGGCAGATATCCGTTTCTCTAACGGAACAGATAACATGCAAGTACGCCAAGGTTACTTGGAAAGCTCCAATGTAGATCCTACTCAGGTTACTGTGGATTTGAATGCCGCCTATCGGGCTTATGAAGCGAACCAGAAGATTGTTCAATATTATGATGGCAGCTTGCAGAAGGCTGTAAGTGAAGTTGGCAGGGTTTAGGCAGTGCTTAGGAAATGAGCTTTACAGGTAGAGCTTATAGGAGGTTTGATCTATGAACAACTCAACGATTAGTGCAGCAGTCTCCATGTCGAGCCTTCAGCAGCGGCTTGATATTATAGCGGATAATCTAGCCAACATGGATACCAATGGTTATAAGAGCAAGCAGGGCTCTTTTGAGGACGTGCTGACTCGTGTACAACAGCAATCGGATGATTATGACCAACCGGGCCGTTCTACACCCCTAGGCTTTAATATGGGTTTTGGGACTTATGTGCCTTCGATCTCAACGAATTGGGAAGAGGGTCCCCTTAAAGAAACAGGGAGTCCGACCGACTTAGCCATTCAGGGCAACGGGCTTTTTGGTGTTCAGGTCAATGGTACTACGGCGTACACACGTCAGGGTGATTTTCACTTTATTCCTGACACGACTGATGCCAAGATGATGGTATTGGTTGATAACACAGGAAACTCCGTTTTAAATACAGAGGGCAAACCTCTAACGGTTCCTGTAGGTGTGAATGCTGCTATCGATGAATCCGGTCGTGTGTTAACGAAAAAGACGGAGAATGGACCTGTTCAGGTAGCGGGTACTATAATGATAGTAGAACCTAAGACACAGAATGCCTTAAAGGCTGTCGACGGGAATTTCTATATGCTTGCAGATGGAGTTACAGCACAGCAGGCTTTTGTACAAAGAGCGGCAGGCGAGGCATCTGGAATTGGAGTGCGCTCAGGATGGCTGGAGCAGTCGAATGTCGATATGACCTCAGAAATGACAGAAATGATGCAGATTCAACGCACGTATCAACTCGTAGCTCGGGCACTTTCGTCCAGTGATCAGATGTTTGGTCTAGCCAATAACATGCGCGCGTAGAGGTGAAGGAATGGATCGACAGGAAAAAGTTAAATCGGAAGAGAAGAAAGAACCCTCTCCACGAGGGATCTCCAAATGGACCATGATACAATGGGTTCTTATTCCCTTGCTTCTCGTAGCTGCACTTGGAGGCGGCCTGGCCGTCGGTTACGTTGTCCTGGGTAAGAAAGAGTTAAGCGATGCTCTGCAGTGGAGCACGTGGAGACATGTATATGATTTGGTTTTTGCTCCATAAATGAAGATGATTTAACCACTCCCTTGTTATACAAGGGAGTTTTCTTTTTTATGCTGAAAAATGTATAATGGTGGGGGGCCTCGGGCAGCAAAAAGGGCCCTCTCCGCCATGCTGCCGCATCCGGTGGAGAAAGCCCCTTATCTCAACCTCCACTTCTGCAGTTGGTGAAGGATAAATATAGTTTTTACCGAACCTGCCTAATTTTATGCATTTCGGCAAAGAATAAAAGAAAATGTGCAACATCCGAAAGGAGTTTTGTCATAATGCTGGATATCAACCAAATTCAAGAAATCATCCCCCATCGGCCTCCATTTCTGCTGGTGGACAAAATTATCGAGATTGAAATGGGCAAAAAAGCTGTAGGAATCAAAAATGTAACGATCAATGAACCGTTCTTTGTAGGTCACTTTCCGGGCTATCCGGTAATGCCGGGTGTACTGATTACAGAAGCCCTTGCACAAGTGGGTGCGGTTGCTATCCTGGGAGTAGAGGCTAATCGCGGCCGAATCGGTTTTTTAGCTGGGCTGGACGGATTCCGTTTCCGTGGTCAAGTGGTACCAGGCGATACACTTACTCTTGAAGTAGAGATCACCCGTCTTAAGGGCAGCATCGGAAAAGGACAAGCTACTGCTTCCGTTGAAGGTAAGGTTGTAGCCTCTGGAGAAATTATGTTTGCTCTGAGCTAAATATTTTATTTTTTTATAAATATATCTAAAGGAGAGATTCATATGACTCAATTAAGTGCAAAAGCGGCAGACACATTATCCCGCTGGTTGCAGGACCCTTCTGTTGACGAGGCTACAAAGGCAGAGCTTCGCGCTCTGGAGAATGAGCCACAGGAGCTTGAAGAGCGTTTTTACAGAGACTTAGAGTTTGGTACAGGCGGCTTGCGTGGGGTTATTGGTGCGGGCAGCAATCGTATCAATCGTTATACTGTTGGCAGAGCTACACAAGGCTTCGCTAATTATATTCTAGAAAAGCATACTGGAGAAGGCAGACCTTCGGTTGTTATCGCGCATGACTCTCGCCGCTTCTCGCCTGAATTCACACTTGAGGCTGCTCTCGTACTGGCTGCTAATGGTATCGAGGCGCATTTGTTTACTTCCCTTCGTTCAACACCACAGCTGTCATTCAGTGTGCGTTATTTGAAAGCAACGGGTGGTATTGTAATCACCGCGAGCCATAACCCTCCTGAATACAATGGTTATAAGGTCTATAATTCGGAAGGCGGACAGCTTGTACCACACGAAGCCGAAAAGGTCATTTCTTACATACTAGAGGTTGACACTTTTGATGGTGTAAAGCGGATTTCGCAAGAAGAAGCTGAAGCTCAAGGGCTGTTGCACTGGCTAGGAGAGAAGGATGACGAAGCGTTTACTGATACTGTTGCTGCGGTCAGTCTTGCAAGTGAAGAGATTGCCTCTACGCTTGGAAAAGACTTCAAAATCGTATACACTCCGCTGCATGGTACAGGTAATTTGCCAGTCCGCCGTGTACTTGAGAAAATCGGCTTCACCCAGGTGCATGTTGTACCTGAGCAAGAGCAGCCGGATTCTGAATTCTCTACAGTGAAATCTCCGAACCCGGAGGAACGTGAAGCTTTTACGCTGGCTATGAAGCTGGGCGAAGAGTTGAATGCTGACCTTTTGATTGGTACAGATCCTGATGCAGACCGTATGGGTGCGGTAGTTCGCGACAATGAAGGTAAATTTGTTGTTCTGTCCGGCAATCAATCCGGAGCACTGATGATTCATTACTATTTGAGTCGTTTGCAGGAACAAGGAAAGCTGCCTCGCAATGGTGCGGTTGTAAAGACTATCGTTACTAGCGAAATGGGGGCTGCTGTAGCTTCTCATTATGGTGCAACTGTATTTAATACGCTGACTGGCTTCAAATATATTGGAGAAAAGATGACGCAGTTCGAACAATCCGGAGAATACACATATCTTTTCGGATATGAAGAAAGCTATGGTTATCTTGCAGGCAATTATGCTCGTGATAAGGATGCTGTTCTTGCTGCTATGCTTATCGCTGAAGCAGGTGCTTATTATAAAGCTCAAGGCAAAACATTATATGATGTTCTTCAGGAATTGTACGAGCAGTTCGGATACTTCTTGGAAAGCTTGGAGTCCCGTACGCTGAAAGGCAAAGATGGCGTTGCGCAAATTCAAGGAATCATGAATGATTGGCGTTCTAATGCACCACAAGAAATTGCTGGATCTGCCGTAACAGAAATTCAAGATTATTCCCTGGGCTTAAATGGACTGCCGAAGGAAAATGTACTGAAGTATTTGCTGGCTGACGGATCTTGGTTCTGCCTGCGCCCTTCCGGCACAGAACCTAAGATTAAAGTTTATTTTGCAGTAGTGGGTGACTCCCTGCAGAATGCTAAGGATAAGGTTGCTGCACTGTCGAAACAGGTTATGGCTCGCGTTGACGGGGGACAATAATAAATATAGAGTGCCTTCTATATTGTGAATTATATTTTATGTAGAAACGGGTACCGTCTCTAAAAGGATGACGATCCGTTTCTACTTTTGTTAAAAGAGTTTTTAAAGCGAAAGAGGAGGTACTTTTGGTGCGGCAAAAATGGCAACGTTGGAATATTACTTCCCGAAAGTGGCTGTGGATCATAGTTGTGGTTGGCGTTATAGCAGCCTTGCCTGTGGTCTATGATCGACTGCAGACGGAGAAGTCTTCCAAGACAGTAGAATTTGTATTTGATTATCGTGATCTGGTTGATGTAGCCAGCTATCGTGCAAATCCACAAGATTATATTTCCGAGCAGTTAGATCGCCTTAAAGACGCGGGTGTTCAGAGTATGGCGATTTACGAAAGCACATTGGAAGATTATCGTAAGGCGCGTCGTCTGATGATATGGGGTGCGGCTGATATAGCTAATCTTACGGACACGATCATTCCTGAAAATGAGAACTATACCTATATTCTTTTTACCAGTGCTGATTACAGCGATACTTTAGCGCCTGTAATTAAAGAAGCATTTAGTAATCTTGGGATTAATTCAAGAGACTGGAGTTTCCGCGGACAGCAGGGTCTTATCATTGAGACCCCGCTAGAAGATGCTACATTGAAGCCGCTCCAGCCCGATCCATTTACATTGGAGATGCTGCACAACAAGGGATTCAGTATTGTACCTCGTCTTGTGGATTCTCTGACTTATAATGAAGCCACGGTAAAGAAGCTGTTGGATCGTTATGAGGAATTGGGTGTTAAACGGATTCTATTTGAAGGTGAGTCTGTTAAAGGGTTTAATGATGATGCCGATACTGGCAGTATCACTGACTTTGCTAATCTCCTTAAGGAACGTGGAATGGGGATTGCAGCAATTGAGAATATTAAGAAACAGCAAAAGGGCTTTAACAGGCTCGCTTATTTGCTGGATTATAATGTGACGCGTTTATATTCCCTTAGTGAGGGTGATTCTGCTTTAGATCCAAAAGTGATTTCGGACCGTTTCGCTCTGGCAACAAAGGATCGGAATATCCGCATGATCTACTTAAACACGATTCCTGCAAGAAATACTGCTAAGGCACAGGTAACAGATACATTAGATAATCTTATTACCAGCCTAAGCGAACCAGGCGGAGCTGTTGAGCAGATTGAAGATAATGGATTTAAGTTGGGACAAGCTACGGCATTTGAGGTTGTAGATTCCTCTTATCAACGTTACTTTAAGTTAGTTGCGGTGGTTGGAGCAGTGTCTTTAGTGGCTCTGCTGGTCTCTTACTTCATTCCACAGCTCACGCTTGCTGCCTGGGTGTTAGGTCTGATTGGAAGTGCAGGCCTGATGCTAGTGAAGCCTGAAATGTTTGAACAAGCGCTCGCGCTTGCCGCTGCGATAAGTGCACCAACGCTTGCCGTTGTGCTTGCCATTCGTAAGGTTAATGAAATGGGGCCACCTCTACGGAGCAATCCCCTTACCTATAAGGCTATGAGCCCGCAACGCCGGTTTACACATAGCTTAGTGCTTTATTTTAAGACTTCACTGATCTCTTTGAGCGCTGTGCCGTTTATGATAGCACTGCTTAATAATGTTACTTATAGCCTGGTTCTCAACCAGTTCCGTGGTGTCAGTCTGCTTCATATGGCGCCTATCGGTCTTGTGGCACTTTACGTACTTTTGTATCGCGGGGATTTTGTCTTTAACAAGACAGGTAAGCTGCTGCGGACACCAATCACATTTGCGATGATTATCATTGCCTTTGTTTTGGCGGTTGTTGGCTATTATTACATGACCCGTACAGGTAACGGTGGCAGTGTGAGTCCGCTGGAAATGGTTTTACGTACATTCTTGGAGAATACGGTTGGCGTTCGACCGCGTAATAAAGAGTTCTTGCTAGCGCATCCGTTATTAATTCTTGGCGCATTCTTGGCCTTTAGATATCGGAATGCAGCGTTTATCATGATTATTGCTGTAATCGGTCAGCTCTCCATGGTGGATACCTTTGCACATATTCACTCGCCAGTTCTGATCTCGCTCATTCGTGGCTTGCTCGGTCTTGGATTAGGACTGATCATTGGTGTGATTGCCGTAATCGTATGGCAAATTGCAGAAGGGTGTTGGAAACGATGGTCGCCACTCCTAAAAAGATAGTTATTTCCGGTTATTACGGTTTCCATAACAGCGGGGATGAGGCGGTACTGCAATCTATATTGATTGCACTGCAACAACATTCTCAAGCTGCAGGTATAGAGATCGAACCCATTGTCTTGTCCATCGATCCTGAGTGGACTAGCGCCACATATGGAGTGAAATCTGTGCACCGGATGAAGCTGGTTGAAGTCCGTCAAGCTATTTATGAGAGTTCTGGTCTGATCAGCGGTGGAGGTAGCTTGCTGCAAGATGTAACAGGAAGCAAGAGTATTCCTTACTATTTAGGTATTATCAAGCTTGCGCAGTGGATGGGTAAACCGACCTTTATTTATGCGCAAGGAATCGGGCCTGTGAATCGTAAGCTTTTCCACCCATTAATCAAATCAGTGTTTCGCAAATGTACCTATATCTCTGTGCGGGATGAACAATCCCGCGAGCTTTTACTTTCTATGGGATTAGAACAGAAGAACATAGAGGTTGTTCCTGACCCGGTGATGGGCTTATCTTTACCTGATGATACTGATGCTGCTGAATTACCAGAGTCTTCAGATTCACTTCCGGTAGTAGGTATTTCGGTACGTTATTGGGAACAAGATCGCAAGGAGCTGGACGCTCTTGCTCAAGGCTTGATTAAGGCGAATCTTGAGAAACCATTGCATTTAAGATTCCTTCCGTTTCATCTTCCATCTGATATTGAAGCCTCACGTTATGTGATGGAGAAGCTGGAAGAAAATATAAGCCAGCATGGGGGTCAGGTCAGTATTTGTGAAGATGCCAGTCATCCGCAACACATGCTGCGGGAAGTAGGGCAATGTGAAGTGCTGATCGGAATGCGTCTTCATAGCCTGATTTATGCCGCAGGGCGGCGAGTTCCGCTGATTGGTATCTCTTATGATCCGAAAATTGATCATTTTCTAGACAGAGTTCGGTGTCAGCCTGTGGGCACGACCCAATCATTAGATGCTGGACAAGTTGCTGCTGAGATAGGCCATCTTTTGGAAACAACAGAGGGATGGAGAAATGAGCGGGAGACGATCCTCTCCTCGTTGATTCAAGAAGCAGGGGCTCCAGCACGGCAAATCGTAGAATATTTCCACCATAAAGGATGATCTAAAGTGAAAGCAGAAAGCGCGGTACCTACAGTTCCTATTTTTGGGATTAGAGTCTCCAAGGTGGATATGGCAGCAACTGTTGCTTATTTGACAGAGGCGGTTCATACCCGTATCCCGCATCAAGTGATTACAGCTAATCCGATTATGGTTATGGCTGCTTTGGAAGATCCAGCTTATATGGAGATAATGAAGTCAGCTGAATTGGTTGTCCCAGATGGAACCGGTGTGGTATGGGCTGCTAATTATTGTAAGGAGCCTGTAACCGAACGGGTAGCTGGGTTTGACCTGTTACATGAATTGATGCAACAGGGTGAAAGATATGGATGGAAGGTATATCTCCTTGGTTCTACACCTGAGGTGATTCAGGAAACCGCTGAAAGGTTACAATTGCAATATCCGCGTGTTATTATTGCAGGATATCATGACGGTTATTTTGGTCCGGAATCGGACGATGAAATTATTGCTGGAATTGTTAAAACCAATCCTGACTTATTATTTGTGGCCAGAGGCGCGGATAGTCAGGAACCATGGATTGCAAAACACAAATCCAAGTTAGGTGTTCCGATCATGATGGGGGTCGGCGGCAGCTTTGATGTAATTTCTGGCAAGAGCAAGAGAGCGCCAAAAGTTTTCCGAAAAATGAGAATTGAATGGTTGTACCGTTTATTAAAAGAGCCTACGCGGTACAAAAGAATGCTTGCGTTGCCGAAATTCGCATTAAAAGTGGTGCGTGAGAAAGATAAAGTAACAAAAGTCTAGTCAAATGCCGATATTCACCTAGAAAATCAGATGAATAGCCTAAAAAAGGGATTGGAATTTGTTTTTGTAACAGCGTATAATTCAATGCGGTAGAGAAATGGGGGTCGACTGATCAAATGTTAATCATATACATCGCTGGATTTATCGTATGCATGGGACTCGCACTTGGCCTCACACCTTTGGTGAAGAAATTCGCCATTAAGATTGGTGCGACAGATGTGCCGAATGCTCGTAAAGTGCACACGAAAATTATGCCCCGCCTTGGCGGATTAGCTATTTTTCTGGCGTTTGTGTTAGGCCTGCTTGCCGTATTGCCGATTATTCCATATGAGTTCACTCCGCGGGAGGCCAACTTCATCAAAGCGCTGCTGTGTGGCGGCGGACTGATTGTACTTATCGGAGGGTTGGATGACCGATTTGAATTATCAGCAAAGTTGAAGCTGCTGGGCCAAATTGTCGCAGCATGTATTGTAGTTTTCGGTTTTGGTATTACTGTAGATTTTGTGAATATTCCATTTAACAATACGTATTCTTCATTGGAAAGCTGGATTGCTATCCCGCTTACGATTTTCTGGATTGTTGGTGTCACCAATGCTGTTAACCTGATTGACGGGTTGGACGGGCTTGCTGCTGGTGTATCAGGGATTGCGATTGCTACGATTGCGGTAATGGCTTTCTTGATGGGTAACACGATGGTTGCCATGTTATGCCTGTTGCTTCTGGGCAGCATAATCGGATTCTTGTTCTTCAACTTCCATCCCGCCAAGATTTTCATGGGGGATACGGGATCGCTGTTCTTAGGCTTCTGCTTAGCTTTACTTGCTTTGCTAGGGTTTAAACAGATTGCCGTGGTTTCGTTTATTACACCTTTGCTTATTATTGGTGTACCGTTGTCGGACACGTTCTTTGCGATCGTGCGCCGTAAGCTGCAGAAGAAACCAATCTTTGCACCAGATAAAGGTCACTTGCATCATTGCCTTCGCGAGCTAGGCTTTAGTCATCGTCAGACTGTGCTCATTATTTATGGTATTGCTGCATTTTTCGGAGTTTTAGCTGTTATTCAATCCTCTGCCGCTCTTTACGAGGCGAACTGGGTTACCTTTGTAGTCATCTGCATCATGCTCTTCTTCTTGCAGATCGGTGCGGAAGTTACAGGTTTGATCGGTAAGACTAAACGTCCGCTGATTGATTTCTTTTTAAGAATTCGTATGAAGGCTAATCCGGAAAGAGGTTCCAAATCTTAATTTATTAATGGTATTATTCTAATATTTTCTATAACTAACAAAACTCATCCCTTTTCGGATGAGTTTTTTGTTGTTTTCCCTAAAAATATCGCTTCCTATGACCGATAAAGAACAAAGTGAAGGTTTACGAGAATTTATACTCAAAGGAGAGATATAACACATGCAACGCTTTAAGAGACCGTTCGTTTGGCTGATGCTGGCGGCTTTGATCGTTTCTATGTTCCCAGGTAAATACACGCCCATAGCGGCAGCGGCTACCACGAGCTCCACGACTTTCTTCAGTCCGGATGATCTCACATTACGGAATACTGTTCTGTTGAAACAGGATGTTGTAGCAACAACAGCTAATCCTAATCCTGAGGGACTTATTGACCGTTCTAGTGTTTACAAAGTAAGTAGCCCTACCTTTTCAATTACAGGAACCTACTCTCAGGTAACATCTTCCACGATGAAGGTTACTGTAGAGCAGCTTACAAAAGATAGTCAATCTAATAAATGGGTAACAGATGCTACTCACCTGACTACGGGAGCGGTAACAACAGATACCAATAGCCCGGATAACCGTTTTGTAGCATCTGGTCTTGTTTTGTATACAGGTTTTAATAAGGTGACCTTTTCTGGTATGCAAGGGAATCTCCAACGTTCAGAATCATTTTATGTTCTTTATGATAAAGTTCCCTATGTAACAGAATTAAAAGTTTTGGGTGGTCCTTCTGCGCTTAATTTAAATGAAGGAACACAAGTTGTCGTACCAGTATCTACAGTTACTCTTCAAGGTAAAGTAACGAATGCCACTAAAGTCAGTGTCTCCGTGAATGGAGGAACTGCATTACAAACTTCCCTATTGGAAGACGGAACATTTTTCACCCCCGCGCTGAACTTGAGTCCGGGATTAAGTACGCTTAAGATTGTTATTCAAAATGCTTCAGATTCAATAACAATAGACAGATCCGTATATTTCTTTGATAAGGATCAACCGTACGCTTCTTTGAACATCAACCACGACAATGCGGACTATAATATCTTAAATGATAATGTGCCTACGTTGACTGCTGATTTGACTCCAAGTGTTGCAGGTTTTACTGGACAGATCTTAGTTCCATATAACGTGGCTCCGTTTGCAACAAATGCTGTGCTAACTCTTAATAAAGGTAATAGTTCCGAAAAAGTTGTAACGATTAGTGCTGTGACAGAAGAATTAACAATTCCTGGTCCTGATGGCGTTACGCCAACGTATAAATTGGTTAAATTTAAGACTGCAGCTGATTTAGAAATCTTGGCGGGTGTAAATGACTTTAAATTGTCTGTAGATTATGGCAGCCACAGCAGTTCTCATCTTTATTCATATAAATTTTTGAAAAATGAGACTGTTATAACAGAAATGTACTACCTTCCTGGATATACAGGCTCAGGTGATCTTACCAATATCTCTAAATTGCCTTTGAATGGCCAACAGTTAGAGACGGATAGTTTCTATATAATGGCGAAGACAAATAGATCAACAACCCCAGCAGATATAACTGCAAACTATTTGCCTTTGAGTAATAAACCACTATCCATAGATTATGTAACTGCAGGCACAGGAACAAATGAATATATTTATAAAATATCAGGGTTCTCTAATGGTCAACAAAAGGTACAATTCCGTTATAAAGGATCAGAATCCTTCTATAATGCTGATATTTCATATGTATCGAAAAACTATATATATGTAAGTAATCTGCAAGATGGTCAGACCTACGAATTCGATTCCAGTGTAGAAAAAAAACTTAATGTCGCTGGGGAATATATCGGGTTCGAAAATATAGAAAATGCACAAGTGCAAATTAACGGTACAGACAGTAACTCATTATCTAGCAATCCTTTTAAGCTTGAAGTAGAAAAAAACTCAACAGTAAATAAAACAACTTTTAATTTCACTGTGACAATCAGTCAGACGGGACCACTGGTATACGGTGAGAATAAAATCGTGTTTACTGGAGTCTCAAGAGATAATGCTGGTAACCAACGTATTATCAAAAAAGAACTTAAAATTTACATCATTGATACCAACATTTCTGGGATAAAACAATTCCATCCTACTTTAGGGGATAATCGTTTACCTTTTACAACTACAACCCTTTCTAATGAAGTCGAGCGTAATGCCATGCTGGCATTGCCGGCTGAGATTGTATATAAGGATGAAAAATATACAACAAACAAAGATAAATTCGACTTGGTACTACAAGGTAGTGGTGCTACAACGCTGAATCTTTATCAGGGCTCTACTTTGGTGTTTACTTCGACGGGGCAAGATAAGCTGCTAATTGACGGTACGGAATCCGCTGGACCTATTGGTCCTAAACGTTATCCTGATGAAGTGGCTGCAAATGGTCTGTATTATGACTACATTGGCAGTGCTAAAAACTTTATTTTAAGATTACGTGACATTAAATTTGATGCCCCAGGAAGTCAAGTTTATACCCTAGAGCTTATTAACAAAACAGGAGCAAGAACTACACAACGTCTTGAAGTAGTGCGGGAAGTTGCTCCATATCGTCTTCTGTCACCTGTAGCGACGGTAGGTGAGCAAATTGTTGTTAACAAAAACTTTGTTCGTTTTGATATTGAGGCTGAAGGTGCCACTAAAGTAATAATTGGCAAAGAAGAAGCAATTAAACGTACGGATTTGCCAAATCAAGATCGCTTCACCTATGATTATGTGGGTTTAAAAGCAGACAAATCGAATCCTATTAAGATACAAGTGGTTCGTGCTAACTCCACAATAAGCGATACCATAAATGTGTATTATGCCAGTGCTGTGCAGATTGATACACAATATATGGCGGAGAAGGTAGCTACGAAGTATAGTGTCTTTAATAAAACCTTGGAATTGAACTTCCCTAAAGGTACGATTATGAAGGGATATACTAGCTCTGGTGCTGCAAAATATTATCCTAATACAAAACTGTTGTTTGGTATTGCGGATCCCGCTGATGGCGTTGTTGAACGTAAGAATGATTACGGGAACATTATCAATGTAACGGGTAGTGACGACAGAACCGAAGGCGGGGGCGGGCAGCTTGTGATTCCACAGGATCTTGCTCTGCGCTTTACATCAACCGTCTCTACTAATAACTTTTCGAGAGTATCGGATATCTATTGGCTTAGTGGGGGTCTAGGAAATGATGGCGTTAATCTTGAGACTAACGGGGTTACCCCACATTTCGTGGATGCCAGTGGAAAGACTGGATATTTTACACAGTATAGTCAAACAAGAAAAATCGTACCTTCCCAACGTGGTGAATTGACGCTTACTTTCAACTCCAGCATAGTGGATGAAGTGGGATCGACTATTACAGTATTCCGATATACAGATTCAGGTAAGTGGGAGAACTTGGGCGGTGTCGTAGATACGAAGAAACATACCATCACCGTTCCATTCGATGAATTTGGTTATTACACTGTTATGAAGCTGCGCCGTGGTTTTGTTGATATTACGAATCATCCATGGGGCAGAAATATAATGAATGGATTGTATTCCAAAGGATTTATGACTAATCTTCGAGCAGATGCATTCGGAGCCGATGATTTGACCACTCGTGGTGAATTTGCAACATTGTTGGTGAAATCATTAAGTATTCCTTTGAACTATGATGCTAATAAACAAACCTTCTTTGATATTGTGCCAGAAGCCGTCGCGGCCACATGGGATTTCAAACACATTGAGACAGCTGCTAGGGCAGGTATTGTTACAGGCCTCAGTGATGGCTTCTTTGGGCCTGATCAAGCCTTAACACGTGAACAAGCCGCAGTAATGATAGCTAGGGCGTTGAAACTCAAGATGTCTTTGAATGACAGTAAACTGCTAGCAAGCTTAAGCAAATCATTTGTTGATACAAGTAACATGGATTTCTACTCACGTCCTGCAATTGAAGCTATATCTAAAGCTAAGATTATGGAAGGAAGCGCTGTGACCGTTACAGGCCAAAAGAAGCCCGTCTATAACTTTAACCCGAAGGGTAAGTTGACTAGAGCAGAGGCCGGTAAGATTACTGTGGCACTCTTACAGAAGAGTACAAGCATCTTCCCTAAGAACTTTAACTAAAGAATAAAAAAAAGTGCTCCGGCTTGCGAAAAGTATTCGTAGGTCGGAGTTTTGATGTAAAGATAACAATTACCAGCGACATAAATTTTGTAATCTGCACCGATTTACGATACAATAATGTAGAAAATATTATTTTCTGAAAGGTGAAAGCCATCGATGAAACCGATTTTATCAAAAGCACAGTTGGATTACATGAAAGCCAAGAATATGTTTGAGAATAGAGCAAAAGTGTTGGAGAAGGAAATTGCAGCTAAACGGGCACTACAGGAGATCACTCAAGAGGTTATGGAAGAACTGGTGCAAGCAACAGGATTCCACGATTCATACAACGAGCTTGTTGTTACTGAGAATGCTCTGATCGAATGGTCTCATACTACAATCAAGCATGAGAAGAGCTACCGCGAGAACCGCGCAGCTATTGATGCAATGTATGACAATGTGAACTCGAGTCCTGAGAAGCGTCAGGAATTGATCCAATTATCTATGAAGATTCGTTAGAAACAATGTAATAGAAGCAAGCGTCGGCAACGGCGCTTTTTTTGTTTTTTGTAGGAATGTTTAAATTAATAGTACAAGTGTTAATGATTCTTAGTAAATATTGCATAATGACGTTTAGAAAGCGACTATGATATACTGTTTTCCGTAGGCACCCATGATTAACAATAGTTAGTAGAACATACATATGTATCTTCTAATGGGATCACACCGGAAAATATAAAAAAGAAGATTTTTTTTGAGAAACCGCAACTTTTTCAAATCTTCTGCGTTTAAGGTGTAGAGTCATTTACACAGAGGCTGAAATTAACCGCTGGTAAAGCCAATTTAACAAAATGGAAAAATTAGCTTTACGTGACTTGAGGCACATTGTATAATACTTAGGTATAATTAGGAATCTAGTATTGTCATGTCCTAAAATCGTTTACCAGTTTCTGTGATACCCGTCACAGACATTATTTATACTTAATTTGCTCAACTCGGGAAAGGGGGTGCATCGGCTAATGAGTGACATGAGCTACTCAACTAAAGAAAAATCTCAGTTTATGAACGTCCAAGGAGGAGAAAAAAAGGTTATGAAGAAAATTTTATCCGTAGCATTATCTACAGCAATGGCATTCTCGATGTTTGCCTCTGTAGCGTTTGGTGACGCAGCAACAACTCCGCAACAAAAATTTGATGCTTTGGCAGCGAAAGGTATTCTCAACGGATACCCAGATGGTCAAGCTCACCTTGAAAAAGATCTTACTCGTGCTGAGTTCGCGAAGATCGTTACTAAATTGTTCGACCTTACTGAAGTAAGTAACAAATTGTCTTACAAAGACAAAGGTTACAACGCATCGAACTGGGCAGTGCCTTACATCGAAGCTGTTACTGCAGTAAACTACATGCAAGGTAAAGATACTGTTAAAGGTATCTTCGATTACAACGGTAAAGTAACAGTTGAAGAAGTTGCGGCTGTATTGTTCCGCGCTTTGAAATTGGAACAACCAACTACAACTGATAACTCTGCATCCGCATGGGCTAAAGGTTATGCTCAAGCAGTAATCAATGCAGGTTTGGTTGCTAAAGACACTAACTTCAAAGCTAACGCTAGCCGTTCTTTGGTAGTTGAAACAGCTTATGCTGTTGATCAATTGAGCCAAGCAGCTACAATCGTTTCTGCTGAAGCATTGAGCCCAACTAAAGTAGTTGTTACTTTCTCTGACAAAACTACTACAACTGTTGAATTGACAACTGCTCTTGTAGCAGGCGTTGAAACTACAATCAACTTCAAACACAATGATCATGATTACACTACAAAAGTAACTTTGGCAGCTCCTAAGGTTGTTTCCGCAGAAGCTCCAAATGCTAAACAAGTAGTAATCAAATTTAACCGTTCAATCGATGTTGATACACTGGCTGAATCCAGCAAAGTTATCGACGGCGTAGTAAAAGTAACTAAAGTGGGTAGTGATGTTAACGAAGTAGCTAATGCTAATGTTACCTTCAACGCTGACAACACTGAAGCTGTTATTACCCTGCCAGGAGTTAAATTCCTTAAAGGTAACTACACTGTAGTTCTTAACGATGCTGTAACAACAACATCTGCTGAAGCTATCCCAGCTTACACACAACTGATCACTGTTGCTGATACAGTTGCTCCAACACTTGCTTCTGCTAGCTCTACTGCAAAAGCAACTACTAAAGATGTATACGTGAAATTCAGCGAACCAGTTAAAACTACTGGTATTGTTGCTTACGTAAATGGTCAAGTTGCTACTGTAACTGTAACAAATGATACTTACACTGAGTATAAATTGTCTGCAGGAACATTGGATAGCGGCAAAACTTACGATGTATCGTTGCTTAACGTTACTGACTTTGCAGGTAATGTAGCTAATCCTAACCCAATCAAAACTACTGTAACTGTAGTTTCTGACGTTGCTGCTCCAGTAATCAAGAGCGTAACTCCAGTAAGTGACAAGTATGTTGAAGTTGAGTTCGACAAAACAGTTGATCGTGCTTCTTTGGTTGGTAATGTTCGCTTGTTGAACTCCGTTGGTGAAAGCCAAGGTACGTTCCAAGTGTTGACTACTGACAATGGCAAGAAGTTCACCCTTCAAAGCCCATTGACTAGCTTCCCTTCAACTGGAACTTTCACTGGTTCTGTAGTATTCGGAGCTTCTGTAAAAGATACTCTGGGTAACATTTTGGGAACAGCTGCTAGCCAAGCAATTACCTTTACTAAAGACACTGTAGCTCCTACTGTAACTGGTGTTACTTACACAACTACAGCTGTTAATAAAGGTCTGGTTCTGAAATTCTCTGAAAATGTTGTATACAAAGGTAAAGGCACCCTGCAACTGATTAATGATACTACTGGTGAAGCTACAACTGTACTTCACAATTCTAGTCTTGTTAAAGGTAGCGGAAGTACTTTCACTATCACTGGTGTAAGTGTACCAACTGCTGGTAGCTACACATTGCGTATTCCTGCAGGATTGTTCGTAGATAAATCCTACAGTGCAAATGAACTGACTGCTGCAGTATTGCCTGTAACAATCGGATCTACTTCAACTGACGATAAAGCTCCAGAATTGTTGGTTGTTAATGGCGCTGCTCCTATCAAGTTCTATGATAGCAAATCTGTTGGTGATGACACTTATGGTGATGCTTTGATCACTGTTGATCTGTTTGATGCTAGCGGTTTGAAATCATCCACAATTCTTGATAAAAACAGCTACACATTGAACAATGCTGGTCTTCCAAGCACTTCTTACGTTACAATTAAAACATTGAACGAAAAAGGCGAAGAAGTATCATCTGCTACTAACCCAACTCGTGCTCGTGCATATGTATATATCCCTAGCTCCAGCATCACAGAAACTAAAGACTATGTCTTTGCTGTGAATGGTGTTACTGATACTGCTGGTAACGTAATCGATGGTACAGTTGCACAACAAAAAGGTAAGCTGACTAGCAGAATTAGCCCTGCGTTTGATTCAGCTGTAGTATCCAGCGGAGGTTCAACTGAACTGATTCTCGGATTCTCCAAAGACCTGAATGAAGCTACAACTGAAGCTGACTTGAAAGCGAACCTGGAATTCTACATCAACACTGATGTTAATTCTAGCAACAAAATTTCATCAGATAACATTCTTTCTATCACTCCGATTAAATACGGATCTGATAAAGGAAAATGGTCTGTTAAATTCTCCAAGAAAATCATTGATTCCGCTGCTGGTGCTAAAGAAGAACTTGATCTTAACGCCAACGGTGTTAACAGAATCATTGTTAAAGTTAAGAAAGACGCTGCAATCTTCGATGCTGATGGCAACAAGATCAAAGGCGAAACAGAAATCTCCGCTAAGTAATCTCCGATTACCGAAGCACAGAATAGCCTCTTCGGAGGCTATTCTTTTTTTATAGGTTTTTATCCCCAATAATGAGGAGGAACTTCTTTGAAATCGGTATGGAAAGTAACAACCGCTGCTGTATTGCTGGCTGGTGGTATATGGGCTGGGTCTTTGCTAAACATTACTGCTGAAGGTGCAGGTGTTGGTTCTCAGCCTGGCACAACGGATGATCCTGTAGTTACTAAAAGCTACGTCGATCAGCAAATTCAGAAAGCACTTTCAGGTGGTGCAGTGACGACTCCGGTAGCGACTGCTACACCTGCGCCTAGTGCAACCACAGCGCCAGTAGCTACACCTGGTCAAAATAGTAGTAATGAATCTGTGATTGTTGATGTGAAGCCTGGCCAAACTTTAATTGCTTCTGCAGGCGCTGAATTTATCGTTCGCGCGGGTAAAGCAGTAATCGTTTCACAAGATGCGAATGGTGTGGCCGATTTAACAGATGGTAAAGATCTTACAAATGGACTAGCTGCACCATCTAACCACTTATTGTCCTTCCCTCGTGATGGTCGTGGTATAGCTGTTCAAGAGGGTCAAACCCTTGGTCTTGTTGTGATGGTTCGTGGTGGATATACCTTGAAATAATGTGTAATGATATATATTCATAATGCCCGTAAACGGACTTAATCATACCTTCAAACTGTTTTCCAAAGTTACAAATCATTGGCGCGATTGAAGATTAAGTGATGGACGCACAATATTCCTGTAATCTTACAAATTCACAGGAGGTGCTGTAACATGGCACGTAATAATCGTACAGTCGTACCTGAAAGTCGGACAATGCTGAAACAAATGCAATATGAAATTGCAGCTGAATTTGGTTTATATGGGGCTCATTATGGAGGCGGGGCAGACACGGAGTTTGCTTCTGAGTTAGGAGCAGTCGGAGGTAGTGGTTCTGGCCGTAGTCAGTACCTTGGGCATCTGAGTTCAAGGGATAATGGGTCTGTTGGAGGAGAAATTACGAAGAGACTCATTAAGCAAGCTGAACAGTCTCTTTTTCAATAATATCAGGGGTTAGGATACCCTTATTCCTTATCTGATATTGCTTTTTTATAGCGTGAAATCAATATTCATACTCTCACGGGGGGCTCTGTGTTTAATTGACACCACCCCCTAAATAAGATAATATGACTTTTGAGGAAAGCCTTAGACCTTTTCCATATGGAAAAGGTTCATTTTTTGAAGAGTTTAGTGAATGCAGGCATTAAATTTTGCGAAAATCCTTCATAAAAAGAAATCAGGCAAACCTGAATTATTTATATTATTTAGTTTTATTATTTGGCCTGTTATCATTAAGGAATCCCTTATACAGTGTCAGACTAACCATATGGGAGGTTGTTATACTTGTCTATTAAAGGGCGTCATTTGTTTACTTCTGAGTCCGTTACGGAAGGGCATCCGGATAAAATCTGTGACCAGATTTCCGACGCAGTATTGGATGCATTTTTAGTTAATGATCCTAATGCACGTGTAGCCTGCGAAGTAGCAGTAGCAACAGGTCTTGTACTGGTGATCGGGGAAATCAGTACCAAATCAGAGTATGTTGATATTCCTGCCATCGTACGCAATACCATCAAAGAAATTGGATACACACGTGCAAAGTATGGTTTCGACTATAATACATGTGCTGTGTTGAGTTCTCTTAACGAGCAGTCCGCTGATATTGCCCAAGGTGTTAACTCTGCTTTAGAACACCGTGATCCTGCTCAAGTAGCTGAAGAAACAGCTAATATTGGTGCAGGCGATCAAGGGCTCATGTTTGGTTTTGCTACGAACGAGACACCTGAACTGATGCCACTTCCGATTGCCTTATCACATCGTATTGCACGTCGTTTATCTGAAGTTCGTAAGAACGGAACCTTGGACTACCTTCGTCCAGACGGCAAAACACAAGTTACGATTGAGTATCAAGATGAAAAACCTGTACGCGTAGACGCTATCGTAGTATCTACACAACATGCAGAGGAAATTTCTCTTGAACAAATTCAGGCGGATATTAAAGAACATGTTATTTTGCCTGTTGTTCCTGCGGAACTGCTTGATGCAGAAACCAAATACTTTATTAACCCAACCGGACGTTTTGTTATTGGGGGTCCTCAAGGGGATGCTGGTCTAACTGGCCGTAAGATTATCGTCGATACATACGGCGGATATGCTCGTCATGGCGGCGGAGCATTCTCAGGTAAGGATCCAACTAAAGTAGACCGTTCTGCGGCTTACGCGGCTCGTTATGTAGCTAAGAATCTTGTAGCTGCTGGTTTGGCCGACAAATGTGAGATCCAACTTGCCTATGCCATCGGTGTAGCTACTCCTGTCTCGATAAATGTGGATACATACGGAACAGGTAAAATCAGTGAAGAGAAAATGGTTCAACTGATCAGCAACAACTTTGATCTTCGCCCTGCGGGCATCATTTCTATGCTTGATTTGCGTAAACCGATTTACAGACAAACTGCAGCTTACGGTCATTTCGGACGTACTGATGTAGATCTTCCATGGGAACGCGTAGATAAAGCAGAATTGCTAAGAGATCAAGCAGGGTTGTAATTCATCATACGGTCTTATAATATGTTAACCCGCAAGTTGGCCTTGGTGTCAGCTCTGCGGGTTATTTTGCGTGCGAAAACGAGCAGGGCTAGTGAATCTAACCATAGAGAAGTAGACTACTAAACTTTGCCAGCCTTTTAGCCGAAATATAAGAATATACATAAAGACGATAGTATGGCTTGAGAGGAGTCTATCACGGAATGAAAAGAAAAATTTCAATATGGACGGCACTTATTCTAGCGGGAGAGTTAGTACTTGGTTCGGGTTATCCTGCTATTGGAATAGGGAATTCAGCAGTGTACGCTGCATCAGAGTTTGGTATAACAGTCTCACCAGCGCCTGGAGCAAGTTATGTAACTATAGGATCATCCCTTAGACTGAGCTTTGATCGTCAAGTAAACCCGCAGTCAGGTGAAATTACTATTACGGGTCAAGGTGATAGCTCACCTTTTTTAACGATTCCTATTGGTAGTTATGGTCTTATTGGTAGTTCAAAAGATTACGAGCTTAAGCTAAATCAACAGTTTACTTCAAACAAGACTTATACAGTGACAATCCCTAAGGGGTTGTTCAAGGATAATGATGGTAATGAGTCAGATGTTACTTCATGGGCATTTACCACTGCGCCTGAGAGTAATACAGCGATTACGGCAGGTAACTTTTCACCTGCTAATAATACAAGAGTGGATGCAGGAGCCCTTAAGGAGCTAAGTCTAACCTTAAATAAAAACCTGATAAAAGGTGGAGGTTCCATCCGGATTTTGTCGTCTGCAGATAATGCAACCGTACAAGAGTTCAAAATTAAGGATGATGATACTAGAGTCAACGTTCAGACTGATGCTAACTCTACTACAGTTAAACTAACATTGGATAAAACATTGGCCTCCGGAAGTAACTATTATGTTCTTATAGATTCTTATGCTTTTAAGGATGTTGATAATCGAACGTATTCCGGAATTTCAAGCGGTGATGTGTGGAGCTTCTCTACTAAAGGTGTGGCAGAGATTCCAGTGACTCCTGCACCGGCAAACGGATCAGGTGGGGTGTCTACCACTGGTGCCCTACAGCTTACATTTGATCGTCCTATGATGCCTGCAGCTGGAACCATAACAGTATCTCCAGGTGCAGCTAACGATGCTAGAACGAGATGGCTTAATGTAAACTCCCCAGCCGTTACAGGAGGAAGCAGCAGAACTATAACATTACTTCCAGCATCAGCAGCATCACCCTTGCTAAACAGTACGCAGTATACGGTGACGATACCGCAGGGAGCTTTTTACGATCAAGACGGAAATGTATTTCCAGCTTCGGGTGCGTATACCTGGACATTTACAACGGCTTCTTTGACAGGACTTAACGTAAGTGCGCTAAATCCAGCTGACCGGAGTGAATCCATAGCTAACAACAGATCATTTTCTGTCACATTCAATCGTAATGTGAATTATAACAGTGCTGTGGAAAATGGTGTAGCGCTTTATAAAAGTGGTGGAGCACAGGTTGCGGTTACTGTTAACCGGAGTACAACTGCTGCAAACGAATATGTAATTACGCCTAAAACAGCTTTAGATAGCGACTCAACCTATTATATTGATATTGCTAAAGGAGCTTTTGTAGACGCTATTGATGCTAGTGTTATCTATGATGGACTAAGCGGCAAAAATTCATGGAGCTTCCGGACCTTGTCTCAGGATAAAACAGCTCCACAGCTCACATCTGCATCACTCGAGAACAATCGGACCATTCGTTTAAAATACAATGAGAGTCTCAACTCTTCCATTGCACTGTTGATCTCCAGCTTTGGTGCTACGGTGAATGATGAGAATCGTACAATTGAAAGTGTCTATATCCAGGGAGACAGCGCCTATGTGGTACTCAGTACAGGGGTAGCGGTTGGACAGAACGTGAAGGTTAGCTATACAGGTGGTCTGCGGACCATTCAAGATCCAAGCGGAAATGCAGCCAGCACCTTTAGCTCAAAGCAGGTTACTAACACTATCGAGTCCTCCATGCCTACACCAAAAGATGGACGGATCACAGGTAGAACTGTAGCGTTGAATTTCAATGACTCTTTAAAGGCAGTTTCCTCTTACGCACATAGTCAGTTTCTAGTGACTTCAGATGGGGGATCTCTAGGGGTCAACTCCATAAGCTCCAGCGGGAACACTGTATATTTAGGGTTAAATAGCGATGCTTCTAATGGCCAGACCGTTCGTGTCTCCTATTATGCAGGCTCTTATCCTTTGCAGAATTCTTTTGGACAAAATATTGCGGATTTCACAGATTTCTACATTCGCAACAGCAACGATACAATTCCACCCGTGTTCCAAAGTGCAACCGGAGGTGGCAATAAAATCCTTCTGAATTACAATGAAGGCTTGTCAACGACAAACCTCCCGATGAACAGCCAGTTCTCTGTGCTTGTTGGCAGCACTCCTAACTATGTTACGAATGTATCCGTCAGTGGCTCACAGGTCACGCTAACGCTCCAGAGTGCTTTGACGGTGAATCAGAATGTTACGTTATCCTATGTTCCGGGGACTACCGGAATAAGCGATTTAAATGGAAACCGCGCAGCTTATATTAACCTGCAGCCTGTGTCCATCTCGGAAAATAGCGGCACTAGCATACCTGAGATTAGTTCTGCCACCATCAATGGCGACGAGCTTACGGTTACATTCAGTAAAAACATGCAGGCATCTGGTTCCCTCTATGCTAATCAGTTCGGAGTTAGAGCAGATGGAAGCAGTATGGGTGTACAAAACTACACTTTGTCAGGGGATATTTTAAAAATAACAACATCCTCAGCAGTAAAAACCGGGCAAACTGTTGATTTGTCTTACATGTCAGGTTCAGGTACGATCAAGGATTTAAGTGGTAATATACTGTCCTCCTTCTCTTCACTTTCTGTTAAGAACCTAACCGGCGTGAGCACCGGAACGGGAAATCGTCCATCCTATCTAGGGACGATTGCAACAAGTGAGTTTGGAAAAGAATACGCGCTGCTGAAGAGTGACTCTTCACAAATCGTGGATGACCGTTCGTTATACAATCAATCTGTAAAAAGATATACCTTAAACACAGATCGCCTGACGGCCAGTTTTGAATATCTGTATAAGGCAAATAGTGATACATTAGCTTTTGAGGTGCCTGCTACAGAACAATCGGCCTATGTGACTGTTCCTTTAAAGCCTTTGCTTGATGCTGTAAATCGCAGTAAAACCACAAAATTTATGATACGTTATGGCGATCACTTATATAGCGTAGGACTAGACGATATCGATATGAACGGATTAGCGACAAGCTTGATTGCAGACAGTAAAAATATCTCGCTGGTGTTCCGCTTAGAAAAGGTTCCGGCAGGTACGTTCTCCCCATTTGAGCAAAAGCTAAAAACTATGGGGATGCAGAGCGTTACTAGTCTTATGGATGTCCGGGTGACTGCGATAGTAAGTAGCAATTATTCTAATGCTAAGGCATTATCGGTACCTGGAGAATACACTGTGCGTACAACTTCTTCATTGAACAATGCGCAGACATCTGCTGCTAGACTGGATCTTTCCTATTACGATGCAGCCTATCTGCCAACAAAAGTAAGTACGGTAGGTAGCTATACGATTATTCGTGCTCGTACGGAGGG
Source organism: Paenibacillus sp. FSL H7-0735 (assembly GCF_038008505.1). Lineage (NCBI taxonomy): Bacteria > Bacillati > Bacillota > Bacilli > Caryophanales > Paenibacillaceae > Paenibacillus > Paenibacillus sp. FSL H7-0735. Next base: position 143,717 of record NZ_JBBOZH010000002.1, on the reverse strand, counting down.
TAATCAGGTGTTAGGAACCTTTATATCAACCCGGGCCTTTTCAGATATGAGTAGACATTGGAGTAATTCAATCGTAGCTGAGCTTAGTGCAAAGACTATCATCGATAGCAGTTACGGGACTACATTTGGTCCAGAAAAAAAGATTACCCGTGCAGAGTTTGCAGTAATGCTTAGCCGGGGACTTGGTTTGCTAGGCGATCGCGAGACCGCACAGCGCTTCCGGGATGTGCAGCCTTCCACACAAACGGGAGACTATATTGGTGCAGCAGCTAAGGCAGGTATTATTACAGGCAACACGGATGGCTCCTTCCGGCCTAATGATAATATCACTCGTGAGCAGATGGCAATCATGATGATTCGGGCAATGGAATACACCAAACATCCTATTACATTAAGCGGCACTTCTGCCTCAACACTGGCTCGCTTTAAGGATAAGTCCAAAATTCAGAATCAAAGTGCAGAATTCGTAGCTAAAGCTGTGCAATCGGGGATTATTTTGGGAATGACCACAAGTGAGTTCCAGCCTCAGGGTAATGCCACTCGTGCACAAGCTGCTGTGATGTTGCATCGGATGCTGAAGCAAACAGATTATTTATAGAATAAATAGATTGGTAAAGCCTGGCATTCTGCTGGGCTTTTTTTATGTTAACAGTTTGTGTTACGAGACTCTATAAAGCTTGAAATCTCTCAATTTCGCAACTTTTTCGCTTATTTTCAGTCTATTAAAAGAGTACTAGAAAAATAGGAACCAGTTTCCAGACTTTTGATAACGGACTTGAAGAGTAAAAAAGAGATGGGAGAGTTACGTCGAAATGAATGAAGTTTTCATGGAGAAGAAGAGTAGAGAAGTTGTTCGGGGAATGAAATTATCATCTACTAAAAAATGGGTTGCCGCTTCATTAGCAGGTGTGTTGTGGATTATGCCGGTAATTGGCAGTGAAGGCTTAGCTATGTTTGGTCATAGTTCCACACCAATTGCTGCCGCAGCCACATCTAATTTTAAAGTAAGCAAGCTGGGAGAAGAAGTAATTACTTCGGGCGCCATTATGATGAAATACAAATATACGGCTACACGTTCAGGAGCGAGCGCTTCTGGCTTGGCGGATGTTATTCGCGTTGACCTCAACAATCCATATGTTTCTTTAGATGTTATGACTGGTAAAGGTGGAAACCTGACAACACGTCAAAGTACTGGCGGGATGGCTAAAGAAACTGGAGCCGTGGCTGCAGTAAACGGAGATTATTTTAATACAGGCGGGGAAGGCGCTCCGATTGGTGGACAAGTATCCAGTGGAGTCTTGGTTTCCACCCCTTCGCAATTGGATGGAATGTATGCCTTTGCAGTGACTAAAGATCGTAAGCCTCTTATTGATGAGTTCAGCTTTGAAGGAATGATAACCGCACCTGACGGCGCACAGTTTGAGATATCCGGTATCAATAAAGGTGCTTATAGTCCTGAAGGTGGGAGCTCGACTTATAGCCATGCTAATGCAATGTATATCTATACGGATGTATGGACCGCACTCGATCGTCCCAAAAACAGCTCAACCACACCGACAGAGGTGCTCGTTGAGAACGGCGTAGTTACTCAAATATCTGAAAATGCTGCGCTTCCTACAGCGGTTCCAAAGGGAGCTTATATTTTGCGGGCCCATGGCTTAGCCGCACGGTATGTTACTGCCCATCTGACTGTTGGACAACCGGTAACAAGTGTGTACTCCCTGAAATCCAAGACTACGCAGCAATCGCTAGATCCTGCTAATCTGCAAACAATGATTGGTGGACATACGATTCTTGTGAATAACGGAAAAGCTGCAACGTTCTCTCGCTCGACTAGCAGTATTGGCGGTTATCGTGCACGTACGGCTTTAGGATACTCTCAGGATGGACGTTATGTATATATCATAGCTACTGAAAAAAATGGCAACAGCTCAGGAATGTCATTGACCGAGCTGCAATCTTTTATGACCAATATTGGAGTCTGGAAAGGGCTTAACTTAGACGGAGGCGGCTCTACAACGATGGTAGACCGGCCTCTTGGTGAAAGCTCAGCCACACTAACCTTTAATACAGAGTATGGCACAGAGCAGCGCAGCATCGTTAACGCGCTTGGTGTTTATACTAACGCACCACAAGGTGAAGTAAAAGGAATTAAAATTAGCGGAAGCACTTCACTATTAGTTGGACAAAAGGCTACTTATTCGTTAAAAGGTTATGACACTTACTATAACCCTATAGATGTAGCAGCAGGCAATCCTACTTGGACATCAAGTGGAGGAAGCGCAACTGTAAGTGCAGGAGAAGTAACGGCAGTGAAGCCAGGCACCGTTACCTTAACGGCTAAAAGCGGCGTAGCAAGCGCTTCTACAACCCTTACAGTCTTGGGTGGAGATGATCTATCCAGCATGAGTGTAGGCACTGCTACAGCGCCACTGACAGCTGGGACAACTGTATCTGTCCCTGTAAAGGCCGCTACGAAGAGTGGAGCAACCATAAGCGTTCCAGATTCAGCGCTGAAGTGGGAGTTTGTAGGCTTTAAGGGAGTCGTGCAAAATGGCAAGCTTACTGTAAACTCTGTGGATGCAGGGGTTACTACAGGTTACGCTATTGCTCGTTATGATGGATTTAGCACAGCGGTTGTATTATCGACAGCAGCAGCTACAACATGGGAAGATTTCGAGAAGGTAAGTTATCCAGTCAACTTTACTACCAATGTGCCAGCGGTACAGGGGACTGCAACAATAGTAGACGGATCGGCTGAAAGAGTAGGGTCCAAGGTGCTGTCACTCAGTTATGATATGACGGCTGGCAGCGGTAAAATGTACGCTTATGCTCAACTTAACGGCACAAGTGGAAAAGCCGTTCCAGCGCTTGCAACTTCGATGTCAGTTGATGTGATGGGCGATATGAGCTTAAATTGGCTGCGTGCTGAGTTTGTAGACAATAGTGGAGCTACAGCCTATGTAGATCTTGCGAAGATTATCGATTGGAACGGTTGGAAGAACATAAACATCGACTTGTCAGGATCAGGGATTAAATTCCCGGCTACGCTGAAGAGACTTTATGTAGTCAATGTAGAGGAAGGCCAAGATGAACGGGCGAAGACAGGTACCGTTGCTTTTGATAATATCACCTTCACAATGCCTTCACTTTCCAGTGATGCAGGGTTACCAAAGGGTACGGCTTCGATGAGCATCGGCTCCAAAGCAATGACCGTAAACGGAAATAAGAAGGCTATTGATGTAGCTCCAATTGTGAAAGACGGCAGTACTTATGTGCCGATCCGTTATGTGCTGGATGCTTTTGGAGGGAATGCTACCTGGGATCAGGTGAATAAGAAGATCATGGTGTTGCGCGGAGCCAAGGCACTGGATCTGACGGTAAATAAAAAGGAATACCTGTTAAATGGTAAGCGACAAAGTGCTGAAGTAGCACCTATTATTTTACAGGGTAGGACTTTAGTACCTCTGAGACTGGTTTCTGAACAGTTAGGATTAACTGTAAAATGGGAACAGAAAACGAAGACCGTAACTATCGAATCGTGATATGTTAATATATAAGGAAAACCTTAATACGATCCGATAGAAAAGGGGCAAGCATCCGTGGAATTTCAAGCCGATGCGATTGATCGCGTTATTAAAAATACCATCGACGTGATGGAGAGCAGCAAGTATCAGATTTTTGAAATATTGCAGGTTGCACGTGATGAACTTGCTGCACTCAACAAGGAACTGCAGCGGGTCATGGACGAAACGGATGAAACATTGAAAAAGGTAGACAAGCTGGAGCTACAGTATCACCGCTCCAGAATCCGGCTGACAGAGGTCAGCCGGGACTTTGTCCGCTACTCAGAGAAGGATATCCGTATTGCTTATGAGAAGGCTACGGAGCTTCAGCTCGAACTCATGATGACGCGTGAGCGAGAGGTCTATCTTCGAAGCAGACGTGATGAATTACAAATGCGAGTGCGCAGTGTCGAAAATTCTGTAGAGCGTGCAGAGTCAATTGGTTCGCAAATGAGCGTAGTGCTCGAATATTTGTCGGGAGAACTAGGCCAAGTGACGAGAATTGTCGAATCTGCGAAGAACAGACAGATGATCGGACTCAAAATTATCCTGGCTCAAGAAGAAGAACGGAAGAGAATTGCCCGGGAAATTCATGATGGTCCCGCTCAAATGCTGGCAAATCTAGTCCTTAGGACGGAAATTGTAGAAAGAATGCTGGTAAAGCAGGAATTTGGGCTGGTGCAGGACGAAGTAGTAGATTTAAAAGGGCAGGTACGTAACAGCCTGGAAGAAATGCGTAAGGTTATTTTTAATTTACGACCGATGGCTCTCGATGATTTGGGCTTAATTCCGACTTTGCGGAAATATGTGCATGATTTTGAAGAGAAGACGAAACTGCGGACGACTTTGGAAACCCGAGGACAGGAACACCGACTATCTTCAGCGATGGAGGCGGCGGTATATCGTCTGGTTCAGGAAGCATTGTCTAATGCAGCAAAACATGCCTACCCAAGCTTCGTATTGGTGGAGATTACATACCAAGCGCAGTTAATTAAGATTGTGATTAAAGATAACGGATTAGGCTTTAATGTACAAAAGTTAAAAAATCAGCAAGGTAATCGGGAAAGCTTCGGGCTAGTAGGTATGCGGGAACGTGTAGAACTGCTTGAAGGAAGAATGGAAATTGTATCAGCCGAGAATCAGGGGACAACAATCGTGATCCATATTCCGACGAATGTGGAGAAGGGGAAGGAGTAGTGTGATGGAGAACTTAAACTCTAGTAAAACGCCCATTAAGGTTCTTTTGGCGGATGATCATCAGCTTTTTCGTGAAGGGCTGAAACGCATTTTGAATATGGAGGAGGATATCGAGGTCATAGGGGAGTGCGGCGACGGTATTCAGGTATTAGAGTTTTGTAACGGTACTAAACCGGACATCGTATTGATGGACATCAATATGCCTGTTGAGAATGGTGTAGAAGCCACTCAAAAACTTCGGGAAATGTTCCCGGAGGTTAAGGTAATTATTTTATCCATTCATGATGATGAGAGTTATGTATTTGAGACCCTTCGTAAGGGCGCCAATGGTTATTTATTGAAGGATATGGAGGCCGAATCCCTTATTAATGCCATTCGTTCGGTCTGTGAAGGACATGCCTTTATCCATCCAAAGGTTACTGGAAAGCTTATCAATCAATTGCGGCGTATGACTTACCTTAACGAGACTGGCGTAACTACAGATACAGTGGTGAAGGAAGCTGGTGTTAAATTTATTGCTGGCGACAACAATCCTCTAACCCGTCGTGAAGCAGAAGTGCTTCGTCTAATGGCTGAAGGTAAGAGCAACAAAATGATCGGTGAATATTTATTCATTAGTGAAAAAACAGTTAAAAACCATGTTAGCAGTATTTTGCAAAAAATGGAAGTGGATGATCGGACTCAAGCCGTTATTAATTCGATTAAATATGGCTGGGTAACCTTGTAGAAGCTTCACAGTAATACGTTACATATAGGAAAGAAATTAAGTAGACACAGCTTGCTTCCCTGATGGGTGTTCTAGGCAGTCACCGACCTTTTAATGCCGGCATATAGTGTTGGTATACAGAGGAGGTGCATCTCCATGGTAGCCCAGTTGATATGGATTGCGGTTGTTTATGTATCCGCTGCAGTGATGATTCATATGTTGCATAACCGGCAGAAGGTGCGTAAAACACCGCAGTCCGGAAAATGGATTCATTATATTTTTATTACCCGCAATCATGAATCTGTTGTGGAATGGTACATTCGGGCACTGACATTTCAAGCTCTTCTAACCGGAAAACGATTGCGAGTAACGTTCATGGATGATGGTTCGAGCGATGGAACACTTGGGATAGTTTCCAAAATGGCCGCTAGTGGCTGCTCTATCGATCTTGCAACATCTTTGTACTCTCTTCAGATGAGTGAAGAATTGCAGCATGAAGGAATTGTAGTAGACTTGCGGCTGTCAGGGCAGTCTGTATCGCTGCCTTTTATGGGGATGGCAGGAAGTAGGGGATGCGAATCAAAGCGCAACAGATCTTAAGTAAATATGTAAGTAACGGGTGAAGCACACTCTCCAAGAACTGGGGGAGTGTGCTTTTTGCGTTTGGGGAGACGGAGTCGTGAATTTGGGATCAAATATGGAGTTGCTAAGTACAAGCGAAAGGTAGGAGGGATTATTATGCAAGTCGCTGTATATGCTGTGGAATGCAAGGGGAGCTGGAGGGTTAGAATTTCATTAGATCTTAGGGTAGATAGATGGTGGTGGTCTGTAGCTAGATCGGAGAAGAAAGATGGGAGTTCCTTAGCGGCGAATAGATTGGTTCTGCTTTCTTCTGCGTTGCCGCTAGGTTGGGCTGTGAAGCTCCGGGACAACTTTAAACAAAGAAGCGCAACGGGAACCTGGGGGATTAAGGAGTGGGGGCAATATATTAATAGTATGCTTGAGGCTGAGTTGAGAGAGGAGAAAGAGACAGGGGGACTGTGGGAGGCACAGTGGCTGAATGATGGAATATTCATATGGAAGCCTAATGAATCAAGTTTCGGAATAGATCAGGACAATAAGAAGAATGAAAGATACGATTGGTGTGAAAAAGAGGATTTTCAATCTGGATTACTAGAATCTGATTCAGAACAATTATTGCGGGCTGTGGCCGGGCGCTCTTTATTGGAGCCGGAAGTAGAAGCGCTGCTGGCAGAAGAATTGCCAGAGCTAGGGGGTTGCTGGCGCCAGGCGGCACAACTGGCGCATCTACAGGGGCGGCTGTTGCTTACAGCCGCCGTAGGCAGTGCGCCCCCGGCTGCGCACGGGGCGCGGGCCCGCCAGCTCCCTGCGGGTGCTGGCGTTATGGTGCGTGCGGCGGCTAGGCTGCCACACTTATTGTGGCGCGGCGCTGTCGCTCGCCGCGCGGTTTCGCGCTGCCTGCGTTGCGGCAGCGTCCCCACCGGCCGCACGGCATGCGCCGCGTGCGGGCTTATGGGCTGCGCCTATTGCGAGGCCTGCCTCGCGCTTGGGCGCAGCCGGGCTTGTGCGCTGCTGCTGCGCAGCGCAGCACTTCCGGCCGTGCGGTGCACGGCCGCCCTTGACCCCGCCGCGGCCGCAGGCCGGTGGGGGCTGAGCCCAGCGCAGGCGGGAGCCGCTGGCGCTGCGCTGGGTTTTCTGGCGGAGGCGCGCAAGCGCTCCGCCAGTACATGCCCAGAGCGGTTTCTGCTCTGGGCGGTGACGGGAGCGGGGAAGACGGAGATGATCTTCCCGCTCCTAGAGGCCGTGCTCGCCGCCGGAGGGCGGGCGCTGGTAGCGACGCCGCGCCGCGACGTCGTACTTGAGCTCGCGCCGCGGCTCGCCCGGGCTTTTCCGGCGGAGGACATCGCCGTACTTTATGGCGGCAGCGCAGATCGCTGGGTGAGCGGTCGCTTAACGCTCGCTACCACCCATCAGCTCCTGCGCTTCCATCAAGGTTTTGATCTCGTAATCATTGACGAGCTGGATGCGTTTCCCTACCACAATGATCCTATGTTGGCCTATGCCGCTGAACAAGCCTGTAAAGTGGACAGCTCTTTCATTTATTTATCAGCTACACCACCGCAAGAAATGCAGCGTTTGGTCCGGTTAGGCAAGCTTCCACATGCGAGAGTGCCTGTCCGCTTCCATGGTCATCCCTTGCCTATCCCGCAGCATTTGAATATGCCTACTGTTCTAACCTGTCTGAAGCGTGGAAGTATGCCAAGATCGCTTATACAGAATCTTCAAAAATCACTGGACAGAAAAGCACAAATTTTTCTGTTTGTGTCTCGCATAGCTCATATCGAAGGCTTGCTGGTACTGCTTCGTCGGAGCTTTCCTGGCGTGGTTATTGAAGGCACCTCGTCCAAGGATTCATTTCGGGCAGAGAAGGTGACTGCTTTTCGCAACCGTATCATCTCTTTGTTAGTAACTACTACGATCCTGGAACGGGGAGTTACCGTGCCACGCAGTGATGTGTTTATTTTGGATGCAGACAGTGGCCTTTTTGACGAAGCTTCTTTGGTTCAGATGGCAGGCCGTGCCGGACGTTCTAAAGACGATCCTGATGGGCATGTTGTATTTGCCTCCCCACAGTGGAGCCGATCCCAGCGTGGAGCGATTGCTCAGATTCGTACTATGAATATCATCGCTCACCGCCAAGGATATATCAGTAAAGGTGGGGCTATATGAATCCCAAGCTTACAGGGTTACGAAAATCCCTGTCTTTCCTTCTTACCTCCTCCGCTCCTCAATGTCTAACTTGCGGGAAGTACAGCCCACAGTCCTCACAGCTGCCTGGTATCTGTAAGAATTGTGCGGAATCCATTCCTTGGATACGCACTCCACGTTGTTTGATATGTGGGCGGCATGTAGGCTGTCCAGACTGCACTCGCAGCGCTGAACCCACGCCAATTGTTTGTAACCGGAGTGCGGTAGCCTACACAAACGAGATGAGAGAATGGCTTGGTCAATACAAATATCGCGGGAATGAACGATATGCTCCTTTGCTTGGATTCATGCTGGATAGAGCTTATTTAACCCTAAAGGAGGAAAAGCAGCAGGGGGCTTCTTCATCCCAGAAGGCATCGTTTTTTCATCTTATTCAACATAAAAGGTACATAAAAAACAGCCTTTGGTCAGCTGATTTATTAGTTCCGGTACCTGTCAGTGATTCCAGGCTTCTAGAACGGGGCTTCAATCAAGCCGAAAGATTGGCCAATGTTCTATCTCGTCATAGGAAGATTCCTCAGCTACCGCTACTAATTCGTACGCATCATACGGTTAAGCAGAGCTTTAAAGGACGTGCGGAGCGACTGGCAGATATGAAGAATGCTTTTGGAGCGAATCCGGCAGTCTCCACACTATTTAAGGATTGGCTGAAAGATAACTCACCTATAAGCCGTCCTATTCGAATTATTATTGTTGATGATATCTATACAACGGGAAGCACGATTCGTGCTTGCGCCGAAATTCTAAAACAAATGGTTTCAAACCATGATTATGCTGCGGAAATCTATAGCCTAACCTGGGCGCGTTCCTAAAACGCGGAAAATGCATGATTGTGAACAGCTATATCCATTCCATTAAGGATTAGTTGCGGTTGGTAGCGTTTCTTCTGTCCCATAGACGAATTCCTTGCAATCATGTAATCTAGGAGCATAAGAATATTATGCATTGCACAGAATGTACGGAGAGGAGCGGCTGCTTGTTATGAATCTAGACAATTGTCCAAGGTGCGGCCGGTTGTTTGTCAAGAATCTTATGGGGTTGTGCCAGGCCTGTATCAAAGAGCTGGAGCATGAATATGAGATCTGCGTGAATTATTTACGGGAAAACAAAGGAACCAACATTCAGGAGCTCTCCGATGCTACGGGGATTTCTATTAAAGAGATTACCCGCTTTATTCGAGAAGGCCGGATTTCTATAGCTAATGCACCCAATATGATGTACCCTTGCGAAGTGTGTGGTACACTGATTCGGGATGGCCATATGTGTGACAGCTGTCGTAGTCGGCTCAGGAAAGATCTCACGAATGCTGTCAAGGAAAATTCTGCTGAGGATACTACTAAAAAGACATCTGATGGTGCATATCGTGCCATAGATAAGCTGCGTGACCTATAAAATCTGCAAAAAAAACGTTTGCAGCTATAAAGAATGTTTCAGTCTACGCCGATAAACTTAGTAAAGATTATCGGCTTTTTTATATTAGAAGGAAGGTGGAAGTTATGAAAATTAACGAGACCGGACGAATTAACGCGATTAATCCGTATCAACGCAGCGCGGAAGCGCAAAGGCAGGAACAAATGAAGAAAAGCACACGCAAGGATGAGGTTTCGATCTCTGATGAAGCGATTCAACTCTTGCAAGCACAAAACACTGGCAAGAATGATCCAGAACGCGCACTTAAGATCGACAATCTAAAGCAGCAGGTCTCCGCAGGTACCTATCAAGTTGATGCATCTAAGCTAGCAGAGAAACTCGCCCCTTACTTTAAGCAATCCTCCGAGAATTAGGTGAAAACATCCATGGCATTGACGACATTAATAGAACTATTGGAGCGGCTAGATGGAGTGCATGTTCAAATGCTGGATCTGGCCGCTGAGAAGAAACAGACAATTATGGATAACAAGGTGGATGCGTTAATAGACATCCTTAACCGTGAGTCCAAACTAATGAAGGTAATTGGGCAGCTCGAGGAAGAGCGAATATTAGCCGCATATACCGTTTTGCAAGGCGTGGGTATTCGTTCCAACCTAAACCTGAATCTAACGGAGCTGTCCAGGCTTATCTTTGACCCTGAAGACAAGGCACGACTGCTGCATATTCAGCAGAAGCTTTCGGGCACTTTGCATCGCCTGAAAGAAGCCAATGACCTAAATCAGAAGCTGATAGAGCAGTCGCTTACATTTATAGATTATTCTTTGGATCTGTTGGTCGGAAGACCAAATCAGGATATTACTTATCATCGTCCGTCCGACAAAGGCAACAACGTAAATCGGTCGGGGATTTTTGATGCACGAGGTTAGAATTGTACTGATGAAGTGTTCTGCCAGAGCAGAACATAAGGAGGAGTAAGAAGCATGACATCCACATTTCACTCGATAGAGACGGCGAGACGCAGCCTTTTTACTCAGACCGCAGCTCTTAATACAACTGGACACAATATCGCTAATGCGAATACCGAAGGTTATACTCGTCAACGTGTTAATATGCAAGCCTCTTTACCTATTGAAGCGTACGGATTGTTAAAATCTACCGTTCCAGGTCAAATGGGTACAGGGGTGGAATTCTCATCTATCGATCGGATTCGAGAAATGTTTCTGGATGATCAGTACCGTGGTGAGAACGCTGCTTTCGGCAACTGGAGTCTTCAAGCAGATACGCTCTCTAAGCTGGAAGCTATCGTTAATGAGCCATCGGATACAGGCATTCGTACAGTTCTGGATAACTTCTGGAAATCTTGGTCGGATCTAAGTAAGAACCCTGAAGATCCAACAGCCCGTAAGATTGTAGTGCAAACTGCACAATCTTTGACGGATGCTATGAACTATATGAGCACGCAACTGAATAATCTGGAGCGGGATCTAACCACTAATATAGATGTTAAAGCAAAAGAAGCTCAGGGTTACCTGACCGCGATCGCAGATCTAAATAAATCCATCTATAAGATTGAGGGTATGGGGGATCATGCGAACGATCTACGTGATCAACGCGACCTGATGGCGGACAAGCTCTCCAAAATTGCTAATATTACTGTTGTAGAGACGGAAGCAGGTTATAACATTTCTTTAGGGGGACAACCTCTCGTAGAGGGTGGAGAAGTAACTACAACCGTAGATGGCGCGTTTCTTAATAATGCTTATGCCTCCGGAACCTTGAAGGGCGGCGAGGCTTACGGAATGATTTTTTCCAATAATACCTATGTTGCCGATTACAAGAAACAGCTCAATGATTTGGCGAGCACTATTGCTACAGGTGACGTTGAAATTACAGTGCCAGCTGGCTCCAATCTTCCTGAGGGCACAGTGTTGACTAGTGATGCCAAGATTACACAAGCTGACGGTACCGTAGTTACTTTGACCGCTGGTCAGGCCATGCCTAAGGGCGCAACAATGTATGAGGACGTCAAGACCATTGTCAAAGGGTTTAACGGACTTCACAAGTTAGGTTACGCGATGGATGGAAGCGCCGGACGCGATTTCTTTGTAACATCAGGCGAGGCTGGAACGATCAAGCTGAATCCGGAAATTGCAGCTGACGTAAACCTATTTGCAACTTCATTACGTACAACTGTTGATGCGAATGGAAATACGCAAGTCGTTAAAGGAAATAACACCTTGGCACTTCTATTGACGAACCTGAAGGATAGTAAATTTACTAAGCCAGACGGTAGTGTGAGCAACACTGTTGGTGGGCTTTTCAGCTCTATGGTTGGTCAACTTGGTATTCAATCCCAAGAGGCTGCACGTCAGACGGATAACTCAGATTATCTCGTAGAGCAAGTTAACTCCCGTCGTCAATCAGTCAGCGGTGTATCACTAGATGAAGAAATGTCGAATATGCTAGTATTCCAGCATGCTTATAGTGCCGCAGCGCGTTTTATGACTACTTTTGATGAACTGCTCGACAAATTGATCAATTCCACCGGCACAGTCGGCAGATAAAAAGGAGATATAGCGTATGTTGAGAGTAACCTCTAACATGATGAATTCACAGCTTCTGCTTAACCTAAATCGCAATGCACGTACGATGAACGATACACAGTTACAGCTTTCCAGCGGACGCAAGATCAACAAACCTTCTGATGATCCGGTAGGGATCACGTATTCCCTGCGCTACCGTGCGGAGCTTTCATCCAACGAACAATATACTAAAAATGTAGATAGCGCACTTTCATGGCTTGATTACAATGATACAGTTCTAGGACAGGCCGGAGATGTTGTTCAAAAGATTCGCGAACTGTCCGTACAAGCAGCGACAGGGACTAATCCGCAGTCCGCGCTTGATAGTATTAATGAAGAAGTGATGCAGCTAAAAGAGCAGCTTGTGGATATCGCTAACAGTACACTGAACGGTAAATATATATTTAATGGTGAGCAATACTCCACCAAACCTTATGATTTTGCTAAAGGTGCAGATGGTACCTATGATGTGTCTAAGCCGGTTACTACGGATCCTGGGCAGATTCAATTTATTGTCGGTGAAGGTGTACGTATGCCGATTAGTATGACCGGTAATGATGTATTCGGTAATACGGGAGATTCAGATAATCTGTATACAATCATTAATAGTATTTCTGCGGGATTAAAGGCTGGTGATCTTGGAGCCATATCGGGTCAATTAGATAACATCGACACGCGTATGGAAACCATCTTGACGGCCCGTTCTGAAATTGGTGCCAAAACCAATCGAGTGGAACTCATGCAGGAGCGCTTAAGTGACTTGAATGTCAATCTGACGGATCTGCAAGCTAAGACAGAGGATGCGGATTACGAGGGATTGATTATGCAGTCGAAAATCCAAGAGAATATATACAATGCCTCTTTGTCAGTAGGTGCAAAGATTATATCTACAACTTTGGTGGATTTTATAAGATAACGGAGGTGCTTCTCGTTGCTGCAGCCGATATTGCAAATTCGTCAGACTCCCGCAGTTATTGGTATTGATGCAGACTTGGGTGCTTTTTCTATTACTCAACCTAAAGCGGAAGTTAATATATCTACAACAGCGGGGAAATGGGATATCCAAACGTTTAAACCTGAGCTTTCTATTGATCAATCTCGAGCTTGGGCGGCATATAATGGTGGTAATATGCTCGAAATGAACAAACGAATTTATTCTGGTATCCAGCAACTATATCTTCAAGGAATCGCAAGGAAAGTAGAACAGGGTAATCAAATGGCAGAATTTTTTAAACCTGGTAACTCAATTGCTGAAGTGTATGGTACTGATACTGAACCCAACTCGTTTCCTGAAATGCGTGGTCCGGCATCCTTTGACAATGTCGATGTGCGTGTGAAAACTAGAGCGCCTCAAATCGAATTTTCGCCTAGCAAGGTAAATATTCAGGTAAACATTCATCGTCCGGAAATAGAATATACTCGTGGTAAACTGGATATCTATATGCAGCAATATGCATCTTTGAGATTTATTCCTCCAGAAGTGGATGCTCAGATGTAATATGAGATGCCGTAGCAACTTGGACAGACCGTCTTCGGAAGACGGTCTGTTGTCTTTACTATAATAGAATTTTTTGAAAAAGTTAGTTTTTTCATGCTAGGTCGGTGAAAGAATATTGCTATAAGAAATGCTAACAGAGCAATTGAGATTAAACTGTTCGTCTTCGGGGGAAGTTGATTTTTGTTAAAGGAGTGGGTAATTTTGATTATAGAAACACTGTCTTGGGGTAAACTTGAAGTAACTGAAGAACAGGTATATCATTTCAATAAAGGAATCCCCGGTTTTGATGAAGAAACTGATTTTGCATTGATTGCTATGGAAGATACTCCTTTCTGGTATTTGCAATCTATGAAAGAAAAGAAGTTATCATTTTTGCTTGGAGATCCCTTTGCCTTTTATCCATCTTACGAATTTGAACTACCTGATGATGAGACTGAGGAACTGGAAATCCAATCTGATATTATTGTTCGTTGTATTATTACATTGAAGGATCAAGTTGATAAGTCTACTATTAATTTATTGGCCCCAATTGTGCTTAATCCTGGTAATCGAAAGGGCAAGCAGGTCGTTCTTCATAAATCATCCTATCTCACCAAGCATACCTTATTATCAGAGAAATCTGTTGAAGATGGAAAGGGTGGAGACTAATATGCTTGTACTTTCTCGTAAAAAAGGAGAGTCTATCATCATTCAAGATCAAATTGAGCTGACTATCTTAAGTGTAGAAGGAGATACAGTAAGGGTAGGTATCTCCGCACCTAAGCATGTGGATATTTTTCGGAAAGAGATATATCTGTCCATTCAGGAAGCTAACCGGGAATCTGCTGCCCCTGTCCAATCTGATTTGAACGCATTGATGGATCGGTTACGTAAAGCCAATAGTCACTAATATGTGATCGAGTATACCTGAGCTGCAAATTGCAGACTCAGGTTTTTTGATTTGTGAGAAATAAGTTCGAAAAAAATTAAATTACTCTAAACTATAGGTGGCTTCAAGTCGATATAAGTTGTAGATGTTGAACGGGTAGGGCGGCCGACCTTAAGGGTTCAACATTACCACAAGGATGTGGATTAACTTATTTTCAGGGAGGAAATTTATTATGATTATCAATCACAATATTGCAGCAATGAACACTCACCGTCAACTAGGTGTAAATACTGCCAACACAAACAAATCCGTTGAGAAACTATCTTCCGGTTTGCGTATTAACCGTGCAGGCGATGACGCTGCAGGCTTGGCGATTTCCGAAAAAATGCGCGGTCAAATTCGCGGTTTGGATATGGCTACTAAGAATGCACAAGATGGAATCTCATTAATTCAAACAGCAGAAGGCGCCTTGAATGAGACTCATAGCATTCTGCAACGTATGCGTGAATTGGCAGTTCAATCTGCGAATGATACTAACACAGCTTCTGACCGTGGTGAGCTACAAAAAGAAGTAAATGAGTTGGCAAAAGAAATCACTCGTATTTCTAATACGACTGAGTTTAATACGAAGAAATTGTTGGATGGTTCTGCTAGTACTGGTGGTGCAGGTGCCGATGGAAAGGATCTTACATTCCATATCGGAGCTAACAAAGGTCAAAATATTACCTTGAATATCAATGCTATGGATGCTGCTACACTAAAAGTAGCTGGTGGTGGAGCAAGTAACGCAGCGACTTCATCGACAGTAGATGCATTAGCAAGTGATGGTATTGATATTTCTACACAAACAGCTGCAGATGCTGCAATCACTGTTATCAATACTGCAATCGAAACTGTATCAGGCGAACGTTCCAAATTAGGAGCGTACCAAAACCGCTTAGATCACACGATTAATAACTTGGGAACGACTTCCGAGAACTTGTCTGCAGCTGAATCCCGTATTCGTGATGTAGACATGGCAAAAGAAATGATGAACCAAACGAAGAACAACATCCTTGCACAAGCAGCGCAAGCGATGTTGGCTCAAGCTAATCAACAACCACAAGCTGTGCTTCAATTGCTTCGTTAATATTTGAATTGAAGGGAAGGGCTTTATATAAGCTCTTCCCTTTTTTTGAAATGTGACTCTTCAAAATATTAGATTCCATTAAATTATAGGAAAATATTTGAATCACTATAAACTATGTAATATCATGTGTCGATATTAGTAGTAGGGTTGTTTCTGAAGGGCGGCCGACCTTGAGGAAACAATATCACCACAAGGATGTGGAATCATTTAATTTCAGGGAGGAAATAAGATTATGATTATCAATCACAATATTGCAGCAATGAACACTCACCGTCAGCTAGGTGTAAATACCGCCAACACAAACAAATCCGTTGAGAAACTATCTTCCGGTTTGCGTATCAACCGTGCAGGTGACGATGCTGCAGGTTTGGCGATTTCCGAAAAAATGCGCGGTCAAATTCGCGGTTTGGATATGGCTACTAAAAACGCACAAGATGGAATTTCTTTGATTCAAACGGCTGAAGGCGCACTGAATGAAACCCACAGCATTCTACAACGTATGCGTGAATTGGCTGTTCAGTCTGCAAATGATACTAATACCGCTTCAGACCGTGGCGAACTTCAAAAAGAAGTAAATGAACTGGCTAAAGAAATTACTCGTATTTCCAATACTACAGAGTTCAACACCAAAAAATTGCTGGATGGTTCTGCATCTACTGGATCAGGTGTTACAGGTGCTTCTGACCTTACATTCCATATTGGTGCGAATAAAGGCCAAAACATTGCATTGTCCATTAAAGCAATGGATGCTACAACGCTTAAAGTAAATGGAGCATCGACAGCCAATAGCTCAGCGGTTGCGGGTGCTGGCGCTACTACAGTTGACGGTATTGATATCTCTAGTCAAACAAATGCAGATGCAGCTATTGAGACTATTAACTCTGCAATTGAGACTGTATCTGGCGAACGTTCAAAATTAGGTGCCTACCAAAACCGTCTAGATCACACGATTAATAACTTGGGCACTACCTCTGAGAACTTGTCTGCAGCTGAATCCCGTATTCGTGACGTAGATATGGCTAAAGAAATGATGAATCAAACTAAGAATAATATTCTTGCCCAAGCAGCTCAAGCGATGTTGGCTCAGGCTAATCAACAACCTCAAGCTGTACTTCAATTGCTTCGTTAATAGTAAGCAGAATGATAGGAAAAAGGGACTCCATAAGGGGTCCCTTTTTCCTATCATTCTAATGTTTGATTATGACAAAGCCGATATATAAGATAACAGAATTTATGAGTTTGAGAGGATAATGATATGGATAAGACAATTACTTTATGCATGATTGTAAAAAATGAAGAAAAATATTTGAAGAGATGTCTTGAGAGTGTAAAAGATAAAGTGTCAGAGATCGTAATTGTTGATACCGGGTCAACGGATGGGACTCTAGTAATAGCAGAAGAATATACTACGAAGATTCACCATTTTAAATGGGTTGATGATTTTGCAGCTGCTCGAAATGAATCTTTAAAATATGCTACTTCAGAATATATTTTGGTACTGGATGCAGACGAATACTTAGAGTCAGATGCAGATTTGCAGAAAGATATAAAGCCTGACTATGACTATTTTTTATTGAAAATATATAATGATGTTTCCTATGGCAGGGCATTTACACATACTGCGGTACGACTCTTTGCTAACAATAGAGGACTACACTACAATAACCGTCTACATGAACATTTAAACATATTGGATGCTAAAACGAATTATAAAAGCCAATATGGAGAAGTAATTATTCATCATACTGGATACACTGATGAAATTATGCAAGAGAAGGAAAAAACAAAACGGAATTTACCCCTTATGTTACAAGAAGTTGAGGAAAACCCTGGAGCTTACAACCTGTATAATATGGGAAAAACTTATTTATCTATTAATGAAAATGCAAAAGCAATTGAATATTTTCAGAGAGCTTATCCACTAAGCTCTGGACGTATGTTTTTACCTGAGCTTATTACTAAACTGTGTTATTGCTTAGGTGAACTTAATCAATATGACGATAGTTTGAGAATTTTAAATGATGCAGTGAAAGTATATCCACTTGAGACGGATATGCGCTATATGCAGGGTAGAATATTCATGGATGCAGGATACATCAAGGATGCTGAAATAACTCTTAAATCATGCTTAGAGTTCGGTGGTGACCTGGGTGTGAGTGTTACAGAAGGAACCGGGGGATATATGACCCGATTTGTATTAGCGGAACTATATGAAGACCAAAATCAATTAGACGAAAGTTATAAATATATAGTAGAGGTTCTTCAGGAGAAAAAGACTTTTGCGCCTGGATTAAGTAAATACTTCGAGATTGTGACTAAATCAAATATACCACTAGACGATGTGTACCAGAATATTATACAGCTGTATAATATATCGAATATTAATGATTTACAGCTTTTACTAGATGTTCTGTATGGATTACGACATCCTTTATTGAATAGATTTATATCAGTGTATAGCATTACTGCTCAACCGAATGTTGCAGCTTCAGCAATGCAATATGATAAGAAATATATTGAAGCTAAAGATATGTGGTTGAGTATGGAAGATATACAGATTGAAAATGCAGTAGACATTCTTTTACTGTCGTTTGTATTAGATAATGAGGAATTATTTAATCTGGCTAAGCCTCATCTAAACTTCAGTGAAAAGGAAGAAAAACTCTTTAGAAAAATAATAAGAAAAGAAGTGATTTCATCTAATAAAATGACTTCCTATACAGAAAAAATTCTCGGGGATATTGCCTCTCATTTACTTAAGCTTCAGGAATATGAGTGTTTGCAGACCCTATTAGAATACATTGAGGAGACTTCTTTGAAGAGTAAAATTAATAGCTACAGTCTCTTGATATCTTATGGCTTCAATGAGGTTGCTATTGATCTTTTTGTTAAGCTATTTAAAAATAATCCTAATGATGTGGAGATTATACGATTATTAGGCGATTTGTGTCTTTCCTGCAACTATATGGAGGATGCCCAGCTTTTTTATTCCAAGCTTTTAGAGTTAGCGTCAGATTACGGTTCTTATGAAAGATGTTATAGATTATATGAAAAAATGAACGATCGTGTTGGCATGTCTAGAACGATAGATAGCATTAAGATTAAATTTCCTAGATCTTTGTGGGTGATTTAAATTCTCGTATTGATGTACTCTTAATATTTTGAATATTTAACCGATAAAAATAATATAAATATGCATCGGAGGTTGTTCTATGAATCTGCAATTTTCCTTGACCAGTAACAAATATGATAATTCTGTTATTGATCAGCGCCAGGTTAGTGAACGTAATATTCAAAACCAGGACACTAGATTAGTAAACGCAGTGAAGAGTGGAGAGAAACTATCTGTTCTGGAGAAGCAGGGGGTTCAGATTCCGGTAGGACAAGAGCAACTGATACGTAATATAGATAGGGCTGTTAAAGCACTGGAGGGACCCTCTACATCCTTAGAAATCAGTGTTCATGAAAAAACACATGCTATTATGGTGAAGGTTATTAACAAGGAAACAGGTCAACTTATACGTGAGATACCTCCAGAAAAAACGCTGGATTTAGTGGCTAAGATGATGGAGATCGCTGGGATATTAGTAGATGAAAAAGTATAAAGAGGAGGTTTAAAGATGCGGGTTTTTGGATTTGGATCCGGTATGGATATTGATTCAATTGTTAAGGAGATTATGACGGCCAAAAGGGCTCCGCTGGATAAGCTTAAACAGCAGAAGCAAACCTTTGAATGGCAGAGAGAAAGTTATCGTGAGATCAATAGCAAACTGGTGGATTTCAAAATAAATAAATTAGCTAAATATAATAAGGGCGAAGAGATGAATCCTCAAAAAGCAGTATTAACTGGAAATAGTACGGCTATCAGTGCGAAGGCGAATGCAGATGCAACACCTGTTCCTATGGAACTGTATGTAGAACAACTTTCTACGCGTACTACGATCACTACTACAGGTATAACAGGTAGTTATGCCAACGGGTATAAATCAAGTACTCTGTTAAGTGCCTTGCCAGGAGGAACAAGTAATGCCGATGCACAAGGCAATTATACATTAACAATTGGTGATGCTGAATTTATCTTTAACAAGGATTATTCAATATCTCAGGTTTTATCGAGAATTAATGCTGATGCAGGTGAAAAAAAAGCGAATGTAGTTGCAAGTTTTGATGAACTGACAGGTAAATTGATTCTCTCTGCAAAAGAATATGGTGACAAACAGATTGGAGCTGTAGGTGGGAATTTATTGAGTTTGTTCAATGCAGCACCTACGGATACATTAAGTATAACTGATGGAAAAAAAGGAATTATACATGTTAAATCTGAAGGTGAAGCTTCCTTTCAAAAAGTGGAATTCAATGGTAATAAAACTAGTATTAACGGAATAAGCATCTCGCTTCTAAGTACTTCAACTGAAGCGACTTCATCTAAAATATCAGTTCAGGTGGAACCTACCAAAGCAATTGAATCAATTAAATCATTTATAAATGACTACAATGAGTTAATTGAATTGATGAATAAAAAAACTAGTGAGAAAACTTATAGAGACTTCCCTCCTCTAACGGATGAACAAAGAAAAGAAATGTCAGAGGATGATATCAAAAACTGGGATGCAAAGGCTAAAAGTGGTCTTCTTAAAAACGATACAATTCTGGCGGCAACGGTCGCAAGTATGCGTGAGATTATTTCTGCAAATTTGGGTGACCTTAGTAAAATGGGAATCGATACTGGTCAGTATTTCGAAGGCGGTAAATTAGTTCTTAAAAGTGAAGATGACCTGAATAAAATATTGGAGAACAATCCTACCTTTGTTACTCAGTTATTTCAAGGTTCGGGTGAGCAAAAAGGTATATTCTCACAAATTTCCACTAAAATTGATGGACAGCTTCAAAAGCTAGTTGACAAAGTTGGTACATCTAAATTTTCAACGAGTGTTACAGATGTGTTTAAAACAAACAGTATTATGGGAGATATGTTGAAGAATTATAATAAACGGATTGATGATATGACTCAACGTATGAATGATCTAGAGACAAGATACTATAAACAGTATGCTGCCATGGAACAAGCAATGAGTAAGTATAATGCACAATCAACAAGCTTGACTAATTTTATATCGGGATAATTTAATCTATAAATATTTATGCGAAATATTGATAAACTTCTGTAAAAGATAGCTACGCTATATATTTAATAAAAAATATTACTACCGAATGCTAGCGTATAAGATGCTGCTTTCGGTTTTTAATTATTATTTTATTGTAAGGGTGGCTCTTAAACTTGGGAAAAGAGATGAATGAAAAGTAACAACGAAACGTTTGGCCAAGTTATTAGCTTAATTATCCCTTTAATAAACCGTACCTATAATAAAATAGCTGAAAATGAATTTGATAATGAAGTTATCGACAACATAAATGTTATTGCAGAGTATGCCGTTATACTTAATAACTCAATGAATGAAGACCATTTCGGAAAAAATTTGACTGATAGTGTCGAAAAGTTTATTGAAACTCTCGTTGATTTAATTGAGGCCTTTAATGATCATAATATCACAAAAGCAAAGGTGATTTTTACAAAGTCCCTGACTCCAAAGGTGGAATTTATGATTAATCTTTTGAAACAGGAAGAAGCTATAATGGAATTAGAAAACGCTTATCCTGGAGTCGGAAATAGTAGGGTTCAAATAGGACCATTTACATATGGGACCCCAGAAGTGAAAAGTTTCGGAGAAAATACGTTTCTGAAAATAGGTAAATTTTGTTCGATTTCGGATAGAGTAACTATATTTTTAGGAGGTGAACATCGGACAGATTGGATCACAACTTATCCTTTTAACGTATTAAGTCAACATTATTCCTATATAGAAGGGCATCCGAGAACTAAAGGCGATGTCACCATTGGTAATGACGTTTGGATTGCATCAGGAGTAACTATACTATCTGGAGTATGTATAGGGGATGGTGCTGTTATAGGTGCATCATCTGTAGTAAGTAAAAATATCCCCCCTTATGCAGTGGTAGCGGGTAATCCTGCAAGGATTATTAAATATAGATTTAAAGAAGATGAAATTAAAAAAATGAATAAATTAAAATGGTGGGATTGGGATGTTAAGGAAATAGCAAATGCAGTTCCACTATTGCAAAGTAATAATATTAATGAATTTATAAAGCGTTATGATCGTTGAAGATAGAAAAATAGCATTCTAGATTTTTCATTTTTTCACTTCTGCTAATGGATTAAAAAGAAATAAACTCTGACCGATATATATAGTTATAGGGATTTTTAGATATGCATAATAAATGGTTAACTTGAAGTTTCACTTGAGGTAGAGAATGGAGAATGGCAATTTATGATGACAAGTATTATCATACTAGCGTATAACCAGCTTGAGTATACTAAGATGTGTATTGAGAGTATAAGGGAATATACAGACCTTAATTCATACGAGTTAATTGTAATTGATAATAATTCTAGTGACGGAACTCGTGATTGGTTAAGAATACAAAGTGATATAAAGTTGATTGAGAATGACAGTAATTTGGGCTTTCCTAAGGGTTGTAATCAAGGAATCGAGATATCGACTGGGGATAATATTCTCTTACTAAATAATGATACTATTGTAACTTACAATTGGTTGGATAATCTATTGGTTGCATTAAATGGAGACCCTTCTGTGGGTGCGGTTAGTTGTGTAACTAATAACTGTTCATATGCACAGAGTGTACCCTATAGTTATGCAAATATAGAAGAAATGCATGAGTTTTCTAAGAATTTTAATACAAATAATCTCGGGGAGTACAACGAGAGAATTAAATTAATCGGATTTTGCTATTTAATTAAAAAATCTGTGATTAATGAAATTGGTATGTTGGATGAACAGTTTTCTCCAGGTAACTTTGAAGATGATGATTTCTCCTTAAGAATTAGAAAAGCCGGATATCGGTTGTTACTTTGCAAAGATACATTTATTCATCATTTTGGGAGTGTTTCTTTTATTGAGGAAAAAGAAAAGTATGCTAAGTTATTAAACAGAAATGCTGTCCTCTTCGAGAAAAAATGGGGATTTAGTCCTCTTTATTCGCAACATATTCGATTTGATGTCTTAAATATGATTCAGGACTCCCCTGATACTGAACTTGTTATTCTGGAAGTAGGCTGCGCATGTGGTGGGACTTTATTGGAGGTGAAAAATCGTTATAAAAATAGTACTGTATTCGGAATCGAGATTAATAAAGAAGCTGCAGAGGTTTCATCATTAATTGCAGATGTCAGTACTGTTAATATCGAGAAGGAAGCCCTTCCTTATCAGGAGAATACATTCGATTATATAATTTTAGCCGATGTACTTGAACATCTTGTTGACCCATGGTCAGTATTGGAAAAGCTGAGGAAATCTCTGAAACCATCTGGACGTATTCTTATTAGTATTCCTAACATCATGCACCATTCTGTTATTCAAGGATTACTAAATGGTTTTTGGACTTACACTGATGCTGGAATATTGGACAAAACTCACATGCGCTTTTTTACTCTTTATGAATTAAAAAAAATGATCATAAGTACGGGGTACAAAATAGATCACTTAAGTGGGAATTCTATCGGTTCATCAAAAGACAGCGAAGATTTTGTTCGGAAATTACTTACAATTAATGACAATGACGCTTTGAAGGATCAATTTAATGTGTATCAATATTTGATTTCTGCTTCTAAGAATAAGGTGTTTGATCTTATGGATTTATTTATTTTAGATGAGGAAGTAAATCTAACACATTGGGAAAAGGTGGATCATTTCTCTGTAGAAGAAGTTATCGAAATAATTGTTACTAAGAACTGGGAAAATGAAATGAAGGAAGAAATATTCAACCAGTTAGGAGCTAAATTTTTTGAAGAAGGAAAATCGGCAAAAGCAATTGCTTTTTTGAAAAATGCATATTATCTAAATAGTAGTAACGCGGAAGTTTTATATAATCTTACTTACGCTTTATCTATGGTAGGGGAAACTTCCTTAGCACATAGTTTTTTAGAAAAATTGAAATTATCAGATGAGATGTTATATAAAGAGTTTCTGAAGGTTCTAATTTAAATGAAGTTACACCGAAGATAATCAGAGTAAAAGAGTTGGCAATTTTAATTCAATTGAGATACTCATCAGATGTTAAGTCGATTTTTGATTGCTTTATTTGATTGCTTTAGTTAATTTTTAGTAAAGGGTGACACAAATGATAAATTCTCCTTATGAAAAATACCGTCAGTCATCGGTAAAAACATCGACCCCCTCACAGTTACTGATTATGTTATTTGATGGAGCGATTAGATTTGTAAGGGCGGGTATGGAAGGAATAGATTCAGTTGACTATCAAAAGACAAACATTAACCTGGGGAAAGCGCAAACAATTGTTAGTGAATTGATGTCGACACTGGATCCTACCTATGACATATCTAAAAGTTTGAATGATCTATACGAATATATAAATCATTTGTTGATTCAAGCTAATGTGAAGAAAGACAAGGTACCTGCAGAAGAGGCGCTACAGTATTTGACTGAGTTTCGAGTAACTTGGTTAGAGGCGTCAAAGCTGGTACCAACACATGAGAAAACCCATGGATAATTGTATCTTAGAGTTAAATAAGATTACTCAAGATATTATCATTAGACTAGATAATTGTTCATATGAAGAATTAACTGATTTCGTCGAACAACGTCAAAATTTGATAGATCAACTCGAACAGCATGTGAAAATACAGTCGATCGGTGTAACCCAGCAGCATCAGTTACGAGAGTTGTTGGAAGCCGATCCTATGATAATTGCAAGAATGCAACAACTTAAAAGTGAGGCAGCTAAGTGGCTTCAACAGAGAGAACAGGCCAAAACCCAACGCAACGCCTATGAGGCCGCCTACACCCCAGACAGTTTTCTTATGGATCGCAAAAAATAATTTATCGGTGTTTCACTATAGGAGTAGACGGGTATTAAATACCGTCTGCTCCTTTTTTTGATCATTGTACCGAATCTATTTCTTGTTTATGGAAAATTTAATAGTTTATTTTACGTGGTAAATTATTGAATGTAAACATTTTCTTTTCCAATTGACAATAAAGAAGTTACGGTGGTATAGTCGAATTGTGAGCAAGACTCACGTTCATCTGATGACGAAGGGAATGTTTAATCAATGGAAGGTAAAGTAAAATGGTTTAACGCAGAAAAAGGTTATGGTTTTATCGAGACTGCAGACGGTGGCGACGTATTCGTACACTTTTCCGCGATTCAAACTGATGGTTTCAAGACATTGGATGAAGGTCAATCCGTAGAATTCGATATCGTTGAAGGTGCACGTGGACCACAAGCAGCTAACGTAATCAAATTATAATCATCCGGCGAAGCCGAACTACATATAAGTAGATGGTTAGCAATTTAGACAGCGCTAGCAGGGATCTTGGAATCTTCCAAGATCCTTTTTTTGTGCGTTCATATGTGTCTAGTATAGCCAATCCTAGTAAAGAAAATAGCCTATTTTGTAAATTCATTTTATGGAAAATGTTAGAACTCTGCAAAAGGTGGGTAATAGATATACGTTGAGCTGTTTATCTTACCTCGACACACACTATGTTAGCCTAGGTTACTACATTCACGAAAAAATTCAATATAGCCTAAGCTATCAAAACAATTAGGAGGGTGATTAGCAGGATGAAGAAGATGTGGCGCGGTCTTATGACCGGAATATTAGGTACTAGTATGTTATTAGGGTCTCTCGGCAGCGTATCTGCTGCAGCTGTACCTAAGGATATTCAAGGCCACTGGGCACAAGGTCAGCTGCAGGAATGGCTAGATAGAGGATACCTTGGAGGCTACCCAGATGGAACGGTGAAACCAAACAAAGCAATTACGCGTGGTGAGTATGTGACTATGGTAAATCGCCTGTTAGGGTTTACAACTAAAGCAACAGTAACTTTCAAAGACATGAAGAGCACAAACTGGAATTACAGTGAAGTGGCTAAAGCCGTGGAAGCTGGATATATCGGAGGATACGAGGATAATACGTTCCGTCCTAATAATCCGCTTACAAGAGAAGAGGCAGCTGTAATTACTGCAAAATTACTTAAATTGAGCACCAATACAACTTCGAACAAATTTAAAGACAATGCACAAATTGCAGCATGGGCAAAAGGTGCTGTAGCAGCCGCAGTGGAAAAGAAGATTGTTAACGGTTATCCAGATGGAACCTTCGGTCCTAAGAGATCGTTAACACGTGCCGAGGCTGTAGGTATTATCAATACTTCAGCTATCTATTATCCTGGTAGTGGCACAGGTGGTGGTGTAACACCTACACCAACTCCAACGGCTACTCCGACACCAACAGCTACACCAACCCCAACTGCTGCTCCAGGTGGTAGTACTGGCGGAGGTTCTGGCGGTGGTAACGGTGGCGGAAGTAGCACAGCGCCAACAGTAAGTGGGGCAACCTACGGTAATGTTGGTTCGGTCACAGCGGATGTATACCTGACACCTTCCGTAACTGGTGCAGTATACTATGTTGTAGCTCCTTATAATGCTGATGTAACTGCTCCAACTGCATTGCAGGTGGAAAAAGGACAAATTAGTAACGGGACTGCAAGTGGTATCCATGGTAGTGTTGCGACTGTAGCTAACACAACGGTTACATTCTCTGTTTACGGATTGAATCCTGGTACAGAATATGCAACATATATCACGCTTGCGGATGCAGCTGGTAACTTATCTACTGTAACGACAGTTCGGTTGACTACTGCTCAAGCTACTGCTAGCTCGATTTCGCTTTTTGAGCCGGGACAAGTTAGTACAGTTACAGCAGATGTATATGTTAAATATGGTGTAACAGGTGGCGATACAACCCCAGTTAGATATGTAGTATTGCCGGCAAATGAGAAGGCACCTACTGCAGCGCAGATTGCCTTAGGTCAAAATGGTAGCGGTACTGCATTGGCTGCTCCATGGACTAACACGCTTACGTTTGCTCCTGGTGTAAAGCATACACAGACTTTAACTGGTTTAGCAGCAAATACTGCCTATAAGGTATATGTTATTGCAGGATCGGGTTCTCAATGGTCTCCTGTAGAAATTATTCAAATTCATACCAAATAGCCTGACCTTATGTGATTTCATTCGGAGAATATAAGAGTGGAATCCGTACTATAATAACGACAGGTTTACTTTTGGTCCGGTAGGGCGATTGGTTGCTCTTACCGGACTTGTTTTATTTGTGAACGCTATGACAACATTTGTTATCTAAATGTAAGGGCTGTAAGGAATTGCTTTTTACTTAGCGCTTACAATTTGGTATAATGAAGGTGTAACTAAAGGAGGAGTGGCCATGCAATTCACCATTCGAGGTCAACAAATTGACGTGACCGACGCTTTGAGAGAGTATGTTGATAAGAAGCTCAGCAAACTTGAGAAGTATTTCGAAGCACCCCCTACCTCTGAAGGGTCTGTGACGCTTGGCGTAGTTCGCGGCCTTCATACGGTGGAAGTAACCATTCCGCTTGCTGGCGTGACGCTTCGTGCGGAAGATCGCAGCGATGACATGTATGCTTCCATAGACGCCGTTGTGGACAAGCTGGAACGCCAAATTCGCAAACACAAAACGAAGCTGAACCGTAAGTTCCGTCAAGAGGGACTCAAGACGCTGTTTGTGGATGGAGCTAGTGCCGCTGTTGCTGTAGAAGAACAAGATTATGATGATTTAGAAGTGGTTAGGAACAAACGCTTTACGATGAAGCCGATGGATGTGGAAGAAGCGATTCTTCAAATGAACATGGTAGGACATAATTTCTTTGTGTTTTCCAATATCGACACCTCGGAAGTTAGCGTAGTTTACAAACGTGATGATGGTAAATATGGACTGATTGAACAGGGCTAAGATACGATGATGCCAGTTATGCTCTAAGTATAAAGGGCCTCGAGAGTTAGTCAGGACTTAAGAAATTTAAACCGAGCCCCTATTCGCTTATAGCGAATAGGGCTCTTGTGCGTATATATGAAAAATGTGGCTGTTACACCTTGTATTGCGGCATCTCTTACAAACTGTTACAATTTATGAAGCAGCGGAATCGAATTTATAAATGGCCCTTTCAATTTTGTGAGGATGGGCTCGGTTCCACCATCTGTGTTGCATGAAAGGGGTTAACCATGCTAGGACTTGTAAAGAAAATATTCGGAGACACAAACGATCGTGACGTTAAACGTCTCATGAAGACAGTCGATGTAATTAATGGATTGGAGCCGGAATTTGTAGCACTATCCGATGAAGCTTTAAAAGCTAAGACGGAAGAGTTCCGCGCCCGTATTGAGAAAGGCGAAACCTTGGAAGAAATTCTTCCTGAGGCGTTTGCAACCGTACGTGAAGCTTCCAAACGGACGCTTGGCATGCGGCATTTTGATGTACAATTAATTGGTGGTATGGCTCTGCATGAAGGCCGAATCTCCGAGATGAAGACTGGTGAAGGTAAGACTCTAGTAGGAACATTGCCGGTTTACCTGAATGCTTTGCTTGGTAAAGGCGTACATGTAGTAACGGTCAATGACTATTTGGCTCAGCGCGACAGCGCACAAATGGCACAAATCTATAACTTCCTGGGCATGACGGTTGGGGTTAACCTAAGCGGTATGGACCATGCTGATAAACAAGATGCTTACGCCTGCGATATTACGTATGGCACGAACAACGAATTTGGTTTCGATTATTTGCGTGACAACATGGTGCTTTATAAAGAACAAATGGTTCAGCGCCCTCTTTATTTCTGTATTATTGATGAAGTGGACTCCATTCTTATTGATGAAGCCCGTACACCTCTTATCATTTCCGGACAAGCTGAGAAGTCTACTGAATTGTACTTTGCAGCAGACCGTTTTGTGAAAAAGCTTAAAGCTGAAGAAGACTACACAGTTGATATCAAAGTGAAGTCCGTAGCCTTGACTGAAAAAGGTGTAGCTACTGCTGAACGCGCTTTTGGTATTGAGAACTTGTATGATCACAGTCATGTAACCTTGAATCACCATATCGTCCAAGCCCTGAAAGCAAACGTAATTATGCGTCGTGACGTAGACTACGTTGTTAACGAGGGTGAGGTCGTTATTGTTGATGAATTTACGGGACGTTTAATGTCAGGCCGTCGTTATAGTGACGGTTTGCACCAAGCGATTGAAGCGAAGGAAGAAATCGAAGTACAGAATGAGAGCATGACGCTTGCTACGATTACTTTCCAGAACTATTTCCGTATGTATCGCAAATTGGGCGGTATGACAGGTACAGCTAAAACTGAGGAAGAAGAGTTCAAGAAGATTTATGGTCTTGAAGTTCTTCAAGTTCCTACGAATAAACCAAATCAGCGCATAGATATGCCAGATGTCGTCTACAAGAGTGAGAACGGTAAGTTCAACGCTGTTGTGGCAGAAATTGTAGAGCGTCACAAAAAGAACCAACCTGTACTTGTTGGTACAGTATCGATTGAGAATTCAGAGCTCGTATCTGAAATGCTGAAGCGCAAAGGCGTTAGACACCAAGTGCTTAACGCGAAGCATCACGCTGCTGAAGCTGAAATCATTACACATGCAGGTCAGCCAGGTACAGTTACGATTGCTACCAACATGGCAGGTCGTGGTACGGACATCGTTCTGGGCGAAGGTGTGACAGATCTTGGAGGTCTGCATATCATTGGTACAGAGCGTCATGAATCGCGCCGGATTGATAACCAGCTGCGTGGTCGTGCGGGTCGTCAAGGGGACCCAGGTTCTACACAATTCTACTTATCCCTTGGTGATGAGTTGATGAAGCGTTTCGGCGCTGACAACGTTTTGAGTATGATGGATCGCCTTGGGTTTGAGGAAGATCAGCCGATTGAGAGCCGCATGATTACGCGTGCTGTGGAATCTGCTCAGAAACGTGTTGAAGGTAATAACTTTGATATTCGTAAAGTCGTATTGCAATATGATGACGTTATGAATCAACAGCGTGAAATTATTTATAAACAACGCCGTGAGATTCTGGAGTCTGAAAATATTAAAGATATCGTGCTTGAAATGATCAAGCCGGTTATTGAACGTATTGTTCACGCACACTGCAGTGACGATATTCCTGAAAACTGGGAGCTGCAAGAAGTTGCTGATTACGTAAACAGCAAGCTGCTTGAAGAAGGTGCTTTGACTCGCGATATTCTGTGGGGCAAGGAAGCAGAAGAGATCATTGAGTACATCTTCGAACGTGTACTTGAGAAATATGCTGCTCGTGAAGAACGCCTGGGTTCAGAATTGGTACGTGAATTCGAGAAGGTAATTGTGCTGCGCTCCGTGGACAGCAAGTGGATGGATCATATCGATGCGATGGATCAATTGCGTCAAGGGATTCACCTGCGTGCTTACGGTGGTACAGATCCACTTCGCGAGTATCAATTCGAAGGCTTCGAAATGTTTAATACTATGACGGCTACGATTCAAGAAGAAGTAGCTACTTATATTATGAAGGCTCACATCGAGACAAATCAGGAGCGTCAATCCGTTGTAGAGGAAAATAAAATTTCCACTAACAGCGAACCTGCTGAGAAACGTCCGGTACATGTTGAGGCTGCGGCTGGTCGTAATGATCTTTGCCCTTGCGGAAGCGGCAAGAAGTACAAGAACTGCCACGGTCAAAACGCATAAGACAAACGTTTAGTAGCGCTCATATTCAGGTGTTGAAGATGTAAGTCTTTAACCCTGATCTCTATGGGTATACTAACCATAAAGAGCGGCTGGGCCCGGGGGTATCCCCCGTTTACGGCCCAGTCGCTTTTTTGGATATTTAGCACTTGAGTGAATGTGGAATGGAGAGAAGGTTTGGAACTGGAAAAACGGAGTGTTGCCTTTGTTTCGGGATTCCAACCGCTATGCGGTTATCAATTCAAGGAATCTGGAAACAACAGCGATCGGAAGTCCAATCCTTCTCGGAATGGCTGAACATTCACTCATTACTAACTTTCCAATAGCGAGGACCGTAACAACCTATTTTGAAAGGTGAAGTGACCATATGATTGAAGCTAATGTAAAGCAGGATCTGCGTGAAATAGGCAAGAAACTAACTGACCTTAGGGGGTCTCTTTGACTTAGATCTTAAGCAAGAGATGATCTCGAACTTTGAAGAAAAAATGGCTGCTCCAGGCTTCTGGGATAATCCAGAGCAGGCACAGAGCGTGATCGGCGAGATGAATGCCGTGAAATCGTCCGTGGATCAATACGAGAAGCTGCAACAAGAATACGACGATGCTGCAATGATGGCGGAGCTTGCGGATGAAGAGGGCGATGAAGGTCTTGCGGCAGAGATTGGGGAGACGATCAGCAGTTTAGGCAGTAAAGTTGATGAATTCGAGCTGCAATTGCTACTTAACCAGCCGTATGACAAGCTGAATGCTATTCTTGAGCTCCATCCGGGTGCGGGCGGTACGGAATCCCAAGACTGGGGCCAGATGCTGCTGCGGATGTATACCCGTTGGGCTGAAAAACGTGGATTCAAGGTTGAGGTGCTGGACTACTTACCGGGTGATGAAGCGGGAATTAAGAGTGTCACACTACTTATTAAAGGCTTCAACGCCTACGGATATCTGAAAGCTGAAAAAGGTGTACATCGGCTAGTACGGATTTCTCCGTTTGACTCTTCGGGCAGAAGACATACTTCTTTTGTATCCTGTGATGTCGTTCCGGAAATTGCCGATGATGTAGAGGTTGAGATTCGTACGGAGGATCTTAAGATCGATACGTATCGTGCAAGTGGCGCCGGTGGACAGCATATTAATACCACAGACTCCGCGGTACGGATTACTCACTTACCTACGGGTGTGGTGGTAACCTGTCAGAACGAACGTTCACAGATCAAAAACCGCGAACAAGCGATGAAAATGCTGCGTTCCAAGCTATATGAGCGCAAACTGCAAGAGCAACAGCAGCATTTGGATGAGATTCGCGGTGAGCAATCCGATATTGCTTGGGGCAGTCAGATCCGTTCCTATGTATTCCATCCGTATAACATGGTTAAGGATCACCGTACTTCCGTGGAAACGGGGAATGTTGGCGCTGTGATGGACGGAGATATTGATGCATTCATTGATGGTTACTTGCGTAGCCAGATCAAGATTGAGGCAGAATAAAAGAGAGTTTCGGGGAAACGGATACCATTCATGGATTAGGATGGGATGGCCGTTTCTTCTTTCGTAGAGCAAGATGACACTTTAAGGAGAGCCTTTGAAATGCAAAAAGTCAATTCACGTAATAAACCCCCACTGATTCCTCTGAATGGGCCACTCCGACATGTGGTGGATACGATGTTAATTTTGCTCGGATCGCTAGTTACAGCGCTGGGGTTTAATCTTTTTTTTCTGCCTAATCATATTGCTTCTGGTGGTGTATCTGGTCTGTCTGTATTGGCTGAAGCTTGGTTTGGGGCTGAACCGGCATTTACGCAGTGGGCGCTTAATATTCCGTTGTTTGTACTCGGGGTAATCTTCTTGGGTAAACAATACGGAGTTCGCTCGCTGCTTGGGAGCTTTGTGTTGCCGCTCTTTATCTTGTTGACAAAAGATTTGCCTGCACCTACCACCAATCCACTCTTAGCTTCCATTTATGGCGGTATCTGTGTGGGGGTGGGGTTAGGTCTTGTGTTCCGCGGACGGGGCTCGACAGGTGGACTTACTATTTTGGCGCAGATTATTCAAAAGATATCCGGTCTCAGCTTCTCGATTTCCGTAGTGCTGTTGGACGGGACGGTCATTGTGCTGGCTGCTTTTATACTCGGTATGGAACAAGCACTATATGCACTGATCGGTCTGTTTGTTACAGGTAAGGCCATTAATGCGATAGAGGTAGGCTTCCGTTATACAAAGGTGGCTTACATAATCTCGGACAAGACGGAAGAAATATCTGAGGCGATTTTGAATGATCTGGATCGGGGTCTGACGAAGCTAGATGCACATGGCGGTTATACTGGTGATGAGCGTACGGTGTTGATGGTTGTAGTAGGCCAGAATGAGGTTTCCAGATTAAAAGCGATTGTTCAATCGGTAGATACTAGTGCTTTTGTGATTATAACTGAGGCGCATGAGGTGCTGGGTGAAGGGTTTAAAAGAGAAGTGTAATTTCTCCTCAAGGAGAAGCTATGCTTCTCTTTTTTTGTAAATACAATTATATTTAGGAATAAAGAAAGTTAACACTATGTGTTGTATTTATATTAATTGAGTCGTATAATAATACATATTTCTAAGACGGTATGCATTATATTATTTATTATAATTCATGATAAGCAGGAAGTGGGGATGACAGTGGAAGGCAAGCTGAGAGCGGCGATTGTTGGATCAACGGGTTATGGGGGCGTAGAGCTGATTCGGCTGCTACAAAGTCATCCTAAGGTAGAGATTACTTCGGTAATTTCCTCATCAAGTGCAGGGGATGCTATAGAGGAAGGTTTTCCGCATTTGACGGGCATCATTGATCGAAGGCTGGATGGCGTTGACCCGGCTCAGATGGCTGAGCGGGCGGATGTGGTATTTACGGCGACGCCGTCGGGTGTGAGCGCAAAGCTGGTACCGCAGCTGCTGGAAGCTGGACTTAAGGTCGTGGATCTGTCCGGTGATTTCCGATTGAAGGATGGTGCAGAGTATGAGCACTGGTATAAACATCCCGCTCCGGCTGATGAATATCTAGAGCAGGCTGTATACGGACTTTGCGAGGTGTTTGGAGAGCGTGCGGCTGGGGTAGATTTTATATCTAATCCAGGCTGTTATCCTACAGCTACACTTCTTGGACTAATTCCTGCAATTCAGGCAGGTTGGATTAAACACGACAGTATTATTATTGATGCTAAATCAGGAGTTACTGGAGCAGGACGCGGAACAAGCCTGATGGTGCATTATGCAGAGATTAATGAGAACTTTAAAGCTTATAAAATCAATAAGCATCAACATATACCAGAAATTGAGCAGACGCTCACAGAGGTTGCTGGAGAAAAGGTAACGGTAACGTTCACCACACATCTCGTGCCGATGAGCCGGGGAATTATGAGTACGATGTATGCAGGGATGATGGACAATTATACGGAGCAGGATTTTGTGAATTTATACCGTGAATATTATGCGGGCCGGCCATATGTGCGGGTGCGTGATGTAGGTGTGATTCCGGCGACAAAAGAAGTTAGCGGCTCTAATTATTGTGATATCGGATTTGCAACAGATACTCGTACAGGGCGGGTGACCATAGTCTCCGTCATTGATAATGTTGTAAAAGGTGCGGCAGGGCAGGCAATACAGAACCTTAATTTGATGATGGGATGGGAGGAAACCCTTGGCCTCGGCTACACACCTGTGTATCCATAAGGATCAGCGGTACAAATAATATGAGCGAGATTGAGTTATTTACCACCTTGGAGGGTGGAAGTATCACTTCACCTAAGGGTTTTAAGTCCGGAGGATTGCATTGTGGATTAAAAAAAACAGATCGCAACGATCTCGGAGTGATTCTGTGTGAAGTTCCGGCAACGGCTGCGGCTGTGTATACGACGAATGTTTTTCAGGCGGCTCCGCTGAAAGTGACTCGCGAAAGCCTTTCGAACGGAGTATTGCAGGCGGTTATCGTGAACAGCGGGAATGCCAATGCCTGCACAGGCGAACAAGGCGAAGCAGATGCTTATGAGATGCGCGCTGCTGCGGCTCAGCATTTAGGTGTGGCCGTTAATGATGTGGCTGTTGCTTCGACTGGAGTTATCGGTGAACTGTTGAAAATGGACTGCGTACGTAACGGGATTACTGCAATACCAGAGAAGCTGGACGGAGGAGCTGTTGGCGCGGAGGAATTCTGCCAAGCTATTCTTACCACCGATTTAGTTAAAAAAGAGATTGCCGTGAAGGTGCTCGTTGGCGGTGTAGAAGTTACAATTGCCGGAGCTGCAAAGGGCTCAGGGATGATTCATCCTAACATGGCTACGATGCTTGGCTTTATGACCACAGATGCTGATATTGCAGCGGAGGATTTACTTAGTCTTTTGCGTTCAGCTACGAATGTTACTTTTAATATGATTACAGTCGATGGAGATACTAGCACCAATGATATGTTAGTGTCGATGGCGAGTGGGCTTGCCGGTAATGAGAAGCTGACACGGCTGCATCCGGATTGGGACGCTTTTGCTGCTGGATTCACTTATGTGTGCCAGACGCTTGCCAAAGCGATTGCTCGAGATGGCGAAGGTGCAACTCACCTGATTGAGGTTCAAGTGAATGGGGCTGTTCATGATGAGGCGGCGGCAGCGATTGCTAAGACAGTGGTTGGTTCTAGTCTAGTGAAATCTGCTATTTTTGGAGCGGATGCGAACTGGGGGCGGATTATTGCTGCGGTTGGGCGCGCGGGTGTTCCGGTATCGCCGGAGCATGTGAACATTTCGTTAGGGGATATTGAGGTGCTTTTGCACTCGAAGCCAATTGCTTTTGACGAGGAAAAGGCTTTGGCCTATTTGCAAAAAAGTGAAACTGTGCTGATCACTGTGGATCTGCATGATGGAAGCGGAAAAGCAACGGCTTGGGGCTGTGACCTAACTTACGATTATGTGCGTATTAACGCTGCATATCGCACTTAATTTATGGCGTGTTAAGCCCAAAAGGGAAGGATATCGATTATATGACGCTAAATAGCGAGCTTGAACTTATAGATGCTTTAGATGGTAGTGGGTTGTTTGTAATGAAATGCGGCGGCAGTACGCTTGCGGCTCTACCTGATTCTTTTTTTGAGGATTTGCGAGATTTGCAGGAGGAGGGCATTCAGCCAGTAATTGTTCATGGTGGAGGGCCAGCCATTTCTGAGAATCTAGCGAAACTGGGCATTGAAAGCAGCTTTGTGAATGGCCTGCGAGTAACCACCGAGGAAGTACTAGATGTTGTAGAGATGACCCTGGCAGGGAGTATAAACAAGGCGATTGTCCGGCGAATTCAAGGGAGCGGCGGTCTAGCTCTGGGGCTTTCGGGCATCGATGGGAATATGATCCTTGCTAAACCAGTAGCGAACAGCGCCGAAGTAGGTTTGGTAGGAGAAGTAACGGAAGTTAAGGCTGAGATCGTAACTGGTATTGTTGGGATGGGTTATATTCCTGTCATTGCACCTATCGGAGTAGATGCAGCAGGTCAGCGCTACAATATTAACGCAGATACGGCAGCAGGGGCAGTTGCTTCCTATGTGGAGTCTCCCAAAATGATCGTCGTCACAGATGTGCCAGGCATCATGAGTACAGTGGAAGGTGAAAAGATTGTGCTTCCCTCCGTTACTGTACAGGAAATCGAAGCCTTGATCGAAAGTGGGGAAATCTACGGTGGCATGATCCCCAAAGTGCGGGCAACTATCGATTGCATTCAGGGCAGCGTATCAGAGGTTATCATTGTGGATGGAAAAGAACCACGGGTGCTTAGTCGAGTACTGCAAGGTGAAGCGATAGGTACACGTATTATTCGTTCGTAGAATCATAGATGAATACAAATTAGAGGCGCAGCCTGTTCACAGGAGCAGCCGATGGGAGAGTGACTTAGAATGAGCAAGCTTACACAAGCGGAGTTGGATTCGCAAGCAGGGGCACAGCAGACCGATACAGTAGGATCAGGTACACCGGATGTTGCAGCAGGCAAGCTGAGTGCAGTGTTCCCTTCTTACGCCAGATATGATATCAGCCTAGTTAAAGGCAAGGGTACCTGGGTATGGGATGATAAAGGCAATAAGTATCTGGATTTCACCAGTGGATTGGCTGTGACCAGTCTAGGTCATGCTCCTGAAAAAGTCGGCGCTAAGCTGAGGGATCAGATTGATACGCTCTGGCATGTCTCGAATCTGTTCCATATTCCGGGACAAGATAAAGTTGCCAACCTTCTGACAGAGAATAGCTGCGCTGATCAAGTATTTTTCTGCAATAGCGGGGCAGAAGCGAATGAGGCTGCTATTAAGCTGGCCCGCCGTTACCATCAGAAGATTAAAGGTGTCGACCGTTATGAGGTTATCACATTCGAACAATCCTTCCATGGACGTACACTGGCAACACTAACAGCTACAGGCCAGCAAAAGGTAAAAGAAGGCTTCCTGCCGCTTCCAGCAGGTTTCAAGACCGTACCCTTGCATGATCTCCCAGCGTTAGAAGCTGCTATCGGAGATCATACAGCTGCTATCATGCTGGAGATGGTACTTGCAGAGGGTGGCGTGCTTGAGGTAGAACCTGAGTTCTTGAACGCTGTAGTGGCCTTGTGTAAGAAACACGGATTGCTTCTGATTGTAGATGAAGTACAGACAGGTATGGGACGTACAGGCAAGCTGTTCGCTCATCAGCATTATGGAATTGAACCGGATATTTTCACCTTGGCAAAGGGGATTGCTAGCGGGTTCCCGGCAGGTTTAATGCTTGGCAAAGGATATTTGCGTGAAGCCTTCTCAGCGGGCAGCCATGCGTCCACCTTCGGGGGAACACCGCTAGCAACAGCTGTTATGGCAGCGACGATTGAGACGATGCTGGAAGATGAGCTTCCACAGCGCGCCGAAGATATGGGTAAATATCTGACAGGTCTTTTGAAAGAGAGGCTGGTGGACTGTTCTTTTGTGAAGGATATCCGTGGTAAAGGACTGTTGATCGGGATTGAATGTCAATCCTCAGTAGGCGATATTGTACTGGCTGGACAAAAGAAAGGCCTGTTGTTCGTGACAGCCGGTCCTAATGTTCTTCGTCTGCTGCCTAATCTATATGTAAGCAAAGAGGAGATCGACCAAGCGGTGGACATCCTATGCGAACTCATTCATACTTATGCTAAACAAGCAAACGGGGAGGTAAGCTCATGAGTCAGGGCGTACAGAGTAACAAGCACACCATTGCGCAGCAACTGAAAGGCCGTGATTTACTGGAGCTGAACGATTACAGCCCGGAGGAAATTACGTATCTGATTGATTCGGCGATTGAGCTTAAGAAGAAGCAGAAAAATGGCGAAGAATTTCAGCCGCTGAAGGGGAAAACGATTGGTCTTATTTTTGAAAAATCCTCTACACGTACGCGTGTGTCGTTTGAAGTTGGAATGTATCAGCTGGGAGGGCATGCCCTATTCTTGAGCAAAAATGATATCCAGCTTGGACGCGGAGAAACCGTTGGAGATACAGCGCAAGTAATGTCGCGTTATCTCGACGGGATTATGATCCGTACCTTCGGCCATGACAAGGTTGAAGATCTCGCTCGTTATGCTTCTATTCCCGTAATCAACGGTCTTAGCGACCTGGCACATCCTTGCCAAGTGCTGGCGGATTATCAAACGATTTATGAGCACAAAGGAAAGCTCAAAGGCCTGAAGCTGGCTTACATCGGCGATGGCAACAATATGGCGCATTCCTTAATGATTGGCGGAGCTAAGCTGGGCGTGGACGTATCTATCGCCGGACCGGAAGGTTATGAGCCAGATGCAGCGGTTGTCGCAGAAGCTCGTGAGATCGCTAAAGAAACCGGAGCGAAGATTGTGGTCACTCGCAGCCCGCAAGAAGCTGTACAAGACGCTGACGTCATCTATACAGATGTATGGGCGAGTATGGGCTTCGAGGAGGAGCAAAAGGCACGTGAAGCGGCATTCAAGGACTATCAGGTCAATGAGGAGCTTGTAAAAGGCGCTAAGAGCGATTATCTCTTCCTGCACTGTCTGCCAGCCCACCGTGAGGAAGAGGTCAGCACAGGCGTGATTGACGGCCCTAACTCGGTGATCTTTGATCAGGCTGAGAACCGTCTGCATGCGCAAAAAGCTTTAATGGCTGCGTTGATGAGTTAAGGAATTTAAAAAATATAAAATATAAATCACTATATAAATTGAATTAATGTTGGGCGAAGTTAGACTTTGGACGATGGAGTAATGGAGCGGAATTTTTGGAACTGTAGGAGCGTAGCGTTCGCCTTTATCATCAGATTTCATCCGCACAATGCGGTTTGAAATAAAAGAAATCTGATGATAACAGCGACCGGAAGTCCAAATATTCAGTGTAATTGCGATTTATCGTCAGAGTGCTGGCAAAGGCACGTTTATTTTAATTTATATAGCCCACACGAAAGGAAGTTGCCACACCATGGCTAAAGAAAAAATTGTACTCGCCTATTCCGGCGGATTGGATACATCCGTTATTTTGAAATGGCTTAAAGAAACCTATGACGCGGAGATCATCGCCTTCACAGCCGATATCGGCCAAAAAGAAGAGCTCGACGGTCTGGAGGAAAAAGCACTTGCTACTGGCGCATCGAAAGTATACATCGACGATCTGCGCGATGAGTTCGCTAGCGATTTCATCTACCCGATGTTCCAATCTGGCGCACTTTATGAAGGCCAATACTTGCTCGGAACTAGTATTGCTCGTCCATTGATCGCTAAGCGCATGGTAGATATCGCCATCGCTGAAGGCGCAACGGCTATCGCGCACGGCGCGACAGGCAAAGGGAACGACCAAGTCCGTTTCGAGCTTGGCGTAGCTGCATTGGCTCCGAACATCAAGGTGATCGCACCTTGGCGTCTAGAAGAGTTCCGCAATCAATTCCCAGGTCGTGCGGAAATGATCGCTTATGCGGAAGCTAATGATATTCCGGTACAAGCCTCTGCGGCGAAGCCGTATTCGATGGACCGTAACTTGCTGCATATCAGCTATGAGAGCGGCGTACTGGAAGATCCTTGGTTTGATCCAAGTGCACCAGAGAACAAAGGAATGTTCCTACTGAGCAACGCTCCAGAGGATGCTCCGGATGAAGCGGAATATTTGGAACTCGATTTCGTTAAGGGAGACTGCGTAGCGCTGAATGGTGAGTCCTTAAACCCACTTCAAGTGATGGAGAAATTGAACGAGCTGGGCGGTAAACACGGTATCGGACGTGTGGATATGGTTGAGAACCGTTTTGTCGGCATGAAGAGCCGTGGTGTGTATGAGACTCCGGGTGGAACAATCCTCTTTGTCGCTCATCGCAAAATGGAGTCCATCACGATGGACCGTGAAGTGATGAACCTGCGTGACAGCCTGATCACTCGTTACAGCACTTTGGTGTATAACGGTTTCTGGTTCGCACCAGAGCGTATTGCACTGCAAGCTCTTGTAACACAGAGCCAGCAAAATGTAACAGGTACTGTTCGTCTTAAACTGTACAAAGGCAACATCATCGGCGCTGGAGTGAAGAGCCCAGTCAGCCTGTACAACCCTGAAATTGCAACGATGGAAGCTGATCCTACACAAGCTTATGATCAAGGGGATGCCACTGGTTTTATCCACTTGAACGCATTGCGCCTTAAGGTTTCTACAGGTGTAAATGGAGCTTCGAAATAGAACGATAACATAAACTTAAACGGGCAACCCCGAAGGCCGTTCCTCCCGTCAGGATAGGAGCGGCCCTCTGGCGTCCAAGAGGAGGAAACTACAGGTGAGCAAGCTTTGGGGCGGACGGTTTACTAAAGGAACAAACAAGCTGGTGGAGGAATATACGGCTTCCATTGGATTTGATAAGGCTTTGGCCAAAGAGGATGTGCAAGGCAGTCTGGCGCATGTCACGATGCTGGGCAAATGCGGAATCCTTCCACAAGAAGACGTGGAAACAATCAAACAAGGTCTGAACAAAGTGCTGGACAAGGTTAATGCTGGAGAGGTTGTTTTCTCAGTATCGGATGAAGACATCCATATGAATATTGAAAAACATCTGATCGAGGAAATCGGTCCAGTTGGTGGTAAGCTGCACACAGGACGTAGCCGTAACGATCAAGTGGCGACGGACATGCACCTTTACTTACGTGGCCGTGTAGTTGAGCTAGTTAGTTTGCTGCATGAGCTGCAGGAAGCTTTGATCGAACAAGCAAAAGACAATGTGGAGACCATCATCCCTGGTTATACGCATTTGCAACGGGCACAGCCGATCCTGTTTGCTCATCACTTGCTGGCTTACGTATCGATGTTCCGCCGCGATGCAGAACGTCTGACGGACAGCTACAAACGGATCAACGTGCTGCCACTCGGAGCAGGAGCGCTTGCTGGAACGACCTTCCCGATTGACCGTCATTTTGTAGCGGAACAACTGGGTTTTGACAGTGTGTATGAGAACAGTCTGGATGCTGTCAGCGACCGCGATTTCATCGTGGAGTTCTTGGCGAATGCTTCCCTTATCATGACACATCTATCCAGACTCAGTGAGGAACTGGTGCTGTGGAGCAGCACAGAGTTCAGCTTTGTAGAACTGGATGATGCTTTCTGCACAGGCAGCAGCATTATGCCGCAGAAGAAGAACCCTGACGTACCAGAACTGGTACGGGGCAAAACAGGCCGTGTTTACGGCAACCTGATTGGCTTACTGACGGTGCTGAAATCATTGCCACTGGCGTACAACAAGGATATGCAGGAAGACAAAGAAGGCATGTTCGATACGGTTACTACGCTGACTGGTGCACTACAATTGTTCGCGCCGATGATCTCCACTATGAAGGTGAACAAAGGTCGTATGCGTGAAGCGGTGAACACGGATTTCTCGAATGCAACGGATATCGCTGACTTCTTGGTAGGCAAGGGGCTTCCTTTCCGCCAAGCGCATGAGGTAATCGGGAAAACGGTACTCTACTGCATCAACGAAGGCAAATTCTTGTTGGATTTGACCCTGGAAGAGTTCAAGCAATTCTCACCGCTCTTCGACGAGAATATCTATGCTGTTCTTCAACCGGAGGCTGTAGTTAACGCTCGTAACGTTTATGGCGGCACAGCAACCGTTCAGGTGAAGGCTGCAATTGAACGGGCGGAGCTGGCATTGCACGAAGCTAATGAATGGGTTGTACAACACGGGGATGCTATATTGTAAACCGTATCCATATCAAATCTCGCCTCAGTCCTTTATAGGTGGCAGGCGGGATTTTTTTTATTATCTAAATGAACTATGACTGGATTAGCAGTATTCTTTACGGTTATCCTTAGGTTAGGATAGGAGGGTTCGTAGATATGAACAGAAAGCAAACCCTAGACGAGCTTAGATCGGAATTAAAAGTAGGCAATCATATTATTGGAGTAGCCACCGGTGCTGGTATAACGGCAAAGTATGCGAAGCAGGGTGGAGCTGATTTCATTCTGATGTTAAACTCGGGTAAATTTCGCCAGATGGGGAGGAGCTCTCTCGCTGGTATTTTACCATTTTGTAATAGCAATGATATGGTGATGGACTTTGCATCTAGAGAGATCATACCGTTGGTCAGAGATATCCCTATTATTTTTGGCCTCAATGCAACTGATCCGACAAAAGATATGGAATCCTATATAAGTGAAATAAAGAATAGAGGCTTTGCCGGCATTAATAATTACCCCACGGTTGGTTTAATAGATGGTCAATTTGGAGAAGCGCTCGAAGAAGAGGGGAATGGTTATCTACTTGAAGTAGAAGCCATAAGAATAGCCCATGAGAAGAATTTGTTTACCATTGCTTTTGTATTTGACGAAATCCAGGCAGCACAGATGATTGAGGCTGGAGCGGATATTATTTGTGCACATCTAGGTCTAACAGAAGGCGGGCTATTAGGCGCTAAAAAAGTATTCTCTCTGGAAGCTGCCAAGGTTAAAGCGGACAAGATATTTAATACATGCAATGAGCTAAAGCCAGATTTAATTAAGCTGGTTTACGGTGGTCCGGTGAAAACGCCAATTGATGTGCAATATATGTACAGCAATAATCAAAACTTGATGGGATATATCGGAGGCTCTGCTTTTGAAAGAATTCCATCGGAGAAGTCCATTACGAATATAACCAAAGCTTTTAAAGTGTCGGGGACGCTGGATGAAGATGATTTTATGGTCAAAATGTTAGATGGCATCACAAAGCACTATGATTATGTTGAATTTGTAAAAGAATACGTAGCTCAAAATTATAGGAATGAGATCTTG
The DNA here is from genome assembly GCF_038008505.1 of Paenibacillus sp. FSL H7-0735. NCBI lineage: Bacteria > Bacillati > Bacillota > Bacilli > Caryophanales > Paenibacillaceae > Paenibacillus > Paenibacillus sp. FSL H7-0735. Next base: position 101,088 of record NZ_JBBOZH010000002.1, on the reverse strand, counting down.
TTTGCAGATTTAGCTAAGGTGGCACATGTATCCCGAAGTTACTTGAGTAGTTTGTTTACCAAAAAAGTAGGCTGCAGCTTCCAAACGTATCTTGTGCAATTTCGGATGGATAAGGCGGCGGAAATATTACATAGAGACCATATCCAGTTATCTGAGCTAGCGCCATTAGTTGGATACCAGGATTATGCGCAGTTTAGCAAAATGTTCAAGAAGTATAAAGGGTACTCTCCAAAACAATATAAATCTAACATAAACACAAAAACATAAGACATAAAAGCGTTTTCATCTATAAATCAAAGAAGTATGATTAACTCATAAGTTGATCATGCTTTTTTTTTTTGAAATATAAGAAAGCATAAGTTTCACATTATACATTATGCTTATATTTCTTGTTGCAGATATTTGAAGAGGAGGTTGAAGAAATGAAGACGATTGCTATTGCCGGAACTTTTGACACCAAGGGTGAAGAATATCTCTACATTAAAAATTTATTGGAAAGCTTGGAGCTGGGTACGTTTACAATTCATACAGGTGTGTTTGAGCCCACTTTTACACCGGATATCTCTAATAGAGAAGTAGCAGCAGCCGCGGGTGTAAGTATATATGAGCTCGTTGCCAAAAAAGATAGAGCACTAGCAACAGAATTATTAGCCAAAGGTATGGAAAAATTAGTACCTGAATTATATAAGCAAGGCAAATTTGATGGAATTATCTCCTTTGGGGGCACTGGAGGCACTTCACTTGTAACACCGGGTATGCGGGCATTACCTATTGGTGTACCTAAAGTGATGGTTTCGACCGTAGCTTCAGGGAATACTGCTCCATATGTAGGCACTAGTGATATTGTCATGATGCCATCAGTTGTAGATGTTGCTGGTCTGAACTCCATTTCAACAAAGATTTTTACCAATGCAGCTTTCGCCATCGCCGGTATGCTTAAATTTGAGAATAAACAAGTGATAGAGAAAAAGCCATTAGTAGCTACAACAATGTTTGGGGTAACAACCCCCTGTGTGACGGCAGCCCGTAACTATCTTGAAGCTAGAGGATATGAAGTGCTTGTATTCCATGCAACAGGTGTAGGTGGCCAGTCCATGGAAGCGCTAATCGAGGCTGGTTTTATTGAAGGTGTATTGGATCTGACCACAACAGAATGGGCGGACGAAATTATTGGTGGTGTGCTAAATGCTGGACCTCATCGGTTAGAAGCTGCTGGTAAACATCATATTCCACAGGTTGTCTCGGTAGGTGCGCTTGATATGTGCAACTTTGGCCCTTATGATACGGTACCAGCGAAATTTGCTGGACATAAGTTTTATAAACACAATCCAACAGTTACTCTGATGAGAACAACAGTAGAAGAAAATGAAGCCATCGGCAAAAAGCTTGTCGAGAAATTAAATATGGCCAAAGAGAAAACGGTGTTAATGCTGCCGCTTAAAGGGATATCCGGCATTGATGTCGCAGGGGAAGCTTTTTATGGGGTAGAGGAAGATCAAATGTTATTTGATACCTTAAGAAATGGTGTAAACAGAAATGTTGTCGAGGTTATCGAAATGGATTGTGCCATTAATGATGTGGAATTTGCAGAAGCAGCAGCGCAGAAGCTAATAGATCTCATGAGCAAATAAGATTTTTATAAGATAATTAAATATTTAAATGGAGGCGTTACACATGAACAAAAATACAAGAACTGAAATCATGGCGAAGTTTAGAGAAGAAGTGGCAAATGGAAAGATTCTTTTAGGCGTGGGGGCTGGCACTGGAATTACTGCAAAAAGCAGCGAAGCTGGCGGAGCAGATATGCTGATTGTTTATAATTCAGGAAGATACAGAATGGCAGGCCGTGGATCACTGGCAGGGTTATTATCTTATGGGGATGCCAACCAAATTGTGGTCGAAATGGGCTCGGAGGTATTGCCTGTTGTAAAAAACACCCCTGTATTAGCAGGCGTATGCGGAACAGATCCATTTAGAGTAATGGAGGTTTATTTAAAACAACTTAAGGAACAAGGTTTTAGCGGCGTACAAAACTTCCCAACCGTAGGTTTGATCGATGGCGTATTCAGACAGAATCTAGAAGAGACCGGCATGGGATATGGTTTAGAAGTAGATATGATTAGAGCTGCGCATGAATTGGATATGCTCACCACTCCTTATGTATTTGATCCTGAGCAAGCGAAAGCCATGGCAGAAGCCGGCGCAGATATTTTGGTGGCACATATGGGCTTGACTACCAAAGGTACAATTGGAGCTAAGACCGCTCTGACATTGGATGATTGTGTAGAAAGAATTGAAGCGATTATTAAAGCAGGGAAAGCAGTAAATCCAGATATTATGGTGATTTGTCACGGTGGACCGATTGCAGAGCCGGAAGATGCGGCGTACGTAATTGAACGGACAGAAGGTATAGACGGATTCTTTGGTGCATCGAGTATTGAAAGATTTGCTGCTGAAAAAGGAATCACAGAACAGACTGGATTATTTAAAAATATCACCAAACAAGCATAATTGCCTTCGGCGTTCTTATAAGGACGGTAAGCAATTAAGCGAGAAGAACCCTCCGAAGAGGGCAATCTGAGTAGAACAGATATTAAGGTGCAGCTTATGGCTGCATCTTTTTGTTGTCTAATAAGTACAGCTAGTTACTTCTTAAAGGTAGCCATGCCAGCACATCGCGGATTTTGGCATCCCAGTATCCCCATTCATGTGTCCCCGGACCTTCTTCGTAGGTTAAAGAAAGTGAGGTTGCCTGGCAGGCATCGCGGAATCTCAAGTTATCGGTGTATAGGAAATCTTCTGTGCCACAGCATTGATACAACGCTGGTTTTGGTCCCGTGGAGCGGTTCACTTCCTCAAGCAGCCAAAGAAGGTCTTCCGGCGTTCCGGCGGTATCTTCTTTTCCGAAGATCATTTCGTATTCTTTGCTTTTAGTGGTAGCACCTTCCCCGTTCAAGAAATTATGCGCCATATCAAGTGCTCCAGACAAACTCGCTGCTGCTGCAAAAGATTCCGGTTTACGCAGTCCCAGCTTAATCGCTCCATAACCACCCATCGACAACCCGGCTACAAAGTTCTCCTCGCGTTTATCGGAAAGCGGGAAAAATGAGCGCGCCAGCATCGTCAACTCCTCACTAATGAAGGTCCAGTAGCGGCCCCCCATGGCCATATCTGTGTAGAAACTGCGGTGCACATTCGGCATTACCACAGCTATCCCCATCTCCGCTACATACCGTTCTATGGAAGTCCGGCGCAGCCAGATCGAATCATCGTCAGACAAGCCATGCAGTAAATACAAAGTAGGGTGAAGATCACCTCTTGTTACATTACTCATCCCGATTTGTGTAGTTGTTTTTTGCGGCAAAATTACAGTCATTGAGGTATTCAAACCTAGTACTTCAGAATAAAATTTGCACTCTATTAAAGCCATTTCATTCATCTCCTCTCTTTCCAAATCATAGCATAGACCAAAAGGGAGAGATATTGTAGAAATATCTGAATTATAAGGGTTTTGAGGATTGCTGTAGCTGGATATGAGAGAATATAATGGAAGTAGAAAATTTAGGAAAAACGTGCAAATACGAAAAGTATTTTCATAGGCGAGAGGCGGAAAGTAGGATGAAACCGGGCCTAAAGCAGGAAAAAGGATTTACATTAATCGAAGTGCTGGCAGCTATTGTAATTTTATCGATAGTTTCACTGGTGCTTACGTCTTACTTTACTAACGCCATGAGTTACTCTAAATCGAACCAGAACAAAACGATTATGGTCAATCTGGCGCGGAATGCACTGTTTTATGTGGAGAAGCAGGATTTTAAGGCGATGAAGGAATTTTTTACGCAAGGGGAAGATGCGATAGAGGCGGCGAAATGCCAAAAGGATACGGATGATTCTCTGAAATGTGAGGATTACAAGGGGCTTGTTCAGGATACAGAAATCTTAAACCAGGTTTTGAATCCTGCAATAAATGGTGTGAACTATCAGATAGATATTAAATATCAGCGTGATCTACATAACCAAAGCTTGGAATCTAGTGATCCGGAGAAACAGAAGATGGCAGTATATTTGTTGCCTGTGTTGGTCAAAGTCAGCAGAGCGGATTCTTCTGGCGGACCTCAAAGTGAACCTGTTGTGGAGGGATATATTACCGATGAGAAAATTCGTTAATCTTCTTCGCAGAGAAGGCGGCTTTACATTAGTGGAGCTAATTGTGGCACTATCATTGTTTACAGTTGCAGCGGGAATTATTTCGGGGATAACAATGCTGGGCTTACGAAGCTATCATAAAATATCGATTGAAAACTCATTACGAGACGAAGGTGATTTGTTAATGTCCGCAATTATAACGGAGTTGTATACATTTGCTCCTGAGAAGGTCACTCCAACTATTCTCAAAAATGATGCAGGGACTATTATTGATAGCTACATTACGTTAGAACGTCAGGATGGAACTAAGTCTCAGATTCGTATTGTTAATGGTGCTCTTACAATAGCAAATCCTGATGTAGTCGATCCACCAGTAGATGCAAGAACTGAGACGATATCTAAATTAGAACAGGGTTCTGCTATAACTTTAGAGTGTCAGAATAGCATCCCTTGTGATAGCGGCTTGATATCTATAGATTTATCGCTAGTTCAGAGCTACGACGGAAGGGATTACCCATTGGAGTTGAAAAGTAAATTCGGATTCTAGGAGGAGCAGGAGGGATGAAGAATAATGAAAGAGGCTCAGCCCTAGTATTAGTTATGTTTGTTGCTCTTCTACTTACTATACTCGGAGTAGCTGTACTCGGGGCAACGATGGGTGGCGCACAACGAACGGAGACAAGGGAAAACGACGTGCAGAGCCTGCATCTGGCTCAAAAGGGGCTCGATGAAGCAGCGGCATACATACAGACGAAGTTGGACGGGCGTACGGATATTGATCCTGATCATATGGAAGATGAGATTAAAAGTATTGTTAATGAGGTGACCACCAAAGTTGTCGGCGTTAACAATGGCGTAAGTACGGGGTTATCTGGAGCTGGCGGTACGATCAAAAGCATCACCTATGAGAAGCAGGATAAGCAAAAATATTATGTCGATATTGAAGCACAAGCCACAGTTAATGGCGTCATCAGACAGCTGAGACAAAAGATAGTCATTGATACCTATCCTGATTTTCTTAAATATGCTTTTGGATCGGAAAAAGTATTAACATTAAACGGAGCACCTGGTCTCCATGGCAATATATATGCGGGTGAAGAACTAAACATCAGCGATACGGCTGTTTATACGTATAAGAAAGTGAAAGATCTTAAAGAAAAGACTCAATATCCTAAAGTAGAATTACTAAAAGACCCTGCCAGTCTAGCATCTACGGAACCTCTTCCTGAGGTGCATGTGCAATCACTTGAAAGTATTAAATATTCCGGAAATGGAATTATTAATGCAGCAGTAAATAAAAACAACGCCTCAATTATTCTTCCTAACATACTGGGAGTTAATAAAGAGCAGGTGTTTATCAAACCGCAAAAAAAGTTCGTGCAGATTAATGTGCTGGAATCGTTTCTTGATAAAGTGGAGGAAGCGACAGGGTTGACCGGGAAAAGGTCTGAACTTAAGCAAGCTATTAAGGATAATCAACTGGGTAATTATTTAAGCACAACAACATTAGATAGACTACCCGATGAGAATCCACCCTACACTGAGCCAGTACTTGAAGATAATCCGACAAAAGAAGAAAAGGATAAGTATGAACTAGAGTGCAGCCAATACGAAGAACAATTGAGAATATATCAGAACTCCTTGTTGGATAAAGATTTGAATAATTCTACGATTTATAACGGTAATCTGCTTATCGATGGAATTGATTACAAACAGTTAAAGTTTAGTGATGAAGCCAAAACAGGTAATCCTTCTAATAAGCCCAAATGGCTTATTGTTAATGGTGATCTGGAGGTAAATAACTATAGCCCAGATATAACTAAAATTTTGGAGATACAAGCTAATATTCTAGTTACAGGTAATGTTACTATTAAAGGTCAGGTGAAATTCAACTCTACTATGTTTGTTTTAGGAGAAACGAAAGTAGAGGATGCCGTGATCCAAGGTTTAAGTAGTAAGGAGTTAGTCCTCATATCTCAAGGAGATGTGCTCATTAACCGAATTGATACTTTTACTAATCCACCTAAGAAAAAAGTTGAGCAGGATTCATTTTATATGAAAGCTTTTTTTTACACGGATAGTGACGCTGATTTGTACGGAGTGGGGTCAATCTTTTGGTTAAATGGAGGCTTCTTTGCCAAAGGGAATCTTACAGTAAACGCAGTACTAGGAGGAGTAACTGAGCCCTTGGATCCGGCCCTCGGCTTTAATTTTGAAAATCAGGATGCGGATCGATATAATTTGGGTCACCGTTTTCAGATTCAATATAATCAGGATGTTTTTACTCATCAGCAGTCTAGCCTCCCGCGTGTGCAGCAGGTGAATGTAACTGTAGGCCCTCTGGAGCTTGTGAGTCATTGAGACTAGTTGAAAAAGGGGTATCTCTAAGCGAGTGCTTAGGGATACCCTATTTATCGTTGGAAGTTTGTTGTTTTTTAAACGTGAATTTTAGTAACGATCGTCATTCTGGGGTGCTACAACCTTAACTGTAATATCTGCTTCTACTGTTGCGCCTGTGCTTCCGGTATAAGTCACTGTAATGGTAGTTGATCCCTTTTTAACACCGGTAACAGTTCCTCTGGTATCAATATTGGTTCCATTATCGACACTGGCGATTGAAGAATTGTCGCTTACCCAACTCAAGTTATCTTTGATGTCTTTTATCGAGACGGAGGTTGGGAATGCCCATAAAATATTGGTTAATTGGAAAGTATGGCCCACTTCAATAGTAATAGACTGTTCTTTAAATCTTAATCCCGTTAACTCAACGATGTTAACCTCGTGTGTTGAAGTCATATCTTTGAATGAAACCTCAATCAGCAGTCCTTCTTTAGCGGTATCACCAGCCGTCAATTTAGCGGTTGAGCCATCACTAGAAGGCGTAAGAGTAGCAATATGATCATTCGTAATAGTGTCATCCGTAATATTTTTATCCGTTGATTTCACGAATCTCCATCTTAGCGTTGCTGGATCAGCATACGTAGGATTTCTACTTGCGCTTAGATCGATTTGCCCTCCTATCAATACCGTTGTTGGACCTGTAATCGACAATGAGGTTAGTGGGTTAGTAACTGTTATGGTTTTCTCTTGGGTAATTGGAACCGGGTTACTTGAATTTACAGTAAGACTTACTAGGTAAGTTCCTGACTGCGTCGCACTGAAAATCTTTTCGGTATCATCACCGGGATACTCTGGATTGGTATTAATTACAGCAGTGCTTGCCCCAGAGGTAATGTTTTTAACGGACCAGATATAGGTTATGTTGGTCTCAGGTTCTTTACTGTCTTGAACGTACGAGGCACTTAACGTAATGGATTCATAGATTTTCCCTGTTTCATATCCTTTAATTGATAGAGAACGAGAATTACGTTCTTCTACAGTTATGAATGCAGTACCAGTAACTTCGCTACCATCAAGAGCCTTAACAGTGACTTGTGCTGATCCTTTGGCCAAACCGATAATATCGCCACTGTTGGAGTCTATTTGCACAACTGAAGCATTACTAGTTGTCCAGAGGAATGCAGAATTACTTAAATCTGAAGGCGTAACTATTGGGATTAGTCGAATCTCATCTCCTACATAAATAGTTTTGTCATCCAATTGCAGGGCGTTAATCTTATATTCGGCTGTAAAAGTTAAAGTCTCAAACGAAATTGTAGTCCGCGCTAAATTAGTCGATGAAGGATCTGTTGGGATTGGAACAGGTAGCGGATAGATTTCCGCTGGTAGGCTACCGGCAAAAGGGAAATGGTATAAAGTGGCACTACTCATATTCATTGAAGCTCCAATGATTGTTCCATACACCTGTCCTCCATCAAAGTTTATAGTAGATCGTGGTGCCAGAATGGTTCCGTATACGTTGGCTTGGGAAATTAGCAAAGGCTTGGCGTTAGGGAAGTTGTATAGCACACGGCTACCGTCGCTCCCCAGTGGGAAATGTAAGAATGGTTCACTGTTACTGTCTTGTTGTACATTAACAATTACCGTTGATCCTTGCGGAACCTTAAGCTCGGAACTGTTAAGCGTATTTAACGCTGAACTAGAAATATTAACAATATTGATATCTGAGTTACCTGTGACCGTAAGTTTTCCGTATTCATGAGTCGCCGTGGCATTGGAAGGCAGCTTGGCAATAGCATCAGAGAGTCCAAGGAGATAACTCTCTTGCTTGTTGAAATCGAGAAGTTCTCCGTAATTGATGGTACCATTTTGGATAGAACCAGGACGTTGGTCTTTAACGGTGCCTTTAACCATTAGGTTTCCGTAAACTGTTCCTTCAGGAAGGGAAACATCTCCGCCCGTGACAATACCATATGGCACTTGGTCTTTAAATTGTTCATTTACTGTAATACCCGCGTTGTTGAAGTTGACTGTTCCCCCGGAAGCCAGTGGTCCCTTGATAGTTCCACCACGAAGTGAAGTGGTATGAAGGATAAGTGCATTGTATTTACCTAAGATTCCTAGCGGTGGCAATGTGGCATGAATATCGATATAACTAAGTTTGGAATCATTTAAAATATAGGTTTGGGTCTCGGTCGGTTTAACTGTGATTTGGAACGTTATAGGCTGTTCAGAGTCTGGTTTATAGATTTGGGCGCCGTTCACCGTTTTTAATGAATAGGTTATGTCATTTAGATTGCGTGTCAATCTAAATCCACTGGTTGCATTTCCAGTGACGATCGTACCGGCAGGTAATTCTCCTGAAATCTCCAGGTTAGGTGGGAGATTCTCGGTAAATACAATATCCGATATTAATTGTGTGTTAGAGGTCTGGTTGACCGTGCCGACTTTATCAAACGGTACAGATTTTGGGGTGATGGAATAACTAAGAGTGACCGGTTCTCCCTTTTCTATTTTGCCATTCACAACATTCTGAGAGAGAGATCGTGTTACACTCAAATTGGTGTTTGACGGCAGGACATTTACTCTGAGCGTTTTACTTGAGAGCGCACCATTTTGATCCCAAGCTTTAATTTCGATGTCGAGTAGACCTCCGTTTGGAAGCGGATTGTCAACTGTTCTATATATATTTTGACCGGATTTGATGTTCATCTTACTTATTTCAATCTTGGGAAAGTACGTGTTCCCTGATTTGAAACGGACTTCAGTTGTTAGATCACGATCGTTAAAGTCCAAATCAGTTACTGTATAGTCGACAAGGAGTGTTTCTTGATAAGACGGAATCGATGAATCATTAGCCGGCGTATGCACGGTAATCTCTGGAGCATGATTGGCCCCAATAAAAGCACGATACATAGTATTAACGAACAATTGTTGTTCCCAGTCCGGGAATTTCTTTAGATTGGCTGGAATATCACTTACTCCAAAAAAGTGACCTGTACCTGAGTAGGTAATATTTCCTTTGGAATATGTGTAATATTGATTCCAGCTATCCTCGGTATCACGTTGGTATTGATTATATTCTCCATTTGGTTTTATCCTCGTACCTGATGCTTCACTTTGAATGTTATACCAAGATACTACTTCAGGATCTTCCAAATTAAGTGTGAAGTACTGGTTATGTGTTGGTGCAATTTGTGGTGTGGAAATATCGATTTGCTGGTTGCTGTCGTCCCTCTTGCTTAGATAAAAAGGATATTGCATCAAAAGCCCGTCATTCACCGGCTTAACCTTGGTGGAAAGATTGATGGCATTATGGCCTAAGTTGGTCTCAGGATTCACCTGACCAGTAATCCCCATGAAATTATTGATCCAGTTCTTTTTATTTGCATCTAAATTAATGATGGTATCGTGAGTGAACAAGGCGCTTTGCTTGAAGGTACCAGTAAATTGTGTAATAGCGTTGATCGCATTAGTGTTTAAATTAGATTTTTTGTAGTATTCGTCTACAAATCCAAAGATGAGCATGTCATAAGTGCCATTTAGTCCGTAACTATGTGTTGCAGCATAGCTGTCATCAATATAGTTTTTGAATTCAGTCATCGTTTTGATTTTTATATCGAGCTTATAGTCAGATGTATCGAGAAAATTCGGATTCATATTACTAGTGTTCAGGAGGCTGCTTTCTGTTAGAGTGTCAGGCATAACCTGAAGAATATTTACTATGGTTTTCTCGCCACGGTAACGAATTACACCGCTGTCGAAGTCTTTTAATTGTGTACTGTGGTAATCATTAACTTCTAGCTTCCAGTAGAGTAACCCAGAGTATGTTTTTGGCAAAGTGTATTCAATAGTTCCGCTGGATGTACTAATCTCAGTTTCAGCAACGACCTGTTTTTCTCCCATTTTGATGGATTTATCAAGACCAACGTACAGTTTGACTGAGAGCGGAGCACTATTTTGTGTAGAGGGTGTGGTGACATTGAAATTAAAAGAAAGCTTCTCCCCAGGAACATAGATTTTGCTGTTAGTTGCATTAGGGTCATAGTTGGGAATTCTATTCGTAATTTGTAGATGAGGGCGTTTCTTCAAGTCGTTTATGTATTTGGAGTCTTGTTTTTTTAAATCGGCAAAAATATCCGCGAGTTCACTGTCATCTACAAACTTAACATTTGGGTTGGAGGTGGAAAGACGATAACTGTTAAAAGAGCTGTACAGTATACCTTGCTCAGTTTGAGGTTTTGCATCTTTGTCTTTAAAGGGCTGGCTATGAAAAAAAACATATAATCCCTTGTTGATAAATTCCTTTGTAATTTGATCAGCCTTCAGATGAGTAATGTCGTTCTTCATACTTTTGGTATTAAGGGCCTTAGCTCTATTTTCCTCAGAGGCGGGTTGTTGATTACTTACCTGTGCAGGATTGTAAGTCCCCTTCCCGATATATACCGCATCATATCTTCCGTCCAGATCATCCCGCAGCGCCACAAAGCGCTTCATACTCATCGTGTCAATGGTAAGGTTAGATATTCCCGTTTTTAGAGACGCAAGCTCACTAACCCCATTCTCCGTAACCTCCAGCATACGAATTTGGTATTCATTTGAACTGGCATCGACATTCATAAAGTGATTTTTGATCGGCAGAACAAGCAGAAGGAGAAGCAGGATAGTTACTGTAAAAATAAAAACTTTTTTGTTGCTGGCAAGTTTCATTGTCATCTCTCCCTGATTGTTAACTATTGGCAGATATGGTCGTATTCCGTCTCGTATATGCTAGATTCCGACAGACTTTTTCATTCCGTGTCGTTGTAAAATTATCCAATCTATGTTATATACATTCTAGGACATTCAGCATTGATAGACAACATAAATCTATTGAAATATACCTATTAAAATATAACTAAAGTCCTAGTTAGATTGAAAAATACTCAAAATTGACAAATTTATGGAAGGTGTATTTATGGTAATTATATCTTTCGTTTTTGAGCGAATTTTGCTGGGAGTTTGATTTCTATTTCTATAAAAAATATCCATTATTTCAGCCGGCATAAATAACGGCATACGGAGATGAATAGACTTGGCTATCGCGAAAAAGAGACTGGGAGACTTGCTGGTAGAAAATAATATTATTTCGCAGGACCAGTTGCTTGAGGCTCTCGCGGAACAGCGTAAGAGCAAACGTAAGCTCGGCGATCTGCTAATCTCTCAAGGCTATATTACGGAGCAGCAGTTGATTGAAGTGCTTGAATTTCAACTCGGCATCCCGCATGTCAGTTTATTTAAATACCAGATAGATCCCGCAATCACGCAGATAATCCCTGAAAGTATGGCTAAGCGATATCAGGTGCTTCCATTCTTAAAAGAGGGCGGCAAGCTGATGGTTGCGATGGCGGACCCGCTGGATTATTTTGCGATAGAAGATTTACGTATGAGTACTGGCTTCCGGATCGAACCCGCTATTTCTACGAGAGATGAGCTGCAGCGGGCGATTGCGCGTCACTATGGCATGCGCGATTCTATGAATCAGATGCTGGTAGAACTCCCGACACAGGAAGAAATAGAAGAGACAGAGATTACAGATGAGGACTCCCCAATCGTACGTTTGGTCAACCAGATGATTCAGCAGGCAGTTGCTCTGCGGGCGTCTGATATACATATGGACCCAGGTGAAAATAATTTAACCATCCGCTACCGCATTGACGGAACCTTACGGACAGAGCGGATTATTCCTAAGCAGATGCAGGGCTTTATCACCGCCCGTCTGAAAATAATGGCCCGCCTGAATATCGCAGAACGGCGTTTGCCGCAGGACGGGCGGATCAAAATGCAGTTCGATTACAAAATGGTAGATATTCGTGTGTCTTCATTGCCGACGATGCACGGAGAGAAGATTGTGCTGCGGTTGCTAGATTTAAGCACAGGAGTCAAATCCGTAGATGCTTTGGGATTCAGCGAGGGGAACGCAGAAGCTTTTAAGGAGATGATAGCTCGTCCTTATGGGATTTTGCTGATCACGGGACCTACAGGTAGCGGAAAAACAACAACTTTATATTCAGCATTGAATCAACTTAATGTAGAAAGCGCAAATATTATCACAGTCGAAGATCCAGTGGAGTACCAGCTTGAAGGAGTAAATCAGGTGCACGTAAACTCGGCTATTGGACTAACCTTTGCAGCTGGGCTACGTTCGATTCTTCGACAAGATCCGAATATCGTAATGGTCGGTGAAATACGGGATGCGGAAACTGCTGAAATTGCTGTTCGCGCCTCATTAACGGGTCATCTAGTATTGTCTACTTTACATACAAACGATGCGATTAGCTCCGTCTCCCGATTGCGGGATATGGGGGTAGAACCTTATTTGATCGCTTCTTCGCTGATTGGTGTGGTAGCACAGCGGCTGGTGCGCAAAATCTGCACTGACTGCAAAGAAACCTACAAACCATCTGAACAGGAAGCAATTATGCTACGTAGCTTAGGACTACCTGCGGAAGAATTACAGCGTGGACGCGGCTGTGGTAGCTGTAACAATTCTGGCTATCGCGGACGAATAGCGATTCATGAAGTACTCAGTATTGATGATCACTTACGGCAGCTCATTACAAACACTGCCTCAGTAGAAGAACTGCGTGCAGCAGGTAAAGCTCGAGGGCTTGTTCAACTGATGGATGACGGACTGCTCAAGGTCAGTCAAGGAATTACAACGCTTCAAGAAGTCATGCGCGAGACGGTCTCACATTAGAGTTAACAGGGATTTAGCATTCTAACTTAGGGGGAGCGGCTAATGCCAACGTATACGCGGGATATTAGACAACTATTACAAACGGCTTACTCCTCCAAAGCTTCTGACTTACATATTTCCGTAGGATCACCGCCGGTTATTCGGATGGATGGAAAGCTGCACTCGCTTGAGGGTGAATCCGTGGTTGCTGAAGAAGCGGCAGATATGGCCAAAATGCTACTTGGTAGTGAACGAATTGGAGCATTTCGGAGTGCGGGCGAGTTAGATTTTTCATATCCGCTTGATGGTGGGGTAAGATTCCGGGTGAACGTTTATCGTCAGCGGGGCGAGGTTAGTATCGCCGCCCGGGCGATTCCTGCAGAGATTCCGAGTCTGGAACAGCTGTCGATGCCTTCGATTTTAACTACTTTGTCGCTTAAGCCACAAGGTCTAATTTTGGTTACAGGACCCACAGGCAGCGGCAAATCTTCTACGCTTGCAGCTATGCTGAATTATATCAACCAGACGGAGAGCAAACATATAGTGACTCTGGAAGATCCGATAGAATTTCTACATAACCATGGAACCTGTCTAGTGGATCAACGTGAAGTGGGCTGCGATACCGCAAGTTTTGCTAATGGATTACGTGCTGCCTTACGTCAGGATCCGGATGTCATTCTTGTTGGTGAGATGCGGGATTTGGAGACCATTTCAGCAGCGGTTACGGCCGCAGAAACAGGTCACCTTGTGATGGCTACCTTACATACAACAGATGCACCACAGACGATTGATCGAATTATCGACGCTTTTCCGGGACATCAGCAGGGACAGATTCGTTCACAATTAGCATCAGTGCTGCTGGCAGTAGTCAGTCAGCGGTTGTTCCCAAGGGCTGGAGGTCGGGGGCGTTTATGCGCTACGGAAATTTTGATCAATACACCAGCCGTAGCCAATCTTATTCGTACCGAAAAAACACATCAGATCAAAAATGTGATGCAAACGGGACGCTCACAAGGCATGCACACCTTGGACATGAGCATCCGTGACTATTTATCGCAGGGGCTTATTGATCCAACAGCAGCTAAGGCGTTTATGGCGGAGGTGAGCAGCTGATGCCTCTTTTTGAATATCAGGTCAAGACAGCCGCAGGTAAGTCTATCAAAGGGAAACTAACAGCAACCGATAAACCTACAGCGATGGAGGAGCTACGCAAGCGGGGACTTACGGTATTTTCACTGATCGAACGCAAAACCACAATTTTATCGATGGACATTTATATTGGTAATCCCGTTAAGCCGCTTCATTTCATCATATATTGCAGGCAGTTTGCCACGCTTATGCGGGCGGGGGTATCGATTGTGGATGCAACGCGTATTTTGGCAGAGCAGACCGAGAGTAAGCCACTGCGCAAAGCATTAGTAGATGTTAATTCCAGCCTGATGCGCGGGATATCGTTCTCACAAGCCGTTCAGGATCATAAAAAAATCTTCCCACAGCTATTTGTCAGCATGATCCGTGCCGGTGAGGAATCCGGTGATATTGAGGGGACGTTGGACAGGTTGGCTATGTTTTTTGAGAAACAGCACACCACGACAGAGAAGATAAAATCAGCGCTTACGTACCCCATTACCGTAGGGGTTATGGCGATTGCCGCGGTTATCTATCTACTTTGGGCGATTGTGCCGCAGTTTGTAACGATGTTTGAATCGATGGATGCCGAGCTTCCTGCAATTACACAGATGGTCTTGGCACTCAGCAAAAGCATTCAAGGTCAATGGTATTTCTGGATACTCGGAGTACTTCTCCTAGTGATAGCTTTTCAGATTACAAAACGTACGGAAAAGGGTGCTTACGCTCTGGATTATGCCAAGCTTAAGATACCTGTGTTCGGTAAGCTGAATCAAAAAGGCTCGATTGCTCAGTTTACGCGCACTTTTTCATCTCTTTATGCCAGCTCTGTACCGATTCTACAATCCTTGGTGATTGTTGAGGAGGTAGCAGGAAATAAGGTCATCGGGAGATTCATCCGTAGTGCAGGCGATTCGCTGAGACAAGGAAATCCACTATCTGAGCCGCTAAAAAAAGCTTGGGTCTTTCCGCCACTAGTTACACAGATGATAGCGATTGGCGAAGAGACAGGGGCGCTCGACACGATGTTGTCCAAGGTAGCTGATTTTTATGAGATGGACGTGGAGAATACCGTCGACCGTCTGAAATCGCTGCTTGAACCGCTGCTGATTGCTTTTTTAGCTGCTGTTGTAGGTGTCATTGTAGCTGCCATTATGCTGCCGATGTTCAGTCTGTACGGTAATATGTGAACCTCTTGGTTCCTTGTATATATTGAGAGGGGTGACGCCGGGGAGGCGGGGCAAGATCCACGAACTTACGCTGGCGATTAGACGACGATGGACGAGCTGTTTCCGTAAGCACAAGAAAGATGATGCTGGATTCACTGAAATGAAGAATATAGGTTTTATCAATCACACACCACTTAGAGGGGGAAATCAAATGTTAGCACAAGCGATTAAGAGAAGATTAAGCAAAGAGGAAAATCAAAAGGGGTTTACGCTGATTGAGTTGCTGGCGGTTATTGTTATTTTGGGGATTATTGCGGTAATTGCTATACCTTTGATTGGAAACATAATTTCTGACGCTAAAGAGGATTCGGATATTGCTACTGCTCGTCAAATTTATGATGCTTCAAGATTATATATCGTTGGTGCGAAGGATGGACAATTCAGCAATTCTACAACTGCAGTAAGTGTAACTATAGCAGATATGCAAACTGCAGGTTATTTAGATAATAAATTAAGTCTTCCAAGTACGAAGGCTACAATTTCATCAGGCACAGTTTACTATACAGATAAGGGACAATTGGATTATATAGTGATTGCACCGAAACCTAAAGGATCGTCAGAAGTTACGGCAGGGAGTACTACTGAAGGTAAGTTTTCAGCTGAACAGGTATTGAAGTCTAAAGTTAAGTAATTGAATTACAGAATTATCTGTTTTTGCCCCTAAGGAATCGGACTTCCCGATTCCTTTTTAAAATCCAGAAGCTAACAGAGGACAACCATGACGATATTTATCGCAAGTTACATCACATTACTGGGTCTGATTCTAGGCTCCTTCTATAACGTAGTGGCGCTGCGGGTGCCGGCCAAGGAATCCTTGCTTAATCCGCCGTCACATTGCCCGAACTGCAACACGCGGCTGAAAGCGCGGGATTTGTTTCCGATGCTAAGCTACCTGCTGTCAGGAGGCAAGTGCCGATACTGCGGGACAAGGGTATCGCCATTATATCCGCTTGGAGAAGCGGCAACGGGTTTGCTTTTTCTATGGGTGTATTTGCAATTTGGCCTGACGGGTAAGGGAATCATCGGGTTCATTCTTGTGAGTTTAGCGGTTATCGTGACGGTTGCGGATTTGAAGTACATGCTGATTCCCAACAAGGTATTGTTGTTTTTTTTACCGCTGCTGCTGATTCTTGTACTGTTATTTCCGGAAGGACCGCTATGGCATCACCTGCTAGGAGCTGTGCTTGGGGGAGGGGTTCTTATCCCTTTTGTTCTGTTAGGTGGGATGGGGGCTGGAGATGTGAAGTTATTTGCGCTGCTGGGCTTGGTGATTGGCTTTCCGAATGTGATTTTGGCTTTTTTTGTGGCTTGTCTGCTTGGGAGCGTGGTGGGCGGACTGCTGATGCTGCTCGGTGTAATCAAACGTAAACAACCGGTACCCTTCGGCCCCTGGTTAGCTATAGGAGCTTTAATTAGTTTTGGATATGGTTCACACATCATCGGCGCGTATCTCTCGCTTATCGGATAGGAGGACATCGAGCATATGCTTGGATTAGGCCCCAAAGTGGCCGGACTTTCAATTGAAGCTGCCGGAATCCGTTATATTAGTTTTAAGAATAAACAGTCATGGGAAGTCCGTAAAAAACGGTTTCTCCCGCTCCTTCCAGGCATGATCATTGAGAATCAGGTGGCGGATAGCGAGGCGCTTTATGATCGGGTAAGGCAGTGGGTGAAGAAGGAAGGGTTAAGGGGAAGTAAGGTTTCTTTGTCCATTCCACCCTCGCAGATCATTATCCGTAAAATGAGTATTCCTAGTACCAATGACAAACAGGTAGAACAACTCGTGAAGCTGGAAGTGGAGACGGGACTGCATTTACCTTTTGAAAATCCTGTCTATGACTATGTAACGCTCGAAGTGGATGAGGAGCAAAGTCACCTGCTCGTATTTGCTGCTCCGCGAAAATCGATTCAGGATTACATAGAAGTTCTGGAGCGGGCGGGTCTTCGGATAAGCAGTGTCGAAATTTCGGCAACCGCCTTGGCGCGTGCTATAACTACTGGGCACGGGGAGAGCTTTGCGGAGACGATGCTGATTAATATGGAGCCATCGGTAATGGACATTTATATGTTCAGAAACGGGAATCCGGTCTTCATTCGTACGATAAACTTACTTGATCTACATAAAGGAAGAAATTTAGCGGGAATGGATCTTTTGACAGACAGTGAAACCTTGGCAGAAACAGCTGTCGCTGTAGAAGAACATTTATCACCCGAGCAAATGGTGGAAATCACTGCGGAAATCTCCCGTATGCTCAGCTTTTATCAATACAGCTTGCATGACGGTTCCACTCGTATCAACAATTTAGTGATTACGGGCACTCCCTCGATTCGTAAACAACTGGACCTAGAACTCCAGCAGTCCCTAGCTGAACTTGTAATAACACCAATAAGTCTGGAACAGATGGCTAGTGCTGCTGTTTCTGACCCTGAACTAAATGATTACCGCGTAGCTGCCGGGACCGCTCTAAAAAATAGCATCAACACGGATACGATTGATCTATTGCCGAGAGAAGATCGGGAGACGTTGCTATTTCCTTATGTCACGATGGGGCTTGTAGCGATCTGGCTGCTGGGGATGATCGGAACGGGGATTTATTTTTCGGCCAATAAGGGTCAGATTTCTAATGGTAAAGAAGAGCTGCAAGGCCTGCAGGATCGCAGTTTAATGCTCCAAGTAGAGCTCGCGAAGCTTAAGAACAGCGGACCTGGACAGCTAGATCGGAAAGCAGCCATCACAGTGCTTCAGGACAATAAGGTGATTGCAGTCCCTATCTTGGACGAATTAGTGGAGGGATTGCCTAAGGAGGCACTAATCCGTGATATTAACTATACCTACCGGACCTCTATAGATCTGACTGTAAATGTATCCACTATGGAGGATGCTTCCAACTATTTAAGACAACTTCGCCAAATGTCTTTTACGACCGATGCCTCTATTCAAAAGCTTACTGAAGGAGCCGCAGATGCCATTTCATACCATACGTATACGGCTATTTATAAAGTGAACTTAGCAGCGGATAAGCTTCAAAACAGTGAAACGGATGCCAGCCAAGGGGAGGTGAGCAGTGATGGAACAGATCAATAAGTATCGCTCGCCGATTGTTCTGGGAGTGCTGATTTTGTTCCTGATATTGTTTGCGTTCTATATGCTGGGTGTTCAGCCGACCAATAAGGAAATTTCCGCACAGAGCAGCGAGATCAGTCAGTTGGAAAAGGAAGCAGAAGTCCTCCAAAACAAAATCTATGAGCTGAAGGGCAGCGGCACTGAGGGAGATCTAGAACAGAAGGAATTACTGGGGGAACTCCCAAAGGGCGATGACAGCGAAGGTCTGATTGTTGATTTGCGGGAGGTTAGCACGTCCTCACAAGCGCGGCTAAAGGATCTTAGTTTTGTTTTGGATGAGGCTAACCCGATTCAGCAAATGACAGGTTCAGCTGAGGTGTCATTCCCGACGGTCAAACAGATCAAAATGACTGCAGTGGTGGAGGGGACATATTCGGGGATACGGCAATGGATGGATGAACTACAAGCCTTACCCCGTATTGTGAATGTGGACTCTTTCAATTTCCAGCAATCCTACGAGGATCGTACTAAGAACAATACGGAGAGTATTTTGACTGCTAACGTAGCTTTTACAGCGTATTATGAGGCCACCTCAGCAGCATCCAATTAGGGTTCTTGTACTACTTTATTTAACTATATTACTCCGCTTTTCCTGTGAATCAGGAGGGTGGAGTTTTTTTATATTTTCAAAAGAGTTGTAATACGTTTTCATTCCTCTGTTTATTGGGTATTTTAGCTTGCGGGGTGCATAAGCTGAAACAGTGGCGATCGCCTGTATTTTTCAGATGAAAGAGGAGGAACTTCAGATGAACAAAAAATGGATGCTTGGTTCGTTGGCCCTTTCTTTAGGCCTTTTATCAGCAGGTAGCGGAGTTATGGCAGCTTCATCATCAGTGGGAAGCTCGGCAATAAAAAATGTGGCTGTGATTGGCACAGGAAAAGAAGGCCCAGCTACTATAAACAATTTGACGGTAAAAAGTGTGGTACCGCTTGTTGTACATGCCAGAGCAATCTATTTCTATACTAGCCGTGGGGGCAACTTTTTCCCGATGGAAACCTTCATGTATAAAGCGCAAGAGTACCGTTACCTTTCCAATGATATTGGGACAAAGGCGAAGCTGATGAATTACATAAAAAAAGCCTACACGCATAATGCAGCAGCTTATTATGTGCAGACTCAATTTTTGGAGCATGAAGGTAGAATGTCACAGGTGAATGCAGATTTTGGAAACTCATTAATGTTTGAAAAAGCCACCGCCCGAATGCTCTCCAAAACTGCAACAACCGCTGAATTTGACTTAACAGTTCCTTATTCGAGCGGGCAGGAAGGCAGTGAGTCGGTGTATGTGAAGCTGAAAAAGGTGAATGGATACTGGAGAATTGATACGTCACCGGATATTCTTTTTTGAGGAAGGTTTAGGGTAGAAGAGGAAGAGCAAATAGGCTCTACGCTTGGGCGCGGATAAGGTCAGAGGTATAAGCAACACCAGCGAATTTACCTTTGCGAGTGATAATGACACAATCATTTTTCATAGGGTCTGGGCGGTTCATAGCGAGGCTCAATACCGTATCGAGTGGAGTGGAAATGTCAAGAATGAGCGGGGTTTTGTTCATAAGCTTCATGGCAGGTTCTCTGTAGAACAGATCTACTCCGGATCTTCCTGTAGCTTTTAAAAAGAAACGTTCGCTCATCAACAATCCGAGGGGTTCATTCATAGCATTGCAGACGACGATACATTTGGATTCTGGATACTGAAACATGACGCGAAGAGCTTCTCTGCAAGTGCGTGAGGCAAAAATAGCGGGAGCACTGCGGACAATACCAGTAAGATCATTTACAAGGACTGTTGTCATAGGATGTTCATCCTTTCTGATTATGGGTCTACTTCTAATGTACCCCTGAATCGTAAATTTCAAAGCCGGGTAACGTAAGCTACAGGTAAAATAGATTGCTGGCAAAAATAACCGGTCAGACCTTAGGGGCTCTGACCGGTTATTTGTTGTTAGCTATTCACTACGGACGCCATCCTCCACCAGCTGCTTTCGGGGGACATCCGGGATTATGGATTTGCTCACGCCTCCACGATTAATGGCGATTAATCGTTTTTGTGCGTAATATACGTCGCGGGACAGTTTATTCACCTCAGTGGATTTACCGTCAACATACTTTGTAATGTAGGTTTCAACAATATATCCGGTTTTCCCATTTTGAATAACGCGTGAGCTGCCACGAGGCAGTGAAGAATCGTTTACGTATTTATCGACTGGAGGGAGCACCTCTACTGTTTTTGAATGAACTTTGTAAGTGACATTTTGCGGAAACGTGCCGAACAGCTTTATGGTCAGTGATTTACCCTGCACAACTGCTTTAATTATGAGATATTTGCCAGTCGTATTGCGAAAACGAAAGTTGATATAACCTTCAGCGAATGTTGCGTCCTGACCTTTGGGCAAGTAGTTGACGGGCAAGGAATGATTACGGCGTTCCACAATTTCTAGCCCTATACGCAGTGCGGCATTGTAAAGAGTGCTCGACACTTGGCAGATCCCTCCACCAACACCTGCTTGCAGCTTGCCGTTCACAATCACCGGCGCTTCACGGAAGCCGTAATTCACCTTTGCTTTTTCTATAGCTTTTCCATAATCAAAGACGGCTCCAGGCGGGAGAATGGTTCCATCCACAGCTTTGGCAGCAGCTTCCACGTTGTAGCTTCGTCCAGGTCCACTTGCACCTAGAGAGGTGCTGAACTGCATTACTTTTCGCTCGATACCTTGTTCCTTTAATTTCTTTAAAGTTATGTCAGGCTGCAGGATTAACAAAGGGACTTCCATCGTGATTCCCTTCTCCAACAGGGTATTCAGATGATTGAAGCTGGTGGGGGCAGCTGCTCCTAAGGAAGTCTCCAGAGCTGTCCAATCGACCTCCAGGGAAGTTTTCTCAGAAGTATATACGATTCGGTCATCGCCTGTAATTCGCCGCGTAGCGTCCACTGGTTCACCAAAGGACTCCTTCTCCCAAGTGGGACTTAGAATTTTCTGGAATTGTGCGATTTCCAGATGCGTTTCAAGCTTCCACAGCTGAGGGAAGTTATGGCGTGCCTTTACCCGCTCCCAAAGTGTTCCTTCGGCAAGCTCTTTTAAGCCCTGCTGAAAAGCAGCGGCTTCATAACTCAACCCAGTCTTACTAAGAGTTAGGGGTAAATCTGCATTGCCCTCCACTTTTAGCACTAGAGGGACGGATTCGAGGGCACGCAGCCGCTGATCCAGCTGGGAGCCGACCTCGGTGAGGGTCATGCCTCCGACCTGCCAGCCGGCAAGGGTTGTACCCTTTGGAAGCGTGGTTTTGCTGCCATATAGATGAAGCCCTCCGTAAATGCAGGAGCCGATAAGGACGAGTGCGATGACCACTATGAGGGCAGCATGGATTTTTTTCATGATTAATCTCCTTTTGGGGATTTGGATTGCGCTAAGCAGGCGCGGCCCTGTAACAAAACTTAAAGAACACTTCGTGGGATACCGATAATAACTTAGTAAGAAACAAGTACTCTCTAATAAAGGGAGTTACGACATCTGATAACAGGCACCGTTAGGTGCTTTTTTATATGTATATGTCCAGTCACTACAAAACTTTCGAATAGTCGTGCAGTTACGGGGTACTCAATCAGTTACAGATTTGTTACAATAGATACATTGCGGAAATATTGAAGTTTATGGAAACTTGAGGTGGACAATGTCGATTCGCACAAGTGGAAAATGTCATAATTGGGAAGTGAGAAAATGATTGAAATGCAAGATGTATGGAAAACGTACCCTAACGGAACTCACGCACTGCAAGGAGTTTCAGTGAAAATCGACCGCAATGAATTCGTGTACGTTGTCGGCCCTTCCGGCGCGGGTAAATCTACTTTTATGAAATTGATTTATAGAGAAGAAGTGCCTACCAAAGGACAGATTTCGGTGGGAGGTTTCAATATAGGAAAGCTAAAACCACGCAAAATCCCTTATGTCCGCCGTAATATCGGCGTTGTATTTCAAGATTTTCGGCTTTTGCCCAGAATGACGGCATACGAGAATGTAGCTTTTGCTATGGAAGTTATTGAAGCGCCGAAAAAAGTCATCAAGAAACGTGTGAATGAGGTTCTTGATTTGGTTGGGCTGAGAAGTAAAGCGAATCGTGAGCCCTCACAGCTTTCTGGTGGTGAGCAGCAACGGATCGCTATTGCACGGGCTATCGTCAACAATCCTTCTGTTATTATTGCGGACGAGCCTACAGGTAACTTAGACCCCGAGACTTCATGGGGCATTATGCAGCTGCTTGACGAGATTAATTTTCGTGGAACAACGATTGTAATGGCTACCCATAACAGAGATATTGTGAACAAAATGCGCAAACGGGTGCTTGCGATTGAGAATGGAAACATTGTCAGAGACCAAGCGAGAGGGGAATATGGTTATGAGTTTTAAAACCTTCTTGCGACATGTGCGGGAAGGCTTTAAAAGCGTATTCCGTAATGGCTGGATGTCGATCGCCTCAATCACTTCGATTGTTGTTTCTCTTTTTGTTCTAGGTGTATTTATTCTTCTTGTCCTCAACGTAAATTCTGTAGCTGATGAGGCAGACAGTCAGGTACAGATCAAAGTGCATCTAGCTTTGAATACAGATCAGAAGATGCGCGAGACCCTGCAGACTGAAATTGGCAATATGCCGGAGGTCAGCAAGATTACGTTCATCTCCAAGGAACAGGGACTTAAAGATCTCCGCGCGGATATGGGCGAGGAGGCAGCAGAGCTTCTGGAAGGGTTCGATGAAGATAATAACCCGCTTCCAGATACCCTTCAGGTAGAGGTTATTGAACCTACAACCGTTGCTTTTGTGGCTGAGAAGATTCAAGCCCTTAACAAGACACATACCGAGCAGCCTATCTACAAAGTGAAATATGGCAAAGGCTCGATAGAAACATTGTTTAAAATCACGCGTGCCGTACGTAACATTGGCTTTATTTTTGTAGCGGGGCTGGCACTTATGTCTATGTTCCTCATCTCCAATACTATTCGGGTGACGATTCTTGCCCGGCGTAAAGAGATTGGGATTATGAAGCTGGTAGGCGCGACAAATTATTTTATTCGTTGGCCTTTCTTTATAGAAGGGGCATTAATTGGACTCATTGGATCATTGATTACTTCGGGCGTTTTATATGCCGGCTACAACGGTTTGGAATCTTCGGTACAGGGAGATCCTATGCTCGGATTGCAGTTGATCCCTTTCAGTGATATTTGGCTGCTGCTCGTGGGTCTGTTAGTTGGACTAGGCGTGCTAATCGGCGTCTGGGGAAGTACGGTTTCTATTCGTAAGTTTTTGAAAGTTTAATTTAAGAGTGAAGGATGGGGAGTGCGAGTTGAAGAAGATTGCCGCCGGACTAGCCGTAATGTTACTAGCTGTCACTATATTCCAACCCTCTGATGGATATGCCAAAAAAACAAGTGTTGCCGAGATCGATAAGCAATTAAAGCAGCTGCAACAAGAGGTGCAGGAAGCTAAGGCGCAGCAAGAGAAAGCGGAGTCCCAAACGCAGGAAGCGCAGCACTATAAGAATAAGACAAATATTAATTTACAATATGTATTGCAGCAAGTGGATCAAGTTAAAGGTAAAATGACCGAAATCTCTAACAAAATTTCCGATACAGAAGAATCTCTTAACGTTACAGCAACGGAATTGGATGAAGCAGAGGCACGAGTGGCCTCAAGAGAAGAACTCTTAGGATCCCGTGTCCGGTTGATGTACACGGATGGAGCGGTGTCTTACCTAGATGTTTTGCTCTCATCGACAAGCTTCTCTGATTTTCTGGGCCGCACCGATTCGCTTAAGATGATTGTGGATCAGGATCAGGAGCTGTTAGTCCAACACAAGCTGGACAAGCAGACAGTTGTAGAGAAGAAGCAGGAGCTTGAGGGGCAATATGCTCAAGCCAAGCAGTTATACACCTCCTTGGAAAATCAGAGAAGCCTGCTGAAAGAGAAGGAAGCGGAGAAGCAGGAGCTTATCGCATTTTATGATAAGCAGATTCAAGAAAGCGATGATCTAAGTGAAGAGCAGAACGAGAAGCTGGTTAAGCTGGCGAGCGAACGTTCTGCTTTGGAAACCCAAAAGGATAAGATTAAAGCTGAGGAAGCGGCTCGCAAAGCAGCAGCCGCCAAAGCAGAAGCAGCACGCCGGGCAGCAGCAGCGGCCAAGAAAGCTGCAGCTAGCAAGGCAAGCAGCAGTTCAAGCTCCAGCTCCTCAACCGCGTATGCTGGTGGAGATGGACCCTTCCTGCTGCCTGTAGGTTCGGCAAGAATCTCTTCCTCCTACGGACCACGGACACACCCAATTACGGGTGAGAAGGGGAAAGTACACACCGGGGTAGACTTTGCAGTTCCACAAGGAACCAATATTCATGCGGCTGATTCCGGAACGGTAATCGTAGCTGAATGGTATAGCGGCTATGGATATTGTGTAATTGTTGATCATGGCGGCGGAGTTTGGACCCTCTACGGACATATCCGTAAAGGTGGTATCAAGGTTAGCCCTGGGGATAGAGTCAATCGTGGGGATGTGATTGCTGAATCCGGTTCTACAGGTAATTCGACGGGCCCCCATCTCCATTTTGAAGTTCGGATCGACGGCAAGACAGTAAATCCGATGCCTTATCTCTAATTTTTAAGAACTTATAACTCATATTATTTGAACGTACGGCATATACTGGAAGAGATACCGTACCTTTCAGGACGGACTTATGGAGTTGTTTGCGAGATGGACAAGAAGGGACGGTGGGAACATCATGTTAAAAAAAAGCACAGCGGCGTTTATGATTATCGCCGCCCTGCTATGCGGTAGTCTGGTGACCTTGGGCGTGACGGGTTATAGTCATGTTATTGGACAAGCTGCAGGAGAAGGACTGGCCTCAGCATTGCAGGTTACTGGCCTTCAGCAGAAGGAATCCCAGAAACTTGGAACTGCTCTCAGTCTGATTGAGAGCAATTACTACGAGACAGTAGATCGGGAGAAGCTGATAGACGGTGCTGTCAACGGTATGATGGAAGCGCTGGGCGATCCTTATTCCAACTATATGGGTAAAGAAACAGCTGAGAAATTCGAAGAAAGCATTGAGGGTTCCTTTTCAGGTATCGGTGCGGAGGTCTCTTCGGATAATGGCAAGGTAGTCGTGGTCTCTCCGATCAAGGGCTCACCTGCTGAGAAAGCTGGGATTCAGGCCAAAGATGTTATCTTGTCCGTTAACGGTGAATCGCTGGAAGGTATGGAGCTGAATGCAGCTGTTGCCAAGATTCGCGGTCCTAAGGGCAGTAAGGCCACTTTGAAAATACAACGTTCCGGCGCTGTAGAGGCGCTGGAATTTGTTCTTACCCGGGATGATGTGAAGCTCGAAACAGTCTACGCTACCATGGAAAAGGACAATGTGGGCGTAATCGAGGTTACGCAGTTCTCCTTGAATACCGCAGAACGATTCAAGGAAGAGCTGGAGAAGTTAGAGAAGCAAGGCATGAAGGGACTTGTTATTGACGTCCGCAATGATCCAGGTGGTGTTCTTCCGATTGTTATTGAAATGGCAGAGCAATTTGTTCCAGCTGGCAAATCTATAGTGCAAATAGAATACAAAGACAAAAAACGCGAAGTTAGCACCTCAAAAGGATCGAGTAAAGCTTATCCAGTGGTCGTGCTGATGAATAAAGGTAGCGCAAGTGCTTCGGAAATATTGGCGGGTGCCTTGCAGCAGTCGGCAGGAGCTAAGCTAATCGGTGACAATTCTTTCGGTAAAGGCACCGTGCAGACGAGCTTTGACAAACAGCTTGGAGACGGCAGCTTGCTGAAAGTTACCATTGCCAAATGGCTTACGCCAGACGGCACATGGATCCACGGTAAGGGCATTAAACCGGATATCGCGGTAGCGCAGCCGGATTACTTCTCGGTGGCTCCGATTAACAAAAGCGTGGCGCTGCAGTATAATATGAACAACGCTGATGTGAAGAGTGCACAGACGATGCTGGACGGTTTGGGTTACAAGCCTGGACGTAAAGATGGCTATTTCGATGCTGGCACTAAGGACGCAGTGAAGAAGTTCCAAAGTACAGCAAAGCTCCAAGTCACAGGCATAATTGACGCCAAGACAGCGGAGGCGCTGGAAGCAGCGCTGATCAAGGTCATTCAAGACCCTGCTCACGACAACCAACGGAATAAAGGGATTGCTGAGATTCAGAAGGAAATTAAGGCGGCAGCGTCGAAAAAGTAAGAAGGCTGAATTCAGCCTTCTTTTTTTCTTTTAGATAAGAAAATGCCAACCGACGTAGAGGAATTAGAATATATACAAATCAGTCATCGGACGAAAAGGAGTGTGACGAACAGTTTGAATGTGATTCAGGAACTGTTGGGAAGCTTGGGCACTGCGTTCTTACACTTATTGATCCAGCCGTATTACTACATTGCTATTATATTTATTGCGTTATATTACCGTAGGCAGGTGGCATTAGAACGAAAGCTGATACATGTAAAATTACATAGCTGGGGTCAGGAAACGTGGCGGACGGTATGGAGTGGTCTAGTCATGGGTTTGGTCGTCTCTATAGCAGCCGTTCTGCTAGGAATATCGTTATCAGGTACCGCTGTAGCCTGCATTTGGGTAGTTAGTCTCGTGTTGTCACTACTGCGTGTGCGGTATTTGTGCTTTGCGTATTCTATAGGCTTGTTAGGTATCATTCAATTTGTAATTTCTTTCTTTCCAGATGCTTTAGATAGTGGAACGGTAGGGAATATTACCACCGCCATACGGGAGATGGATATTCCTGCTTTGCTAGTGTTAGCTGCGCTGCTGCACATGGCGGAGGCACTGCTGGCCCGCAGACAAGGGGCCAAGCTTGCAACGCCGCTCTTCCTGAAGGGAAAGCGCGGCATGGTCGTTGGCGGCTATCAGCTGCAGGCCTTCTGGCCGCTGCCGCTGTTCCTGCTGCTCCCTTCGGGTGCAGGAACGGATTTGCCATGGCACTCGCTGCTCGGCGGCAGCCTTGGCATCGTCTCTTTGCCCGTCATCATCGGCTTCAGCGAGATGACGCAGGGCATGCTGCCCGGGCGCAAGGCGGCCCGCACTGCAGGACGACTGCTGATCTACAGCATCGTCCTGCTCGGCTTAAGCCTGCTTGCCGCTTGGTGGAGCCCGCTGACCCTGGTCGCGGCGCTCGCAGCCATTGTGCTGCACGAAGGGTTAAGCTGGTACAGCGCTCTGGAAGAGCGCAGCATCAGCCCCATCTTCGTGCATCCACCGCGCGGCCGCAAAGTGCTGGCCGTGCTGCCGGGCAGTCCCGGCCAGGAGCTGGGCATCCTGCCCGGCGAGATCTTACTGAAGGTCAACGGGGTCCTGTTGACCGATGCGGCGCAGCTACATGAGGCGCTGCGCATGAATCCAGCGTTCTGCAAGCTGGAGGTGCTGAACCGTGAAGGGGAGAGCAAATACCTTCAAAGTCCAATCTATGATGGGGATCACCATCAGCTCGGTATTATTTTGGTGCCGGAGACGGATGGGATGATTACCGCTGAGGCGAAGCCTTCCAGCATCTACAGCATCATCGGGATGAAGACAGGCATACGCAGCCGGAACCTTCCGGACGGCCAACTTAAACGAAAAAAAACCACTGAAGCCAAGCAGGAATCAGCGGAAGGATAACTAGAAGATGCCCATAGGCCATGAAATGGTGAATGGGGCATCTTTGTTTTTGATTAGATGGTAGTTTCGCGTGCGAGAAGTTGCTATCGGACCCATTTGCCCCTAATCGCAGCATTTTCGCTTTTTTAGAATGGTAACGGACCCCAAAACCACTATTGGCATTAAAAACACCCCAAATGAGCCTCTTTCTGAGGAATAACGTCGCTGGGGTCCGAAACTCTGCTCAAACGCCGATAAAATTGTAAATAGCGTCGCTGGAGTCCGAGCCCGCCCAAGGAGTAGCGTCGCTGGAGTCCGAGCCCGCGCCCGCGCCCAAGGAGTGACGTCCTGAACTCCGAGCCCGCGTCCAAGGAGTAGCGTCGCTGAACTCCGAGCCCGCGCCCAAGGAGTGACGTCCTGAACTCCGAGCCCGCGTCCAAGGAGTAACTTCACTGGAGTCCGTAAGAAAAACTAACTTTGGCAATGTCCTATTCATATGCTGTATGCTACTAGTTCAACCCCGCATGTTCTTCAAATAAAAAATTGCAATTTGCGTACGATCGCGGAGCTCTAATTTGCTTAATATATCCGTTATGTAATTTTTGACGGTACCTTCGCTTAAAAAAAGCTGTCCGGCGATTTCTTTGTTGCTATGCCCCTCAGCGATAGAAGCCACTACAGCCAGCTCTGTTTTGGTCAATCCGAACGATTCCAGTGGCTGTACCTGTGGCAATTCTTGCCGTGCCGTAGGCTGGAGAAAGGTTGCCAGCTTACGGGCGATATCAGGGTGGATAAGCATGTTCCCATCAAAAACCGTTTTAATGCCCTGGATGATCCGGTCTGGCGGTATGTTTTTGAGCAAATATCCACTAGCTCCGTTACGCAGTGCTTCAATGATATATTCATCGTCATCGAAAGTGGTCAGCATCAATATCGCAATTTGCGGAAAAGCCTGCTTAATCTTCTCCGTTCCTTCAACGCCACCGCAGCCGGGCATGCGGATATCCATCAGAGCTACATCGGTCTTTAATCCTTTTTGAAGTAATTCCAAGGCCTCGTTACCTTCACAAGCTGCTCCGACAACTTCAATATCTGGGTCCATACCTAGCAATACTTGCAGACTTTGGCGAATAAAGGGGTCGTCATCAACAATCAACACTTTAATCATTAGCATGGCTCCTTTCGTTATACAATCTCATCCTGCTTATAAATGGGCAGCCGCGTAATGACTGTAAAATGTGGTTCCTGCCTCAGTTCGAGTGTTCCACCGATTAAATGCGTTCGCTCGTACATTCCTTTCATTCCGTCCCCACCACGCCCCAATAATTTGCTGAGTTTCTCTCCTTCGGGAAGCGCTCCATTGTTGCTAATCTCCATAGTGATTCCTGCTTGCGCGTAGTCAATTTTGATCCGGATGGACGTTGCTTTTCCATGCCGCAAGGCGTTGGTTATAGCTTCACGGGCGTTTTTGTACAGGATTACTTGAATACTAGGATAGAGTGGATAAGGTATGCCCTGTACTTGGTATGAGGTCTCGATCCCCGTCTCACGTCCAATTTCTTCGAGCAGCCGGTCTAACGCATAAGCTCCCTCAAGCTTCGGAGTGTAGTTGATACGTTTAACTGCGGACCGCATATCGTCCATGCTGGCCGACAGCTGGTCACGAATCAGTTCCATCATTTGCATTCCGCTCTCGGGAGAGGTAGGCAAGGTCTGGAGGGCGGCCTCCATCATCATTTTAATCCGGATTAGCCGGTGGCCGATATCGTCATGGAGCTGTCGTGAGATGCGGACGCGCTCTTTGGATTGGGCAGACTCTTCTACTTGCGCGCTGAACTCCAGCAGGCGGTTGCGAGCTTCGTCGAGTTCGAAATGCTTTTTGCGCAACTCATCATATAGAAGAAGAGTGTCTTCGCGCCGCTGGCCAGCTTTTAATAATAGCTTATTTAGGTAGGCAGTGAGCAGAAATGAAAAGTTAATGTAAGTTACTACGAGCGATGGAGAATTCTGGAGTGCAACGTTCAAAGCTATCAGATGTACACCTGTGAACACGTAAGGCACTGCTTTAGGCTGGAGTCTGGAATAATAAAGCAGTGCTGATATAGCGGGGAAAATCATCATGCTGCCATATTGATAACATAACCAGGCCGTGAACAAGATTTCAATGATACTAATCAAAGCATGAATGGATTGAGGGAGCTTTGGCACCATGACCACAAGGAATAGAAGCATCAGGATATGCAGCGTGAAGATTCCATAATCATTATATTGATAGACATAAATGGTAATAAACGCAGGGATTAAGATGAGTCCGTAACGCAATAAGTTTAGCTCTCTGGGCACGCCTTAGTCATCCTTTATGTTTTTTAATAATCTTAGCATATTATCCCACTACTTCAGGAGATGACTTTAGTCACCTTCAAAAAATGACCTTTCGTACATCCGTAAAAATTCAACCTAGAATAAAATTGAAAATATAGAAGCACACACGACAGGGGAGATAAAAGATGGCAATCGCGGTGTTGACCGATGTGGTGAAACGGTATGAGAACAAATTAACGGTAGATCATGTGAATGTTACGATTCAAGCAGGAGAGATCTTTGGCCTGCTAGGGCCGAATGGGGCGGGCAAAAGTACAACTATAAGTATGATTTGCGGCCTGCTAAAGATTGATAGTGGAGACATTGTTATTGATGGGTTATCAGTCTCTTCGTATGCACTGGAGGTTAAGAAAAAGATCGGCTTAGTTCCGCAGGATTTGGCTTTGTACAATACAATGACAGCAGCTGAAAATGTAACTTTTTTCGGAAGATTGTATGGCTTGCGGGGAAAATTGCTGAAAGAGCGGGTGGCGGAAGCTCTTGCTTTCACAGGACTTAGTGACCGGGCCAAAGAAAAACCAGCCACCTTCTCCGGAGGGATGAAGAGACGTTTGAATATCGCTTGTGCCATCATGCATCATCCAAAGCTGATTATTATGGATGAGCCGACCGTAGGGATTGATCCGCAGTCTCGTAATCATATCCTTGAGTCGGTCAAAGAGCTCAATCGGCTTGGCTCAACCGTCATCTACACTAGTCATTATATGGAAGAGGTTGCAGCCATTTGTGATCGGGTAGCGATTATGGATAAGGGACATATCATTGCTTGTGGTACGGAAAAGGAGCTGCGGGAACGGGTTTCTCAGGAAGAAAAAATAGTGGTCAAAGCAACGAACATCACCCCGGAGCTAATCAATGAGCTTAGTCTACACCCGCGGATCACGAGAGTGGAAAGTAAAGAGGGAACGGTAGAAATGTATCTCCCCTCCTCACAGGATGAGCTGCAGGATATCTTATTTATTTTTGCTAAACATGAAGGGGTTATTGGTTCTTTGAATATAGAGGAGCCGGATCTGGAGACATTATTCCTTAGTTTGACAGGACGGACATTGCGCGATTAAAGGAGGGAGAGAACGCTTTGAGAAATATTTGGACAATTATGATTTATGAGCTTCGCAGGCTGTTTATTTCACGCTCAATCATCATTAATATGTTTCTGCTACCGCTGCTTTTGATCTTTCTGCTGGGTGCCTCCCTTTCCAGTGTAATCGGTGATAAGGCAGCGTCTGAGATTGATCCAGTACGTGTTGGTATAGTTAATCTTTCTGGAGAAGGATATGAAAGCTCGGCGATGATAGACAGCTTTTTGAAGACGCCGGAGCTTAAGGATATCATCATTCCGGTCAAAGTAGGGAGCCGAGAGACAGCGGAAAGCGGCTTGCGTACCGGAAAATATGGTTATGCGGTTATTGTTCCTCCAGGCTTCGATAAAAAAGTACAAAGCGGTGATACTGCACAGCTAGAGTTTATTCTGGGTAAAGATCGGACAGATAATATGGTTGCGGGGACGGTATTCGATAACTTTTTGAACAATATTAACTATAAGCAGTCCGTAGCTATGACGCTGGGTCCAGAAGCTTTGACCGTTACTGCACCAAGTTCGGGGGATCAGCCTTCTGTTAAGGTTGGGGCGCTCAGTGAAGGTGGCCGATCCTATACAGCCTCCCAATTCTATGCGGTATCCATGATGCTGATGTTTCTGCTATATAGCGGTTTGACCGTCAGTACCTCTCTTTTTAATGAAAAAGAAAATCATACCCTCTTCCGAATAACTTCAATGCCGGTAAAAGGTTCTGAGCTGTTTATTGGTAAAATGTTAGGTGTAGGGGTTGTAAGTGTAGTGCAGTGTGCAGCGATTATTATCCTGACTCACTTGTTGTTTGGCGTAAATTGGGGCAATCGTCCGGGCTTGCTGCTGCTCTTCTGTCTCTTAATGATCATTGCTTCCATGACGTTATCGATTGTCATTTCAATGTTTAGCAAAACTAAAGCAAGTGCAGGAAGTATTATTAATGTTATCACTGTGGTCATGACCTTTATTAGTGGAGGGATGGCTCCACTTCCGGAATCATGGGTGAACTCCGTCGGGGCATTTACCCTGAATCACTGGGTGCTACAAGCTGTTCTAAAAATGATGCTGCATGCAGAGGTCTCAGAGATTTTGCCGAATCTGCTGGTCATGTCGATCATCTGTCTAGTTCTATTCAGTGGAGCGGTTATCTCGTACCGGAAGGTAGGTTACCATGGATAAGATCTTAACGATTGCTTGGAATATGGTGAAAAGAACGATCGGTTCTCGGAATGGGCTGCTTACGTATATTCTTCTGCCCTGTATTGT
Source organism: Paenibacillus sp. FSL H7-0735 (assembly GCF_038008505.1). NCBI lineage: Bacteria > Bacillati > Bacillota > Bacilli > Caryophanales > Paenibacillaceae > Paenibacillus > Paenibacillus sp. FSL H7-0735. The sequence goes on along the minus strand of NZ_JBBOZH010000002.1, from coordinate 68,053 downwards.
CGTGTCGGTGATAGTAGCAATTAGTGGAAGTATGGGTGAAAGACCGGCTACTATTTTATATTCGAATATGGATGATGGTGCAGCAGGTAAACATTTACTTACCGAGCTGGAGAATATCGGTGATTATAAGCTTGTAGAGAAGACAGATGAGGCTAATTTGAGGGAGAGTATTATCGATCAGAACGGAGAAGCCGGTGTTTTGATACCGCAAAACTTCACCTCCGCACTGCTTGCTGGAGAAGAGCCGCAAATTAGTGTGTATGAGCTTAAGGCTACCGAAACATCAATTATGGTAAAAATGAAAATCAGTGTAATTGCTGATGAAATGCGAAACACTGCTGGACTAATTGGAGCAGCTCGGGCTGAGGCTACTGGCTCGGACTCACAGTTTGCTGCCGTAATGCAGAGAGCAGAGCAACATAGTGTAGGCAGTATAAGAACAGATTATGATTTATATCCCAAAGAGGGCTTAAGCATCGTCACAGGATTTACTTTGATGTTCTTAATGGGGCTGGTTACAAGTTCAGTGTCGCTTATTATGGATGATCGAAGAGAAAGAACGATGAAACGTATGTTCAGTGCCCCGGTTCGTTCGTATGAGATTGCCCTCGGTAATTTTCTGGGAAGCTTCATCGTTGGGTTAATTCAAATCATTGTAATACTTGCCTTAGGCCGTTATGTGCTGCAGTTTGACTTTGGGTTACCGCTCTACTTGTATTTCTTGGTTCTTGCAGCATTTATGCTCGTTTCCATGGGTTTAGCTAGTACGGTAGCAGGTCTGATTCGCAATCCCAATAATACGGGCATGCTTAATTCGCTGATCTTGACCCCGACATGTATGCTTGGAGGCTGCTTCTGGCCGTTATCCATTATGCCGGACTATATGCAGAAGGCAGCTAATTTTGTACCGCAAAAATGGGCGATCCAAGCGATCGATATCGCTGCTACAGGTGGGGGCTGGAATGAATTATGGCTGCCCTTTGTCATCTTGGGCCTTATGGCCGCCGTGCTGCTGGCGATTGGTTCTGCTATTCTTCGTCCGAGTGAAGCCGGAATTAACGCTTAAGAAATTTCCAGAGAATATAGATATGCATAGCTTGGACTACTCTATTCAGGTACAATAATAGGTATCAAATGTCCCTAGTTCTTAATATGTGCAAAAGAGGGGATTTCTAGGAGGATGAGCAGATGAGCAGCAATAAATTGGCTTGGACATGGCGGGTGAAGGAAGAATGTTTAGAGGAGTATGTAGCTATGCATTTAAATCCTTGGCCAGAAATTTTGGAGGAGCACAGTAAGGCTGGTATTTCTAACTATTCCATCTTTCAGAATGGCAATCAATTTTTTTACTGTTATGAGTGTGAGGATAGTAAGGCGGCTTTTGATTACATTGCCAAAAGTGATGCCTGCAACCGCTGGAATGCGATTACCTCTAAGATGGTTGAAGGGTCATTTGATTTCAATGATGAGGTGCCTATGCAGCCCTTACGTGAAGTGTTCTATCTGAAATAAGCAATTGCATTCTAGAACAAATCAAATGTGCATAATTTATATTATCGGCGCATCTGGTTTACAGTTATTTTAAATATAGGTATAATATAATTTATAAAGTTAAATTGAATAATTATTTGTTTTTTGGAGGAGCCTGTCAACAAGGGCTCCTCTTTGTCTTTTTTTGGCTTGGAGAAGCTCCTGGTTGGCAGTTCTTATATACAACAAGGGAGTGGATAGAAAGATGGAGTTTGTTTTATATCTTATGCTGATCATATTGTTCACCAAAGTAGCTGGTGATCTATCTGTGCGGCTTGGGCAACCAGCTGTGCTAGGCAAGCTTATTGTGGGAATCATACTGGGGCCTGCGGTACTGGGCTGGGTTCAGGATGGAGAGTTTATTCATTATATCTCTGAGATCGGTGTTCTACTGTTAATGTTCATAGCAGGGCTTGAGACGGACCTGGATCAATTGCGCAAGAACTGGAAATCAGCTTTTGCAGTAGCCGTCGGTGGAATTATATTACCCTTTTTGGGTGGGTTCGCCTTAGGAGAAATGTTTGGTTTTGCTTATCATAATGCATTGTTTATGGGCGTTATTCTTAGTGCAACATCGGTCAGCATATCGGTGCAGGTGTTAAAAGATATGAATAAGCTGAACACACGTGAAGGCTCTACAATTCTGGGGGCTGCTGTAGTAGATGATATTCTGGTTGTTATTTTGCTCGCTGTTCTGATGAGCTTTTTCGGTACAGGGGCAGACGTTTCTATTGGTCTTCTAATTGGGAAAAAGGTGTTGTTCTTTGCCGTAGCGATTGTTGCCGGCTGGTTTATTGTTCCTCGGGTCATGAAATGGATGGCTCCGCTGAAGGTGACAGAGGCAGTTATCTCAGCAGCGTTAATGATTTGTTTCGCATTCGCCTATTTTGCTGAAATCATGGGGATGGCAGGAATCATTGGTGCCTTTGCGGCTGGGATTGCTATCTCGCAAACCTCCTTTAAGCACACGGTAGAATCCAAGCTCGAGCCGATTGCTTATTCGATTTTTGTGCCGGTCTTTTTTGTAAGTATCGGACTTAGTGTTTCCTTTGAAGGGGTAGGCAGTCAAATAGGCTTCGTGATCTTGCTTACGGTGGTTGCCATTCTGACCAAGCTGTTTGGTGGCGGTCTGGGCGCGCGTCTTACAGGCTTTGATAACCACTCGTCTGCCATTATTGGGTCAGGGATGATTTCACGGGGGGAAGTTGCGTTGATCATTGCCGCCACAGGGCTGCAAAGCGGCTTGTTACAGCAACAGTATTTTACTTCGGTCATTATTGTTGTCATTGTAACTACACTTGTAACGCCGCCACTATTGAAATTTATGTTCCGTGATCCAGTACGTGCGGAAGGGAAATAAACCATAACAAAAGGGAGTCCTGTTGGCCATTTATATGGCTAACGGGGCTCTTTTTTTATGCTCACGTTCCAGTTGCCATCATCAAGAAAAAGTACGGGGATCTGTCTGCAGAAGGGGAAAGTTCCCCGTCTTAAGACTGAGTACGAAACCAGCCGTAGGGCTGTTTTGACTTCAGCCAAAAATGACTAAACTAAATCTCGGGATGGAAATTAATACATAATCAAACAGACATAAGGGGAGTGCCAGAAATCATGTGGAGTGGAAGGGGAAAAAGAAAATGAAATGGTTAACAAAATGGTCGTTCGGTAACAAGGCTGCGGTGGGGCTTTTAGTAGTCATGGCTCTTGTGGTGGGAGGGATGAGCTACACTTCGTTACCGATGGAATTTATGCCAGAGGCGGATAATCCTCAAGTGACTGTAACTGTGCTGGGTCCTGGCCAGGATACACATGCTATGGAGACTAATGTAACGAAGCCGATAGAAGCTGGGGCCGCTTTTGTGAAGGGGAAGAAGGAAATACTGTCCACTTCCGGAGACGGATATGCGCAGGTGAATATTTTTTATGATTCGAAAACGAATATGAAGGATGCTGCACAGGAGGTCCAGAAGGTCGTCGATTCATTGAAGTTCCCGGAAGGGGTAATGGCTCCTTTTGTACTTCAGTTGAATACCTCCATGATTCCTGTATCCCAGGTTACCCTTGCTTTTGACGAGGGCCTGACTAAAGAGAATCTTAAGCTTGCGGAAGAAACTATCATTCCAGAGATGCAAAAAGCTGAAGGGGTAGCGAACGTTGCTTTATATGGTAAGGTAACTCCGCAGGTCAGTGTTAAGCTGGACCCAAAATTAATGGCTGAGAAGGGAGTCACGACTCCACAAGTATTAGGTTTACTTCAAGGACGTAATGTATCGGCATCCCTTGGGGAGCAAACAATTGGTGGGCAAACCGGTAATGTTAACGTAGTTTCTACGATAGATAGTATGGATACTTTAAAAAAGCTTCCTGTATCTGCGGGCGTTAAACTGCAGGATATCGCTGCTGTCGAATTGAAGCAGGATCAGGAAAGTGTCAGCCGTTCGAATGGGAAAGACGTTCTATTCGCCATAGTGACCAAAGAGGCTAATGCGAATGCAGTCAGTGTCGGAGATAACATTCAGGCTGCCGTAGATCATATTAATAAAACCATTCCTAATGCAGAAGCAGCAGTGGTATTCAGTACATCGGATATGGTAGTTACCTCGGTGAACAGTATGATGCGTGAGGTATTGCTAGGTGCATTATTTGCGACGATTGTGATTCTGTTGTTCCTGCGTAACCTGCGGGCTACTCTGATTACGGCAGTATCCATTCCGCTTTCGTTAGCGGTCACCTTATATCTGCTGAACATTTCCGGCATAAGCTTAAATATCATTACACTCGGGGGAGTCGCGGTTGCGGTAGGCCGCTTGGTCGATGATAGTATCGTGGTGATTGAGAACATTTACCGTAGGCTGCAAAAAGAACCCCTTTCTCGTGAAATGATTATTAGCGCAACTGGGGAAGTGGCTAGAGCGATTACCTCATCAACCATCGCTACGGTAGCAGTATTTCTGCCGATGGGTCTCTTACGTGGTAGTTTGCAAGCTTTCTTACTGCCGTTTGCTTTAACAGTGACCTATTCATTGCTTACTTCACTCGTAGTAGCTTTGACGGTTGTTCCTCTTTTAAGCTCATGGCTGCTGAGAAGGACATCAATGAAAGAACATGAACCTTCTAAATGGTTTATCCGCTTTCTGGACTGGAATCTTCGCCGTAAATGGGTTAGCTTATCGTTGGGTCTCCTGCTTCTGATTGGCTCCATTGCTGCTTATGTGACTATGCCAAAAGGGGCACTCGATGCATCAGATGCCAGCTATGTTTCTGTTCAGATGAATTATCCGAAGGATGTTCCTGTCAAAGATATTTTGGAAAAGGGAAAGCAGTTAGAGCAAGATTTGATGAAGCAGCCACAAGCAGAAACGGTAATCATGCAATCAGGCAATAGTGCGGACGCCGCTAAGTGGGGGAATGTTACCTCTGAAACCTTAGTGGACTATACCGTTGTTATGAAAAAAGGTGCAGATGCTCAGGCTTTTATCGATCATGTTCGTGAGGTAAAAGATTCATATACTGGAGCAACGCTTGTTGCCAACCAAATGAGTATGATGGGGTCCAGCTCTACCAGCGAATATATTGATATTGTCGGAGATAATCTTGCGGATATTACTACTGTAGCAACAGATGTTACCGCTAAGCTGAAGACCGTAGAGGGGATTCAAAAAGTCAGCAGTAATATGGAGGATACCAAACCTGTATTTTCCTTTAAGGTAGATCCGGCGCAAAGTAATGCGCAAGAGATTTCAATGCAGCTGTCAGCGATGCTTAATCCGATTCCAATGGGGCAAATTGAGCTCGATGGTGACGCAGCAGGTGTAGTGTTAGATCCTATGGTTCAGCCGCAAACGGAGCAGGATTTAAAAGCACTGACGCTCATGACGGCTGAGGGGCCGAAGCCACTGTCTCAGCTCGCAACTTATGAGGTTCGGAATGAGCCGGCAATGTTGTTCCATAAAGATGGGAAGCCGTATGTACGAATTACAGCAGAGGTTGATCCGAAGAAGGTATCTGAGATCGGTGCGAATATTAAAAAAGAAACCGATAGTCTTACACTTCCGAAAGGCGTGACCTTATTTGCAGGCGGAGCGTCAGTTGATCAGTCAGAGGATTTCAACGACCTGGGTATGACGGCATTAATCTCCATCGGGTTGGTGTATCTGATTATGGTACTCACCTTTAAAACCCTTCGGGCTCCACTGGCGATTATGTTCTCCTTGCCACTAGCGGCGATTGGTGCAATTGTTGGACTTATCGTGTCCGGTGTAACGCCTGACTTCACTGCTCTGTTCGGGGCGTTGATGTTAATAGGTATTGTTGTTACGAATGCCATTGTGCTCATTGACCGGATTAAGCAAAATGAAGCCAATATGAGTATTCACGAGGCTATTCTAGAAGCTGCCGGAACACGGATGCGTCCGATTCTCATGACGGCGATTGCCACCATTTGCGCCATGACACCGCTGCTGTTCGGCCATGCCGAGATGGGCAGCATCGTCTCGCAAAGCTTGGCGATTGTGGTCATTGGCGGCTTAACCGCAGCAACACTGCTTACGCTGATTGTAGTGCCGGCGATTTACGAGTTGTTCTACTTCCGTAAATCGGCAAAAGAGCGTAAAGGAGCAGAAAAAACTAATGCTCCGGCACTTTAAATAAGCAAACGGCAAGCCTCCGGGTTAATGGGGCTTGCCGTTTTTTTGTTTTGTTACAAATCCTTATAATTATGGAGTTAACTTGTCTACACTAATCGGATAGGTCTGATCCAGCATCCATTTGCCTGCTTTGGATTTCTTCAGCGTTGTGACAGAGGTGGAGCGGTTATCCTGAAACTCAGGACCCTTAAGCTTGATGCTCGTCTGAACCATATATACGGCTGTGGTATCCTGGGTATAATGAATGATTTTGGCAGATTCCAGAGTGAACTTTAGATCATAGACTGTGAAAATTTGGCTGAAGAGCTGTTTGGTTTGTTCGAGAGCAGGGGACTCAGGATCAATAGTAGATAGCACACCTTGAATATTCTCTGCATTGGTATAGTCCAAGTTGCTCTTAAGCACAGCTAATATATCCGTTTCATCCGACTTCGTCACAGCTGGCTTAGCGTTCAGCAGTTTATCTGGGAGTATATATTGTACGCCTTTAATCTGCAGGTTGTTGATTTTCCAGTCTTCAGTGCTGGCAGTACGCGTTAAGCTATAAATATATTCAGAGGTATTGTCTAAGGTGAATGGACCGCTGAGGTGTGTAGTCGTTTCAACGGTGTGAACCGTAGCCTCTGTGGGTTGAAGGCTGATAACCTCTAATTGATCAAGTGAAGTGGTCGAATCGTATTGTTCCATTTGGCTCTTAATCTGTGGCCCGATGACCACAAGAGGAGACTTGCTATCGATTAGGCTCATGAACCCTTCATAATTCTCATTGTTGGTATAGGTTACGTATTTTTCAAAAAAAGCATTGATTTCCTGCGGGTTTACCTGGTTAGTCTTGCCTGTAATGGTTACTGTCTTCGAGTGTGCATTCCAGGAGACTTCATTACCTGTAGCCTCCCCAACGAAGCGCAGCGGAATGTAAGTGGAATTATTGATGAGCTTAGGGGCAACAGAAAGTTGGGTTATTACACCATTGACGCTGGCCTGCTTGCTGCCTAGTTGCAGTGTAATCGTAAGCCCTTCCTTAGTACCCGTTATGGTACCTGTGGTTTGATTCCAATCGATTGAAAGTCCTAGTTTTTCAAAAACCGGGCGAAAAGGAACGACAATTGTACCATTATCATTGAAGGGAGCCTGTCCCTTCAGTGCGAGCTGTTGCTGATTGATCTGAATGGAGATTGGCTTCTCTGCGGCATGGACAGGCCATGCGATAGCGGTAGAAAGAAGAGTTGCTGCGATTATGCTGGATATGGTTTTCATCTTGTGATTTCTCCTTTGAGTTATGAATGATAATTTAATGGTTATTAGAGGATGACTCCACTAAGAGCCAGAGTAACCTTTGCTTGGAATAAAGCGTACTTTACTTTTTGCTTATCGAATTGCCGATTTAAGTTGAGTAAATCGAGCTTGTTCTGATCTGCCTGAGCTGCTGAAATTAATCCGCTATTTAAGAGAGTATCATTATCCTGGGAGACGCGTACGAGCTCCAGTTGCTGCTCTTTCAGCTCTGAATATTCAAAATCAATTTCATTGGCTTCCGGCCTATAAGTTGCCAGTTTTTCTTCGAGTTGTTGTTGTACTATATTTTTGTGTGAAATCTGGCTGGCCCATAGAACAGAATAATAAGTGACGAGTCCGGCATCGAAAGCTTTGACGGCATCAAGATTATCTTTGGCGAGTGTGATTCGTGCATCTTCCTCGCGTAAATCATAATTGCTAGAGAGGCTGACTACAGTGTTCCAATTCACAGGCTCTGGTGCACTGGAGATGACATCATCCAGCAGGACTTCTGAATAGGATGATAATCCTAACTCAAGCTTAAATTGTTCTAGCTGAGCTTCATAACTCCTAAGGTTACGTTCAAAAGCAGATTTTCGTTCCGCATTTTTACGATTAAAATCGTCCAAACTTCTCTTAGACAGTAGACCATGCTCGTATGATCGCAAGGTATCCACAGAATGTTGAAACCAATATTGGCTTTCTTGTTTGTCATACTCAATCGTTTTTTTTAGAGAAGAGAGTTGATAATATTTCTGCACAGCGTAGTAGCGGATGAGGGCTTCTGTTTTTTGAAGTCGTAACTGATTAATTACTTTATCTGTTTCTAATGTGCGCAACTGGTCACGAAATTCCTTGAGCTGCGCTGTTTTAGTCTCTTGATTGTAACTGTTTTGGCTTTCAGTCTGAGCGCTAACCCATTGATTCAGAGATGTGTTAATCATAATTTGAATGAGAATGGATTGATTAACCCCTGCCTGTTCTTCTTTACTTAAATCAGAGTAACCAGGAATACTACTGATAAAAATATCAGGATTTACTGGCAGCAGTCCGCTAGTTATGACTACATTTTTTTGTTCCAGCTTTTTCTTTTCAGAGGATACATACGAGAATTTGGAATCCGTTTCTGCAATATTCCATTGTGAGAGCTTGATATCTACATAGTTAGTTAATGCTAGCTGGATTGTTTCTTCCATGGAAAGCAATTTTGTTGCACTAGATACCTGCGTATCAGCATGAGCTGTAATGGAATGCGGCAATAGGAGTAATAAGAAGGAAAGTATCAAGAGAGCTGTTTTCTTTAACATTTAGCTGGCAACCTCACTATTCCTTTAAGTTGATTTTTTCAAGAACAAAATCAATGATCTTCTTGGAGTCGGTAATAACAGAGGCATGCGCAATCATCCCTACACGAAGCTCTCCACGTTCACCTCTGCGATTAACAAGTGGGTCATTGGATATCGTTGCTTCCACCAAATAGTAGCTTAGACCGTCTTGCTGAACAATTGAATCTGTGCTGATAGATGTAATCGTACCTTTTTGGGAACCGAAACTTTGTTTAGGGAAGGCTGAAAAGCTGAAATCAACTTTATTGCCAATCGCTATTTTTCCTGCTTCTGCGTTAGGTACGGCGATGCTCATTTTATATTTTGACTCGTTGCTAGGAATAATGGAGATCAAGGCTTCGCCGGATTGTACCATGTCCCCGATGTTGGTTTCTTTTAAAATATTAATGGTCCCAGAAATTGGTGCTATGAGCAGTCTTTTGTTTCGTTCAAGCTCAAGTTGCTTAATAGCCTCTTGCAGCGTAATTAAGGTTCTTTTATTTTCTTCTATTGCTGAATGAATCTGTACAATACGGTCAAGTTTCAACTTTTCCAATGAGGTTTTTTCGGTTGACCGGTTAAGTTTCTCTTGATTCAGTAGATCATTTTGCTGCTCAGCCAGCTGTTTCTTTTGCATTTCTAAAGTTTTTCGTTCTGAAACTGAGGGATCATGCCCATTTATTAGCAAATCGAGGCTGACCTCTATCTCAACCAATTGTTGATTGTAATTGGTGATATTGCTTTCTGCGCTGAGCACGGCTTCGGTTTGGAATTGGTTGATTTGCAAATATGAACTTTCATATAGATGCTGTTCATCTGTAATCTGAGATTGAGGCACAAGGCGGTCCCCCAAGCTGAGCGAACGGTTGTAGATTTCTTTTTTCTCAGCAGATTGTTTAGATAGTTGCACATATTTAATTTGGTATGTATTATATTGTTCCGTCCGTTTGGTATCTGTAGATGGAAGCAGATTTTGATTCTCTTTGATGGATTGCACAAGCAATTTCTCGTTTGTAATTTCAACATTCAGCAGTTTCTTTTTTCGTTCCAGTTCAATTTTATTTTGAAGAGATTTATCCAAACTGGATTCGGCACTAAAGGCAGAAGATTCTTGCAAACCTATATTCTCGTGAATGGCAGCTGTAAGCTGATCCTGGGTTCCTTGATAGGTCTGCTGCTGCTGGCTGTATTCAAGGAGAAATTGTTCTACCATGTCATAATAGTAAACTTCGTCTGCATGTTCAGAAGAAAATTGATTGTTTAAATTGCTAATGCTTTGTTTATAAAGCTCGAGATAGTGCAGTTTCTTAGTGAGCTTATTGATTTCGGAGTTACGATTGGATAATTCTATATCGAGTTCTTTATGCTCAAAGGAAATTAACTGCTCGCCCTGCTTAATTTGCATCCCTTCATGGATATATACCTGTTCCACTTTTCCCACAGATGAAGTCTGAATGGTACTGACTTTTTCATTGGGCCTAACTACAGCAGAGGCTTTGGCGACTTCATCGATCTGGCCAAAATAGGACCAGACCAACGCAGACCCCAATAGAATAAATAAGATAAGTATGAAAATAGAAATCACAGGACTGGTCTTGGATTCCATGATTTCTCTGCTATCGGTCATTTCTGATAAGTTATGTATTTGTGCGCTCATACGAGAGACACCTCGCCTACTCCTGCAGCAGCATATTGAATGGTGTGATCTTGTTTTTGTTCAACCCCGGGGAGTTGATCTTTCCACAAGCCGTAGTACTTTCCACGGTAATCTAGAAGCTCCTGATGTGTCCCACACTCAATAATCCGCCCCTGATCCATGACATAAATTCGGTCACAACGCATGATTGTACTCAAACGGTGAGCGATAATAATCGTAGTCATGTCTTCAAAAGCATTGATCGTCTCCGATACTGCCTTCTCCGTTGTAGAATCCAGGTTACTAGTGGCTTCATCCATAATAAGAATATCCGGCTGTTTGAGCACCGCTCTGGCGATAGCCAGTCGCTGCTTCTGTCCTCCGGAAATATTGGTCGCATTCTCTTCTAACAAAGTGTTGTAGCGGAGTGGAAGCTGATTGATGAATTCGTGAGCCTGTGCGGTTTGGCAGGCGGTAACAATCAGTTCCAAATCCATATCCTGATCGACACCCAGACATAGATTTTCCCGAATTGTTCCGCTAAAAAAGAAAGTATCCTGTGAGATATATGCGATCCGCTGTCTTAAGCTATCTAAATGAATATCTTTAATGTTGTAGTTGTTAATTAAGATATCGCCTTCTTCGTGTTGGTAAAATTGCATAATTAATTTGATTAGTGTGGTTTTACCCGAGCCGCTCTCACCGACAAAGGCAATTTTCTCACCCTGTCTAAGTGTCAAATCGATATCATGAAGTACAAGGGAACGTGTACCGTATCTGAAGCTGACACGATCAAATTTAATATCACCTTTTAATGAAGCAGGTTGAATCTTCTTGTCCTCATCATTATGCTTCTCCGCTTCCAAATCAAGAATTTCTCCTAATCGGTCAGCAGCGACAATGGCCGTTTGCAAAGTGGGCTGGAGGTTGATTAAGTTCTGGATGGGTTGCAGGAAGTAAGCCAATAACGAGTTATAGGTAATCAATTGGCCCATTGTCATATTGCCTTTTATCACTTGTCTTGCTCCGACCCACAGTATGGCTACTCCTCCAACGAGTTGTACAAAACTCTTGAGGGAGGCTTGAATGTTATTGAAAAGACCAAAACTGAAGACAGATCTCAGAAATGAGATGAACTTCTGTTCAGTTTCATAGCCCACTTTCGATTCTGCATGATAGGCTTTAACTGTCTCGATACCATCTATTGATTCAACAATATAGGAGGTGAGCTGAGCATTTTTTTCCATCTGTTCGCGGTTTAAACGGTCAAATGGTTTGTGGAAGCTCCAAACCAATACCAGATACATTGGCACCATAAGTATAGTAATTCCGAATAAAAGAGCACTTTGCGAATATAGAATAATTCCACCGGCAATAACCATGATAATATCGATCATGATGGTTAGTGTTGCGCTGGAAATGGCATCTCGTACTTTCGAAGCATCCATAAGCCTTGATATTATTTCTCCTGTCTTACGTGTACCAAAAAAATTCATTGGGAGCTTTAACACATGGTGGTAATAGCCAAGTATGAGTGAAATATCGAGTTTTTGGCTCAACGTCAGTAAGATATGGCTACGAAAGGCATTTAATAATATTTGAAATATGTAGAGAATGATGACTCCAACAGATATTATGTTAAGTGTCTTTTTTAATCCAAAGGGTAGAATTTCGTCTAAAAGAAATTGGAAATAGAATGCAGCAAGTATACCTAAGATAGTGTAGAGTATAGATGTTAGAAAAATTCCTCCTAGCATTCTTTTTTGAGGAATCAGCAATCCAAAGAAACGAGCAAATAGACCTTTTGTTTGGTCCCCTTTTTTGAATTGAGGAGTGGGTACCATTAAGATAAGGACACTTGTCCAGATTTGGAAGAAATCTTCCGGTGTATATTTAACTATGCCTTGGACTGGATCCGCAACAATTATTTCCTTATTTGATATTTTATGGATTACAACATAGTGTAATAATGTCTGATCTATAATGACATGGGCAATAGCGGGAAGTGGGAAGTTTTCGAAGAAGGCTTCATGGCTTCCCTTGACTCCTTTTGCTGTAAACCCAAGTTTTTCTGCTGCTTTTATGAGTCCATATATATTGGTTCCCATTTTATCAGTTCCGGCTACTTCACGAATTTTAGTGATTGGATATTTGAGACCGTATTGTTTGGAGATAGTTGCTAGACAGGCTGCACCGCTGTCTTTAATATCAAGCTGTTTAATACAATAGTATTTCTTAAACAGAATAAACCCCACCTACTATTAGTGATTTGTACATATTCATTGGGATCAACAATATCTTATCCATGTAGAGAATGATTTCGTAACTGAAACAAAATCTTTTTGTAAATAAGCCTCACTAGAAGATTGCTTCTCTGACCTAATAGAAATCATAATAAGCTCCAAGTGAATGATATTTATTCTCTTGGAGCTACTAAATATTCAGGAAAGTGTTTTATATATTTTTATTAGCAATTCCTGCGGAAATTACAATGATACTAGATGTAGTTAAGGCAGTATAGCCAAAGGCGCATGCTGCTACTACTGGAAGACTAACTGGTGCTGTTGCCGCAACTGCTATTAAAGTGGCTCCAGCAATAACTCCACCTATACCAGTTGCAATTTGTCCCCAAAGAGCACCGCCCTGAATATCGTACAATTCAGATCCTTTTAATAATTCAAAACCACTACTTGAAATTTCCAATTCAATCCCCCCTTATCCAAATATTGCGACTCCTACGCCTGCTACTGCAGCAGCTAAACCTAATGCAGGAAGAGCTGGTACTGTGGCAATTGCTCCTAAGATTGCGCAGCTACTAGCGATTGCTGGTACTCCAGCAGCAGCAACCCCAACGCCCACTACTGAAGAGGCTACGCCGACTGCTTTAGTTAACCAGCCACCACCATTAAGATCCATCAACGAAGATAAATCAAGTTCTTCAAACGTACTATGATTAAAACTGAGTTCCATTATGTCACCTCCTTTAATCATGATTTATATTAAATCGGGAGTGAATGATCAAATGAAAATCCCTGATTTAATTCCATATTCATTTTTCGTGTTTGGCTAGAAAATTCAATCCAATTAATATGAGAGCGATAAATCCTGTGAAACAAAAGGGTATCCATATGGGACCATTAGTAATCCTATTCATTTTGGCTATCAATATAATTCCTGAGCAAATAACTGAAAAATACACCTTCCAAAGCTTAATATTTTGATTTCCCAGTCTAAGCTTATTCCATTCACTGATGATAAATAGATTCAAAATCAAAAGAGTTCCTAATACAGTAATTGTAGTATCTTGAAAGGTATCGATATAATAAATAAAACTCAAGATAGTGAAAATTAATGTGATACTAAAACAGAAAATCACTATTTTTTTTTTCATAGCCGGCTCCTCATTTTTATAAAATAGATGGATTTACACCTACATAAATGTCAATAATCATTTTTTCTAAGGAAGCTTCAGAGTTATCTGAAGTGTACACATTATAAAATGCTGTGATTTGTTGAAGTCCCTTATCTGATATGTACTTTATAATAGATTCATATGTACTTTGTACTCCAACAGGGTTCCCCATGAATCTGCAGGATAGGGCATTAACTAAGTGGAAAATTTTTTTGTGTTTATAAGTTTGATCTGATGGAAAAGGCTTATTGAGAGGAATCATAATCTCCATGTCCATTAAATATTCCCCATTAACAATCTCCGCCGAGAATGTGCTCGTAATAAGGGGTCCTGCTTTCACTGCTTGATATTTTTCTATTATTTTTGCAGTTTGAGCTATTTCTATTTGTAATTCTTCTTGATTCATCTTCTTTCTAACGGAAAGGACATTTTCAAGCAAAATTTCTTGATTTTTTTGAATTTCAAACAATTCAGCACCTCCTAAAAAAGATCATAACTATGTGAATTTTCACAAACCTATCGTAATTGTTAAACTCCCTGATGAGTGGATTAATAACTTTATAGTAACTAGAATATCTATTAAGATACATATCCCTCAGTATATATTCCCTTTTGAGTTAATCTGTGCTAAAATATATTTTTTTTTACAATAATTCCACTTTATTTAACAATTTTTTATCTTTTTGATCTAACACAAACCTCACGACTTATGTCATTGTTTTCTTTTGAATGGAGTGTTATGCTCTGTTTAATTAATACCATAAGTTGGGAGAATGGTTTGTTTGGATATTCTTGAATGTGAACGAGCTTGGTTTACGGTAGATGATGTAGATAAAAAATCTAATAATTCCTTGTGTGAATTTTGCCAACCTTGGAGTAACCTCAAAACAGAAAAATCCTTTTCTGTAGAAGAGCTGGTTCCCTACGAGGTATTGGTTGAAGTACTACATTCAGAATTGGCGAAAGTAACGGAATTTCTCTTATTGCCCTTTGTTTTTTTCTTAACAGATCAAGCCGGCAATATTATTAATATTGTTACTCCTTTCGAAGCGTTTCAGAAGAAAGTAGATCATTTTGGAATTAGGAGTGGAACTAACCTTTCGAAGCAATTCTCTGGAGTAAATGCAGTTTCACTAGCGATGGAGGTTAAATCAATTGCAGTAGTGCGTGGAGAAGAGCATAGTATGCCAATGTTTAAAGAGTGGAATTGTGTATGCGCTCCTATAATGATAAATGGTTGTATATGTGGATATATCGACATTTCATTTGAAGCCGAGAGGCAAATTGGCTTTTCGATTCTCTTTATTAAACAATTATCCGAAAAGATTGTTCTGAAGTTGAAGGAACGAAGCCCAAAGTTAATTGAGTACAGATTTCAGGAAAAGTGTGATTCGTATCGATTATCGCCCAGAGAAAGGGAGGTAGCGTATCACTGGTCACTAAGAAAAGGTGCGTTGCAAATTTCCAATGACCTTAATGTGAAAGAGGGGACTGTGCGGAATATCGTTAAGAGTATTTATAGTAAGATGGATATCAGCGAGAGATGGGAATTGATAGAAATACTTAAGTTGTAAATTTTGATGATAAACATCAAAATACTCGTTTGTACATAAGATATAAAAGCCATCCTCCGAAATTAATCAACAACGGAGGATGGCTTTTATCTGTCTAGAACATTTTTTTGATAAGTACTTAACCGCAAGAACAATTCAAAACTGGCTTACGCGCAGCCTGTGTCTCATCCAAACGGCTAATCTCTGTGGTATGCGGTGCGTTGATTACAATTTCTGGTGTCTCCTGCGCTTCTTTCACAATCTGAATCATCGTATCGATGAAGCCGTCGAGCGTTTCTTTACTTTCGGTTTCCGTCGGCTCGATCATCATGCATTCCTCAACAGTCAGAGGGAAGTACACGGTTGGCGGGTGGTAGCCGAAGTCGAGCAATCGTTTAGCAACGTCTAAGGTGCGCACGCCATATTGCTTGAGGTTTTTGCCGGACATCACGAATTCATGCTTACATACACCCGGATATGGGATTTCAAAATACGGCGCCAGACGGTGCATCATATAGTTCGCATTCAGCACAGCATTTTCGGATACCTCACGCAGTCCGTCTGGACCATAGGTGCGGATATAGGCATAGGCACGAACCAGAATACCAAAGTTTCCGTAAAAAGCTTTCACGCGTCCAATGGATTCAGGACCACCGAAGTTAAGTGAGAAGCGGCTATCTTCATTCTTCACCACAGTAGGTTGTGGCAAGAATGGAATGAGGATAGATTTTACGCCGACTGGTCCGGCCCCAGGGCCACCACCGCCATGTGGGGTGCTCATTGTCTTATGCAAGTTCAGATGCACAACGTCAAAGCCCATGTCGCCAGGGCGGGTAATGCCCATAATGGCATTGGAGTTGGCTCCATCGTAATAGAGTAAGCCGCCTGCTTCATGCACGATCTCAGCAATCTCGACGATTTGGGTTTCGAACAAGCCCAGTGTGCTTGGGTTAGTTAGCATTAGTGCGGCTGTGTCGCTACCGACGGCTGCCTTCAGTGCTTCAAGATCGACCATTCCTTTATCTGTGGAAGGGATCGTGATCGTTTCAAGTCCTGCTGCTGAGGCACTAGCAGGATTGGTTCCGTGCGAGGAATCCGGCACGATAACCTTAGTACGCGTCTCGCCGCGACTTTCATGGTAGGCGCGGATCATCATGAGGCCGGTCCATTCACCATGAGCACCTGCGGCAGGCTGTAAGGATACTGCATCCATGCCCGTCAGCGCGGACAGATCATTTTGCAGGGTATACATTAATTCCAGTGCGCCTTGAATACTCTCTTCCGGTTGGTAGGGATGAATTTTGGCGAAGCCGGAGAAGCGGGCAACATCTTCGTTAATCTTCGGATTGTATTTCATCGTGCATGAACCGAGTGGATAGAAGCCATTGTCTACACCAAAGTTGCGACGTGAAAGAGAAGTGTAGTGGCGGATGACGTCTACTTCAGATACCTCTGGAAGTACGACGGGTTCGCTACGGAGTAAATCTGATGGAATCAGGGACTCCAAGGTTTCTTCCTGCGGCACATCGCATAGTGGCAAAGAATAGGCCGAACGGCCAGGACGGCTTAATTCAAAAATTAGACTTTGCTCCGGTTTCATAAACAGCCCTCCAGTGCGCTAGCGAATTGGTCGATTTCGGTTTTGCTTCTTTTTTCCGTTACGGCAACCAGCATATGTCCAGCAAGTTCAGGATAATCACGACCCAGATCATAACCCCCAAGATAACCTTCCTTCAGCAGCTTCGAATTAATAGAGGCCACACTGCTGCCTTCAGGAAGCTTCACGACAAATTCGTTAAAGAATGGGGAGGAGAAGGCAAGTTCAGCACCTGTTAGTCCGCTGAGTTTATTAGCAGCGTAATGGCTTTTGCGAATATTTAGCTCGCCTACTTCACGCATGCCTTCTTTGCCCATAACGGACAAGTAGACGGATGCGCAGAGAGCCAGCAGCGCCTGATTGGAGCAGATATTCGATGTCGCTTTTTCACGACGAATATGCTGCTCACGCGCTTGAAGTGTAAGAACGAAGCCACGTTTACCGTTACGGTCTACCGTTTGGCCAACGATCCGGCCTGGCATGCGGCGCATCAGGTGATCAGCTACGGCAAAGAATCCGCAAGTTGGACCCCCGAGAGAAGCTGGAATACCGAGTGGCTGAGCATCACCCACTACGATGTCGGCTCCAAGTTTGCCCGGAGTTTCAAGTACACCTAGAGCTATTGGGTTCGCGCTGACTACAAGAAGACCTTTAACCGCGTGAATCAGCGGCTCAACCGAGCGAAGATCCTCGATGCTGCCGAAGAAGTTAGGCGATTGAATAAGCACTGCGGCAGTATCTCCATCGATAGCTTCAGCGAGTTTAGCTTGATCGGTAACACCGTCTTTATAGTCAATCTCCACCACCTCCAGACCCCAAGCATTAGCCGAAGTACATAGCACTTGTCGAGCCTCAGGATGAACGGTACGGGAGACGATTAATTTTTTGCGTTTGGTAGCACCAGCTGCGAGAACCGCTGCTTCGGATAAAGCTGTAGCGCCATCATACATACTGGCATTGGCAACTTTCATACCGGTTAGTTCGCAAATGTAGGATTGGAATTCGAAGATCGCTTGCAGCTCACCTTGGCTGATCTCCGGTTGATAAGGAGTGTAGGCAGTGTAGAATTCAGAACGGGAAATGACATGGTTGATGACCACAGGGATGTGATGATCGTATAATCCGGCGCCGAGGAAGCTGGCGTGAGAATCAAAGTCGGCATTTTGGTCAGCCAAACCTTTCATGTGGCGCAGCAGGGCGTATTCATCGAGTGGTTCAGACATCGGCATAGTGCCTTGGTAACGTACCGCTTCAGGAATATCGGAGAACAGCTCATC
This sequence comes from Paenibacillus sp. FSL H7-0735, assembly GCF_038008505.1. NCBI lineage: Bacteria > Bacillati > Bacillota > Bacilli > Caryophanales > Paenibacillaceae > Paenibacillus > Paenibacillus sp. FSL H7-0735. The sequence continues at coordinate 49,802 of NZ_JBBOZH010000002.1, read as the reverse complement.
TATAGACTGAATCCCGACGGCCTCCATCATCTCTACGCGGTCCTGTTCTGTCATGGGCAGATAACGGTGCTTCATTAAGGTTTCACTCCTTGGCTTTTTTAAAATATAAGAAAGTACAATTTTCACGCTATACTTTATCCTTCTATTTCTCGCTTAAAAGCTCACCGTCCTTATATGGACGCTAAAGGCGTTTATACTTGTAAAAAGGGGCCTTGATCACTACAGCCTTAAGCTGCTTGCCGCGTATCTCTACGTAAACCTCTGTGCCTATTTCACTGTAAGCAGCATCAATCAAAGCCAACCCCAGGTTCCGTTTCAGCGTAGGGGACTGTGTTCCGGTTGTGACCTCACCAATCTTAACCCCATCTGCCCAAACAGGATAATGGGAGCGTGGAATGCCTCGATCAATCATTTCTAGGCCGACAAGGCGACGGGGAATCCCAGCTTCTTTTTGCTGTATTAGTGCATCGCGTCCGATAAAGTCTATTTTGTCCAGCTTCACGAAGAACTGTACTCCTGCTTCAAGCGGGGTGATGTCAGCGGATAGCTCCTGACCGTACAGTGGTAATTTTGCCTCAAAACGCAGGGTATCCCGTGCACCCAGTCCAGCAGGTGTTAATCCGTGAGGCGCGCCTGCAGCAAGCAGTCCGTTCCATAACGTTTCTGCACCTTCCAGCGAAGCGTAGATCTCGAAGCCATCTTCACCGGTATAACCCGTACGGGAGATAAGTACCTCTACACCGCAAACGGTGGCGCGTTCGATGAAATGGAAAGGCTTGAGTGTTGAAATAGGAGCATCAGTAACTTCCGCGAGAATGGTCTCTGCCAGAGGACCCTGCAAGGCGAGCAAAAGCGTCTCGTCAGAGACATTAGTGAGCGTGACTTCGCCGAATTCAGAGGTCAAATTCTCTTGCAGCCACTGGAAGTCTTTGTAGATGTTGGAGGCATTAACGACGAGCATATAATGCCCTTCGCTTAGGCGATACACGAGTAGATCGTCGACAACTCCGCCATTTGGATAACAGAGCAGTGTATATTGTGCCGCACCATCCGTGAGACGGCTGACATCATTGGTTGTCATTTTTTGCAAAAAGGCTTCTGCACCGCTCCCAATCACCATGAATTCACCCATATGCGAGACATCGAACAGCCCAGCCTGCTGGCGAACGGCTTCATGCTCTTTTACGATACCTGTAAACTGTACTGGCAGCTCCCAGCCACCGAAGTCAATGCATCTGGATTCCGCATAAGCGGAATAGAGATCATAAAAAGGTGTTCTTCTCAAAGCATCCATGTCGTCACTCCCCTTGATCTGATTACATACGAAAAAAGGACAGGCAGAAGCAATCATGCATAAATGCACAAATCGCTTTCTGCTCTGTCCTTTGTACCTGAGAGTTACCCTGCCGTAACTAGCTTGCAGGTTTCCCCGTTGGTGATCTGACGCATCTAGCCTTGCGTCTGATGCTCTCCAGAGATACGTCCGACAAAGGTCCTTTTGCCTGAGAGATTCACCCCTGTTAGGGCTTACTCCTTCGGCGCCGTCTTCAAGTGAGACAGTCTCTCCCTATGCCATCATCCGCAACTATATTTATTTCAAATATAAGAAAGTATATGGTTCACATTATACATTATCCTTATATTTCTCCGAGAAACGGTTATTGTCTATAAAAAGACGACAACGTCGTTTCTTCTTGTATGTCTCCATTAAACGGGTATAGTCGGGCGCTGTCAACAAGAAAACGTCGAAAAAATGACAAATTTAAATTTCCTGTTAGTAATATTGACATTGTGAGCCGGGATAACTTAGGCTATAACTAAATTTAGAACTCCAAATTGGAAATGAGGCGGCTTGAAATGAGTGAAGTATTAGACAACCTTCTTTACAGCGAAGAGCATGAATGGGCACAGCAAGTAGAAGGACGAGTAGTACGTGTTGGGATTACGGACCATGCTCAGCATTTATTAGGCGACATCGTATTTGTTGAGTTTCCTGAGGTAGGATCAACCATTTCGGCCGGTGACAGCGTAGGCAGTATCGAATCCGTTAAGACGGTATCGGAATTGTATTCGCCCGTCTCTGGGACGGTTACCAAGGTGAATGATGGATTAGAAGCTAGTCCGGAGCTTATCAATGATCAGCCATATGGCGGGGGTTGGATTTTTGAGATTGAAGTTGATGGAGAATATGCTGATGCTGTAAAAGGTCTGTTAGATGCAGCCGGTTATAGCGCGTTAGTTGCTGAATAATTGGAAATTGGGGACGGGAAATAGTCTGATCAAGTGTGATGTTTTTAGCAGCAAGTTTCTGTGATTTGGGGACTTGCTGTTTGTGTTTCTTATGTAGATTGTGCGAGTATTCGTAAACTCAATCGAATGGTTTGAGGGTCTAGTGGAGTATGGAATTAGGGAAAACCTCCCTCATTTTAGACGATTATAGCGTGAGAGTTAGGATTTTAGGGAATTCCTCCCTAATTATCTCGGTAAAACCACTATATCAGACTAAAAAGAGTAATAATCAGGGAGAAATTCCCTCATTCCGCGATTGGATACGATATTAGGTGAAAAATCAGGGAGGTTTTCCCGAATTAAATTAGGTGAAACCCCATTATTGGTCAATGTGGCAATTGAAATGGCCTTAGCCGCCGAACTTAGCTCTGAGCACAAACAACTATATTTTTATTCCACCTCTTGAAGCTGTCGAAGGACAATGATCTCTACGCGTCGATTTTTCTGTTTGCCTGCTACCGTAGTATTATCTGCTGTTGGTCGGGTATCGGCATAACCTGCATATTGAAAAGTGTCCGGGTTCAGTCCTTCATTATCTAAGAAAAAGCGCAGCACAGAAAGCGCACGAGCACCCGATAGCTCCCAATTGTCGTTATAACGTGAAGCTGATGACACTGGTGTATTATCCGTATGTCCTTCAATGCTGATCGTTGCCCCGATATCTTTGAATAAGCCAGACAACTGCTGAAGAGCAGGAAGGGCTGGTGACTTCACATCTGCTTTACCCACATCAAAAAGAAAACGGTCGCTGAGCGTGATTTCTATGCCCTGCGGTTTGTCGGCTACAAATATTTGTTCACCGAGATTATTCTCCTCCACATAGTGGGTGATCACACCCATTAACTCAGCAAGCTTCGCCTCTTGTTCTCGAAAAGCCAACTCCCGTGCTGAAGGTGTTTCATTCTCCGTTTGTTTATCAGAACCGTCATTTGGTTTTGCAGTTGCGTTCGCATTCCCATCTGTACTCTCTGGTTTGTTGTCAGGGGTCTTTCCAGCATCTAAAATACCATCTCCGCCTTCAAGAACAGTGCTGCTCGACTTGAAAGTCTGGGATAAAGAGCCGGTTACGATATTGTATTTGTCAGTGTCCAGGCTGCTCATCGCATACAATATAACGAAAAATATAAGTAAAAGCGTAATTAGATCTGCGTAAGTAATCATCCAACGATCACGGCTTTCTCGATTCTCTACCCGCCGTTTGCGCCGGTCTCTTTGTCTCATATAAAACCTCTTGCTTCTGCACGGTCATCTGTGGTGGTATCTGAAATGAAGGAGTTCAGTTTTTTACGCACCAGCAGCGGATGATCCCCGTTTTGTAGAGAAAGAATGCCTACTAGCAGCATCTCCATGCTATGCAGCTCACTTTGGCTGCGGGATTTGATTTTGGAAGCAATGGGTAAAAATATTAGATTAGCGATGGCTACTCCGTACAGTGTTGCAGTGAACGCTACTGCGATAGAGGTACCTAGATTTGATGGGTCTGTAAGGTTGCCCAGTACCCTAATGAGTCCCATAACTGTACCGATGATCCCCATCGTTGGAGCATATCCGCCAGCGGCTTCAAAAATCTTGGCGTAGCTTTCATGCTTCAATTCTTTCGCATCCATTTCCAATTCCAAAATCTGTCTTACCTGCTCAGGGTCAGTGCCATCGACGATAAGCAACAGTCCTTCGCGCGTAAAGGAATCGGGATGTGCTTCCGCTTGTTTTTCGAGCATTAAAACGCCGCCGCGGCGGGCCACTGTGGCCATTGCGATAAGCTCTTCTGCCTTCTCTTCATCACGTTCAGGATTGCGGCCAAAAGCCATGCGCAGAGCGGTGGGAATGGAGCGTAGCTTAGCTGCCGGGAAGCTGATCATTACGGCGGCAATCGTACCTCCAAATACAATCAAAGCTGCATTAAGCTGCAGCAGTCCGGAAAGGCTTCCGCCTTCCCAGAGGTAGCCGCCGATTAGCGCAGCCAGTCCGGCCACTAGGCCGATTATTGCGGTAATATCCATGCTTCAAGCTCCTAACATTTCTGTGTATTATGGTTTGCATCGATCTAAGCAACACTGTATAATGAACGGGAACACATATTCTTATCTTCCATATTTTTTACTATCGTATGGAGAGAGAAGATTCAGACAACAATTATAATATATTAATCTAGTTTAGACGATAGAGGGGAGACGGGCAAATGAGTGATATTGTCGTCAGTACGAAGACTTTTGAATTGGAGTCCGAGTATACACCCCAGGGCGATCAGCCTCATGCCATAGATGAATTACTACAAGGCATCCGGCAGGGTAAGAAGCACCAGACGCTGCTGGGAGCGACAGGTACAGGGAAGACCTTTACTGTCGCGCAAGTTATTTCCAAATTAAATCGCCCCACGCTGGTTATTGCGCATAACAAGACACTGGCTGCCCAGCTGGCAAGTGAGTTTAAGGAGTTTTTCCCGAATAATTCGGTAGACTATTTCGTCAGCTACTACGACTATTACCAACCAGAGGCGTACATTCCCTCCTCCGATACTTATATTGAGAAAGATTCCAGCATTAACGAAGAGATTGATAAACTTCGCCACTCCGCGACAAGCTCCTTGTTCGAACGGCGTGACGTTATTATTGTAGCGAGTGTGTCTTGTATTTACGGTCTCGGTTCACCAATGGAATACGGAAGCTTGCTGTTGTCCTTGCGGGTTGGGATGGAGAAGCCGCGCAATGAGATTCTGAGCAGACTGGTGGATATTCAATACCAGCGCAATGATATCAATTTTGTACGCGGAACATTCCGTGTACGTGGTGATGTGGTTGAAATCTTCCCGGCATCTCAGGGTGAACATGCGATTCGCGTTGAATTGTTTGGCGATGAGATTGAGCGGATCACTGAAATTGATGTTTTAACGGGTGAATTGATCGGTGAACGCGACCATGTCGCCATTTTTCCGGCTTCTCACTTTGTTACCAAGGAAGAAACGATGCGTGTAGCAATAGTCAATATTGAACGGGAGCTGGAAGAGCGGCTGACCGTGCTTCGTGACGCAGGCAAGCTTCTGGAAGCGCAACGTCTGGAACAACGGACACGTTACGACATTGAGATGATGAAGGAAGTGGGTTTCTGTTCGGGGATTGAGAACTATTCCGGGCCACTAACCTTCAGGGAGCCAGGAGCAACTCCATATACGTTAATGGATTATTTTCCTGATGATATGTTAATTGTCGTAGATGAATCCCATGTTACCCTTCCGCAAATTCGGGCGATGTATAACGGTGACCGGGCGCGTAAGACAGTGTTGGTAGAGCATGGTTTCCGTCTGCCTTCTGCGCTGGATAACCGTCCGCTTCAGTTCGAAGAGTTCGAAGATAAAGTGAACCAGATCATTTACGTTTCTGCGACACCTGGACCTTATGAAATGGAACACTGCGAAACTATGGTGCAGCAGATTATCCGTCCGACTGGGCTATTGGATCCAATCATTGAGGTTCGTCCTACAGAAGGCCAGATCGATGATCTGATTAGCGAAATCCGTGACCGGGTCGAACGTGATGAACGTGTACTCGTTACCACTTTGACGAAGAAGATGTCGGAGGATCTGACAGACTACTTTAAGGAAATCGGTATTAAGGTTCGTTATATGCACTCTGACATCAAAACACTGGAACGGATGGCGATCTTGCGGGATCTTCGTCTCGGTACGTTCCATGTCCTGGTAGGGATTAACCTCCTGAGAGAAGGTCTCGACTTACCGGAGGTATCTTTAGTTGCAATTCTCGATGCCGATAAAGAAGGGTTCCTTCGTTCCGAACGTTCACTAATTCAGACGATTGGCCGTGCGGCTCGTAACTCTGAGGGTCGTGTAATCATGTATGGTGATCGGATCACTGATTCGATGGAGAAAGCGATGAGCGAAACATCGCGCCGTCGCGCCATTCAGATTGCTCATAATGAGAAACATGGCATTACCCCAACCACCATTAATAAAAAAGTGCGTGACATCATCGAGGCGACGAAGGTTGCTGAGTCTAAAGCCGATTATCTCACAGGTGTGGGTGGCAAGATGAATAAGAAAGAAAAACAAAGTCTGATCCAGCGTCTGGAAGCTGAAATGAAGGACGCTGCCAAGAACCTGCAATTCGAACGTGCGGCAGAGCTGCGTGACGCATTGCTGGAGCTTCGGGCTGAGTAATAAACCATCAATGCATCACCGATATTTAAAATAGGTATTGAACGGTGCTGTCCTAGACCGTTCTTTTTGAATCAATAGAGGGTCGCGTATCCAGTAATGTTTATGGCACTTAAACGTATCCCGCAGGGACAGCGCCCGCAATGTACTTGGCACTTACGCGTATCCCGTAGGGACAGCACCAGGCAATGTACTTGGTACTTATGCGTATCCCGCAGGGACAGCACCATGCAACGTCTATGACAGTTGCATGTACCTGTCTTTAGTTAGTGCGGTAACGTCCAAGTGGTCCCGTAGGGATAAGCGCTCTGAGCATTATAGTCACTAAGTTACGTCCCACCATACTCCTTCTCCAGAAAATGCGGGTGTCCAGAGGGTGCAACCCTTGGGGCCCTCCCTTGGAAGGGAGGGTTTGGGAGGGATCGAAAGGCTTTGAAAAGGCTTTGAGAATATTTTGAAATAAAGTTGAAATAGTTTTTTAAAGGAGAGGTTCCGTTGGCGAACGAAAATATTGTAATTAAAGGCGCGAGGGCGCACAATCTCAAAAACATCGATGTGACGATTCCACGTGACCGTTTCGTCGTGCTGACGGGACTGAGCGGCTCAGGTAAATCATCGCTTGCATTTGATACGATTTATGCTGAAGGACAACGGCGTTATGTTGAATCTTTGTCAGCTTATGCACGTCAGTTTTTGGGACAAATGGAGAAACCAGATGTGGATTCAATTGATGGTTTGTCCCCGGCGATATCTATAGATCAGAAGACAACAAGCCGGAACCCACGCTCCACGGTAGGTACAGTTACGGAGATTTATGACTATTTGCGGTTGCTCTTTGCACGTATTGGTCATCCCCATTGCCCAGAGCATGGTATTGAGATTACCTCCCAGACCGTTGAACAGATGGTAGACCGGATTATGCAGTATCCCGAGAAAACTCGGTTGCAAATCCTGGCGCCAATCATTTCAGGACGTAAAGGTGAGCATAAAGGACTCTTCACAGATATCTCTAAGCAAGGCTTCGTACGTGTGCGTGTGGACGGGGAACTAAGAGATCTGTCTGAGGATATTGAACTAGAAAAGAATAAAAAACATACAATAGAAGTTGTGGTAGACCGGATCGTTGTTAAAGACGATGTGGAGACCCGGCTGACGGATTCACTGGAGACGGCGCTTAAGCTTTCGGGCGGTAAAATCCTTGTGGATATCATCGGCCAGGAAGAGCTGCTTTTCAGCTCTAACTTTGCTTGTCCAATTTGTGGTTTTAGTATTGAAGAGTTGGCACCACGGATGTTCTCTTTCAACAGTCCGTTTGGAGCTTGTACAGAGTGTGATGGACTTGGCATGAAGATGGTGGTCGATCCAGACCTGCTTATTCCTGATGCTGAGAAATCCATCGAAGAAGGTGCTTTTTTAGCTTGGACTGGAAGTACTTCTAATTACTATCCGCAATTCCTAAAGTCGGTTTGTGAACACTTTAAAATTCCACAGAACGTTCCGGTAAGCAGTCTGACACCTGATCATATGAATAAATTACTGAACGGTACAGGCAGTGAGAAGGTCCGCTTCCGTTATGAAAATGATTTCGGTCAAAAGAAAGATGCGATGGTTGCTTTTGAAGGGATTATACCTAACCTCGAGCGGCGTTACCGTGAAACTGCTTCGGATGGTATTCGTGAATTTATCGAAGGGTTTATGAGTGCTAAGCCATGTCATGTATGTAAAGGTAAACGTCTGAAAAAAGAAATATTAGCTGTGACTATCAATGATCATAATATTTCTGATGTTACGGACCTTTCAATAGGAGACTGCCAGCATTGGTTTGAAGAGATAAAATTGAGCGAAAAAGAAACAGCCATCGCCAACCTCATTCTAAAAGAGATCTGCAATCGGCTTGGATTCCTTGTGAATGTAGGCTTGGATTATTTGACGCTTAGCCGTGCAGCGGGTTCGCTTTCCGGTGGTGAGGCGCAGCGTATTCGGTTGGCTACTCAGATCGGTTCAAGTCTCATGGGTGTATTGTACATTCTGGATGAGCCAAGTATTGGCTTGCATCAACGGGACAATGATCGCCTGATCTCTACGCTTGCGCATATGCGTGATTTAGGCAACACGCTGATTGTTGTAGAGCATGACGAAGATACGATGATGGCAGCGGATTATATTATTGATATTGGTCCGGGCGCAGGTATTCATGGTGGACAAGTTATGGCTCAAGGGACGCCAGAAGAGATTATGAAAGATCCAAATTCATTAACGGGTGAATATTTAAGTGGACGTAAATTTATTCCGGTTACCGCTAAACGCCGTCCTACCGATGATCGATGGGTAGAAATACGTGGTGCTAAAGAGAATAACCTGAAAAATGTGAATGTGAAGATTCCATTAGGTGTATTTACAGCGGTGACAGGTGTATCGGGTTCCGGTAAATCCTCGCTTATCAACGAGATTCTTTACAAGAGTTTAGCACGGCAGCTGAATAAGGCTGTGAAGGTGCGTCCTGGTCAGCATAAAGAAATTCGTGGACTAGAAAATCTCGATAAGGTTATTGAAATCGATCAGTCGCCAATCGGGCGGACACCGCGCTCCAACCCAGCAACTTATACAGGTGTATTCGATGACATCCGTGACCTATTCTCCAAGACAAATGAGGCTAAGGTACGTGGTTTCCAAAAGGGACGCTTCAGCTTTAACGTAAAAGGCGGACGTTGTGAAGCTTGCCGTGGAGACGGGATCATTAAGATTGAGATGCACTTCTTGCCGGACGTATACGTCCCTTGCGAAGTATGTAAAGGCAAACGGTATAACCGGGAAACACTAGAAGTGAAATATAAAGGCAAAAACATTTCAGATGTGTTAGAGATGACGGTAGAGGACGCAACAGAGTTTTTTGTAAATATCCCGCGTATCCATCGTAAAATGCAAACACTGATGGATGTAGGACTTGGTTATATTAAGATTGGTCAACCGGGAACCACTTTATCCGGTGGTGAAGCACAGCGGGTAAAATTGGCTTCTGAGCTCTACCGTCGCAGCACGGGTAAAACACTTTATATTTTGGATGAGCCTACGACAGGTCTGCATGTAGATGACATTGGTCGTCTGCTTGAGGTATTGCATCGTTTGGTGGATTCCGGAGAATCGGTTCTTGTTATTGAACATAATCTGGATGTAATCAAGACTGCGGATTATATCATCGATATGGGACCGGAAGGTGGTAGCGGCGGTGGTACCGTCCTGGCAACAGGAACACCGGAGAAGATCATTACTGTCACAGAGTCTTACACAGGTAAATATCTGAAGCCGGTTCTGATTCGTGATACAGAGCGGACCGAAGCGCTTATGCTTGAGACGGCGGAAACCAAATAAACAGTAAGTAATATAACCTATGTATAATAAGGCCTCGGTATCTTGCCGGGGCTTTTATTGTAGGTTGTAAGCAATAATTTCTTGAAGGGAAACATCTGACAACTAACAGCTAATAGCTAACCTCGTCCTCTAGAATGGAGTCAAAGCGACTTAAGGCGTTGTGGGATTATCTGGTAATTGTGCGAAAGATGGCTCATAGATATATGATGTGATATTTCTAGCAAAAGTTATACGAATTCTATAGAAAAAATGGATTTAATAATAGGCAAGGTAGGCATATGTAGGACATGTTCGTAGTAAGATTCAATGAGGAGTATTCTGTTGATAGGGTTAACAAGTAATTGATTAACGTTAGGGCCAAAAGTTCCTTGAAAACCGAATAATTAATCATCATATCACTCTATCAAATAACTGTTTGTTAGATTAGGGAAAACTTCCCTGAAAATCCGAGTTTTTAGATCATATAAGGTGAAATCCGGGAAAACCTCCCCAATTATCGGGTGAATTTACTCATATACCCGGTTTTCTAATGATTTTTAGGGAGGAATTCCCTGATAACCACAAAATGAACTGTTAATCGGACAATTTTAGGGAGAATTTCCCTAATTCATTAAAAACCTAAATTTAGAGCCCGGAATGTTAAGTTCTAAGTTCTAAGTTCTAAATTTCAATTCACTGCTCAATTTATTTCATCTCTAAAGCAGTTAACGGACTTTCTATTGTAACCTTCACGACGAAAGAGATGATTGGGCTCACAGCACTTTTTCACTATGTTGCACCCAATTGTCAGTGATTAATCTCATCAATATTACGGATTTTGCAGGGATAAAATATATTTTTTGCGACAAATACATAATTTTTCTACAAAACCTATTGCATCGCCCAAATGGTAGCGATAACATAGAAGGTGATATGGGGATTACTGGATCTTGCTTGACAACATTTTTGAGGAGGTAAGGTTATGCTGCTTGCAGAAGTTGCCGCGCAAGGACCGTCTAAATTTCATACCTTTGATGTGTTTATGATTTTATTTACCATCTTGATTTTGGTCGGGGTTGTTCGACTATTGAAAGCTCCCCAGAAGAACAAATTTGCCATTGGTTTTGGAGCCGTTAGCTTGCTGGTTTTTGTGATCTCTGACTATGCCATGGTGATGCATTGGTTAAGTTAATGAAAGAACTAAATTGAACAGCTTTGCACCAAAAGACTCCTTTAACGCCATGGGCGCATTGAAGGCGTCTTTTTTCAAATTATATAATGTTAAATTTATCCATTTGCAAAGAGAGGGTCTGGTGAGGAATGAGGAGTATTGGGGAGAAGCTGGTGAGGAAAGGATTGGGTCTATTACTGTGCGGCGTAGTGCTGTCGGGAGTATGGAGTCAGTCGGTGTTTGCTTTTGATAGTACTAGTAAGGTGGTTAGTAAAGCAGCGGCAGAAGATCCGATACCTGGAATTATTAAAAGTATCACTCCTTCTGTTGTGGGCATTATCGGCAAAGATGAGAGTGGCGGGAATAGTGGCCTGGATGATCGGTACAATCTGACGCATGGCTCCGGCATCATTGTGAAATCGAACGGATGGATTATAACCAATGCTCATGTAATCAAGGATCTGCAAAATGCCATAGTAGTCACTTCGGACTCCAAAACCTACAGCGTTAAAGAAACATATCTGGATGAAGTTAGTGATCTGGCGCTGATCAAAATCAATGCCACCCATTTAAAGCCCGCCAAGTTTATACCAGCGAATAGCAAAACAGTGGTTGGGGAGAAGGTTATTGCTATCGGAACACCGATTAGCTTTTCTCTACGAAATTCAGCGACTGTAGGCGTTATAAGTGGTCTTAACCGTGAGGTAGATGCGGCTTATCGTCTTATCCAGAGTGACACAGCGATTAATCCCGGAAATAGCGGAGGGCCGCTAGTAAATATGAAAGGTGAGGTGCTGGGAATCAACAGCCTGAAATACTCAGCGGTGGGTGTGGAAAATATGGGGTTTTCGATTCCAGCGAATACTGTGCAGTATATTATGAACCAGCTTTTAAAATATGGTGAGGTCCAGCATCCGAGTCTGGGGCTAGAGCTGGAGGCAAGCTGGTCTACGGTTGTGGGATTGCCAACGCTGGACCCGCTGTCCGTCACGAAGGTGGTGTCTTCAGAAGCACTCAAGTCAGGGATTGCTGAAGAGGACGTCTTATATAGCATCGACGGGCATCGTGTGGTCTCACTAGTTGATATTAATGAATTGTTCAAAAGCTACCTGCCGGGAGCAACTGTGCGGCTGGTTATGCAAAGCGATGGGGATATCGTCGTCCGTAAACTCGTGCTCACTCAAGGTGATCCGTTGTTAAGCGGAGATGATTATGAAACGGATGGGGACGAGCACGCGGAAGAGTGATCAGCAAACTGGAGAGGGGGACGGTAAATGGGCTTAAAAATTTTAAAGCAAGGATTTTGTGCGATGTTGGCCGTATTACTGCTATTTTCTATATTACCCATACAAACAGCATTAGCTTCAGAAGGAGACAAGCAACAGCTGAGTCTAAAAGTTGGTAGTACTTCAGCTACGGTGAATGGTAAGAAGGTGGCTATTGAGCGGCCTTATAGGGAGAACGGAACGGTTATGGTCCCGCTTGGGGTTTTTAAAAAGACGTTTGGCAGCAATGTTTCCTTAGAGCAGAACGATGTTGTAAAAGTAACCTACGGTACTCATTCAGGGGTGATGACGATTGGGAGTGATATCGCTTGGAAGGATGGAATCAAAGTTAAACTGGGCTCAGCGCCCCGGATGGTTTCAGATGTGCTGATGGTACCGCTACGTTTTATGGCTGATGTGTTAGGTGCGACCCTTACTCAAGGGAGTGGGGGTGAGCTTATGGTTACCCTAGTTCCTGTAGACAACGAAGAAGATACGCCAGAGGATACTGGGATTGACAGCGATGTTGGTAAGACTCAAATTGGAAACAGCTATTTTCAATGGACACTGAATTATCCCTCTGGGCTGATCGCTGGAAATAGCGGTGGGGATGAAAGTGTGGCTACCTTTTCAAGTGCGGACAATCTATATTATGTGGAGATTCATGTAAGTGACCAGGCGGTTGCGGTAGATGCGGAAGGGCTGCTGGAACAGCTGGTTCGGGAGGTCGAGGCAGGTGGGGAGTTGATATTGGATCGGGAGTCGTTCCCCAAAGCCGCGATACCTTATGCTAGATTGATCAGTAAAGATTCCAGTGGAGCGCTCTGGGAAAGTAGACTGTTATATGCTGAAGGTCGACTCTACGAGATTTATTTGACGGATAACAAAGCAGTTAATTATAAAGATTTTGCTAAATACACAGGATTACTTAACTCTTTCCAGCCTTCTTTTGATACTAAAAACAAAAAAATCCGTGATCTTTCTACGGTCAAAAATGGATTGCGTGACGCGTACAATGAGGACTATGGGATTTCGCTACAGGTTCCCGCAGATTGGAGTAAGGATGACCAGCATCTCTATTACGAGAGTAAGCAGGGAAGTCATCTGAGTGTGGCAGTTACCTCGGCACCTGCTGGTTCTACACTAGAGAGCTGGGCTGAAGATCTGAAAATGAAAACTAAAGAAAACTTTGTAGCGGATGCTTATATTCTGAAAGACAGCAACAAGTCGGAGATCTCGGGCGTATCCGCACAAATTAATGAGCTACAGCTAAATTACGGAAACGGTGTTACTACAGAATATCAAGCTCTCATACTCAAAAATGGGTATCGTTATTATTTTGAATATGTAACAGCTGCTGGGCAAGATGACGATAAGGCAAAATTCAAAGCCATCATATCCTCTATTGACATTGATTTTGATCTGCTGAAGGAGAACTTCGGGCGACTCGCTAGTGATGATTATAAGACGCTCAAAAATAAGACATTAACCAAAGTATCCAAAACCTACGGTTATGCCATTGATATTCCAAGTTTATGGACACCTTATCAGGATATTTTTGAGACACAGTCGATTGAATATCGCTTCAGCGGAGGACGTCTACAGATCAACTCAAAATCCGAGGGTTCAGTAGATTATACAGTTAATGTTCTCAAAGATGCTTATCAAAATAAAAATAATGATCCCAAAGGCCCTCGTATAGAAAGTGTAGTGGAGTCTACCTTTGCGGATGTCCCTGCTACGATCATAACTGCACATCAAATCAAAAATGGTATCCCTCTTCGCAGCAAGCAGGTTGTGTTTGGTAAAAATGATGTGGTCTACATGATTACCGTTACGCTGAATGATGCCAATGCCACTGCAGAACAGCAGGCTCTATTAGACAAGACGTTACAATCGTTTCGGTTTACAGGCAGCAAGTAGTTAAAAGAGTACCAATGTCGTAGCTGACACACGAATAGAAGCGTATAATTCAATCAGACGAAGAACGTCCCAGTTGCCGATTTGGCTTGGAGCGTTCTTTTTTTGTATAAAGGGGGAAAAGTAATGATTAATTCGGATTTTGAAAATGAACATCGGTTGTTACTAGAGCGACATTTGAGTCTCAGAACGGGCGAACGGAGAGGAAGATTACTTAGGGGGCACCAATACGCTGAGAAACTATTACTTAAAAATGTCTGGTGGCCACTATTCGGCAACTTAAAGCATTTGCATCCGGAATATGAGGTGTACGATTGGAATCGCAAGTCACAATTTCTTGATGTCGCTTTCCTCCCACCTTTTGGCCGGTTTGGATTGGAATGCGACGGATTTCAGAGCCATGTTAAAGATATGGATCGGGAGAGGTTCAGCTACTCTTTAAACAGAGAAACTTTTTTAACAGGTATGGGGTGGAAAATCATCCATTTTTCTTTTGATGATGTTCAGAACCGCCCTGAGATTTGCCGAATGCTACTTCAAACTGTTATTGGACCTTCCTTAATCCAGAAAAGTCCGGCGAATTATACCTCTCCCTTAGAACGAGAGATTATACGATTAGCGTGGAATTTAGGAAAAGGGATTCGACCCAAGGATGTTATGAACCATTATGATGTTAATTTTCGTACTGCTCGTAAATGGTTGCAGAGTTTAGTGGATAAGGGATACCTGCGGCCTATTATAAATAATACATATATTTGTTACTATGAACCGATAGAAGGGTTGTCGGAAGGGTTGTTTTAGGAGGTTTCGATCCAATGCTATCCAAGTTGGGCATAATGTGAATAACTAAAGGGTGGATTAGTGTATTTGATACAACATTTTATTGTATGTCACGGAATTCCTAGTGAATTGTTGTAAATGTTGCAACTTTTTGTACCGGTTGTCGATACTAGAGTGTGAGAATGATGCTTTATGTACAACATTTAGTTGTCGAAGCGCTGAATTGGGCAATAAAGTTGCATGTTCTACAACATTCATGGAGTAAAGAGAAAGAAGTCAGCTTCCTGACAGCATTATGACTTTTATTCTATATAAATGTTGGTAAACGCATAGCGCTCAAGTGTGATATTTGATACAATTATCAAGTTAATCAACTAGAAATGACCCGTCAAATGGCGGTTTGGGAGGATATAAATGAAAGAGCAACAAATACGCAGAGAAGACGTGGAGCTATTGGCACCCGCAGGTGATTGGGACTGCATGCGTGCAGCGGTAGCAAACGGAGCGGATGCTATCTTTTTTGGCGTAGAGAAGTTTAATGCACGGGCCAGAGCGAACAACTTTCGCATGGACGAGCTGTCGGAAATTATGGCGTTTTTGCATAGCTATGGTGTGAAGGGCTTTTTGACCTTTAATATACTGGTTTTTGAAAATGAATTGTCTGATGCAAAAGAACTGATTGATGCATGCGTGGATGCTGGCGTGGACGCAGTAATTGTACAAGATTTAGGTTTGGTCAAAATGATCCGCGAAATCTCACCGGATTTCCCGATTCACGGATCGACACAGATGACCATTACTTCGCCGGAAGCGGTCGAGTTTACTAAACCTTTTAGTTTGGAACGTGTGGTATTAGGTCGTGAGAACAATCTGAAACAAATTCGTACGATCGGGGAGCAAGCCCGCCTGCCGATGGAAGTATTCGTACACGGTGCTTTATGTGTTTCCTACTCCGGTCAATGTCTGACCTCTGAAATGTGGGGCGGACGTTCTGCCAACCGCGGTGAATGTGCTCAGGCTTGTCGCCTGCCTTATGATCTGATGGTGGATGGTGAGGTAAAACCTATGGGAGACGTAACTTATTTGCTCTCTCCTAAGGACCTGGCAGCAATTGATCTAATGCCTGAGCTGATCGAGGCGGGTGTGACTTCTTTTAAAATCGAAGGTCGCCTCAAAAGCCCGGAATATGTAGCGAATGTAGTTAGTAAGTATCGTAAAGCGATTGATCGGTATTTTGAAGGCGATCTGTCTAAACCTTCGAAGGAGGAGGTGCGTGAGCTGCAACAAAGCTTCTCCCGCGGGTTTACACATGGTTTCCTGGATGGAACGAACAATAAGAAACTGGTAGACGGGACTTTCCCAAAAAGCCGTGGTGTATATTTGGGGACTGTTGAGCAAATTCTGCGTGACGGAGTGGTCTGCCGTATTCATGCACCGCTTAAGCGTGGGGACGGAATTGTTTTTGACGCTGGGGATCCGACGAAAAAAGAAGAAGGCGGTCGTGTCTACGACCTTCGTCGTAAAGGTGTGAAGCTGGAAGGCGAAGCCGGAGAAGGTTGGATCATCGACATCGTAGCCGGTCGTAATGATGTAGATCTTCGTCGTCTAAATGTCGGTGACCGCATTTGGAAGACAAATGACCCTGCGTTAGATAAGGCGCTGCGCCAGACTTATGAAACCGAAAAGCCGTACCGGGTATTTCCGGTACATGTTAGAGTGCAAGGCTGCGTCGGCGAGAAGCTGACGACTTGGTGGACGGACGTTCAGAAGAACGTTACCGTCCGTGTGGACTCGGAGCTCGCGCTGGAAGCCGCGCAAAAGCGTCCGATGGATACCGCGCTGCTGGAAGAACAATTCGGCCGCCTGGGCGGGACCGTGTTCCAGCTTGACGCGTTGGAGTCGCATCTGCAAGGCGAAGTCATCGTCCCTATGCGCGAGCTGAACAGCATCCGCCGCCAAGCGGTGGAGCTGCTTGCGGGCGAGCGCCCGAAACCGCCCGTCTACGTGAAACGGGCGATCGAGGTTTACGGCGACGCCACCCGCAGGGGTGTCGCTCCGCAGCGCGCTGGTGAAGCGGAGCTCACCGCGCTGTGCCGCAGTCTGCCGCAGGTGCAGGCTGCGCTCGAGGCCGGCGTGAGAAACATCTACGCCGACTTCGAGTTTATCAAGCAGTTCCCGGCAGCGGTAGATGCGGTACGGGCTGCAGGGGCCAGCATAGCGCTGGCCACGCCGCGCATTCATATGCCGGGCGAGAACGGCTACCACGCGAATATTCTTCGCTTGCAGCCGGATGCTGTGCTCGTGCGTAATACAGGCGCGTTGTATTATTATCTGCGCCGCCGCCAGGAGCAACCGTATGCTGTGCATCCACGCCTGATTGGCGATTTCTCATTGAATATCGCCAATCATAAAGCAGTGGATTTGTTCCTTGAGGCAGGCTGTGACATAGTAACGCCATCCTATGACTTGAACATTCAACAGATGGTCGATCTGCTTGAGCACAGCGATACTTCCCGGATGGAGGTCGTTATCCATCAGCATTTGCCGATGTTCCATACTGAACACTGTGTGTACTGTACCTTTATGAGTGAAGGCACTGACTATACGAACTGTGGTCGTCCTTGTGAAGAGCACCGTGCTTCTTTGCAAGACCGTATTGGAATGTCACATCCAGTTCGTGTGGATGAAGGCTGCCGTAATACCGTCTATAACGCTGTTGAGCAGTCTGGTGCGGAGTATTTGAACAATTTCCGTGACCTAGGAGTATCTTCATACCGTGTGGAGTTCTTGGAAGAGACGCCAGAGCAAGTGGCTGAGGTAATCAGCCTCTACAGCCGCGCTCTGCGTGGTGAAATATCTGGTACGCAGGTATGGAAGAGCCTAAAGGCTACTAACCAACTTGGCGTAACGCGTGGGCAATTGGTGAACGCGAAGTAATAAGAGTTAAGAGTTAAAGAAAAAGGGCTAAGTAACTACCAGGTAGATGCTGGTATTGCTTAGCCCTTTTTATTTGATTTGATCTCGTCCTCATCCTAATTTGCATATACTAAATAATATATCGTAAGGGTCAGCAAAGTGTTTATTCTAGAAATAAATGGTTTATAATGCCGTCTCTCTTATTTAGATGGAATAGATATACAAATATAACAAACACTCTGACATAAATCTGCTATAACTGCTATAATTGAAGGAAATATGCCATTTTACATACTGAGTATTTAGAATGGAAGAGTATCCGACAGAAGGAGTTAATGTGATGAAAATCCGTAAAGCCATTATACCAGCCGCAGGTCTTGGTACCCGTTTTTTGCCTGCGACCAAAGCAATGCCTAAAGAAATGCTACCGATTGTAGATAAACCGACGATCCAATATATTGTTGAAGAAGCTGTTGCTTCCGGGATCGAGGATATTATTATTGTAACAGGGAAAGGTAAACGTGCGATTGAAGACCACTTTGATAACTCTTTTGAACTGGAATTTAACTTAGCAGAGAAGCAGAAGTGGGAGCTGCTTGAATCCGTTCGTAAATCTTCCGAAATGGCAGATATCCACTACATTCGTCAAAAAGAACCAAGAGGTCTCGGACATGCAATTTGGTGTGCACGTAAATTCATAGGAAACGAACCGTTTGCTGTCCTGCTAGGC
This sequence comes from Paenibacillus sp. FSL H7-0735, assembly GCF_038008505.1. Lineage (NCBI taxonomy): Bacteria > Bacillati > Bacillota > Bacilli > Caryophanales > Paenibacillaceae > Paenibacillus > Paenibacillus sp. FSL H7-0735. Next base: position 31,215 of record NZ_JBBOZH010000002.1, on the reverse strand, counting down.
GATGATATTGTTGAAGCGAATAAACCTTGTCTCAAACAGATGATAGATGTTTATGACGAGTATAAATCTTCTATCGTGGGTGTTCAGCCTGTTCCATGGGAAGAAGTATCACGGTATGGTGTTGTAGATGCTTCGCCTTTGGCAGAACGGGTATATAAAGCTAATCGTCTAGTAGAAAAGCCAAAGAGAGAAGAGGCTCCTTCTAATCTAGCAATTTTAGGACGATACATCTTAACTCCACGTATCTTCGATATGCTAGGTGAGCAGCAGGTAGGTGTAGGTGGAGAGATCCAACTTACTGATGCGATAGCACGTCTAAGCGAGGTTGAACGAATTATTGCCTATGACTTTGAAGGTAAACGTCATGATGTGGGTGAGAAAATGGGCTTTATCCAGACTACCATTCATTATGCACTTCAACACGAGGAGCTTAAAGATGACTTGCTTCGTTATATGAAAGAGCTTGTCGAGAGCGAAGCAGCTAAGGTTGGGCTATAAGTAAATCTCATAAAATAAAAAAGGCGCGCCACTGTAATTACAGTGGCGCGCTTTTAGGGTTTCATTCTTTTTTAAAATTGTGAATTTGTAATGGCCTCAACTTGTGCTGCTTCCGCAGGATCAGCTGCGATCAGCGAATCGTATAGTGCCTGATCCTCGCCACCAGTTTTCGCCAGTGCAGCTAGGTACCAACGGGCAATCTCACGATTGGTTGCATCAGCGAAATCTTGGCTTAAGGCTGTTTTTAAGATAGAGGCTGCAATTTGTATCTTTCCAGACATATACTGCATCTTTCCTACCTTCAGTGTCACATCCGGATTAAATGTCTTCGAAGGATCATTATCCGCAAGTACATGATCGTAGGCCAAAAGCCCAATAACAAAGCCAGCTTTCATGTTGTCTATTCTATCTGGATTATCTTGTTGTGCATAAGCTGCCTGCCCCAAATCAAATGAACGGCTGATGAGTGAACTGTACCAATTTATATCCCATGGAGTTTCACTGTTCATGATATCCGTGTAATTAGCATCTGAATTAAGCTTGAGAGTGGTCTTCGCCGCATCCTCTTGTCCGGATAAAAGTTGCATTTTGCCAACGTTTAAAGCGATAGTTGGCGTTACTGAGAAAGGACGCCCTTGCAGTTGTTCTGGTGGAAGAGTCTTCAGATGTTCAATCCCAGCAAGAACATGATTATATGCTTCTTGCGCTTCATTGAAATACTCTTGTTTCTTTGTCTCATCCTTTTGATTAAGTGCTTGCTGACCTAATGCAAAAGAACGGCTGATTATTGCATCATACCAATCGATATCCCAGTTGAACTTATCTGCGTTGTCACGGTAAATACCCAAGGCGACGTCACTTTGACCTTTCAGATCGTAGTAGCTCACTAATTGGAGCAGAAGATTTTTGTTGTATGGCTCATCTTTGAGTGCGCGAGTTAAAACACTGTAAGATTCGTCAAGGAACTGTTCCTCTTGGGTCTGGCTAAATACCTGCTGATCCAAGGCTGAAAGATAAATTGTCGATTCTGGATGGCTTGGGCGTTTGTTCAAAGTCTCTATCAAGGGAGCTCTAAGCTCTTCGTAAGAATTGCTATAACCCCGTAATTGTTTAGCTTTCAAAGCGGAGTTACTGGAGCCAATATAGCTAATTGATAAGAACACTAGGAACAAGGTTCCTAAAGAAAGCACAGCGAGGTATCCAAAACGGATGCCCGCTTTATCCCAATTTTTCCGCAGTGGCTTGCTATCCATAACAGCTGCCATTCCAGCAAGACCAATAAAAACTAGTATGCCCATAAAGGCATAACTCATATTGAAATCAAGTAGACTGTGCACAAGAATAGAGAGAGCAATAATTAAATAGAAGAAACCATTCTCGAATTCATTCTTATCCCGTTTTACATATCCACGAATATATTTATAGAAGATATACAGAATGAAGCTCATAAAGATGATAAATCCAACAATACCTACTTCAATGAGAAATTGTAAGAAGAAGTTATGCACCTGCCGGCTTGTATAAGGGTTATTCTGATAATGCTCATAGAGTGATGCCCAGCCTCCTCCACCAGCACCGAGGATCGGATAATCCTTAACCACCTTCAAGGCATCCTTATAAAAAGTAATCCGCTCGAGTACGCTATGTTGTTGGAAGTTGATGTTCTCTAGGCGAGTCTCCATATTGTCGGGTAAGATGCTTTTTGCACTTGTACCAATGAGCAAGAATGCTACAATGGCTACCAGCACAACTGATCCGAGTGGGATCCATAGACCCGTCAGTTTACGGGACGACACTTTCTCCAATTTCATATGTAACCATGGAGATACGAAACGTTGGATCACCCAGCCGATAATGGCAACAACTATTGAAGCACCCAGCAGGTATCCCCAACCCTTTAAGGCAGCGGATGAAGTGAAATTTGTATTTAACTCTAAGCCCAGATTGGTCACTGGAGTTGTAATTAGTAGCGAAGCAATACCAGCAACTCCTAGATGCAGAATCCAAAGGATTTGCTGTGCAGGTTTTAGGAATAGAAGTAGGAGTATGAATACTACAGGTAGCAGGACTAAGCCGCCACGAGATAACGTCAGTAGGATAGAAACAATGATAGGTACCAACATAAAGCTGTGTGTTAACGTTCCATACCAATTTTTAGAGCGAATAAGCGCGAATATTGCTACAAATAGAAAGGCCATCAAGAAGGCAGCGTACGTGTTTGCGTACTGAAAGATCGAAGTCAGACGAAGTCCGTTAGAGTCAGTCATAACAGCATCTAAATAGACATCATTTCGGACAGTGTTTGAGAACCAACCTATAAGATTTCCTGCTAATTTACTACTGCCTAGCCAATTTAAAAGTCCAAAACCCACTATAAAATACGCAATCGCTAATATAGCATTTTGAATGACAACATTTACTTGCTTTTGCTTCATGAGATAAAAGGCTATAATGAAAACTGCGGCATATGTACACTGAATGAACAGCATATTCATCGCCGTATAATGCGAAACTGCGACAAACAGTGACAGAGCATAGGTCACAGGGAGCAATAACGCTGCCCAAGCTACTAAATCACTCTGCTCTTCAAGCTTGAATTTTTTGTAGTTCAAGCCAACACAGACTAGCAGCATCAGTGCGCTTAATAGTGCGGATACATATATTGGCTTCTCGTAATCTACTAGCGATCCATTAAACAATCCCACTTGAAATGGGGTCCAACACAAAAATAGAATAAAACCAACAACTAATGCCCATATCGGACTTGCTATCTTTTCAACATTTCTCGACTGAGCGGCGTTTTTACCGTATACTGGTTTCGACACGTTATAATCTCCTTTTCCTGTAGGTACGACAATATTTTAGCATATTCTGAATTGTAGTATCTATATTATAAATGACAGGCAGTTAAATAAACGATGAATAGGTGAATCTTACAGTGAGCGAACTTAAAAAGTATGTTATTAATTTTATGAAATATCAAGAGTTATTAAAACTACTAGTTATAAAGGATATAAAAATTAAATACAAGAGGTCTGCTTTAGGAATATTATGGAGTGTTTTAAATCCGCTGTTTACTATGCTGATAATTACATTAGTCTTTCAACAATTGTTCAAGTTTAATATTGAATATTTTGCGGCATATGTAATAACAGGGCAAGTATTGTTTTCTTTCTTTTCAGATTCTACTTCATTGGCTATGACCTCAATATTTTCTTCGGGGCAAATTATTAAAAAGGTATATGTTCCTAAGTACATATTTCCCATATCTAAAATTGCCTATTCTTTAGTAAATATGCTCTTTTCATTTTGTGCAGTATTAATCGTATGTGCTGTCACTGGAGTTCATCTGAAATGGACAATTCTTTTTAGCTTTGTTTCAATAGGCTATTTGTTTCTTTTTAGTATCGGAGTTGGAATGATCCTGTGCAGTTTAGTTATTTTCTTTAGAGATATAGAACACATATATGGCGTACTGATGACGGCATGGATGTATGCTACTCCCATCATCTATCCAATGGCAACAATTCCAGATAAATATCTCTTTCTTCTCTATAGTAATCCAATGTTTTATTTTGTCACACATTTTCGAGAAGGGTTACTTTACGGACGTATTCCTTCATTTGAATTAAATTTACAATGTTTTAATTATGCTTTTATTACATTGATTGCCGGATTATATTTATTTAAGAAACGTCAAGATAAATTCATCTTATACATTTAAGGAGCGGGGAAATGGAAGAAGTAATTGTTGACATTAATAATGTCTCAATGTGTTTTAATATGACGACTGAAAAAATTAGCACTCTAAAAGAATATTTAATAAAGAAGCTTAAACGTCAAATTTCTTATACTGAGTTTTGGGCTCTTAATGATGTGAGTTTTAAAATTAGAAAAGGTGAAATCTTTGGGGTGTTAGGTCTAAATGGCGCAGGGAAAAGTACCTTACTTAAAGTAATAGCGGGTGTGTTAAAACCTACCATTGGGAGTGTCGAAGTTTTTGGGCGAATGGCTCCTCTTATAGAATTAGGGGCTGGATTCGATGCTGAATTAACTGCAAGAGAAAATATATTCCTAAATGGCGCTGTATTGGGATACAAGAAAAGAGAGATGAAAGCTAAATTTGATGAAATTGTTGAATTCTCAGAGCTAGAAGAGTTCATCGATGTACCTATTAAAAATTTTTCTTCAGGAATGTACGCTAGATTAGGATTTGCTATAGCCACAGCAACAACTCCCGATGTTCTCATTTGTGATGAAATTCTTTCAGTTGGAGATTTTAAGTTTCAAGAGAAATGTGAAAAGAAAATCAAACAGATGGTGGATGTTGGGACTACTGTAATACTTGTTTCTCATTCTATTGACCAAATTAGAAGTATGTGTAGTCAAGGAGTTATTTTGGAGAAAGGTAAGCTAATAAGTGTGGGAAACATTACAGAAATTTGTGATTATTATTACTCAAAATATAATTGAAATTTGGAGATGAAATTGCGATATCTTATTAGTCTATATTATAGGGTTTATTCATATTTTATTAGAATTAAAATCAAACTATTTATCTTTAGAGAATTTATAACGAGAAATACTGGATATAAAAAATGGATACAAAATAATGAGAATTATGAAGATAAGGAATCTATTTTTGATTATATGCCGCTTATTTCTATAATTGTCCCAGTATATAACGTTAAAGAAATTTTTTTGCGCGAATGCATTGAATCTGTACTAAGACAAAACTATACTAATTGGGAATTGTGTATTGTGGATGATAATTCCACTGAGTCACATGTAAAATCTGTACTGGAAGAATATAAAGCAAAAGATAATCGTATTCGAATTTCGTTCAGAAAAGAAAACGGCCATATATCTGCTTGCAGTAACACTGCTCTTGAATTAGTAATGGGAGAATACACAGCATTACTTGATAACGATGACATTTTGGCTCCATTTGCTCTACATGAGGTAGTGAGTCGATTAAATGAAAATAAAAATATTGATTTAATATATAGTGACGAGGATAAACTCAAGGATGGCATGCGTTGTTTTCCTTTTTTTAAGCGGAATTACAATAAACACTTAATACAACATATGAATTATATTTGTCATTTTGCTGTATATAGGACAGCAATAATTAAAAGGTTGGATGGCTTTCGGGTAGGTTATGAGGGAGTCCAGGATTGGGATTTAGCAATAAGAGTAATTCGATTAACTAGTCAAATTACTCATATCCCCAAAATTCTCTATCATTGGAGAATTTCTGAAACTTCTACGGCCGGGGGAGAACATAGAAAGTCTTACGTAAAACAATCAAAAAAGAAAATGCTAGCAAATATAAATAACACGTCAAAGGGTGATAGTGAGTGAGTATTGATGCTTTATTAAAAAAATCATTTTCGGTAATAAAATATGAAGGGGTAAATTCATTTGCCAGAAAATCTATCGGATATTCTAAAAGAAAATTGTTAAGAAGGAATAGTGTAAATCACATCTCTTTTAAAGATATATTGTTCATTAACGGTTGTACCTTGCCGCATCCACAACGTTACAGAGTTGATCATCAGATCGAACAATTGCACTTTAACGGATACTCCTGCGATACAGTTTATTATGAAGACCTTACAGTTGATATGGTAAGATACTATAGATCATTTATTTTCTTTCGTTGTCCACATACTGATACAATTGAGGCATTAATTAATAAAGCAAAATACTTTAATAAAACGGTCATTTTTGATATTGATGATTTAGTTATCGACTATAAGTATGTAAAACAGATAAAACATCTTGAAACATTAACTGCTCAAGAAATGGAAATGTACATGGATGGGGTAAAACGTACAATGAAAACACTATCAATGTGCGATTATGCGATAACAACTACAGCCAGGCTAGCTAATGAACTAAGTCCTTATGTAAAAGAAGTGTTTATTAATAGAAATGTTGCTTCTGAAAAAATGATTGAGTTATCGTTGCAAGCTACCAAAAATAAATTTGATAAAAGAAATGATTCCGATGTCATCTTGGGATATTTTAGTGGAAGCATAACTCATAATGAGGATTTTGATTTAATATTACCTTCTGTCAAAAATATCTTTACCAAATATAATAATGTATATTTAAAAATTGTTGGTTTCCTTGATTTGCCAGACCAGTTGAAGGAATTTAAAGATCGAATTATATTTGAAAAATTTACAGATTGGACAAATTTACCGGAATTAATAGCTAGTGTTGATATTAATCTTGCTCCTCTTGTAAGTACAGTATTTAATGAAGCAAAATCAGAAAATAAGTGGATGGAAGCAGCTTTGGTTAAAGTTCCTACAATTGCTAGTAATGTAGGAGCATTCAAGGAGGTTATTAAAAACAAAGAGACTGGGGTTCTATGTGACCGATTTGAAGAGTGGGAAATTCAATTAACGGAACTAATCAATAATAAGGAATATCGATATGAACTTGGAGAACGAGCTTTTAATGAAGTTATTCATAAGTGGACAACAGCAAAAACGGGGTATAGACTTTATGATTTTATTGAATCTCATTCAAATCGTAATATAGCTTTTGTATTGCCCTCTACCCAAATTAGTGGTGGGGTTAATGTAGTGATTAAACATTGTAATATACTTAGAGATTCAGGCAAAGATGTTACAATAATTTCCATGAGTGAAGAGGATGAAAATATTATTAATAATGACGGGGAAATTAATGTAATATCCTATCATCGTCATGCTTTTCATGGTTATTTTGAAAAATGTGTAGCTACTCTTTGGTCAACTACTTCATTTTTGAATACTTATCCTAAAATAAAGGATAAGTATTATTTAGTACAGAATTACGAGACCGATTTTTATGAGCCAGGTAATTATTCTCGTGTTTTAGCCAATTTGACTTACACATCCTATAATAATATGAATTATATAACTATTTCAAAATGGTGTGAAAATTGGTTGAAAGAAGATTTTAAAAGAGAGGTTTCTTTTGCACCAAATGGTATAGACTTGTCATTATTTAATTACCGAAAAAGAGATTTCAATAGAAATAAGATTAGAATCTTGGTAGAAGGTAATTCTAAAGATCATTATAAGAATGTAGATGAAAGTTTTAAAATTGTGAATACACTGGATAAAGATAAGTTTGAAATTTGGTATTTATCATATAGCGGAGCTCCTAAGGAATGGTATAAGGTAGACAAATTTCTAAATAAAGTTCCTCACGATGAGGTAGGAATGGTTTATTCACAATGCGATATTTTAATTAAGTCAAGTCTTTTGGAAAGTTTCTCGTATCCCCCTTTGGAAATGATGGCTACGGGCGGTATAGCAATCGTAGCGCCAAACGCAGGGAATATAGAATATCTAAAACATGGGGAAAATTGCTTGTTATATGAACAAGGTAATATACAAAATGCAATAGAAATGATTCAGATGGTATGTGAAAATGAAGATTTAAGAGGAAAATTAATAGAAAACGGACTTGAAATCGCAAGGGAACGAGAATGGGAGAATCTATTAGAACAAATACTGGGATTATATGGATTCCGAGATATTAAAATTGATAGTTACGGAGAATGCTATGAAAAAAAATCAATTGAAATGGTTTAAATATACACTCCTGAGTATATTCATTATTTTTTTGATATATACTTATGTTGGTAATATTGGCGTTGTAAGAGAGTATATTAAACAGGACGTTGAAAACGGTACTATTGGTGAGTTTATAAAGAACTCTGAACTTGAACAATCTTTTTACACTGATCAAAGCAACTTAAGCGGTATATCTGTAAGGTTAGCAACTTATATGAGAACAAATAAGGGAAGTCTATTAATTGGTATAAGAGAAATGGGATCAGATAAAAATATTTATGAAAATAAAATTCAAGTTGATAGTGTTAGAGATAATGAGATGTTTGATTTTAGATTTCCTCCAATTAAATTCTCTAAGGGTAAAATCTACAGCATTTATATTAAGTCGATAGACACTGAGCCAGGTGAATCAATAACTGTGTATAAAAGTAATGAGGAATCATACGAAAATGGTAAACTGTACATCAATGGTAATGAACAAAAGGGGGATCTTGTATTTAGGGCTTACTATAATAGAACAATATTCGACTATTTAAAAAACAAACTAGGAGGTTAATTGATTGAATGGCTATACAATTGAAAAGAAATTTCTCACTTTAGGGTTAATATTTGGGCTGTTACTAGTCTTCTTGGTTCCACCGCTACAGGCACCCGATGAGGATAGTCACTTCAAAAAATCTTTTTTAGTGTCGTCGTTTCATTTATTTCCAGAAAGAAGTCCGGAGGGGGTGGTTGGGAATTATATTCCTCAATCAATAGTTGATTTTGATAATAAACTGAGATATCTTATGGGAAATATGGATGCACGATATTTATATAAAGATCAATATATTGATTCCCATACGAAAGTGAATAGAGGTTCAGAGACGTTTATAGAATACTCTACTTCTCGTTCTAACCCTGTTCTTTTTCTTCCACAAGCATTTGGCATGTTCTTACTAAAAGTAACAATTGATAACCCACTTATTAATTCTAATAACGACCTTTCTCCTATAAACTATATATATGCTGGTAGGATTTTTAATCTGCTGTTCTTTTTGCTATGTTGTTATTACTCGATAAAAATAATACCATTTATGAAAAACACATTGTTTCTTCTATGCTTAATGCCTATGACTATAACTCTGGCATCTTCACTTAGTTATGATTCAGTAATTATTGGTAGTTTATTTTTGTTTATATCAGGTATTTTAAAACTTAGCTATAGTGATAATGTTGAGAAAATTGATACTAAATATCTATATTATATGGTGATTTTTTCGGTAGTTTTGATTCACTTTAAACAAGTTTATTATCCCTTGCTTTTTTTGTTTCTCTTAATTCCATCACATAAATTTAAAAGTAAGAAGGAAAAGTGCAAATGGTTTGTAATATCTATTGTATCTGGTGTTATATCCTTTCTAGTATGGAGTTTTTTTACAAAGATGCTTCTAGGAGTAGACAATATATCTACTGATACAAATTCTATGGATCAACTGAAATTTATACTTACTTCCCCAATTGAATATATACTGATATTAATTAAAACATTGATTGTTAATCTCAAGTTTTATTTAATAGGGTTCATTGGGAATTTAGGCTGGCTCGATACCAATTTTCCTTATCTCTTTATACTAATGTATTGCATACTATTAATAGTAACAGTACTGTTTGACAGGGGAGAAAGTAGGGATAATATTAATATTAAGGAAAAAGGTTTCATTACTAGCATAGGTATACTAATTATTGTGCTAATGGAAACTGCACTTTATATTACATGGACCTCTAAAAGTGAAATAGGAGGTGTGGGATTCGGATTGATTTCTGGAGTACAGGGACGATATTTCATACCTATATCAATTATTGTATTACTCTTATTTAAGATTAATACTACAAGATACAACGAGAAGTTTGATAAGTTCTCAAACGTAATGACATTTTTGATTCCCAAGATTAGTATATTTTCCCTTACTTACACTATGATCATTTTATTATTAAGATATTGGATACCTAGTCCTTAAATGAAAGGGGTAAAGTTATGAGGATTTTGGGAATAGTCCCATGTTATAACGAGGAAGAAAATATTCAATCGTTAATAACTGAACTATCAAAATACAATAATCTTCTAGATTTCATTATTATTAATGATCATTCTACGGACTCAACCGCAGCTATTTGTGAGAATAATAATGTAAACATTATTAATTTACCATGTAACTTAGGGATTGGAGGAGCGGTACAAACAGGTTATCTTTACGCCAATAAGTTCAATTATGATATAGCAATTCAGATTGATGGAGATGGACAGCATGATCCGAGTTATATTAAAGATTTAATTACACCCATTCTAAAAGGGGAAAGTGATTTTGTTATTGGTTCAAGATTCATAAAGAAAGAGGGGTTTCAATCGTCCCTTACTCGAAGATTAGGTATAGTTTATTTCACGAAATTATTAAAATTACTAACGAAGCAAAACATTACTGATCCAACCTCTGGTTTTAGAGCTTGTAATAGAAATATAATCAAGATCTTTTCACATAACTATCCAACCGACTATCCAGAACCAGAGTCAATTATGGCATTAAGCAGAAATGGTTATAAAATAGCAGAGATACCTGTTCAAATGAGAGAACGTGTGGGAGGAGTATCCTCCATCAAAGCACTTAAATCAGTCTACTATATGATAAAAGTTACGATTGCAATTATTATTGATTCTACTAGAAAACAACAAGTTAACTAAGGGTGGTATAAATGTTTCCCTTCAAGCTACAGTTATTTCTTATAATATTATCTGTTTTTTTTCTTATATTATTAATTAATATGATAAAAAAGTATGAATTACAATTAAAGTATGCGTTATTATGGATTACTATGGTTGTAGTAATGCTTGTCATTTCTCTAGTACCTAATATAGCATTTTATTTCACCGATCTATTTGGTTTTCAGGAACCATCCAATTTTGTGTTCTTACTGGGGATATTATGTAGTTTGGTAATAATTTTCAGTTTGAGTATTTCAATTTCCAATGTAACACAAAAAGTTCGACAGATGTCTCAAGAAGTAGGTATGATTAAAAAGCAGATTAAAGAACTCGAGGATAATAATCGAAAACAGATGCTTTAGGAATAAAATGTAGATCTAAGTTAATTGATGCAAAAGAAAGGGAATAAGAATATGAATATAATGACATACACTAGCGAATGTAAAATGAAAAATCTGAGATCATAATGATGATTAGAGAAAGAATACGTAAATTATTCACTAATCAATTTATTAGTTATGTATTTGTAGGAGGAATAGGAACAACTGCACATACAGTCACTTTGTGGTTCATGACAGAATATGTGGGATTAAATCCTTTATTATCATCGACGCTGGGTTTCTTTATTTCTTTATTTATATCATATTATTTGAATAGCATTCTAACATTCAAAAAAAAATTCAATTTCAAAGTTTTTTTAAAGTATTTTGTAGTTTCCTCATTTGGTCTAGTGGTAAATTTGTTGATTTTATTTACAGTTCAGAATGTTTTCCTAATGAATTATATGGTAGGCCAGTTGATTGCAATAGTAGTGGTTCCTATATTGAACTTCGCATTGAATAAATATTGGGCATTCAATTCTAAAACAAAACTAAAAGAAAATTCAAAAGGGATATTTTGAAAGGCATAATCCTAGCTGGAGGTACAGGCTCACGCCTATACCCCTTAACAAAAGTAACAAATAAACATCTTCTTCCCGTAGGGAAATACCCAATGATTTTCCATTCCGTTTATAAATTAAAGCAAGCCGATGTAACAGACATACTCATTGTTACTGGTAAAGAACATATGGGTGATGTTGTTAATCTTTTAGGTAGTGGTCGGGAAATGGGTGTATGCTTTACATATAAAGTACAGGATGAGGCAGGTGGGATTGCTCAGGCCTTGGATTTGGCAGAACAATTTGTTGGAAACGACCAAATGATTGTTATCCTTGGTGATAATGTATTTGCTGATGATATTTCTCCTTATGTTGATAATTTCCGTGAACAAAAATCTGGTGCAAAGATTTTGATCCAAGAGGTCTCAGATCCTAAGCGATTTGGTGTGCCTGAGTTAGATGGCAATCAAATCGTTTCCATTGAAGAGAAGCCAGGTGAGCCTAAGTCTAGCTACGCGGTGACAGGAATTTATATGTTCGATAGTGGAGTGTTTAAGATAATCAAAACGATAACTCCTTCTGCACGTGGAGAATTAGAGATTACTGACGTTAATAATGCATATATTAAACGTGGAGAGTTGACCTTTGATGTTCTTCAAGGCTGGTGGACGGATGCAGGTACACATGCTTCATTAGCTAAGGCACACAATTTGGCCCAAGACCTTGTTTTTGGTGAGGAATTTGGAAAGCTGAAACTTTAGATGTGAAGGAGATTTGTGATTATGAAAGCTACAACATTACAACTACAAGGCGCAAGCCTACTAGAACCGGTTGTCCATGGCGACAACCGGGGTTTTTTTATGGAAAGCTACAACGAAGAAATCATGCACAAGCTTGGCGTTAACTATCAATTTATCCAAGATAACCAATCTCTTTCTGCAGAGGTTGGGGTGTTGCGTGGCTTACATTACCAGTTAAACCCTAAAGCTCAAACTAAATTAATTCGCGTCTTATCCGGTGCTATTTATGATGTTATCGTCGATATCCGTCGTACTTCTCCAACATTTGGGCAATGGGTGGGAGTAATTCTTAGCGAATATAATAAGCGTCAGCTACTGGTGCCTAAAGGCTTCGCGCATGGTTTTTGTACGTTAGTGCCTAACACCCAAGTATTATATAAGGTGGACGAATATTATTCCCCTGAAAATGATCGTGGCATATTATGGAATGATCCAACCTTAGGTATTGATTGGCCGACTTCTAGTCCGATATTGTCGGATAAGGATCAACGTCATCCATTACTGAAAGATGCGGAAATAAACTTTGATTAACAGTGGTAAGCAAGAACTTGAATATAATCTCAAAGAACAAAAGGTGGGCTATAAATGAAACTGCTAGTTACTGGCGGGGCTGGGTTTATCGGCAGCAACTTTGTGCTGTACATGTTACAACAACACCCTGATTACGAAATTGTTAATGTAGATGCATTGACGTATGCAGGTAATCTAGAGAATCTGAAAGCAATTGAGAATAATCCTAATTACACTTTCGTGAAGGCCGACATTACAGATGTTACTCTGATGGATGAACTGATTAGCCAGGGTGTGGATGTCGTTGTTAATTTCGCGGCTGAATCGCATGTGGATCGGAGTATTTTAGAGCCGGAAGTGTTTGTGAAGACGAACGTACTTGGAACACAAGTACTTTTGGATGCGGCGAAAAAATACAGTATCACTAAGTTTGTTCAAGTATCTACGGATGAGGTATATGGATCACTGGGTGCGACTGGATTATTCACCGAAGAAACTCCTTTGGCTCCTAACAGTCCATATTCAGCAAGCAAAGCAGGTGGAGACTTGCTAGTACGTGCATATCACGAAACGTTTGGACTGCCAGTGAATATTACCCGCTGCTCAAACAATTATGGCCCGTACCAATTCCCGGAAAAACTTATTCCGCTGATGATCTCCCGCGCACTTGCTGATCAAGCGTTGCCTGTTTATGGCGATGGAATGAATATCCGCGACTGGTTGTATGTTGAGGATCATTGCAGCGCGATTGATCTGGTTATTCACAAGGGTGTGAACGGCGAAGTCTACAACATTGGTGGTAATAATGAACGTACGAATGTGCATATTGTAAACACGGTATTGCAGGAACTAGGCAAGCCTGATTCTTTGATTACTTATGTTCAAGACCGTCCTGGTCATGATCGCCGTTATGGTATTGATCCAACTAAGATTATGAATGAACTGGGATGGAAGCCGAAACATACATTTGAAACAGGTATTAAAGAAACTATCCAATGGTATCTCAATAACCGCGAGTGGTGGACCCGTATTCAATCTGGGGAATACCAAAAATATGCTGAACAGCAATATGGTGATCGATTAGGTGACTCATTGTAATTTTGATACGGGGGTAAAATAGCTATGAAGGTACTTGTTACAGGTGCGGCCGGACAACTAGGTCAGGACGTAGTTTTACTGCTCCAGCATCAAGGTCACGAAGTGTTGGCTTGCGATCGTCAGGAGATGGATATTACTGATCTGGATCAGTGCATCCAAGTTATTGGCGGTTTTGGACCGGATGCGGTTATTCACTGTGCTGCTCATACGGCAGTAGATGCGGCAGAAAGTGATATTGATGCAGCTTATTTAATTAATGCTACTGGAAGCCGAAATGTAGCGCTAGCTTCTGAAAAAGCTGGAGCCAAGCTGGTGTATATTAGCACGGATTATGTGTTTGATGGTATGGGAGCACAGCCTTACCATGAATATGATAATACAAACCCTAAGAGTATATACGGCAAATCGAAACGTGCGGGTGAGGTACTCGTTCAATCCCTCTCCTCTAAGTATTTCATCGTACGAACATCATGGGTGTACGGCAAATACGGGAATAACTTTGTCAAAACAATGCTAAAGCTTGGTCAAGAAAAGCCAATGCTTCAAGTTGTCGATGACCAAAAAGGTTCGCCTACTTATACAGTCGATTTAGCTCGATTCTTGCTTGAGCTTGTTCAAACTGAGAAGTATGGTGTATACCATGCGTCAAATAGCGACTCTTGTACCTGGTTTGAATTTACACAGGCGATCTTTGTAGAGGCCGAGGATATTTTGGGTTTCAAATTCACTGCTACGCTTGAACCGTGTGCCACGGAACAGTTTCCGAGACCTGCACCACGTCCTCGGAATTCGGTGATGGAGCATCTGTCGATACGTACGAATGGTTTTGAGGACATTCGGCCTTGGCGTGAAGGCTTGAGAGATTTCCTCTTAGAGCTAAAAGAATAGAATAACACCAATTGAAACTCCCAAATCGTTTATAACGATGCGGGAGTTTTTTGTGTTCTTTCGTTATAATAAGAAGGAAGCAGGTAGTTAATTAGAAATTACAAAGTCGAGGATACTCATGAATAACAAAACAGTTAGTGTACATATCGTGACCTACAACAGTGCGGATGACATTATAGATTGCTTAGAGGCAGTAATGGCACAGGATTATCCTATTGAGAAAATTGTTGTTGTGGATAATGCGTCTTCGGACGATTGTGCAGAGAAAGTGAATATGTTCTTTAACGCGATCGATAAAGGGGCTTTTTCAAGTAATTCACTAGAGGATTTAGAACCGTTCAATTCACAAGCTAACATGGAAGCGCCCACGAGCCTGCTACTTATCCAAAATCAAAAAAACACAGGCTTCGCCCCAGCTCATAACCAAGCTATAGCTACTACAGAAACAGATTATGTGCTCGTTCTCAATCCGGATTTGACGCTGGCTCCAGACTATATCTCTAGACTAATCGCACAAATGGAAGCCAACCCGCAGATCGGCAGCGCCACAGGTAAGCTTTTGCTAAAGGTTGATCACGGATCAGTAGATAGCACTGGTCTTCAGATGAACAAGGCACGTCGTGCGTTTGACCGTGGTGCAGGTGAGCCAGCAGAACAATGGACACAGTCGGGGACAGTATTTGGCGTTTCTGGGGCTGCGGCGATGTATTCTCGGCGGATGATTGAAGACGTTAGTGTTGGTGGGGAGTTTTTCGATGCAGATTTTTTTGCCTATAAGGAAGATGTGGATGTGGCTTGGAGGGCGGAGTTATTCGGCTGGCGGGGATATTATGATGCTGAGGCAATTGGGTATCATGAACGTGGGTGGAAAACGTCTGGCCGCAGTACCAAACCGATGTTTATCCGACGAATATCTTACATTAATCGCTACAAAATGATCTACAAGAATGAATCGGCTCGAACTATGCTGAAGACAATCTTGGTTTCTCTTCCCTATGAAATTGCCGCTCATGGTTATATGCTTCTGAGAGAGCCAAAGTTAATCGTAGCATGGAAATCCTTTTTTACTCAGCTCCCAGCGTTGAAAAAGAAACGAAAATATATACAGACCGTCGTAAAAGAGAGAAAGAAACCCGTAAATTGAACAGTATCTGGTAAAACCTCCCTGAAAGGTCATCTCCTCTCAGGGAGGTTTTATGTTATAATAATTGTCGGTAGATTACTATATTTGTCAGGAGCGTTACGCAGTGAATGTAGATGTAAGCATACTTATTGTCAATTACAACACGTGTCGCCTGACGATGGACTGTATCAGGTCGGTATATGACTCAGAAACGAACTATTCCTATGAGATTATTTTGATAGACAACAATTCCCATGATGATTCGGTAGAGATGATTGGTAGAGAGTTTCCAAGTGTCATGTTGATCGCAAATAACGACAATGTCGGTTTTGCCCGTGCAAATAATCAGGGGATGGAAGCTTCATCCGGACGTTATGTGCTTTTGCTCAATTCAGATACGGTGGTACGCAGGGATACGCTGGAGACGATGATCTCCTTTATGGATGGTCGGTCCGATGTTGGGGCGTCAGGATGTAAGATTATTTTGCCAGATGGGTCGCTGGATAAAGCGTGTAAGCGTGGATTTCCTACACCGTCAGCTTCCTTCTATTATGCTTTTGGTTTCAGTAAGTTATTTCCAGATCGACCGAAGTTTAACGGTTACCAGTTAGGTTATCTGGACCCTGATCTTGATTACCCGATAGATTGTCTGGTGGGTGCGTTTATGTTGTTGCGGCGGGAGACGATTGATCAGGTCGGCGGATTAGATGAAGAGTTTTTTATGTACGGTGAGGATTTAGATTGGTGCTATCGTATTAAAGAGGCTGGGTGGGAGATTTATTATTATCCGAAGACCTCCATCGTACATCTTAAGGGCGGCAGTGCCAGACGTAGACCGTTCAAGATCGTCTATGAATTTCATAGGGCAATGATTTTATTTCATCGTAAGCATTATAGTAGGAAGTACAACAGTATTATAAATGGAACAGTATATGCTGGTGTTGGTGTGAAATTTGCTCTGTCCCTTTTGCGGAATGCCCTAATCTTTCCTAAAGCAGTTCCATCACCTGCACAGAGTCTTAGCTCTGCTACGGAAACTGGCGCTCGTAACGATAAGAATACTGAGGTGAGATTATGATTCGGCGGAATCAGAAATTTTTGACACAGCTCTATATGGTTGCTGACTTTCTTGTCATCCAACTGTCCTTTTTAGCGGCTTGGTGGATCAAGTTCAAGAGCGGATGGATGGAATCCTATAACACGCTGCCCGTAGAGTCTTACGCTTATTGGAGTTTAATTTATGGCGGAGTGGCAGTTCTAATTGGTATACTCCTGTCACTGTATTTGCCTAAGCGTAAGAAACGTTTTGTCGATGAATTTCTGAAGATTTTTCAAGTGCATATAATTGGTATTTTTATTCTGCTGGGTTTGATGTTTTTTGTGAAAGAAATTGATATCTCCCGTGTCTACCTTGCTATTTATATGGGATTTAACGTTCTTTCCATTATGCTTTACCGTTATGTGCTGAAGAAGATGCTTAAATCTTTGCGCGAAAAAGGATTGAACCGCCAGTTCGTACTTATCATCGGCGCAGGTACTCTTGGTAAAAGATTCTACAACAATTTGGAACAATATCCTGAGCTTGGATATGAAGCCATTGGCTTTTTAGACGATTACCATACTTGGGACGGGATTGAGGAGCAACGGTATAAACCTATCCTGGGAACGGTCGATCAGTTATCCGGAATGCTGGAGATGCTGCCTGTGGACGAGGTTATTCTAGCCTTGCCGCTCGATGCGCATTCTAAATATCCTTCGATTATTGCGGCCTGTGAAAAAGCAGGGGTACGCACATTGATTATTCCGGATTTCTTTGATTATTTACCGGCGCGTCCTTACTTTGATAACTTCGCAGGTATGCCAATGATTAATGTTCGTGATATTCCACTGGATATGACGGGTAATAAGATGGCAAAACGTTTGTTTGATATCGTGTTCTCTCTATTCGCGATTATTATGATATCTCCCGTGATGCTGATCGTAGCTCTCGGCGTACGTCTTACCTCACCGGGACCGATTATATTCCGGCAGGAACGGGTGGGACTTAATCGGCGTAATTTTATGATGTATAAGTTTCGTTCAATGAAGATGCAGCAGGACGGGGAAGAAGATACAGGTTGGAGTACGCGGGAAGATCCGCGTAGAACTCGATTTGGAACCTTTATCCGTAAGACAAGTCTGGATGAGCTTCCGCAATTTTTTAATGTGTTACTGGGTCATATGAGTGTAGTTGGCCCACGGCCAGAACGACCATTTTATGTAGAACAATTCCGTGATGAAATTCCGAAGTATATGGTGAAGCACCATGTGCGTCCAGGAATTACGGGCTGGGCACAGAGCAATGGGCTGCGCGGGGACACTTCAATTGAGGAACGGATTAAGCACGATATTTTCTATATCGAGAACTGGTCCTTACTGTTCGACATTCGAATTATTTTCAAAACGATTCGCAACGGCTTCGTTAACAAAAACGCATATTGAGACCTGCACTTATTTAGATTTGTGAAATTTTAATAATACCCCGTTTTGCCACTGGCAGAGCGGGGTATTAATTTTCTAATCTAAACTTTGTAAAGGAAACTCACAACTATGAATAAGAAAAAGATTATTGCAACCGTAGTAATGATTGTCGCACTAATAATGATTCTTGTAATAACGTTGAACAAAGAGGAAGAGCAACCCGTGAGCGGCTTTGAAGCGCACAAAATCGTTGCACATGCCATGGGGGGAATCAACGGCTATGCGTATACCAATGCTTGGGAGGCATTTGTCGCTAACTATGAACGGGGCACTCGCGTATTTGAAGTTGATTTTTTGCTATCGAAGGATGATCAGTTGGTTGCTCGGCATGAATGGACAGGCAATATGAGCAAGCTTTTAGGTCAGTTGGAGGTTCTCCCTGCTAATAAACAGGGTGTGGCACTAGATTACGAGGAATTTATGGACAGCCCCATCCTGAATATATACTCTCCCCTTGATATTGAGAAGGTGCTTGATCTAATGCAGAATTATCCAGATGCTTATATCGTTACGGATACCAAAGAAATCCAACCGGATCTTATAGAGAAGCAATTTACATTGCTGACCCAAGCGGCGCAGCGTCGGGATCCAGCGTTGTTGGAGCGGATAGTTCCACAGATCTACAATCAGCCGATGCTTGATGAGATCAATAAGGTGTATTCTTTTCCAGAAGTGCTTTACACCTTGTACCAATCTAAGGATACGGATGAACAAGTTATTGAGTTTGTTAAAAAAACAGGTGTGGATATTACGATGCCAGTTAGCCGGGCCACCAAGAGTTTTGTCAAACAGTTAAAAAATATCGGAGCTCGTGTATACGTTCATACAGTGGATGAAGAGGATGAGATTAGAGAGCTATCTCGTATGGGTGTAGACGGATTTTATAGTGATTTTGTGCCTGAAAATGATTTGAATAACCTCAAAGGTATGCGCTGAAATCTTTCTCCACTCATTACCACTAATATATCCCCGCAAAGTGATGCTTTCCTCAGATGCGTATTCAGGTACTTTGCAGGGACCCCAAATTTATATACGAAAAAATGTTCGTATTTTTGTTCGCTTTAAATTGACACACCTCCTGTGCTGGCATAGACTAGATCTATATCTTTTGCGGCGGCAGGAGTGTTTTGTCTTGCCCAAATGACAATTAAGGATGATTCTCATGAAATCAGTACAGCAAATGATCAAACCTTGGCGGCATGTGTTTAAGTTGGACCCGGATCGTATGATTTCTGATGAGGATTTGGAGGCCGTTTGCTTGTCCGGCACGGATGCCCTATTGATAGGGGGCTCTACAGGAGTAACCTATGAGAATACAGTAGATCTCTTATCAAGAGTAAGACGTTTTGAGCTGCCCTGTGCACTCGAGGTATCCGAACTTGAAGCTGCTGTACCCGGATTTGATCTTTATATGATTCCTATGGTGCTAAATACACCCGATCCAGCTTGGATTGTAGGTCATCATCGTCGAGCTATAGAGCGTTATGGATTTATGATCCCATGGGATCAGCTGCTAACGGAAGGTTACGTCGTTTTGAACAGTGATTCTTCAGTTGCGCGGATTACAGGGGCCGAGACAACCATTAATGCTGAAGAGGCGGCTGCGTATGCCCAGGTTGCGGACAAGCTGATGTCTCTGCCAATAGTATATCTTGAATATAGCGGTAGATTTGGGGAGATGGAGACAGTACGTATAGTGCGTGAGATGGTGGAGCAAGCCCAACTATTTTATGGAGGCGGCATTACTTGTGAGGCGGAGGCCGAGCAGGCAGCAGCTCTATGTGATACAGTAGTTGTCGGCAATATTATTTATCGGGATGTAGAGCAGGCAATTCGTACGGTATTAGCTGTTAAAAAGACGGTGCAAGAGCAGTTCGAGTAGCGGCTAGCTTATGGACTACTTATGATTTGTAATTTCATTTTTGGAAAGGAGCATGTTACACATGCAACTTATTAACATACAAGACGCGGTCAGCCGATTGAATCCTCCACAAAGGCAGGCTGTCGAAACTACTGAAGGACCCCTTTTGATTATGGCTGGTGCGGGCAGTGGGAAGACGAGAGTGCTGACTCACAGAATTGCCTGGCTGATTGCTAATCGAAAGGCGCCGCCTTGGGCGATTTTGGCGATTACATTTACGAATAAAGCTGCGAGGGAAATGCAGGAACGTGTATCTAAGCTCGTTGGACCTGAGGGAAGAGATATTTGGGTATCTACCTTTCACTCCATGTGTGTTCGGATCTTGCGGAAGGATATTGAGCGGATTGGATTTACCTCCAACTTCTCGATTCTGGACTCTACAGATCAGTTATCAGTCATTCGTAATTGCATGAAGGAACTGAATATTGATACGAAAAAATTCGAACCGAAAGCTGTACAAGCCATAATTAGCGCATCTAAGAATGAGTTGATAACTCCGGCGCAGTATGAGCAAAAAGTCGGTGATTATTTCGAAGGTTTAGTTGCTAAGGTTTATAAAATGTATCAAAGACGTTTGAGAAGCAATAACTCGCTTGATTTTGATGATTTGATTATGAAGACTATCGAATTATTTAAGGAAGTTCCCGAGGTTCTGGATTTTTACCAAAAGAAATTCAAATACATCCATGTGGATGAGTATCAGGATACGAACAGAGCACAATACATGTTGTGCCGCATGCTGGCAGACAGCCACCACCGCATTTGTGTGGTAGGGGATAGTGACCAGTCGATCTATCGCTGGCGTGGTGCGGATATTACGAATATTCTTAATTTTGAAGAGGATTATCCGGAAGCGAAGACGATTCTGCTAGAACAGAATTACCGTTCAACCGCTAATATCCTGAATGCAGCCAATGGGGTAATCGCGCTTAATAGTGGCCGTAAACCGAAAAAGCTGTGGACCGATTCCGAGGAAGGCGCCAAGATTAAGGTGTACCGGGCGGATTCCGAGCATGACGAAGGATATTTTGTAACCGGAGAAATCAGCAAAAATGTGAAACAAGGTCAAGCCTACCAGAATCACGCGATTTTGTATCGGACGAATGCTCAGTCACGGGTAATAGAGGAAATTCTGATCAAATCAGATATTCCATATCAAATCGTTGGCGGGATCAAGTTCTATGATCGTAAAGAAATCAAGGATCTGCTGGCATATCTACGTTTATTGTCTAACCCTGATGATGATATCAGCCTGACGCGTATTATTAATGTTCCTAAGCGTGGATTAGGAGATACAACGGTTGGTAAGCTGGCAGCTGCGGCTGGTGAACGTGGTGTTTCTATTTTCCGCGTTCTGCAAACGGTCGATGATTTGGGCTTTGCTGGACGGACGCGGAATATGCTAGTAGAGTTCTACGATATGATTGAAGCTCTGCATCGTATGGTGGAGTTCTTGTCTGTAACCGAATTGACGGAAAAAATACTGGAGATGTCGCAGTACCGTTTGGAGCTGCAAAATGAAAATACACTCGAATCACGTTCGCGGCTAGAGAATATCGATGAGTTCTTATCGGTGACGATGGAGTTTGAAAAGAACAATGAAGACAAGTCGCTGGTCTCCTTCCTCACGGATCTTGCACTTATCGCAGATATCGATAGTGTGAACGATGATGAAGAGGATCGTAGTGATGCGGTTGTGTTAATGACGATGCACAGCGCCAAAGGTCTGGAGTTCCCGACGGTATTTATCGTCGGAATGGAAGAAGGCGTGTTCCCACACAGCCGTGCCTTTCAGGACAACGACGAGCTGGAAGAGGAACGCCGGCTTGCGTATGTGGGGATCACCCGCGCGGAGAAACAACTGTTTCTCTCTTGTGCGCGGATGCGCACGCTCTTTGGGCGGACGACGGCGAACCAACCGTCCCGCTTCTTAGAGGAGATTCCGGAGGAACTGAAGGAAGATACCGTTAAGACTCAAGACCGCTTCCAGCGCGGAGGCGCGGAGGTAGGCGGTGCTTACGGCGGACGCGGATTCGGCAGCGGTGGCCGTGGGAACTTTGGCGGCCGAGGCGGAGCCGCCGGAGCTACGCCGGCAGGCGGCGGAAGCACGGCGTCAGCGGCGGCAAGCAAAAGCAGCGTGACCGTGACCTCCGGAGGCGCACAGCGTGCTACCGGAGCAGGGGCTGCAGCAGCTGGCGATTACAAAGCGGGTGACAAGGTCTCCCACGGCAAATGGGGCACCGGCACCGTTGTATCTGTTAAAGGCAGCGGGAATGACACGGAGCTGCAGATTGCTTTTCCAGCACCTGTGGGTGTGAAACGCCTGCTTGCGGGGTTTGCACCGATTACCAAAGTGGAATAATAGCAGACAACGATTAACGAACGGATATTTAGACCACGCTAACTTTAGGAAACTTATTGACGGAGGGATGTACCTGCATGGATGCTATGCATGTGATGGAAGAGCTTGTTGCGGAATTAAATAATTATAATTACCACTACTACACGCTGGATGCACCGCTAGTCAGCGATAAGGAATACGATGTTTTATACGACAAGCTTGTAGCACTGGAGGCTGAGAGTGGCTTCGTACTACCGGATTCGCCTACACAACGTGTAGGTGGAGAGCTGCTTAAGGGCTTCACGCCGCATCGGCATCTGGCACCGCTTTGGAGTCTGGATAAAGCACAGAATATTGAACAGCTGCGCAGCTGGAATACCCGGGTGCTCCGGTTAGTGAATGAATACAATCTTAAGAATCCAGACAACCCTCTTCCTGATCCTTGTTATGCAGTAGAACTGAAGTTCGATGGCTTAACGCTGAATTTAACCTATCGTAATGGTGTTCTCGAACAGGCATCGACGCGTGGCAATGGTGTAGTTGGCGAAGGAATACTTGCACAGGTGAAGACCATCAAATCCGTTCCATTGACGATTCCCTTCAAGGATGGGGTCATTGAGGTTCAGGGTGAAGGGATTATGAATCTGTCTGTGCTGGCTGATTATAATACAAGGGCTGCTGAGCCGCTGAAGAATGCGCGTAATGCAGCAGCAGGTGCACTGCGTAATCTTAATCCTAAGACTACTGCGGACCGCCGTTTGAACGCTTTTTTCTATAATGTAGGCTTTGCAGAAGGTGCGGAGTTCGCTGATCATCAGGAAATGATGGATTTTCTGCGGAATAACAAATTTAAAGTGAACCCATACCTGACCTACTGCAATGATTTTGATGATGTAACTGAGCAGCTTGCTGGAATCGAGGAGAGTCGTTCGAGTCTCGATTACCTCATTGATGGGGCTGTAATTAAGGTCACGGATTTCAGAATCCGTGAGGTGCTTGGATACACTGACAAGTTCCCACGTTGGGCAGTAGCTTATAAATTTGAAGCCGAAGAAACGACGACCGTGCTGGAGTCCGTTAGCTGGAATGTAGGTCGTACAGGTAAAGTGACTCCGCTGGCTCGGGTTGAGGCTGTAGAGCTTGCTGGAGTTACCGTTCAGAACTGCACCCTGAATAATGTGGGTGATATTGAGCGCAAAAACTTGAAATTTGCCCTAGGTTCGCGGGTCTTTATTCGTCGTTCCAATGATGTTATCCCAGAAATTCTCGGCAAGGTAACAGAGGAGAATGACGGTGGAGAGATTATTTTCCCTGAGGATTGTCCAGCTTGTGGATATCCGTTAGAAATGCGCGGAGCACATCTTTTCTGTAACAATAAACTGAATTGTAGGCCGCAGATTATCAGTCGGATTACCCACTTTGCTTCGCGTGATGCGATGGATATTGAGACATTCAGTGAGAAGACGGCGGGTCAGCTCTATGATGAGCTTAATGTACATGACTCTGCGGATCTGTATGAACTGAACTTTGAGCAGCTCGTACAGCTGAACCGTTTTGGTGAGAAAAAAGCACAGAATTTGCTGCAAGCTTTAGAAGATAGCAAAGGTAGAGATCTTGCTTCATTTCTCTTTGCGTTAGGGATCCCTAACACAGGTAAAGCAACGACGAAGATGTTGGCTGATCATTTTCGCGATCTGGATGCTGTGATGCAGGCCAAAGCCGAGGAGCTCGCTGAGTTGCCAGACATTGGTGGGATTGTCGCCGAGAGCATTGTCAGCTTCTTCGCAGATCCAGTTGTAGTAGCTAATGTTTCCCGCTTGCGGGCGTTGGGTGTGGAAGCGAAGGCTCCTGAGGCACCACGTCCTGTTAATACCGATTCCTTCTTTAGTGGCAAAACGGTCGTATTGACCGGTTCCTTGCAAAAGCTTACCCGAGATGAAGCAGCTGAACGTCTGGAAGCACTCGGAGCAAAGGTGTCCGGAAGTGTGTCGAAGAAGACGGATTTAGTTATCGCTGGTGAAAAAGCTGGCAGTAAGCTGGCTAAAGCGCAGCAGTTAGGCATTCAAGTCATTGAGGATGAAGATGAGCTAATTCGCTTGTTGGATATGTAAGTAACAAACTATATTCGATTCCAAAAGGTTCCCGGTTCCATTTCGTTTAAATGCGAGAGGAGCAGGGGCCTTTTTTGCGTGGATACAACTAAACGTTTCTTTTTTAGAAAAAAAATTCGGATGATCTGCTAATATATAGGCTATAGATATTTATTACTATATTTGAAAGGAAACCCTTCCTGTGAAGAGAGAAACGATATTGTTAGTAGACGATGAGAAGGAAATTGTAGAACTGTTAACGATTTATCTCTGTAATGAAGGCTATAGACTGCTAAAGGCTTATGATGGAATGGAAGCGCTGGAATGTCTGCAGAAAGAGGAAGTTGACCTAATTATTCTTGATGTCATGATGCCTAAAATGGACGGGCTAGCTGCATGTATGAAGATCCGTGAAGAGCGGAAAATGCCAATTATCATACTATCAGCCAAAAATACAGATATGGACAAAATCTCCGGCCTGAGCCTGGGGGCAGATGACTACGTGGGCAAGCCGTTTAATCCCTTGGAGATTGTGGCACGAGTAAAATCACAGCTGCGCCGTTATCACGGATTTAATAAGGATAGTAATACGTTGGGAAACGACAGCAAACTAAGCTTTGAGGATCTGACTATAGATACGTCTAAGCATGAGGTGTATGTAGACCAGCAGAAGATTAAACTGACTCCGCGGGAATTCTCTATTCTAGAGCTTTTGGCGAGACACCAAGGTCAAGTGCTTAGCTTGGAGCAAATTTACAATAAGGTATGGAATGAACCTTTTCTAGATGGCGGTAACACAGTGATGGTACATATTCGTAATCTCCGAGACAAAATCGAAATCGATTCGAAACGCCCACGTTACATACAAACCGTCTGGGGAGTTGGCTATAAATTGGACGGACCTTCCTGAAAGGATTAGGTGAGGCTTCTTGAATTCTAAATATATAACGACGATTCGCTGGAAGTTTATGTTCGCTTTTTTGCTGAGTGTGCTTTCAGGCGCTTTGCTGCTTATGGCAGGGTACCAACTCGTCAACTTTATGATCTATCTAAATCCGGCTTCAGAGTCGGCGCCCTATTCACGCATACTGCGCTGGATTATTAATCATATTGGTTCTATGCCACTAATGACAGCAGCGGGTATTATCAGCTTTTTATTATTCTTTTTTATCTACACTCGTAAAGTTGTGCTGTATCTGGAAGAGATCACGAAAGGGATTCGAGAAATTACAAGCTCCGGGATGTCCCATAGAATTGAAGTCAGAACCACGGATGAGCTGGGTGTGCTGGCTGAGAATATTAATGAAATGGCTGAGCGTTTGCAGCACTCCATAGAGGAGGAACGTAAAGCTGTAAATGCAAAAAATGACTTGATCACAGGTGTTTCCCATGATTTACGCACCCCGCTTACCTCTGTCTTGGGTTTTCTGGAATACATCGAACAAGATCGATGTCAGGAAGAAGCGGAAATACGGTATTACGTGGATATAGCCTACAACAAATCCCTGGTGCTGCGTAAACTGATCGATGATCTTTTTGAATACACACGTGTAAATAGTGGAGAGTACCCTTTGGTTATGCAGAGATTGGATTTGAAGGCCTTCATACGGCAGCTGGCGGAGGAGTCAGTTCCTGAACTAACAAAGGCGGATATGCTCTATGAGATCGAGGACGTTGCTGATGAGTTATGGATAGAGGCTTCGCCTAAAGAATTAGTACGTGCTTATGAAAATCTGATTACTAACGCGATCCGTTACGGCAGAAGCGGCGGGAAATTGGAGATAGGTTTCAGTAAAAAGGAAAAGGATGCTGTGGTCCGTATTAGCAACTTCGGAGAGAGGATTGCGGAAAGTGATATCCCTTTTATTTTTGAACGATTCTATCGGGCAGAAAAGTCGCGTTCACAGCATACAGGCGGCTCAGGGCTTGGACTTGCGATTGCCAAAAGTATCATCGAACGCCACAATGGCGTTATTTATGTAGAAAGTACATCTCTTCGCACGGATTTTATTACCCGTTTCCCATTCTTCATAGAATCTTAAGAAAACTCTGGCGGGTTCTTAAGATTTGGAAGTTATCCTTGTGGCACAAGGAGGGAACTACCATGCCAAAACTTCGGACGGTTCGTATCAGCTATTTATATATTTTTATGGGTTGCGCTCTTTTGAGTGCTGCCTTTCTTTTTGTTGTCCAGCGGGCTGTCGCTTTGCTGTATTCTCATTATTCGGGCCAATCAGAAGCCTTTTTTGTCCGGCTTATTCATTGGGTTATTAATCATTTGGGTCAAACCCCTAGTGCCATCCTTCTATTTATTCTAGTCTTCGGTGGGCTGTATGTTCTTCGTTCACAGAAAATAGCTGATGATTTGCGCTCGCTAGTGGTGGGAACCTCGGAGCTGGCAGACAAAGGAGTCGCTCAGAACATCAAGGTTCTTTCTGGAGGAGAAATAGGTGAAATTGCTGCTAACCTCAATCGAATGCAAAGAATAGAAGTTCCAGATAGGGATGCAAGCTCAAAGCGGATAGAGGACACACCAGCAGTAGCTTTATTAATAAGGACTAGGGCGATACTTCGCACCCTCCGTGAGGTTGAAGAGGATGAGGCGGAAGTACATACACTTCTTGCAGCAACGAATGATGAAGTGCGCAGTATGGAGCGGTTCCTGGAGAACCTGATTATCGAATCATGAGCAGATGGAATGCACGCACCCGGATATTGCGAGTAGGGTACCTATTATTTGATGTGAGTGTTATTAGTACGGTATTGGCGCTTTTGATTTTGTTTTATGTATACCAGTATGGGGGGATCGTACTTAACCGGCATGAGGATAGGCTGCAATTGCCAGAATCAAGCATCATCACAGCTTCAGATGGAACAGTTATACGAATGACTCCGCTACCGAGCTCGGGTTATAGGCTTACAGCAGAGCTTGAGGAGATGCCGGCTTTATTGATAAATACCTTTTTAACAGTAGAAGACCGCCGTTTTTATAGCCATCAAGGGGTCGATTATAAAGGGATATCACGCGCTTTCTTAAAAAATATCTTGGACATGAGTTTATCAGAAGGTGGCAGTAGTATTACTCAACAGCTTGCTCGCAATCTTTATTTGAACAGAGATAAGAATATGCTGCGTAAGTTAAATGAAACCTCTATTGCTTTTGCCTTGGAGCAGCGACTGACGAAACGTGAGATTTTGCAGCTGTACCTCAATCAGATTTATATGGGGCGGGGACAATATGGAGTAAAAGCAGCAGCGAAGCGTTACTTCGGCGTGTCTGTTCTGAAAAAATTGGAGATCTGGCAAATAGCCACTCTGGCGGGAATCCCTAAAGGCCCCTCTATTTATAACCCAGTAGACAATAGTGCATTATCCAAAACGAGAAGAAATCTAGTGCTAAAGATGATGTTCAATCAGCGACTAATCACGTATGAGCAAATGCAGGAAGCTCTGAATAAACAATATCAGCCTCCAGCTGCGGTCGAAAATGGGGTTGCCGGAGTGTATTATGTGGATGCCGCCCTTAAGGAAGCGGCTCAGATCACAGGGAAATCCGTAGAGGAGCTTCGTACAGGCGGCTACACTATAGTTACAGGTTTGAACATCAAAGCACAGCAGGCACTTGAGCAGGCCGTTCTCAAAGAGGCTTCATTTCCACCTGACGGAAAAGATCAGCAGGTAGAAGCAGCTATGACCATAATGGATCATCGTACAGGAGAAGTAGTGGCGTTGATTGGTGGGCGAGATCAAAACGAGGGCAATTTGAACAGAGCTATTATTGATGCACGTCAGCCTGGTTCCAGTTTTAAGCCGATCATTGATTATGGACCTGCACTCGAGAGCGGGAAATTCAACTCGAATAGTATGCTGTCCGACCGTAAAGTTGCTTATGGCAGCTATAAGCCTGAGAACTTGAACGGTATATACCAAGGTCAGGTTACAATGAACACAGCTTTGCAAAAGTCCATCAATGCACCAGCTGTATGGCTTTTGAAGCAGGTTGGAATCTCTTCTGCGCGGCAATTTGCCGCCAAATTAGGAATTGTACTGACGGAGGAGGACAATCATTTATCTATAGCTTTGGGGGGGCTTCATAATGGGGTTTCTCCACTAAAAATGGCCCAGGCCTACAGTGTCTTTGCTAGTGGAGGCAAATTTAATGCGGCTCATATGGTGCGCTCCATAACGGATTCAAAAGGGAAGGTCTTGTATACTCATCCCTCTGAATCAAGTCAGGTAATCTCGCCGCGTACCGCAGAAGCGATGACGGCTATGTTACGCAATGTTGTTAATGAAGGAACAGGGAAAAAAGCGCAGATGAACAGACCAGTAGCGGGAAAGACCGGTACGACCCAATTGGACTTGGCTGGCGTGAGCAAGAAAGCCAATCGGGATCTTTGGTTTGTAGGCTATACTTCGGAGTGGACAGCTGCGGTATGGATGGGTTTTGATCGTACGAATCAGGATAATTATATGACTGAAGGCAGCGGGAAGGCTGCCGCTCTATTTTCTACAGTAATGAGTAAAGCCTTAAGTGATCATTGAGAAGTTATTGCGCCGCCCATTCTTCTAATTTCTCATCTCTAGGAAGAAGCAAGGCAAGAAACCCAAGCAGCGGGAGGAAGCCGCAAGCGATGAACACTTTAGCAATCCCGATACTATCAATGAGGTTGCCGAGGACTAATGAGCCGATCCCGCCGAGTCCAAAAGCAAGTCCCGTGATCAGACCTGAAACTGTGCCAATGTTGCCCGGATATAGCATTTGAGCATAAATGACGGTAACCGAGAAGCTGGACAGAAGTATGAAACCGCCAATCAGCAGCAATACAGCCGCCCATAATGGACCTACAAAGGGTAGAGCAAGCGCAAAGGGGACGGTTCCGACCATTGACAGTAAGATGAGATTACGCCGTCCAAAACGGTCAGCCAGCGGACCCCCAAAAAATGTACCCACTGCGCCAGCAGCCAAATACATAAAAATATAGATTTGGGCTTTATCCAGTGTCATTTGATATTTGTCCATTAGATAGAAGGCGTAGTAGCTACCGATAGAAGCGCCATACCAAGACCTAACAAAGACTAGGAATACAAGAATAATCGTTGCTGTTCGTATGCTTTTTCGGCGGGCGGGGTCGATTGCTCGTGCTGTTGATTTTTTATGAAAGGTATAACCGGCATCTAGCATTTCTCTATACCAGCGAGCTACATAGGTCTGAACAGCGATTCCGGCAGCCGCGACGATCGTGAAGCCTAGGGCACCAATCTGGCCAAAGGGGATGAATACCCATTTCGTAAGCATTGGACCAAGGGACTGTCCAGCATTGCCGCCCACTTGAAAAATAGATTGCGACAATCCCTTTCGCTGACCTGCGGCCATATGAGCAACACGCATACCCTCTGGGTGGAAGGTGGCTGAACCGAATCCGATCAGGATAACCGAGAATAAGACCAAAAAATAGCTATTGGCATAAGCCAATAGAAGTACACCTAAAAATGTGCTGCACATACCTAGTGGTAATAATATAGGACGGGGTTTACGGTCTGCAGCATATCCAATGACGGGTTGGATTACTGATGACGTCATATTTAAAGCGAATGAGATCCATCCAATCTGGGCGAAAGAGAGCAGTAGATTATCTTTGAGAATAGGGAAGATTGCTGGAATGACTGCCTGTATAGAATCATTAAATAAATGAACAGAACTGACAGCTAACAAAATTTTATAAATCGTTGCCTGCTGCAGATTACGCTGCTCTTTGTCCTTGCTGTCTACCGTGGACGCAGCGTCTGTAGGTTTGGTCTTCATTTTGACTCCTCTCTGTACTGATAGTTAGAAGGTAAGATTGGCGAATACGATAAATTCTATTTAGCCACAAATAATGGATGAATGGTATCAATTTGTGTTGTCTCGAAGTTATTTATACGAATGATTTTTTTATTTCAAAAAAAGCTTGCAAACTCAATGACAGCATGGTATATTATCTCTTGTGCTTACGACGCATCGCACATACGAAACACAAGCGATGAAAAAATAAGTTGACAAGATAGAAACAAACATGATATACTCTAATTCCTGTGCAAGAGACATTGGATGTCGAAATGCCAGGAGCAAGTTCTTTGAAAACTGAACAAATGGAACGCGTTAATTTTTAAAAAAGATTCATTTAATGAATCGTCAGTTTCAAAATGAGCACATCGCTCTTTTCAATACTAATTGGAGAGTTTG